>NZ_JRGL01000121.1 GCF_000764655.1 Aeromonas aquatica
TTCCCAATCTGCTGGCCCGCGAATTTGATGCTCCGCAACCCAATCAGGTGTGGTGTGGCGATATTACCTACGTCTGGGTCGGAGGTTGTTGGAATTACCTGGCAGTGGTTCTTGACCTCCATACCCGCCGGGTCGTTGGCTGGGCGATGTCTGACAAGCCTGATGCAGAATTGGTAATCAAAGCGCTGGAGATGGCCTATCAGCAACGAGGTTGCCCCTCTGGTGTGCTGTTTCACTCTGACCAGGGCAGCCAATACGGCAGTCGGGCATTTCGGCAACGACTGTGGCGCTATCGCATGACCCAGAGCATGAGTCGGCGTAGCAACTGCTGGGATAACGCCCCGATGGAGCGGTTGTTCAGAAGCCTGAAGTCAGAGTTGTAGTGGTCTAATCATCCCGGACACCAGTTTAGGAAGGTCGTCAGATGGTCGGCTGGCCAAGGGGCTCGGTTAAGCCAGCCTGATGGCGCTCTGCAAATGACTGGTTGAGGCCGCTACGATCAGCGTGTCAGTAGAAGAACTAACGAGATGGGACGTTCTGGTAGCCAGGCTAAACGGTAACAATGGCATGGCGGTGTGGGATCGGTGGTTATAGCGACGGAGCTGTTAATCCCTGATGCCAGGCATAAAGAAAAGGGGACGGCGTTTGCCGTCCCCTCAAGTCATCTAGTCCAGTCCCTGAACTGCCATGCTCCCTGCAATCCTTGACTCTTTATCCTGTCCTTTGGAATTTCCCCTTCCCAATCCGTTGGGGTGTCCTGTGGCCGTCCTAGCCTAGCAATCGCTCCTGATTGCTTCACCCTCTCCATCCTGGAGGTGTCCATTACCACATCCCGTGGTGTTCCTTGCGTCTTCCTGACAGATAACCATCCAAGTTATCTCGCTTCATCCTGAAGCCGTTCCTGTCGCCTCCGGCGAGGTTCCTTACATCCTGAAGAGCGGTAATCCGTACCACTCTGCCTCGTCCTGAGGGGTCCACCACATCCTGTGGCTGTCCTGTCAATCCTTGGTGATAACCATCCGGGTTATCAACCTCATCCTGAGGTGTCCTGCCACATCCTGTGGCCTTCCCTGTTTATGCGCCGTTTCTGCATCCTGCCGAACCAGCGCCGTCCTTGTGAGACCCATACTAAGGCAACCGAGAACGGGAACAAGGCGTGATCCGCCATTGAAAGCAGCAAGGTAGTGAATAAATATTGAGCTTGCAGAGTAATTTTCATTTTGTATCAATAACTTATTTAGTTTCCTTAGAAAGCATAGCGACCATGGGATGGCTTCACGTACGGTTCAACGATGAGGGGTCTTACAGGGGGAATGGCGGATCTCTTACAACCAAAAACAGGGAGGAAAACGATGGTACAGAAGGTTCAATCAGGGGTGTAAGAGTTAAAATTTTATTGAGTAAATATGTCTGAAAAACAGGCAAAAAGCCGAGGCTCATCTCGGCTTTTTGCGCTTTGTCGAAGGATCTGATCAGCTGACCCGGGTACCAGGAGTCGGATATGCCTTACGCAGGGACTCGGGAGCCAGGACTTCCAGGTTGCCGCTCATGTTGTTCAGCCAGGAGCGGAACTCGGGCGTGTCCTGCACTTCCGTTTCCACCACCACGCTGCGCTTGTCGTAGCGGGTCATGCGCGGGTTGTGACCCGGGATCTGACCATCGATCAGGGTCGGGCAGTTGGCATCGATGCGGCCAACGAAGCGGATGGGGCCGCTGACGTCCTGATAGCCTTGCTCGCGGATCAGCTTCTGGATATTGAACTCCTTCGGCTGGGTCGCACTGAAGTTGGTCAGTTCCACGTTCTTGATGTGATCGAACGGGATGCCGTAGACCTTGGGATCCAGCTCGGACAGGGTACAGAGCAGCACGGGGCCATCCGGCTGGTTCAGGATGCCGAGCGGGTTGATACGGTCATAGCAGAGCCACACGGTGCGCTCCTTGATGACGCGCTGGATCTCGGCGCTGAACTTGCGACCACGCCACAGGGCGTCGCGGATCAGGGTGCTACGACGGATCTCCGGATTGCCGGCGAAGGGACGTGGCGACTGGTGCACGCTCTCGAGCCAGCGTTCCGCCAGTTCGCTCTGGCTGTCGCGGATGACCTGGCCGGCCTTGTCGATCAGCGGGTTCAATTCGGTCAGCACACTGGCCGGCAACAGTTGGCTCGCCTGGTCACTCCAGGTTTTCAGGGCCACTGCCAGGGAGAGCGGCATGATGTTGGCAAAGTCGTTGAGGCCGTGGCGCTCGAAACACCAGCCATGGGGTTTGCTGCGCTCATCCGAGGTGAGGTCGAACAGTCCCATACCGGACATCTCTTCCAGGTCCCGTTGCACGGTACGCAGACTGACGTGAATGCCTTCCTCTTCCAGTTTTACCTGAAGTTGGCTGGCGGTCAGCTTGTAAGGGCGGTGCGGGATGCAACGCGCCAAGGTCAGTTGTCGTAACAGCTTCTTACTCATGGTGCATGCCTTCACTGGTTTAGCGTTGAGGTTATCCTAGCCAGCACTTGCGACAGTCTATGTCGCAAGTTTTGCTGCGACAACTGTCGCCATTTTCATACAGGATTCGATAACTCACTGATAGAAATCATAAAATACGCCACACAAGGAGTTATTTGAAGCCTTTTTTATCTAAAAATAATCATGGGACCAGAGTGGCTGTTGTCATTATCAGGAAAAAATGAGTGAGCAGCGGCGCAATGGACGGGAGCAATGAACGTGCGAAGCGGGGTGAGGAAGAGGGCAGGAAGGAAAGTGCGGTGAGGGGTTGGCCCTCACCGCAGAGTGGTGATCAGGCAAGCCAGGACCAGGCTGACTTGGTCATGGCGGCACCCACCATGTAGCCAAACACGGCCAGGGCGGCCACGCCTGCGATCAGCTTCTGGTTGCGGCCAGGACGTTTGAGCGCCATGACGCCGAGACCGATGTAGAGCACCAGGGCGATCAGCTTGGCCATCAGCCAGGGTTGCTGGCCCGGGCTCATCTGCAGAGTGACCGCCAGCAGCACGCCAAACAGCAGCAGCAAGGTGTCGTTGATATGGGGCAACACCTTGAGCCACTTCTGTTGCAAGCGCCCGCTGCCAGCCAGCGCCAGGCTCCAGCGGTAGATGAAGAGCAGCAGACTGACCATGGCCAGGGTCATGTGCAGGTGTTTGAGCATGGGGTAATAGGCAATCATATTGCTTCCTTGTCGTTGTCGGGCAGACCGCTGTTCCAGTTGTGAGCGTGGGTACGCTCCTGTCCTTCCTCGTCGTCTTGCAGCAGATCGGAGAGGATCTCGCGGTATTGCAGGCTCTTGTTGATATAGGTGTGCTCGTCATCCAGGTAGTTGACCTGTTCCCGCAGCAGCCGGTTGTCATACTGCTTGAACATCTGGCCGGCGCGCCAGGCCTGGTTGGCCCGAAATCCGAGCTGGGTCAGGGCCTCTACCCCCAGATCCACAGCCGACCCCAGGGTTTCCCGGTGCACGCTGTCGACTCCGTGACGGAGGATTTCGTGGGCATGGGGCCTGTCCTGGGCGCGGGCCAGTATCTTGAGGTGCGGGAAGTGTTTCTTCACCATCTCGATCACCTCGAGGGAGGTCGCCGGATCGTTGATGGAGAGCACCAGCAGCTTGGCCTTGTGGGCCCCGGCGGCATGGAGCAGGTCGAGCCGGCTGGCATCGCCGTAGAATACCTGATAGCCGTACTTGCGTAGCATTTCTATCTGGCTGGCGTCCTGCTCAAGGATGGTGGTGCCGATGCCGTGGCCGTGCAGCAGACGACCGACTATCTGCCCGAAGCGGCCGAAGCCGGCGATGATGACCGGATGCTCGACCAACTCGGGTTGCTCGTGCCTGGGCACGTCGTCCCGGTTGCGGTAGTCGAACCAGGGTTGGATCACCTTGTCGTTGAGGATCAGCAGCAGCGGGGTCAGCGCCATGGACAGCGCCACCACCAGGGTCAGCAAGGAGATGGTTGCCCCCGGCAGCACCTTGTTCTGGGCGGCAAACGAGAACAACACGAAGGCGAACTCTCCCCCCTGGGCCAGGGCCAGCGCGAAGGTCCAGCGCTGACTGGGAGAGACCCGCAGAATGAGGCCGAGCGCCATCAGCACCCCCCATTTCAGGAGCATCAGACCTATCACCAGGGTCGGGATAAGCAGCGGGTGATCGGCAAACAGGCCGAAGTCGATGCCGGCTCCCACCGACATGAAGAAGAGGCCGAGCAGCAGCCCCTTGAACGGCTCAATGTCCGCCTCCAGCTCGTGGCGATACTCGCTGTCCGCCAGCACCACGCCGGCGAGGAAGGAGCCGAGGGCGGGGGAGAGGCCCACCGACTCCATCAGCACGGCGATGGCGATCACCAGCAGCAGGGCGGCGGCGACGAAGATTTCCCGCATATGGGACTGGGCGATGGCACGAAACACCGGCCGCATCAGGTAATGGCCGCCCAGCACTATGCCGGCGATGGCGGCGACCACCAGCAGCCCGTGCTGCCAGCCCGCCAGATCGGAATTGCCGTTGCTGACCACAGGCGCTATGGCCAGCAGTGGCAGCACCGCCAGTATGGGGATCACGGCGATGTCCTGGAACAGCAGCACCGCGAAGGCGGATCGCCCGCTCTCGCTCTGCATCAGCTTGCGCTCCTGCAGGCTCTGCAACACGATGGCGGTGGAGGAGAGCGCCAGGATGAGGCCGATGGCCAGCCCCTGTTGCCAGGGCAGGCCGATGAGATAGCCCACGCCGGTCAGGGCGGCGGTGGTGAGCAGCACCTGCAGGCCGCCGGTGCCGAGGATGGGCCCCTTCAGTTGCCACAGCAGGGCGGGCCTGAGTTCCAGGCCGACCAGGAACAGCATCAGCACCACCCCGAACTCGGCGAAGTGCATCACATCCTTCTGCTCCCCCACCAGGCCGAGCAGGAAGGGACCTATGATGATGCCGGCCAGCAGGTAGCCGAGTACCGAGCCCAGCCCCCAACGCTTGGCCAGCGGCACGGCGATCACCGCCGCCGACAGATAGATCAAGGCATCAAACAGCAATCCGTGTCCCATCAGCGGGCCCTCCATCCGAACAGGGTCGCCCGCGCCAGCGGGATGAGCCGAGGGGATCTCCAGGTGAGTGTCATGACAGCCCCTCCAGCAGATCGCGCAGATAAGCACTCTCATTGAGCTGGGCATGGCTCAGCTGATCGTCGCGCAGGGCGCAGATCAGCTGACGATAGTCCTGGCCGCAGCGGCGCAGGGCCGCCGGATCCTCCAGCTTGTGGAAGGAGTGCAGCACGAAGGGGGGCAGCCAGCGCATGCCGCACAGCTGGGCGGTCTGCTGGAATGGCAGCAGGAAGTCGAGCAGCGGCCGCTGGTTGTAGCCCGCGCTGCAATAAGACTCGGGCGCCCCGCCGGTGGTGATGGCGCTGAGCCACTGCTTGCCTTTGAGGGAATGAGCCTCGGGGCCATAGGCGTAACCGTATTCCAGCACCAGATCCATCCACTCCTTCATGATGGCCGGGCAGGAGTACCAGTAGAAGGGGTGCTGGAAGACGATGATGTCGTGTGCGGCCAGCAGCGCCTGTTCACGTTTCACGTCGATGAACATGTCCGGATACTGGTGGTAGAGATCGTGCAGGGTGATGCCCTCCAGGCCGTCGAGCGCCTGCAGCAGCTGCTTGTTGGCCCTGGAGCTCTGCAGCGCCGGGTGTGAGAAGATAACCAGAATGCGTTTCATGGGGTCATAACCTGAGTGGAGACTCGTGTCGACGAAAGAGATATCAGCTGCGACGTTATCAAGAAGTGCGGAGCCTCGCCAGTATGGGGGCTGACGATGCTGCGCTATCTGCACCGCCGGATGTGGCTCTTTTGGCGCCGTAAATGAGGGCCAGTGTGGCATGTCCCACCCGCTATCTCACTCTCTTTTGATCTCCCGCAGGTGGCAGGCTTGACCCTCCCCCGGGGCCAAGGGTTACCATAGGCCTCCTTTGATAACCGAGGTCCGTCATGGTTCTGACCCGCCGCCAACTCGCTCGCGCCCGCCGCTGGCTCCCCCTGTGGAGTCTGCTGATGGTGTTGATGTCGTTTGGCAGCCGGGCGGCGACGGATCTCTGTACCCTGACGCCCCATTGCAGCCAGAGCGAGCGTACCCTGGAGAAAGCCATGCCCTGTGGCAGCTTCACCTCGGCCCTCGCCATGACGGTGCTGAGCGGCGACAGCCTGACGGTGGCCGTACTCGAACCCGATGCCCCGGATTTCCTCTCTCCCTCCCTGTTTATGCCGGATGTGCCGCGCGAGCGGCTCGAACGTCCCCCTCGTCATCTCGGTTGAGTCGATTCTTACCCTATCGTTGGGCATTTCTTCTTATCCGAGGTGAGTTATGTACAAGTCCCTGTTACTGGCCGTGCTGGCCGGTACTCTCAGTTTTTCTGCCCTGGCAACGGAGCGGATGACCGTCTACAAGTCCCAGTATTGCGGCTGCTGCAAGACCTGGATCAAGCACATGGAAGATAACGGCTTTGAGGTCAAGGTCGTGGAAACCGAGGAGCTCGATCCCATCAAGCAGCAATATGGCATTACCCCGCAGCTGGCCTCCTGCCACACCGGGGTGGTGAATGGCTATGTGGTTGAGGGGCATGTGCCCGCCGCCGATGTGCAGAAGATGCTCAAGGAAAAACCGGCGATCCGTGGCCTGACCATTCCGGGCATGCCCCAGAGTGCGCCGGGCATGGACATTCCGGGTCAGCCCTACCAGGTGCTGAGCATCAGCGAGGAGGGCGCGACCAAAGTCTGGTCGAGCTACCCCGGCTGACGAACACTGGTCATGAGCCGGCACTATTCCTAATCATGTGAGGCACACCTGAGCGAACCCGTGCCGCTCATGGCCAGAGGAGAGGGCCACCATCGCGAGATGGTGGCCTTTTTCATGGATTTGGGCCGAATGTCCGGGGATCACTTGCAACCCGGGGCGACAAGGGGCAGATTGATCGCCATTTATTATCACAGGGGTGATGTTCGGGTTTGCCCGCCTTGCCGCCGCCGCGCGGAGTCCTGGGCCGCAGCCTGATCGTCGATGTATGGTGCGGACGCGAGCCCGCCGACCCTGTTACCGCGCAAAGGATGCGACATGTTCATCTTTTCCCGAGGGTTGCTGCTGCTGGCTTGCCTGGCTGCCGCGCCCTGTACCCATGCCAATGAAGAGTCCGCCATGCCTACCAGCGATACCATCACACCGCCGGCTATTCTCCCTCCCGTGGCCGCCAAACATCCCCATACCCTGAAGAAGCACGGGGACGTCCGGGTCGACAACTACTACTGGCTGCGGGACGACGAGCGCCAGAAGCCCGAGGTGCTGGATTATCTCAAGGCCGAGAATGCCTACACCGAGGCCATGCTCAAGCCGACCCAGCCCCTGCGCGAGCAGCTTTATCAGGAGATGGTGGCCCGCATCCCCCAGCAGGACGAGTCGGTGCCCTACGTGAAGAACGGCTACCGCTATCAGACCCGCTATGAGCCGGGCAAGGAGTACGGCATCTACTCCCGCACCAAGCTGGGGGAGAAGGAGGCCAGCCTGATGCTGGACAGTAACCAGCGCGCCGAGGGGCACGAATTCTATGCCCTCGGCGCCCTCGAGGTGAGCCGCAACAACCGCTGGCTGGCGGTGGCGGAAGACTTGCTCTCCCGCCGTCAGTACCAGATCCAGTTCCTGGATCTTGAGAGCGGCAATTGGGCCGGCGACACCTTGGAAAACACCTCCGGCAACCTGGTGTGGGCCAACGACAGCAAGACGGTGTTCTACGTGCGCAAGCACCCCAAGACCCTGCTGCCCTATCAAGTCTATCGTCACGTGCTCGGCACGGATCAGGCCCGGGATCAGCTGGTCTACGAGGAGAAGGAGGACAGCTTCTACGTCAGCCTCTACGCCACCACCTCGGAAGACTTCATCGTCATCGCCCTCTCCAGCACCACCAGCGGCGAGGCGCGGCTCATCGATGCCAATGTGCCGACCCAGACGCCGCGGCTGTTCCTGCCCCGTCAGGTGGATCACGAATACAGCCTGGATCACTACCGTGGTCGCTTCTACGTGCGCTCCAACAAGGACGGCAAGAACTTCGGCCTGTACGAGACCAAGGAGAGCCCGGTGGATCGCTGGAAGGCGGTGATAGCCCCGAACCCGGACGTGCTGTTGGAGAGCTATGCCCTGTTCAAGGAGTGGCTGGTGCTGGAGGAGCGCAGCCAGGGGCTGACCCGATTGCGTCAGGTCAACTGGCAGAGTGGCGAGCAAAAAGAGATCGCCTTCGACGATCCCGCCTATGTCACCTGGCTCGCCTACAACCCCGAGCCCGACACCAGCCAACTGCGCTATGGCTACTCCTCCATGACCACGCCGTCCTCCACCTACGAGCTGGACATGGACAGCGACAAGCGCACCCTGCTCAAGCAGCAGGCGGTGGCGGGCTTCGTGCCTGCGAAGTATGCCAGCGAGCGGCTCTGGGTGACCGCCCGTGACGGCGTCAAGGTGCCGGTTTCCCTGGTCTATCGCAAGGACAAGTTCAAGAAAGACAGTCAGAACCCGCTGCTGGTCTATGGCTATGGCTCCTACGGTGCCAGCATGGATCCCGACTTCAGCACCGCGCGCCTGAGCCTGCTGGACCGCGGTTTCGTCTACGCCATCGCCCACGTGCGAGGGGGGGAGGAGCTGGGTCGCGGCTGGTATGAAGACGGCAAGCTGCTCAAGAAACAGAACAGCTTCCACGACTTCATCGACGTGACCGAGGCGCTGGTGGCGCAGGGCTACGGCGCCCAGGATCAGGTCTACGCCATGGGCGGCAGCGCCGGCGGCCTGCTGATGGGGGCCGTCATCAACCAGGCGCCCCAGCTCTATCGCGGGGTAGTGGCGCAGGTGCCATTCGTGGACGTGGTCACCACCATGCTGGACGAATCCATCCCGCTCACCACCGGCGAGTACGACGAGTGGGGCAACCCGAACCAGAAGCGCTACTACGACTACATGAAGGCCTACAGCCCCTACGATCAGATCAAGGCGCAGGCGTACCCGAATCTGCTGGTCACCACAGGCTTGCACGACTCCCAGGTGCAGTACTGGGAGCCCGCCAAGTGGGTCGCCAAGCTGCGGGAGCTGAAGACGGACCATAACCTGCTGCTGCTCAACACCGACATGGATGCCGGCCACGGCGGCAAGTCGGGCCGCTTCAAGGCCTATGAGGACATCGCACTGGAGTTCGCGTTTATCCTGGACCTGGCCAAGCCCAAGGCATAAACCGCTGGGGCTTTATCCCGGCAACAGAAAGGCCTGGCGCCCTCCGATCATGGGGCGCCGGGCCTTTTGCTATCCGAGCATGCCTGCCCCAGGAGCTTGTCTCTATGCCGGGCCTGACGGCGCCGCAGGCCCGGTGACATGATGCGCAGTTGTTAAAACGCACTGGCTCAATTGCCGCTGGCGACACCTCGTCCGGAGGCATCAGGTTCTGCTGCTACAGGGCGATCTTATTTTTATTTATTCCGTATATCTAACGATTTAAAGCATAACCAACTGCCGCGCAAACCCTTGTCAGACAAGGTCCGCAATAGAATCTCGCCTTCCCACCGCCTGGTCTCGCCTGATGACTCGCTCAATTAATCCTTGATCAGACAATTGATGATCCGCTTCAAATTTCTCGCTATTTAAATCCGTCATTTTGCCGTTTTGTTTGATTTATGTTGGCGGTATGTGCCTAATCAAGTGGTTGCAACTTTGATCTGACCCTCTTCTGGTCAAATCACCCAGAGTCGGCATGAGGCTGACTGTCTCACCACAGGATGATGGTGACTTTGGGCAGGGCCAGCGGTGCCCGACCCTTTCCTCACACGAGGTCGTATCGTCAGGTCCAGTCTTGATGCGGGCCTGGCTCATATTCACCCGGGAATCGGGTGAGATAAAACAATGAAAAGGATGAAAAGCATGAAAGGATTAACCCTGGCGTGTGCCTTGTCGGCTGCCCTGGTTGGCGTCTCGTTTGGTGGTCAGGTCCAGGCGCAGGAGCGCTTCGTGACGATCGGCACCGGCGGCCAGACCGGTGTCTACTATGTGGCGGGCCAGTCTATCTGCCGTTTCCTCAACCGCGGCGCCGCCGATCACCAGATCAAATGCAACGCCCCGGCCAGCGGCGGCGGTGTGGCCAACGTCAACGGCATCCGCAGCGGTGAGTTCAACTTCGGCATCATGCAGTCCGACCATCAGTACAAGGCGATGAAGGGGCTGGCTCCCTTCCAGGCCGAGGGGGCTATGGACGACATGCGCGCCGTCTTCTCCCTGCAGAGCGAGGTGTTCACCATACTGGCCCGGCGCGATGCCAAGATCGCCAGCTTCGACGATCTCAAGGGCAAACGCGTCAACATCGGCAACCCGGGCTCGGGCCAGCGCGACACCATGGAAGAGATCATGGCGGTCAAAGGCTGGAAGAAGGGCGACTTCGGCCTGGTCTCCGAGCTGAAACCGGCGGAGCAGGCCTCGGCGCTGGGTGACAACAACATCGACGCCATGAGCTACTTCGTGGGTCACCCGAACGGTGCCATCCAGGAAGCCTCCACCACCACGGACGCGGTACTGGTACCGGTGACCGGGGCCGACATCGACAAGCTGCTGGCCGAGAAGAGCTACTACACCAAGGCCGAGATCCCCGGTGGCCTCTACAAGGGCAGCGACCAGCCGACCCCGTCCATCGGCGGCAAGGCGGTGCTCTCCACCAGCGCCAAGGCCGATCCTGAAGTGGTCTATCAGCTGGTCAAGTCGGTGTTCGACAACCTGGACCGCTTCAAGCGCCTGCACCCGGCCTTCGCCGATCTGAAAGAGGCCGACATGATCAAGGTGGGTCTCTCCGCCCCGCTGCATGAAGGCGCCGCTCGCTACTACAAAGAGCGCGGCTGGCTCTGATCCCCGGCCCACGGGCCCTTGTGATGCCATTCAACACCCGTCTGCCGCTTCCTCTGTCGCAGCGGGTGTTGTTCTTGTTGTACTCGTAGGCAGATGTAAATCCTATGCAAGATAAAGAACTCTCCACCGAGGAGCTGATCGCCCAGGACGTGGGCGCCCGGCTGCCGCTCGGCCTCATGGGCTGGCTCATTACCGGACTGGCGCTGGCCTGGTCCCTGTTCCAGCTCTGGATCGCCTCACCGCTGCCCTTCATGCTGGGGGTGGGCGTCCTCAACGACACCGAGACCCGCGCCATCCACCTCGGCTTCGCCCTGTTGCTGGCCTACCTGGTGTTTCCGGCGTTCCGCCGCTCCCCCCGGGATAGAGTCCCGCTCGGGGATATCGCCCTCGGCCTCATCGCCGCCGGCGCCGCCATCTATCTGTTCGTGATGTACGAGGCCCTGGCCCAGCGCCCCGGCAATCTCACCACCTCGGATCTGGTCACCGCCTGCATCGGCATCCCGCTGCTGCTGGAGGCGACCCGCCGCGCCCTTGGGCCCGCCCTGGCGGTGATCGCCTTGGTGTTCCTCGGCTACAGCCTGGCCGGTCCCTGGATGCCGGGGCTGCTGGCCCACCGTGGGGTGAGCTTCACCGCCCTGGCCAACCACCAGTGGATCACCACAGAGGGGGTGTTCGGCATAGCGCTCGGGGTCTCCACCAGCTTCGTGTTCCTGTTCGTGCTGTTCGGTGCCCTGCTGGAGCGGGCCGGCGCCGGTCACTACTTCATCCAGCTCGCCTTCAGCCTGCTCGGCCACCTGCGCGGCGGGCCGGCCAAGGCGGCCGTGGTCGCCTCGGCGCTGACCGGGGTCATCTCCGGCTCCTCCATCGCCAACGTGGTCACCACAGGTACCTTCACCATCCCCATGATGAAGCGGGTCGGTTTCTCCAAGGAGAAGGCGGGGGCGGTCGAGGTGGCCTCCTCGGTCAACGGCCAGATCATGCCGCCGGTGATGGGGGCCGCCGCCTTCCTGATGGTGGAGTACGTGGGCATTCCCTACGTCGAGATCATCAAGCACGCCTTCCTGCCGGCGACCATCTCCTACATAGCGCTGCTCTACATAGTGCACCTGGAGGCGCTCAAGCTCGGTATGGAGCCCATCGGCAACCACCAACCCAAGCCCTGGTTGCGCCGCCTGACCGGCTTTGCCTTCGGCGCCGCCCTGATCAGCGGCCTGTCGATGGCGGTCTATTACGGTCTGGGCTGGCTCAAACCGGCGCTGGGTGACTATGCCCTGCCGGGGGTCGCCCTGCTGCTGGTAGCCGCCTATCTGGGCCTGCTCAAGATAGCGGCCAGCAATGAGCCGCTGCCTGCCGAGGATCCGGATCAGCCGCTGACCGAGCTGCCCAACACCCGCGCCGTGCTGCTATCTGGCCTGCACTTCCTGCTGCCGGTGGTGGTGCTGGTGTGGTGCCTGATGGTGGAGCGACTGTCGCCCGGGCTGTCGGCCTTCTGGGGCACAGTGATGCTGACCATCATACTGCTGACCCAACGGCCGCTGCTCAACTGGCTGCGCACCGATGGCAAGCACCACTACGGCTCGGCCCGCGATGGCCTGGTGGATCTGAGGGAGGGCCTGGTGGCCGGTGCCCGCAACATGATCGGCATCGGCATCGCCACCGCCACCGCCGGCATCATAGTGGGCGCCGTCTCCCAGACCGGGGTCGGCCTGGTGCTGGCGGATCTGGTGGAGTTCCTCTCCATGGGCAACCTGCTGCTGATGCTGCTGCTGACCGCCTTGCTGAGCCTGATCCTCGGCATGGGGCTGCCCACCACCGCCAACTACATAGTGGTGTCCAGCCTGCTGGCGCCCGTGGTGGTGACGCTCGGCCAGCAGAACGGCCTGATAGTGCCGCTCATCGCGGTGCACCTGTTCGTGTTCTACTTCGGCATCATGGCGGACGTGACTCCGCCGGTGGGGCTGGCGTCGTTCGCGGCGGCGGCCGTCTCCAAGGGGGATCCCATCAAGACCGGGATCACCGCCTTCTACTACAGCCTGCGCACCGCGGCGCTGCCGTTCCTGTTCATCTTCAACACCGATCTGCTGCTGATCGATGTGGACTTCGCCCACGGCGTGCTGATCTTCATGGTGGCCACCGTGGCCATGCTGATCTTCGCCGCCGCGACCCAGGGCTGGTTCCTGGCGCGCAGCCGCTGGTACGAGAGCGTGCTGCTGTTGCTGGTGGCCTTCACCCTGTTCCGCCCCGGCTTCTGGATGGACATGGTGCAGGATCCCTATCGCGACACGGCGCCGGCCCAGTTCGCCCAGACCCTGGGGGAGGTGGAGGCGGATAGCACCCTGCGGCTGCGGATCCAGGGGGAGGATGCGGTGGGCAAGCTGCGCCAATCCACGGTGCTGCTGGCGGTGCCGGCCGGTGCGGATGGGGAGGCCCGTCTGGCCAGCCTGGGGCTGGCCCTGTATGAGCAGGACGGCAAGACGCTGATCGACAGCGTCACCTTCGGCAGCCCGGCGGCGGCGGCCGGCATGGAGTTCGATCAGGAGATCCTCTCCGTCAAGGCGCCTACCGAACGCT
Organism: Aeromonas aquatica; assembly: GCF_000764655.1. Classification (GTDB taxonomy): domain Bacteria; phylum Pseudomonadota; class Gammaproteobacteria; order Enterobacterales; family Aeromonadaceae; genus Aeromonas; species Aeromonas aquatica. The sequence continues at coordinate 13,468 of NZ_JRGL01000121.1, forward strand.
GGCACAAGGAGCTGATGTGGTTGCCGGGCTTCCTGCTGTTTGCGCTGGTGGTCTGGCTGCAGCGACGACGGACCTTGCGTTAATCAGCACCCACAATAAAAACGGCGCCTCGAAGGCGCCGTTTTCAATCTTGGGGGGCGTTACTCTGGCTGCTGTTCTTGCAGCAGACTCAGGTTCTGCTGTTCCAGCGGGCTCAGGCCCAGCTGTTCGCAGGCTTGCTCGAAGCTGATTCCCACATATGACACATCACGATGTCGATACCGGGACTGAGCTATTCCGACAGCTCCTGCGCCTGTATCTGGCTCAGAGTCTGTTGCTCCAGCGGGCTCAGGCCGAGCTGTTCACAGGCCTGTTCGAAGCGGCTCCCCGGATGGCACATCATGATGTCCATACCGGGAGGGCTAGTTTGACTGAGCCTGCTGCTGCAACTGATCCAGAGCCTGTTGCTCCTGCGGGCTCAGGCCCAGCTGCTCGCAGGCTTGCTCGAAGCTAATCCCCAGATGACACATCATGATGTCGATAGCGGGCAGATAGTTGGTCATTGCGTCTTCCATGGTGATCTTCCTGAGCTGATTCTTATGCCCGAGCCGCGGGGGCGGGGCAATTAGACTTTAGGCGTAGAGTGCCATCTGCTGCATTCCCCCTGCCACTGGTCGGGGGAATTTGTTAATCTGGCAGTCATTAAAGAGGTTGCCATCCGAGCGCGAGCAACCGATGAGGAGCAGGGCATGTTATTGAGTTTCTTGATCATCGCATCGGGCTGGTGGCATATCCGCACCGCCTACGGCTCAGACTCCCGTCAGTTCTATATCAGCAAGCCGCTGACCATGCTGTTTATCATAGCGCTGGCGTTTGGCTACCAGAGTGACGACCACAATGGCTCCCACGCCTGGATCCTGCTGGGCCTCTGCCTGTCGCTGGCGGGGGACGTGTTGCTGATGCTGCCAAAGGATCGCTTCATCCAGGGGCTGGCGGCATTCTTTGTCGCACATGTCTGCTATATCGTCGGCTTCGCCCAGGGGCCGCTGGTGCTCAAGCTGGTGGATGGCCTGATGCTGCTGCTGGTGGCGGGCCTAGTGTTCGGCCTGCTGTGGGGCAAGCTCGGGGAGATGAAGATCCCGGTGTTCTGCTACATGCTGGTGATCATCGGCATGGCCTGGGTGGCCGCCGGTGCCTGGCATGCCTCGCTCACGGCGGGCTGCTCCGCCGCCCTGGTGGGGGCATTGATGTTCCTCTTCTCCGACAGCATGCTGGCGCTGGACAGGTTCCGCCGCCCCTTCCCCCATGCCAAGGCCTGGATCATGAGCAGCTACTATGCCGCCCAGTTCCTGATTGCTGCCTCCCTGGCGGGCTGAGCCCCGGCACGAATGCCAAACCGACCATAAAAAAACGGGCCTGCTGGCCCGTTTTTCGTTGCTGCGTCATGCCTCCATGGGCTCGGCGTCGGCGGCCCTGGGGGGCGGCTGCTTGAGCAGCAGCATCATGGCGCTGGCGATGAGCAGGAAGACCCCCATCACGAAGAACACCTGGTTGTACGCCATGATGGTGGCCTCCCGGTTGATGGTGTTCGACAGCATGGCCTGGGCCTGCAACTGTGCCTGCTCCGGGCCGGCACCTTGCGCCATCATGCTCTGGGCCAGCTGCAGCAGGTAGCTCTGCCCCTCTATGCTGCTGGCGGCGAGCGTGCTGCTGATGTTGCTGAACTGGATGCGGGTGTCGTTGTCCAGCATGGTGGCGATCATGGCGATGCCGAAGGCGCCGCCGAGGTTGCGCAGCACGTTGAGCAGGGTGGAAGAGGAGGGGATCTCGTCCGGGGTCAGGCTGGCGGTCGCCACCAGGGAGAGCGGTACCATGACGAAGGGCTGGCCCAGTGCCCGCACGATCAGCGACTGGATCAGCTGGGGCCCGGCGTAGTCGGCGCTCATGTTCATGTTCATGAAGCAGCTTATCCCGAAGATCAGGAAGCCGAAGCTCACCAGATAGCGGGGATCTATCTTGGTCACCAGCCTGGGCACCAGCGGCAGCACCAGCAGCTGCGGCAGCCCCATCCACATCAGCACCTCGCCGATTTCCAGCGCGTTGTAGTTGTGGATCTGGGTCATGTAGAGGGGCAGCACATAGATGGAGCCCATCAGCCCCATACCGAGCACCAGGTAGGCGAAGCAGGCCATCGCGAAGCGCGGACTGTGCAGCAGCCGCAGGTTGACCAGTGGGTGGCGACGCAGCAACTGGCTGATGACGAAGAAGATCAGCGCCACCACGGAGATGACGGTGAGTCGCACTATAAAGCTGGAACCGAACCAGTCCTCCCTGTTGCCCTCCTCCAGCACCACTTCCAGCAGGCCCAACCCCACCGCCATGGTGAGGATCCCGACCAGATCCACCCGTTTGATCACCTCCCAGTCCACCGCCTTCTTGTCCAGACCGTGGGCCAGCATGGCCATCACCAGCAGGCCGGGGGGCACGTTCAGATAGAAGATGTAGTGCCAGGAGAACTGCTCCGTCAGCCAGCCCCCCAGGGTCGGTCCTATGGTGGGGGCGAAGGTGGCACAGAGGCCGAACAGCGCCATGCCGGTGGCCCGCTTGTGCAGCGGCAACAGGCTGATGATGAGGGAGAAGGCCATGGGGATGAGGGCACCGCCGGTGAAGCCTTGCAGGGCCCGGAACACGATCATGCTGGTGAGGTTCCAGCTGAAGGAGCAGAGCACGGAGGCGACGATGAAGGCGCCCGTGCTCCACAGCATGTAGCGACGGGCGCTCAGGCCCCGGCTGAGCCAGCCGCTCAGGGGGATGGCGATCATCTCCGCCACCAGATAGGAGGTGGAGATCCAGGAGCTCTCGCTCAGGGTGGCCGACAGGGCTCCCTGAATGTCCTTCAGGGAGGCGTTGGTGATCTGGATGTCGAGGATGGCCATGAAGGCGCCGATGAGGCCCCCCATGACCGCGATCCAGTTGCGACGCGGGATGGCTTCCATCAGTGAGCCGCGACCACGGGCTCGGGATCACGGGTATCGACGATCACCTCGGTGGAGAGGCCCGGTCTCAGCTTGCCTGCCAGCACGCCGGGCTCCGGGATGCGGATCTTGACCGGCACCCGCTGCACGATTTTCGTGAAGTTGCCGGTGGCGTTCTCCGGCGGCAGCAGGGCGAACTTGGCACCGGTGGCGGGGGCCAGGCTGTCGATGATCCCCTCGACCGGTTGATCCGGATAGGCATCCAGGATCACCTCGACCTTCTGACCCGGTTGCATCTTCTGCAGCTGGGTCTCCTTGAAGTTCGCCTCGACCCAGACCTGCTGCAGCGGCACCAGGCTGGCGACCTGCATGCCGGACTGCACGTAGAGACCTTCCCGCAGGCTGCGCTTGCCGATGATGCCGTCGGCCGGGGCCCGCAGCTCGGTGTAGCCGAGTTCCAGTCTGGCCTGCTCGAGTTGAGCCTCGCTCAGGGCCAGTCTGGCCAGATTCTGCTTGGCCTCCGCATCCAGTACCAACAGGCGCTCGCGGGCGGCCTGCAGGGCGGCCTTGGCCTCCTGCATCAGGGCCTGGTTGACGCGCAAGCCCGCCTTCACCTCGTCCAGATTGTCCTGGGAGCTGTAGTTGCGCTGCTTGAGCTGGCCGATGCGATCGACCTGTTGGCGGGAGCGTACCTGCTCGGCGTCGGCCGAGGCGACCTTGGCCTCGGCCTGGCGGATCAGGCTCTGCTGCTGGATACGGGTGGCGGCCAGGTTCTCCGCCGTCGCCTGGTTGAGGTGCAGGTCGGCCTCGGCCTCGATCACCTTGGCCTTGTATTCCCGATCGTCCAGGCGGGCGATCAGCTGCCCGGCCTTCACCTCCTGGTTGTCGGTCACCAGCACCTCGCCGATATAACCGGGCAGCTTGGAGCCGATGCCGGTCACCTCGCTCTGCAGATAGGCGTTGTCGGTGCTCTCGAAGTAACGGCCGTGCAGATACCAGTAAGCGGCGAACAGCACGCCGAGCAGGGCCAGCAGCAGCGCGGCCAGCAGGGGAATCTTCTTGTGTTGACTCATGATTTTGGTTTTTCCTGAACTGTGGGGGGCAGGCTAACATCGGCCGACTGTTTCGATTAGTATCCATTCATGAGATATACAGTTTCACTGGTGAGACAATGGACTTGAACGCAGCCTTAATCCTCGTGCGCATCGTCGACAAGGGCTCCTTCACCGCCGCCGCCCAGGAGCTGGGGATGACCAAGGCGACGGTCAGCCGCCGCATCGCCGAGCTGGAGCAGCGGCTCGGCGTGCGGCTGCTCTACCGTTCCACCCGCCAGCTCACCCTGACCGAGGCCGGAGAGCAATATTATCTGCGCTGCAGCAAGGCGGTGGAGGAGCTGGCCCAGGCCGAGCTGATGCTGAGCGCCAGCCAGCAGGAGGTGACCGGCACCCTCAAGCTGGCGGTACCCATCGAAACGGGCCAGCTGGTGGTCGGCCGGCTGGTGGCGAATTTCCTGCAAGCCTATCCGGGCCTGCGAGTCGATCTGGAGCTGACCAATCGCATCGTGGATCCCATCAGCGAGGGGCTGGATGCCATAGTGCGGATCGGTGACATGAGCGACTCCAACCTGGCGGCGCGGCGACTGTGGAGCACCGGGCGCCTGCTCTGCGCCAGCCCGGATTATCTGGCGCGCAACCCGGCGATCACCCGACCCGAGGATCTGGTGCAGCACCAGCGGGTGGCGGTCAGCAGCGGCTTTCTGGCCTCTCACTGGTGTTTTGAACTGGATGGGCGCGAGGTGCTGGTGGATCCCCCTTCCCGCTTCCAGGTCAACAACATCACCTGCGCAAGGGAGGCGGCCAAGGCCGGGTTGGGGCTCGCCTCTCTGCCCGCCATGTTGTGCCATGATGAGCTGGCCGAAGGCTCCCTGATGGCCCTGTTGCCGGACTGGCAGCAGCCCAAGGTGCCGATCTATCTGTTGTTCCCCGAGCGGCGGCTGATGCCGCGCAAGTTGCGGGTGTTTATCGATTTCCTGATAGCCAATGGGCCAGAGTACGGTATCGACAACTTGCTGTGAGCGGCGAGGCTGTCAAGGTCGGGACATGAATGAATATGAGCGCACTGTGAGGACAAGACATGGAACAGTGGATTAATCTCTATCGGCTCTCCCACTCGCTGGGAGCTTATGCCTGAGAGGGTGATAGCGCTGGCGCCGATGACCGTATCGACAAGCAGTATTGAGGACAAGACATGGAGCCATGGATCAATTTGTATCGGGCCTCTCACTCGCTGGAAGCTTATGCCCTGAAGGGGGCACTGGAAGTCGAAGGGGTGCTGGTGCGGCTCAGCGGAGAAGGGTTGTCGGGGGCGCTGGGGGAGCTGCCGGTGGATCTGCTGCAGGTCACCCTGCTGGTGCGCGAGCAGGATCGCAGCCGGGCAGGGCGGATCATCGAGCGCTACCAGCAACGCCAGGGCAATGGCTGGCTGTGTGGCCAGTGCGGGGAGGAGAACGGCGCCAACTTCGACATCTGCTGGCGCTGTCATCACGATCCCCACGAGCACTGATTACCCTCATCCTCGAGCTTTCACCCGCCTTATTTGAAGAAGCGTGGGAGAAGGGAGTAAAGAGCACCAATAGGTTGCGAAAAGCGCACCTCAACGCGGGAAGTCGATGTCCTCGCCCGCGTTGGCATCGTGATAGGTCTCCAGATCCAGCTCTCCCTCGCTGCGGGCGATCAACACGGACACCAGAATATCCCCAGATACGTTGACCGTGGTGCGCGCCATGTCCAGCAGGCGATCGATGCCGGCGATCAGCGCCACCCCTTCCAGCGGCAAGCCCACCGCAGTGAGCGTCAGGGTCAGCAGCATCAGCCCGGTGCCCGGAGTGCCGGCGGTGCCGATGCTGGCCAGGGTCGCGATGCTGATGATGGTCAGGTAATCCACCAGGTGCAGATCCACCCCGAAGGCCTGGGCCACGAACAGGGCCGTGACCCCCTGATAGAGGGCGGTGCCGTCCATGTTGATGGTGGCGCCTATGGGCAGTACCTTGGCGGTGATGGCGGGGGAGACCCCGAGTCGGCGCTCGGCGCAGGCCAGGCTGATGGGCAGGGTGCTGCTGCTGGAGCTGCTGGTGAAGGCGATTGCCTGGGCATCCAGGATGCTCTTGAAGTAGTGCAACGGGTTGAGGCGGGCCAGCAGGATCAGCAGGCTGCTGTAAACGCCGAGCACGTGCAGCAGGCAGCCGAGGTAGACGGCACCTATCACCTTGAGTAGCGGCAGCAGCAGATCCAGCCCGTACTTGCCCGTCATCCAGGCCATCAGGGCACAGACGCCGTAGGGCGCCAGCGTCATCACCATCTGGGTCAGCTTGAACATGCCCTCCGCCAGGGAGGTGAAGAACAGGATGGCGGGCCGACCGCGGCGGCCGCTGGCGTTGAGGGCGAGGGCGAGGGCCACCGCGAACACGATCACCTGCAGGATCTTGCCATCCACCATGGCCTGGATCGGGTTGCGCGGCACCAGATGGCTGAGCACGCTGGCCAGGGTCGGTTGCACTACCACACCGGTCCGCTCGTAAGGCCCCATATTGGCACCCATGCCGGGCTCCAGCAGCCAGCCCATCATCAGCCCGATGCAGATGGCGATGGCGGTCGAGCACAGATAGAGGCCGATGGCCTTGCTGCCGATCCGATCCAGGGTCTTGCCCTTGAGCAGGGAGGTGAGGCCGGCGATGACGGAGCAGAAGATGAGGGGCACCATCAGCATCTGTATGGTGTTGACGAACAGGACGCCGATGGGTTTGAGCAGCAATGCCTGCTCACTGAAGCCGAGCCCGAGCCCTATCCCGGTCAGCATGCCGAGCAGGGTCTTCAACCAGAGCGGGCGGCGGGTCCAGATCCGCCAGGGCTTGAGGGCCAATCCATGGAACAGCATGACGCCGATGTCCTTATTTTCTGTCTGCGATGGCAAAAAGGGGCGCTAGTGTAGCCATCCCCTGCCCAGGTTGCCACATTATCGACAAAGCGGTGCTCACGGCCAGCCCGCGGTTGTTAAAAACGCCAATTTATTGGTTTACATCAAGATCGGATTTGGCCATTCCGGCTTTAATGGACATCTGACATGATAATTAACGAGGTTTGAGATGTCCCAGTCGATACATGGTCACGAAGTGATGGAGATGATGCTGACCCAGGATGGCCAGTTTACCCGCGCCAGCCTCAAGCAGGCGATCGACGCGCATTTCGGTGCCGAGGCCCGTTTTCACACCTGCAGCGCCAGCAAGATGGATGCAGAGGCCCTGATCGAACTGCTGGCCAAGCGCGGCAAGTTCATCGAGTCGGAGCAAGGCTTCCAGACCCGCGCCGACAAGATCTGCAATCACGGCTGAGGCCGGCGGCGAGCCGTGTCCTGCGGCTCGCGCAATCTTCTTCCCTTTGTTAGTATTTCCCCCTCTTTTTCTCTGTCGAAGGCTTGGCCCGGGCATTGCCCGTCAATCGTATGGATACTTTCTCCGCTGCCGTCATGTTGTTTCTGATCATGGATCCGCTGGGCAACCTGCCGGTCTTCCTCTCCATTTTGCGCCATGTCGATCCCAAGCGGCGACGCAAGGTGATGATCCGTGAGCTGTTGTTCTCCCTGGCCATCATGCTGGGCTTCCTGTTTGCCGGTCAGCAGATCCTGAGCTTCCTCAATCTGCGCCAGGAGGCGGTGAGCATCGCCGGGGGCATCATCCTGTTCCTCATCGCCATCAAGATGATCTTCCCGACGCCCGGTGGGGTGACCGGGTTGGCCGCCGGCGAGGAGCCCTTCCTGGTGCCCATGGCCATCCCCATGATCGCGGGTCCGTCCATCCTGGCCTCTCTGCTGCTGCTGGCGAACCAGGAGCCGACCCGGATGGCGGACTGGTCGCTGGCCCTGCTGCTGGCCTGGGGCGCCAGCGCCGTGATCCTGATGTTCTACGAGCTGTTCAACAAGCTGCTGGGTGAGCGAGGACTCACCGCAGTGGAGCGGCTGATGGGCATGCTGTTGGTGATGATCTCGGTGCAGATGCTGCTGGACGGCGTGCACCACTATCTGGCGGTGACCGGCCAGAACTGACCGTCAGCATGATGGCGTGAATGAACGGGGCTGCACAGAGCCCCGTTTTTTTGCCTGTGAAACGGCGCACCGGCAGTCAGTGCCGACGCTCAGGATCCTTCGGTCGCTGAGGTCTAGAGCTTGCTCATGATGAGGGCGAGCAGGGTTTCCCGCAGCCAACGGTGGCCCGGATCCTCCTCGTGACTCTGGTGCCAGATCAGCAGGTGGGAGATGCTGTCCAGCGCGATGGGCAGCGGCAGCGGCACCAGCGGGTAGACCTGGGTCGCGTGGCGGGCATAGAGCTTGGAGAGGGTCACTATCATGTTCGAATGCATCCCCATCCGCAGCGCCGCCTCGAACGAGGGCACGGTCGCCTCTATCCGGCGATAGAGATCCTGCTCCGCCAGCTTGTGATCCAGCATCCAGCGATCCCGCCCCTCGCAGTAGGTCTGCACATGGGGATAGGCGAGGTAGCGGGTGAGATCCCATTCGGTTTCGTGCAGCGCCGGGTGATCCTGCTGTACCAGGCAGGTGAGGTCATCGATGGCGAGCAACCGCTGGCAGATGCTGCCGGGCAGGGTGTCGAGCCGGTAGTCGGAGGTGATGCAGTTCTCCCGCACCGTGAAGGCGATGTCTACCTGGCCCTGGCTCATCTCGGTCAGGCTGTGCTCGGTCCACTCCTCGTAGCGCAGCCGGATCCCCGGCGCCTGGCGCTTGAGTTCGCTCAGGTAAAGGGGGGCGAACAGGGTGAAGGCGCTGTCCATGCTGGCGATGACGAACTCACGCTCGGTATGGGCAGGATCGAAATCCGGCGGCTGGATCAGGTTGTCCAGCGACAGCAAGATGGGCTGCAACTGCTGCTGCAGACCGAGGGCGCGGGGAGTGGGCTCCAGCCCGTAGGCGGAGCGCACGAACAGGGGATCGTCGAAGGTGTCCCGCAGGCGGCCCAGGGCCTTGCTGACGGCCGATTGACTCAGGTGCAGGCGGCGGGCGGCCCGGCTGCCATTGCGCTCCTCCAGCAAGACTTGCAGGATAATCAATAAATTAAGGTCTATGCGCCCGAGCTGTTCCAGCAACATGATATGAATCTCCTTCAATTCTTAGATGAATTTATACCATTTGTTTTCATATCTTGGCGACCCTATGCTCGAAACGTCTCACGCCGTTATGGTACTGCTACAGGATGTAGTAGTTGAGGGGGACAAGTAGCACCGATTCGTACGGCGACCATGGGTCGCCGTATTTTTTTTGCCGATTGATTCACAAACTTGCACCTGCCTTGATTTCGCCCAACAATCGCTACGCGTTCTTTTGATACAAGCTATCGATATCAATCAGTCAGGAGCATCCCCATGGGACTCGGTGGAATTCATATCTGGCATTTGTTGATCCTGCTCGTGGTCGTCGTTCTGGTGTTTGGTAGTAAACGCCTGGCCGGCGCCGGAGAGGATCTGGGCACCGCCATCAAGGATTTTCGCAAGGCCTTGCGTAACGATGATACGCAGCCGAAATAAGTAGGAGTTGAATGATGTCTGTAAAAGAGATAGTGCAGGAAACCTGTGAGAGCTGTGGCAGCATGGCCGAGATCGGCACCATCATAGGTGAGGGTGACGAGCTGATGGAGCTGGTGATCGAGGCCGCGACAGAAGCCGATGCTCGCGCCAAGCTGGCGGCCTATGAGGCACTGGCCAAGCAGGTGACTGCCGAGGCCAGCGTCAGCAGCGAGCTGAGCCAGGGTGGCGAGGGCGTGATCCTCAAGGCTCGCCTGCAATTCACCTGCACCGCCGAGAAGCTGATCTTCGAGTTGCGTGCCCGCTCAGTCTGAGCAATCTGATGATACGGCAGGCCCGCCTGCCGTATTGACCCTGCAGCCGCAGCTCCCCGTTCTATAGTGAGTTATCCCACGGACGGCTCGCCCGATACGAGTCGGTCAACAGAAGGAGAGAGGATGCGGCTATGGATCTGGGGCCTGTTGGCCTGCTGGTGTCTTCCTCTGCTGGCGGTGGATCCCCTGCCCCGGCCAGAGAGTACTCCTCCACGCGTAGTGGACGTCAAACCGAAACGCTTGCCCCAACCCGGGGACCTCGAACACATCCTGCAAAAAAAAGAGCTCAGGGCCCTGGTGGTCTATGAACGGGGCTTCTTCTTCTTCGACAAGGGCGCCCAGTACGGCATCCTGGTCAATCAGCTGCAAGGCTTCGAGCGCTGGCTAAACAAGACCTATCTCGCCAAAGAGAAGCTCAAGCTCAAGATCATCTACATCCCGGTCCGTCAGGACAAGCTGCTGGACTATCTCACCGAGGGGCGCGGCGATCTGGTGGCGGCCACCATGACGGTGACGCCGACCCGGCGTGAGCAGGTCACCTTCTCTGCTCCCATCATCTCGCCCATCGAGGAGTGGGTGGTGAGCCAGCGTGCCTTGCCCGGTTTCAACCGTATCACCCAGCTGTCGGGGCGGCGGATCTGGGTGCGGGCCAGCTCCAGCTACTACGAGAGCCTGCACCAGCTCAACTGGCTGTTTCGCGAGCTGGGGCTGCCCCCGGTGTACATAGAGACGGTGCCCGAGTATCTGCAGGACGGAGACCTGATGGAGATGGTGGCCGCCGGCATCATACCGCTGACCGTGACCGACAGCTTCAAGGGGCGGATCTGGCTCGACATGATAGGCGGCCTCAAGGCGCACAAGCTGATCCCGCTGCGAGACAAGGGGCGCAGCGCCTGGGCCTTGCGAAACAACAGCCCCGAGCTGCTCAAGGCGGTAAACGCCTATATCTCGGAGTCAAGCAAGCGCACCCTCTACAGCGACATGACCCTGCGTCGCCTGCTGGCCCAGAGCGAGCAGATGAGCAACATTCTGGCGCCAGACCCGCTGGGGCGGCTGTCGACCATCCGCCAGGTACTCGAGACCCAGGCGGCCAAATACAGGCTGGACTGGCTGATGCTGGCGGCGCTTGGCTACAAGGAGTCGGGGCTCAATCCCAATATCGGCTCCCACGGCGGGGCGGTCGGCATCATGCAACTGCTGCCGAGCACCGGCGGCGTCGTGGGGATCCGCGGGGCCCGACTCAGCAGCCTGGAGGGCAATGTGGAGGCGGCCTGCCGTTACCTGCGGCACATTCTGGATACCTATTTCAACGACCCCGGGATGGACAATATCAATCGTCATCTGTTCGCGCTGGCGGCCTACAACGCGGGCCCGAACCGGGTGCAGGCGTTGCAGGCCAAGGCCAAAGAGAGGGGGCTGGATCCGAACGTCTGGTTTGGCAACGTGGAGCAGCTGGTGGCCAACGAGGTCGGCCAGGGGCCCATCAACTATGTCGGCACCATCTACAAATACTACGTGGCCTATCGTTTCAGTCTGCCTCAGCTGGAGGGCAAGTCCGAGGCTATCTCCGACGCCAAAGAGGCGGTACAACCCTGAGCATTACCCTGAGTGCTGACTCTGATGAGCGGCGCCGGGGGCTTCCCACCCTTGATCCCGGTGTTGCAGATACCAGGGGGCAAGTGGCCTGGCCGGGGTGGGATCCGGTTGGCTGGCCTGGGGCCTATGGCACAGAGAGGGGCGGTCACAGAGTTCCATGGTCGACTCCTTGGCTCGTGGCGATCGGGGGGCTGTCCGGGTTATGCCATGGCCCCATGACAAGGAGATGACGCTTGATCCCCGCCGAATTTGCCCTGCTCGACGATCCTGCCATGGCCCTGAGGGTGCGCTGCCAGCTGATCCGTGGGGCCCGCAGCCGGATCCAGGCCCAGTATTACAGCTGGGAGGAAGACAATAGCGGCAAGCTGCTGTTGTCCGAGCTGCTGCATGCGGCCAGGCGCGGGGTGCGGGTGCAACTGCTCATCGACGACCTCTATGCCGGCGACAACCGTTTCCTGGAGGTGGTGGCCCATCAGCCCGGCATCGAGGTGCGGCTGTTCAATCCGTTCTGGTTCAGGGGCTGGCGTCCGCTGGCCCTGCTGCTCGAAGGCCTGCTCAGCTTTAGACGCATCAACCATCGCATGCACAACAAGCTGTTGCTGGTGGATGGCTGCCAGGGGGTGATCGGTGGCCGCAACATCGGCGATCGCTACTTTGGCCTGGGAGAGGCGCCTCACTTCATCGATCTGGATATCGTCTGCCGGGGGGCCCTCTGCCAGCAGGCCGGGCAGGGCTTCAGTCTGTATTGGCAGAGCCGCTGGAGTCGCCCCATCCGACGCCTGTGGCGACGCGCCCTGCAGCCTGCCGAGATAGCCGCCGTGAACGACTTCCTGCTCACCTTGACCGAGCCGGCGGTGGCTGCCGTCTACGATCTACCCGCCAGCCTGTTCGACGACGAGCCCGTGCCCCTGTGCTGGCATCAGGGTCAGGGCACCTTCTGGTTCGATCGCCCCGGCAAAGGGCTGATCTCCCGACCGACCATGGCAGTCGAGTTGGGGCGCAAGCTGGCCGGCAACCGGGGGGCGCTGCGGTTGGTGAGTCCTTACCTGATCCTGACGCGCGGGCTGCGCCGTCGTCTCAAACGGCAGCGGCAGGCGGGGGTGAGCATCGGGATCCTGACCAACTCCCTGGCCAGCACCGATGTGCCGCTGGTATATGGCGCCTATCGCCGTCATCGCCCCTGGCTGGTGCGGCAGGGAATTACGCTGTTCGAGCTGGAAGGGGATGCGCAGAGCCTGCATGCCAAGCTGATCCTGATGGGAGAGGAGGAGGCACTGCTCGGCAGCTTCAATCTGGATCCCCGCTCCCTGATGCTCAACACCGAGCTGATGTTGCACCTGCGTTGCCCCGCGCTCTGCGCCGAGTTGCAGCAGTGGCTGACGGGCTGGCAGCAGGCCGCCGTGCGGCGGGATGCACCTCATCCTTCGGCGCTGCGACGCCTGCTGGCCCGGTTGAGCAAGGGGTTGTCGTCACTGCATCCCTGGTTGTGAGGGCCAAGCTTGTGCGAGATCTCGCAAAGCCTTGTGCGCCATAGAAGACATTCGTTGCGAGGCGATGTCGAAATAATGCCATATCGCATTGTTTTTAATCATTTTGTGCCAGGACCTGAATCAGGTGGCCCTCAGAGTGATTGCATAGTTGTCTGCAAAAAATGGTTTTTTATTTTATTTAACTGCGTAGTATTTCAACTGCAAGGACAAACACGGTGGCTGGTCTGCCGTGTGGGTGAAGGTGATGAGGGTACTTGGTCGGTCGGATTGCTCCGGCAGACGCCCGGATCGGGAGCGGAAACCCGTGAAGCGGCATCGGTACCCCTTATGGCCGGATCCCAATATGGAACATGCTATTTGCGAGGGGGTGACATGCGAATGTCGCCCCACTTTTTTATCGCGTCCTGTCGCCCTGTGCCCATAAAAAGACCGCCAACGGGCGGTCTCGAATATGGGACATCACATGGACGGTATCAGGCGATGCCGGCCAGCAATCGGCTCCAGTTGCGTTTGCCGGCGAGGAAGCCATCGCGCAGATTGCGATACTCCAACTGCAGCTTGAATCTATCGTAGCGGGCCAGCGCCGTGCGTTTGCGCTGCTCCAGCAGCCGCTTGCGGCTGGCGTAGTAGTGCTGGAGCTGCAGGCTCAGCTTGTCGTACTCCTCTTGCAGCAGTGCCTGCCACAACTCCCGATCCTCTTTCTTGCGCAGCTTCGCCTTTGCGCGTTTAAGCTGCATCTCCAGCTTGGCCAGCTCTATGCGCTCCTCGGGGCAGGCGCGCAGATCCCTGGCCAGCCCGCACCAGGCGGCGCTGCGGATCAGCCACTTGGTGGGATCGTACTGCCACCAGCGGATGCCGTTGCGGTAGTCGTTCTCGAACAGGTGGTGGAAGTTGTGATACCCCTCGCCGAAGGTGAAGAAGGCCAGGATGCCGTTGTCCCGAGCGCTGTTGCGATCGGTGAAGGGCTGGCTGCCCCAGATGTGGGCGAGGGAGTTGATGAAGAAGGTGGTGTGGTGGGTCATCACCATGCGCAGCACCCCGGCCAGCAGCAGCATGCCGAGCAGATCGCCGTGGACCAGGCCAAGCAGCAGCGGGATGCCGATGTTGGTGGCCAGGGTCAAGGCCAGATAGTGCCTGTGCTGGAAGGCGACGATGGCGTTGTTCTGCAGATCCCGCACATTGCTGTAGTCGTGGTAGATCTCGCGCTGGTATTCCCGCAGCATCCAGCCGATGTGGGAGTACCAGAAGCCGCGGCCCGCGCTGTAGGGATCCTTCTGGTTGTCATCCACGTGACGGTGGTGACGGCGGTGATCGGACGACCAGTGCAGTGCCGAGTTTTGCAGGGCGAGGGCACCGCCGATGGCGAAGATCCATTGCAGGATCGGGTGTGCCTTGTAGGTCTTGTGGGACCAGAGTCGGTGGTAACCGGCGGTGATGGAGATGCCGCAGTAGCAGAACAACAGCAGGAAGCAGATCCACTGCCAGAGGTCGTAGCCGTGAGTCATGCCGTACCAGGGCACGGCGATCAGTGCCGCCAGCCCGGAGAGGGCAAACAGCAGGGTGTTGCTCATGATGATCGGGGGGCGGTCCATTTTACTCGGCTCCTTTCAGCGAACAGCTGTTCACTATTCTCCATTGAGCCGGAATGCGGGTCAATGGTAAAAAAGTCGGAGACAAACCTGATCCCGGCCCCCCCTTCGGGTTATCATTTGGCCTCGCTAACCTCAAGGTGACTGTATTTCGTGGGTATTCGCGCGCAACAAAAAGAAAAAACCCGGCGTACGCTGATCGACGCGGCGTTCAGTCAACTCTGTGCCAACCGCAGCTTCTCCAACCTCAGCCTGCGGGAAGTCGCGCGGGAGGCGGGCATAGCGCCGACCTCCTTCTACCGTCATTTCCGCGACATGGAAGAGCTGGGGCTGACCCTGGTGGACGAGGGGGGGCTGACCCTGCGTCAGCTGATGCGTCAGGCCCGCCAGCGCATCGCCGGCGGCGGCAGCGTCATCAGCACCTCGGTGCAGACCTTCATGGAGTTTGTCGAAAACAACCCGAACATCTTCCGCTTGCTGCTGCGTGAGCGCTCCGGTACCTCGGCGGCCTTCCGTCAGGCGGTGGCGCGCGAGATCCAGCACTTCATCGCCGAGCTGACCGACTATCTGGAGGCGACCACGGAGGCGCCACGGGAGGAGGCCTACATCCAGGCCGAAGCCATGGTCACCATCGTCTTCAGCGCCGGTGCCGACGCCCTCGACATGACCAGCGAGGAGTGCAAGGCGCTCTCCGATCGCACCATCAGTCAGCTGCGCATCATCGCCATGGGTGCCGAGGTCCAGAACCGCAAGCGCCGCGAACCCCTCTCTTAAGCCAAGGATGAACAGTCCATGCATGAACCGAACGCTATCCCCAAGAAACCCTTGTTGCTGGCCCTGCTCATCGGGATCTGTGGGGATGCCTTCCTGTCGGTACTGACCGAATCGGCCGTGCCCTTCTCCTTCTTCCCCCTGATCGCCCTGCTGCTGGCGGCCTATCAGCTCTACCAGCACTATCGCCACGAGCCCATGGTGGGGAATACCCCTATCTGTATGATCCTTAGTTTTTTCATCGGCGTTTTTGGTCATTCGGCGCTGATCAAGGTGCAATATCCGGAACTGGGCAGCAACTTCTTCTCCCTGATCGCCATGTTGCTGTTGCTCGCCGCGCTCTCCATCAAACTCGGCATCAGCGTGGGGAAAAAAGTGAAGGAGTGACGAGTCACTCCTTCAGACAGTGTCAGGATGTAAGGCGCCTGCCTCAGTCGGCTTGAGGGGGCGTCCAGCCCTTCTGCTTGGCATCAATGATGGCCTGCAGCTTGGCGCGAATATCCATCATGCCGAACACCCCGAAGACCAGTACCTGGGTGAATTCGAGGCGAGTCACCGGGAAGTAGGGCTTGCAGGCGGCCTTGATCAGGCTGGCCTGTACCCAGTGCATCAGGGCCACGATCAGGCCGCAGACCGGCAGAAAGCCGTTCAACTTGCCCGGCAAGGTACCAAACAGGGCGAGCACCACCCCCAGCCAGAAGAACAGCAAGACGCCCATCGCCAACAGATTAAACACGCGCTTCATCGTTTACCTCCCTTACATAGAGCTGATAGCAGACCTGATCTGATCGACCTGCTTGTCCTTGAGTAGTTGCCCAAATCGACGGGGAGGGGCCCATAGCCCATTTCCCCTCCCGTACGGTGTTTAAACCGCAGCGTCATTCTTGGTGTCCCGCAGATAAAGTTGATAGCAGACCTGACCGGCTTGTTTGTCCTTGAGTAATTGCCAGCTGGCGGGCAGGGCTAGATCCCCCATCTCCTTCTCCCGCTCAAGATAGATGAGCGCGTCCGGCGCCAGCCAGCCACGTTGTTCCAGCAGTTCGCACACCTGGGGCAGCAACTCGCGGCGAAAGGGCGGATCGAGGAACACCAGATCGAACGGCGTCGCCGGGCCTTGCAGCCAGCTCACCGCATCGGTCTGGATCACACTCCCCTGCTGGCTGCCAAGGGCGACCAGATTCTTTTTGAGCTGATCGGCGGCGCCCTTGTCCATCTCGACCAGGGTCACCTGCTCGGCATAACGGGACAGCGCCTCCAGCCCCAGACCGCCGCTGCCGGCAAACAAGTCGAGGCAGCGGGTGCCGCGCACATGGGGAGCCAGCCAGTTGAAGATGGTCTCCTTGATGCGATCCGTGGTCGGCCTGAGACCATCCAGGTCCCTGACCGGCAATTTGCGACCCTTCCACTGACCGCTGATGATTCTTACAACACCCGCTTTTCCCTGCGGAATTGGGCTTTTATTGGGGCTGTTACGGCTGGATTTCACTCTGGGCATCGCGTTTCGTCGTCAGAAAATAAAGTGTTAGTATAAGGCGGTTCATTTTTATGCCGACCCACCGAGGGACGGCTATCTTAGCAGTCAGCCAACGAAGTGAGTATTTTTTAGATGGCAAAAGGTTTGTTTTCCTGGCTGGGTTTCGGCCGCAAGAAAGAAGAGGCTGAGGCCGTCCAACCACAGGCCCCGGAAGCCACCCCGGTTATCGCCGAGCCTGAGGCCCCCGTTGCCTCCGCTCCCGCTGCTGATATCCCCCTGACCGGGGCTCCTGCCGCACAGCCCGAGGCTTCGCTGGCGATGCCGGACGAAGGCCCGCTGGTGGTGGAAGAGCCTGAGGCCGAGCTCGAGCCCGTCATCGTCAATGAGGCGCTGCTCGTTGATGGGGCCGCCGAAGAAGCGGCTCGCGTGGCCGCCGAGGCGCAGGCTTTGGAAGCGACTCGTATTGCCGCCGAGACAGAGGCTTTGGAAGCCGCCCGCGTTGCTGCCGAGGCAGAGGCTGTGGAAGCTGCTCGCGCTGCCGCCGAGGCTGAGGCTTTGGAAGCGGCTCGTGTGGCCGCCGAGGCAGAGGCTGTGGAAGCCGCCCGCGTTGCTGCCGAGGCAGAGGCGCTGGAAGCCGCTCGCGCTGCCGCCGAGGCAGAGGCTGCGGAAGCCGCTCGCGTTGCCGCCGAGGCGCAGGCTCTGGAAGCCGCCCGTGTTGCCGCCGAAGCAGAGGCTGTGGAAGCCGCCCGTGTTGCCGCCGAAGCTCAGGCTGTGGAAGCTGCCCGTGTTGCCGCCGAGGCAGAGGCTGTGGAAGCTGCTCGTGTTGCCGCCGAAGCTCAGGCTGTGGAAGCGGCTCGCATTGCCGCCGAAGCCCAGGCTGCCGAAGAGGCTCGTATCGCCAAAGAGGCCCAGAGAGCGGAAGATCTTCGTCTGGTCGCCGAGATGGAGGCGGAGGCCGCCGCCCTGGCCGCCTTGCCGCTGGCCGCCCAGGTGGACGACGACACTCAGGACAAGCCGCAGCGAGAGGGCTTCTTCGCCCGCCTCAAGCGCAGCCTAGTGCGCACCAAAGAAAATATAGGTTCAGGTTTCTTCGGCCTGTTCCGTGGCAAGAAGATCGACGACGAGCTGTTCGAGGAGCTGGAGACCCAGCTGCTGACGGCGGATCTCGGGGTCGACACCACCAGTCGCATCATCGACGGTCTGATCAAGCATGCGGATCGCAAGCAGCTCAAGGATGCCGAGGCGCTCTACGGCCTGCTCAAGCAGGACATGGGCGAGATACTGGCTCAGGTCGAGAAGCCGCTGGTCATCGACACCAGCAAGAAGCCCTATGTGATCCTGATGGTCGGCGTTAACGGGGTGGGCAAGACCACCACCATCGGCAAGCTGGCCAAGCAGTTCCAGGCCGAGGGCAAGAGCGTCATGCTGGCCGCCGGCGATACCTTCCGCGCCGCCGCCGTCGAGCAGCTGCAGGTGTGGGGTCAACGCAACAACATTCCGGTCATCGCCCAGCATACCGGCGCCGACTCCGCCTCCGTCATCTATGATGCCATCGAGGCCGCCCGCTCCCGCGGCGCCGACGTGCTGATCGCCGATACCGCCGGCCGCCTGCAGAACAAGAGCAACCTGATGGAAGAGCTCAAGAAGGTGGTGCGGGTGATGAAGAAGCTGGATCAAGAGGCGCCGCACGAGATCATGCTGACCCTGGATGCGGGCACCGGCCAGAATGCCCTGAGCCAGGCCAAGCTGTTCAGCGAAGCGGTGGGCCTGACCGGCATCACCCTCACCAAGCTGGACGGTACCGCCAAGGGCGGGATCATCTTCGCGATGGCGGACAAGTTCCAGATCCCGATCCGTTACATCGGGGTGGGCGAGGGGATAGACGATCTGCGTCCCTTCGTCGCCAACGACTTTATCGAGGCACTGTTCAGTCGCGATGAGTAAGCTCAGGCATGATCAGTAAACGCCACAGGCCCCGACTCTGGTCGGGGTTTGTCAATGTCAGGGATCCGTTATGATTCGTTTCGATAAGGTCAGCAAGGTATACAGCGGCGGCCACCAGGCGCTGCAGAAGGTCAGCTTTCACCTGCGCAAGGGGGAGATGGCCTTCCTGACCGGCCACTCGGGGGCGGGCAAGAGTACCCTGCTCAAGCTCATCAGCGTGATGGAGCGGCCGACCGATGGCCGGGTCTTCTTCCACGGCGATGACGTCAGCCAGATCAAGCGGGGCCAGATCCCCTATGTGCGCCGCCAGATCGGCATGATCTTCCAGGATCACCGGCTGCTGATGGACAGAACCGTGTTCGACAACGTGGCGCTGCCGCTGGTGATCGACGGCTACAGCCATGCCGACATCAACAAGCGGGTGGCGGCGGCGCTGGACAAGGTCGGCCTGCTCGGCAAGGAGCGCTACCAGCCACGCATGCTGTCCGGTGGTGAACAGCAGCGGGTCGGCATCGCCCGCGCCATCGTCAACAAGCCGCCGCTGCTGCTGGCGGATGAGCCGACCGGCAACCTGGATCCCCAGCTCTCCATGGACATCATGCGGCTGTTCGAGGAGTTCAACCGCTTCGGGGTCTCGGTGCTGATCGCAACCCACGATCTCGGGCTCATCGCCCGCATGCGTTACCGCACCCTGACCCTCAAGGCGGGTCGCATGTATTCGCAAGAGCAGGAGGAGAGCTGATGGCCATCGTTCGTCATAAACAACCTTTGCTCCGGCGGCTGGGCATGTACTGGGTGGATCACGCCCGCCAGGCCTTCTCCAGCATGGGCGAGCTGTGGCGCAATCCGCTCGCCTCCCTGATGACGCTGGCGGTGCTCGGTGTCAGCCTGGCGCTGCCGTCCTGCTTCCACGTGTTGCTGAAGAATGCCGAGATAGTGGAGGGCAGCTGGCAGACCAGCTCCCAGATCTCCCTCTATCTGCGCAAGGATCTGCCGGAGCAGAGCATCCTCGACATGAAGCAGCGGATCCTGCTCTACCCCGAGGTGGAGTCCGTCACTTACATGAACCGGGACGAGGCACTGAAGGAGTTTCGCGAGATCTCCGGCTTCGGCGATGCCCTCGATTATCTCGACAGCAACCCGCTGCCGCCTGTGCTGAGCGTGATCCCGGATCCACGCTGGCAGAACCCTGACGGCGCCGCCGAACTGCTCGCCAAACTGGAAAATGAACCCGGCGTCGAGCAGGGCAAGCTGGATCTGCAGTGGCTGACCCGGCTGCAAGGCATCATGAACCTGCTGCGTCACACCATCACCGGCATCGCCGTGCTGCTGCTCTCCGCCGTGCTGCTGATCGTCGGCAACACCCTGCGCCTGAATATCCTCAACCAGCGTTCAGAGATCGAGGTGCTCAAGCTGGTGGGGGCGACCGATGCCTTCATTCACCGTCCCTTCCTCTATACCGGCATCTGGTTCGGGGTCATCGGTGGCATGTTGGCCTGGTGGCTGACCGAGGTGATGGTGATCTGGAGTGAGGGGGTGGTGAAGGAGCTGGCCGGGCTCTACAACAGCAACTTCCGGCTGGTGGGGATGGGGGCGTTCGATGGCTTCAATCTGATACTGCTCGGTGCTATTTTGGGGCTGATTGCGTCCTGGTTCTCGGTGCACAGGCACATTCGCGACATAGAACCCTCTTGATTGATTTTTCATCGCAGCAAAGCACTGGATTTTGAGAACTGGATCAAGTAAAAGAGTTGCCCGTTTCTGGCACAGCTCCAGTTCAGGGAGTAATCTGAACGATACTGCTCTGCAGGCGTCGCTGGATCCTAGGAAGGATCTTGGGAACCTTCTGATTTATAAGCAGTCTATCTAGTGCGACAGAATGTATACGGGTGTGGCCCTCTGCCTTGCTCGTCTGACTTGGCAAGCATGTGAAGGTTGCGAGCTCCGCAACAATGGACTTAGCATGCTACTTTTCGGGGGTCCTTCACTGTGACCCCCTTTTTTTGACTGTTCATTTATGATTCATCCCGTCGGCATAAGATAAGCCGGGTTCACGCTGGGGCTGATGTTTGACTTATGTTTGACGTGAGCCGCAGAATGGCTCCCGGTCGGTAGACAGACCCTCTCAGGGTGTTAGACTGGTTCGATTGAAAAGTAAGAGGTAGCACATGGGAACTTCATTGCAGCGCACTATGGCTCTGATTCCGCAAGGTAGTCTGGAAGGCTATATCCAGGCAGTTAACTCGATTCCTGTGCTGAGCGCAGAGGAAGAGCGTGAACTGGCGACGCGCTTGCAGCAGGGTGGCGATCTCGAGGCTGCCCGTCAGCTGGTCATGTCACATCTGCGTTTTGTCGTTCACGTGGCCAAAAGCTACGCCGGTTATGGCCTGCCTCAGGCCGATCTGGTGCAGGAAGGCAATATCGGTCTGATGAAGGCGGTCAAGCGCTTCGACCCGAGCGTCGGGGTACGGCTGGTCTCCTTCGCAGTGCACTGGATCAAGGCCGAGATCCACGAATATGTCCTGCGCAACTGGCGCATGGTCAAGGTGGCGACTACCAAGGCGCAGCGCAAGCTGTTCTTCAACCTGCGTAAATCCAAGAAGCGTCTGGGCTGGTTCAGCCACGACGAGGTGCAGGCCGTGGCCGCCGAGCTGGGGGTCTCCCCGACCGATGTGACCGAGATGGAAGCACGGATGAGCAACTACGATCAGGCCTTCGACCTGGTCGGTGATGATGAAGATGAAGGTGGCTTCGCCCCGGTTCATTATCTGGAAGACAAGTCCTCGGATCTCGCTGCCACCATAGAGAGCGACAACTGGGACAACCACGCCACCCGTCGTCTGAGTGCGGCCCTGGCCACCCTGGACGAGCGCAGCCAGCACATCATCCGCGCCCGCTGGCTGGATGAGGAGAGCAAGACCACCTTGCAGGAGCTGGCCGATACTTACGGTGTCTCCGCCGAACGCGTGCGTCAGCTCGAGAAAAATGCTCTCAAGAAGTTGAAGGATGCGATGGACGCCTGAGGGCATTCGCCGAACGCGTGCGTCAGCTTGAGAAGAACGCACTCAAGAAGCTGAAAGACGCCATGGATGCCTGAGGGCATTCTCCAATACAAAGCAGGGCCTGATGGCCCTGTTTTTGTATCCGCGCATCAGATCGGATCTGTTGTTGCGCCTTGCCCCCAATCCCGTCGAATATGGTATGTTGCCGCCATTAACACTCTAGGGAGAGCAGAAGTGAAACTGTTGAACGACCTGTTTACCAATAACCGCGAGTGGGCGGAACGGATCAAGGCCGAGGATCCCGAGTTCTTCGCTACCCTCTCCGCCCAGCAGGCGCCCGAATATCTCTGGATCGGCTGCTCCGACAGCCGGGTCCCCGCCAACCAGCTGATGGGCCTGCTGCCGGGGGATGTCTTCGTCCACCGCAACGTTGCCAATCTGGTGGTACACACCGACTTCAACTGCCTCTCGGTGCTGCAATACGCGGTCGAAGTGCTCAAGGTGAAACACATCATCATCTGCGGCCACTACGGCTGTGGCGGCGTGCGTGCGGCCATGCGCAACGAAGAGCTTGGGCTTATCGACAACTGGCTGCGCAACATCAAGGACGTCTACTTCAAGTATCGTGAGCAGCTGGATGCCATCGAAGATGAGCACGAGCGCCACGACTATCTGTGCGAGCTGAACGTGGCCGAGCAGGTGGCCAATGTCTGCCACACCACCATCATCCAGAACGCCTGGCGCAAGGGCCAGGAGCTGGCGGTGCATGGCTGGATCTACGGCATCAAGGACGGCCTGCTGCACGATCTGGATCTCTGCATCAGCGGCCCGGATCAGATTGCGGATGTCTATCGCGCCTGGCCGGACATGCGTCCGCCTCACCGTCGTCGCTGAGGAACCCATTGGTGGCACCCGCCCTCTATCTGCAGATCAAACAGCACATCCTGGACGGGATCCGCGAACGCCACTATCAGGCAGGCGACAGGATCCCGACCGAGGCCGCCCTGTGCGAACAGTTTGCCGTGAGCCGGATGACGGTCAACAAGGCGCTGCGTGAACTGGTGGCCGAGGGCTGGCTCAATCGCACCGCCGGCTCCGGCAGCTTCGTGGCGGACAGGCGTGCCGAGTCGCCGCTGCTGGCCATTCGCAACATAGCCGACGAGATCACCGAGCGGGGCAGCCAGTACAGCGCCCGGGTGATCCGCCTGCAGCGCCAGGCTGCGGACGAGAAGGTGGCGGTGCGACTGGGTTTGCGGGTCGGGGCGCCCACCTTCCACAGCCTCATCGTCCATCAGGCCGATGGGGAGCCGCTGCAACTGGAGGAGCGTTTCGTCGATGCCGAGCGCCTGCCCGGCTATGGCGAGCAGGACTTCACTAAACAGACACCGAACAGCTATCTGATGGAAGTCTGCCCCCTCTCCGAGATGGAGCACGTGGTGGAAGCCGTGCTGCCGAGCGCTGGCGAGGCGGGCTTGCTGCAGGTGAGGGTTGATACCCCCTGCCTGCTGCTGCACCGCCGCACCTGGTCGGATGGCTTCCTGGTCTCCTACGCCAGGCTGCTCTCGCCAGGCTCCCGCTACAAGCTGAGCTCCAAGACCCGATTGACTTGATTGTATATACATATCTTGTTTTAAGAGCCCACCCATTGGTGGGCTTTTTTGTGCTTAAACTCTAATGAAATCGCTGTTATCAAGATGTGAACTTGATCCTTTCTTTCTCGTCAGAGATCGGCTATAAATTATTGTATATACATTTAGAGGTCGGTATGAACAAGGAACTGTTGAACTGCGAGCGGGTCTGGCTCAACGTGACACCCGCCACCCTGCGCTCCGATCTGGCGGACTACGGTCTGCTGGAACCCCATGCCCTCGGCGTGCATGAAGGCAGGATCCACGCCCTGGTCCCCATGCAGGATCTCAAGGGACCCCATCCCGCCCACTGGCGTGACATGAAGGGCAGGCTGGTGACTCCTGGCCTCATCGACTGCCACACCCACCTCATCTTTGCCGGCAGCCGCGCCGAGGAGTTCGAGCTGCGCCAGCAGGGCGTGCCCTACAGCGACATCGCCCGCAAGGGGGGTGGCATCCTCTCCACCGTACGGGCCACCCGCGCGGCCAGCGAGGATCAGCTCTATGAGCTGGCGGTGCCGAGGATCAAGTCCCTGATCCGGGAAGGGGTCACCACAGTGGAGATCAAGTCCGGCTATGGCCTCACCCTGGTGGACGAGCTCAAGATGCTGCGGGTCGCCCGCCGCCTGGGGGAGGCGCTGCCCATCCGGGTCAAGACCACCTTGCTGGCCGCCCATGCGGTGCCGCCGGAGTACCGCGACGATCCCGACTCCTGGGTCGAGACCATCTGCCAGGAGATCATCCCGGCGGCCGCCGAGGCGGGTCTGGCGGATGCGGTGGATGTCTTCTGCGAGCAGATCGGCTTCTCCCTGGCCCAGACAGAGCAGGTCTATCTGGCGGCGGATCAATACAATCTCGCGGTGAAGGGGCACATGGAGCAGCTCTCCAACTTGGGGGGAAGCACGCTCGCCGCCAACTTCGGTGCCCTCTCGGTGGATCACCTGGAATATCTGGATCAGGACGGGATCCAGGCGCTGGCCCACCGTGGTGTGGTCGCCACCCTTCTCCCCACCGCCTTCTACTTCCTCAAAGAGACCAAGCTGCCGCCGGTCGCCGCCCTGCGCAAGGCGGGGGTGCCCATGGCGGTCTCCTCCGACATCAACCCGGGCACTGCCCCCATCGTCTCCCTGCGCATGGCCATGAACATGGCCTGCACCCTGTTCGGCCTGACCCCGGTCGAGGCCATGGCCGGGGTGACCCGCCACGCCGCCCGGGCGCTCGGCGAGCAGGAGCGTCTGGGGCAGCTGAGAGTGGGCATGCAGGCCGATTTTCTGGTCTGGAATTGCGCCCACCCCTCGGAGATCAGCTACCTGATCGGGGTCGATCAACTGGTCAGCCGGGTTCTCAACGGGGAGGAGACGCTCCATGGATAAGTTCAACGCGGCCGACATGTCGGTCTGGCAGGGGCGCCAGGATCCGGAAGATGGTGAACTGGCCCTGCGCTGGCACAACAAGGTGCAACCCTGGCAAGCAGGCAGCGAGCCCGGCGTGGTGCTGCTCGGTTTTGCCTGTGACGAAGGGGTGCGCCGCAACAAGGGGCGGGTCGGCGCCGCCGCTGCCCCGCTGGCGGTGCGCAAGCTGCTCGCCAACAGCGCCTGGCATCTGAGCCGTCCCGTCCATGACGGCGGCGATCTGGCCTGCGAGGACGGCGATCTCGATGCCGCCCACGACCGTCTGGCGGAGCGGGTCGCCCGTGCGCTGGATCTGGGCCACTTCCCGCTGGTGCTGGGAGGTGGTCACGAGGTGGCCTTCGGTAGCTGGAGCGGCCTCAATCGCCATCTGGGTGGCAAGGGCCGGGTCGGCATCATCAACCTGGATGCTCACTTCGATCTGCGCATGAAGCAGGATCAGGCCAGCTCCGGCACCCCCTTCTTTCAGATTGCCGAGCAGTGCGCCACCCAGGGCTCCTCCTTCCACTACGCCTGTCTCGGGGTGGCCGAGACCGCCAACACGGCGGCCCTGTTCGCTCGCGCCGAGTCGTTGGGGGTCTGGCACGTGCTGGACGAGGCCATGACCCAAGCCGATCTGCCCGAGCTGCTCAATGGGCTCGATGCCTTTATCGCCCGCTGCGATCACCTCTATCTCACCATCGATCTCGATGTGTTACCCGGCGCCGTCATGCCGGGGGTGAGCGCCCCCGCCGCCCGCGGCGTCGAGCTGGCCGTCATCGAACCCCTGATCGCCCATATCCGGGCCAGCGGCAAGCTCAGGCTCGCCGATCTGGCCGAGTACAACCCGAGTCTGGATCTGGACAACCGCAGCGCCCGCGTGGCCGCCCGCCTGATCCATCAACTCACCAAGTAGCCAGCCGACTCGCCGGGTGCCAGCAGCGCCCATGATGGCGGCGACATTGATAAAACAAGGAGTGTGTATGTCTGAGCAACACCAGGATCCCCGTCAGGACCCGAGCCGAGTCATCCGTGCCCCCCGTGGCACGACGCTGACCGCCAAGAGCTGGCTCACCGAGGCGCCGCTGCGGATGCTGATGAACAACCTGGATCCGGAAGTGGCCGAGCATCCCCAGTCGCTGGTGGTGTATGGCGGCATCGGCCGCGCCGCCCGCAACTGGGCCTGCTACGACAAGATCGTCGAGGTGCTGACCCGGCTCGAGGAAGACGAGACCCTGCTGGTGCAATCCGGCAAGCCGGTCGGGGTGTTCCAGACCCACAAGGATGCGCCGCGGGTGCTGATCGCCAACTCCAACCTGGTGCCGCACTGGGCCAACTGGGAGCACTTCAACGAGCTGGATAAGAAGGGCCTGATGATGTACGGCCAGATGACGGCCGGATCCTGGATCTACATCGGCACCCAGGGGATAGTGCAGGGCACCTACGAGACCTTCTTCGCGGTGGCCAATCAGCACTTCAACGGCGAACCCAAGGGCCGCTGGATCCTGACCGGTGGTCTGGGGGGCATGGGCGGCGCCCAGCCGCTGGCCGCCACCATGGCCGGCTTCTCCATGATCGCCGTCGAGTGCGACGAGACCCGCATCGATTTCCGCTTGAAGACCCGCTACGTCGACAAGAAGGCCCACAGCCTGGATGAGGCGCTGGCCATGGTCGAGGAAGCCAAACGCAGCGGCAGCGCCGTCTCCGTCGGCCTGCTCGGCAACGCCGCCGACGTGTTCGCCGAGCTGGTGGCCCGTGGCATCACCCCGGATGTGGTGACCGACCAGACCTCGGCCCACGACCCGATTCACGGCTACCTGCCCCAGGGCTGGAGCGTCGCCCAGTGGCGCGCGCTGCAAAAATCCGCCCCCCAGGAGGTGAACCAGGCGGCTCGCCACTCCATGGCCCGTCAGGTGGAGGCCATGCTGACCCTGCAATCCCGTGGCGCCGCCACCCTGGATTACGGCAATAACATCCGCCAAGTGGCGCTGGATGAAGGGGTCAAGAACGCCTTCGACTTCCCCGGCTTCGTGCCCGCCTACATCCGTCCGCTGTTCTGCGAGGGCATTGGTCCCTTCCGCTGGGTGGCGTTGTCCGGTGACCCGGAAGACATCTACAAGACGGATCAGAAGGTGAAGGAGTTGATCCCGGACGATCCTCACCTGCACAACTGGCTCGACATGGCCCGCGAGCGCATCGCCTTCCAGGGCCTGCCGGCACGGATCTGCTGGGTCGGGGTCAAGGATCGGGTACGCCTGGGCCTGGCCTTCAACGAGATGGTGAAGAATGGCGAGCTGAAAGCGCCCGTGGTCATCGGTCGCGATCACCTGGACTCCGGCTCGGTGGCGAGCCCGAACCGGGAGACCGAAGCCATGCTGGACGGCTCGGACGCCGTCTCCGATTGGCCGCTGCTCAACGCCCTGCTCAACACCGCGGGCGGCGCGACCTGGGTCTCCCTGCACCACGGTGGCGGGGTCGGCATGGGCTTCTCCCAGCACTCCGGGGTGGTGATCGTCTGTGACGGCACAGATGACGCCGCCAAGCGGGTCGGTCGCGTGCTGCGCAACGATCCGGCCACCGGCGTGATGCGTCATGCGGACGCGGGCTACCCGATTGCCATCGATTGTGCCCATGAGGCGAAACTGGACTTACCCATGCTGGCTGCTGCCGGCAAAGGAGAGAAATAAGATGTTTGAACTCAACCTGTTACCGGGCAAGCTCTGCCTCGCCACCCTGCGCCGCGTCAGCCGCGAGCCGGTTCATATCAGCCTGGATCCGGCGGCGCTGCCGGGGATCCACGCCTCCGCCAACCTGGTCACCAAGGTGATCGAGCAGAATCGCGTGGTGTACGGCATCAACACCGGCTTTGGCCTGCTGGCCAACACCCGCATTCCGGTGGAGCAGCTGGACGAATTGCAGCGCTCCATCGTGCTCTCCCATGCCGCCGGCATCGGCACCTACATGGATGACGCCACGGTGCGGCTGATGATGGTGCTCAAGGTCAACTCCCTGGCGCGCGGCTTCTCCGGCATCCGCCTGACGGTGCTCGAGGCCCTGATGCGGCTCATCAACGCCGAAGTTTATCCTGTGGTGCCGAAGAAGGGCTCCGTCGGCGCCTCCGGCGACCTGGCCCCCCTGGCCCACATGAGCTGCCTGCTGATCGGGGAGGGCAAGGCCCGCCACAAGGGTGAGCTGATGGACGCTGCCACGGCGCTCAAGATCGCCGGCCTCGAGCCCATCTCCCTGGCGCCGAAAGAGGGGCTGGCGCTACTGAACGGCACCCAGGCCAGCACGGCCTTCGCGTTGGAGGGACTGTTCCACGCCGAGGATCTGTTTGCCGGCGCCATCACCATAGGCGCCATGAGCGTGGAGGCCGCCCTCGGCAGCCGCCGCCCCTTCGATGCCCGTATCCACGCCGTGCGGGGCCAGCGTGGTCAGATAGATGCGGCCACCTGCTATCGCCAACTGCTGGTGGAGGGCAGCGAGATCGGTATGTCCCACCACAACTGCGAGAAGGTGCAGGATCCTTATTCACTGCGTTGCCAGCCCCAGGTGATGGGGGCCTGTCTGACCCAGATCCGCCAGGCCGCCGAGGTGCTGGTGTGCGAGGCCAATGCGGTCTCCGACAACCCGCTGGTGTTCGCCGAGGATGAGGAGATCCTGTCCGGTGGCAACTTCCACGCCGAGCCGGTGGCCTTTGCCGCCGACAACCTGGCGCTGGCCATTGCCGAGATTGGTTCGCTGTCCGAGCGGCGCATGGCGCTGCTGATCGACTCCCGCATGTCGGGTCTGCCGGCATTTTTGGTCAACAACGGCGGCGTCAACTCCGGTTTCATGATCGCCCAGGTCACCTCGGCGGCGCTTGCCTCCGAAAACAAGAGCCTGGCCCACCCGGCCTCGGTGGACAGCCTGCCCACCTCCGCCAACCA
Source organism: Aeromonas aquatica (assembly GCF_000764655.1). GTDB lineage: Bacteria > Pseudomonadota > Gammaproteobacteria > Enterobacterales > Aeromonadaceae > Aeromonas > Aeromonas aquatica. The sequence continues at coordinate 42,134 of NZ_JRGL01000121.1, forward strand.
GGAGGATCACGTCTCCATGGCCACCTTCGCCGCGCGCCGGTTGGCGGATATGGCGGAGAACACCCGCGGCATACTGGCGGTCGAGTTGCTGGCCGCCGCCCAGGGGCTGGATTTCCGTGCCCCGTTGCGCAGCACCGAGCTGATCGAACTGGCCAAGGGACGGCTGCGTGAGCAGGTCAGCTTCTACGACAAGGACAGATACTTCTCGCCGGATATCGAAGCGGCCGCGGCCCTGCTGGGCGCCGCCAGCTACAACGATCTGATCCCGGCCGGGATCTTGCCGAGCCTCTGAGCCCGAGCCTGATCGACCCATAGCAAAAGACCGCCCCTCGGGGCGGTCTTTTGCTATCTGGCCTGAGCCGAGCTATGCGTGTTCGAACATCAGGAACAAATAGACCACGAACAGCACCAGGTGAGTGGCACCGTGCAGCACATTGGTGCGGCCGCTGCTGAAGGTCACTTTACAGACCATGAGGGTGGTGAACAGCAGCACCATGTCGGCAGGGTCGAGGCCAAGGCGCACCTCCTGATCCAGCATGGAGCCGATGAGCAGCACAGCAGGCACCGTCAGGGCTATGGTGGCCAGCACAGATCCGAAGTAGAGGTTCATGGCGCGCTGCAACTGGTTGTTGAAGGCCGCCTTGATGGCGCCGACCGCCTCGGGAGCCAGCACGATACAGGCCACGATAAAGCCGCCGAGTGCGGCCGGGGCTTCCATCACATGGACCCCGAAGTTGATGGGGATGGCGAGGGTCTTGGCCAGCAGGATCACCACCACCAGGTAGGCGAGCAGCAGCAGGGTGTGGTAGACGTTGCTGTGCAGTATGCCGTGGTGCTCCTCGTGATCCTCGTTATCGCTGTCGACGAAGAAGTGGCTGTGGCTACGCGTCTGGATCAGCAGGAAGACGCCGTAGAGCAGCACAGAGATGATGATCAGCATCCAGGACATGGCGCTGGACATGCTGCCGAGATTGCCCCCTTCGGTGAAGTTCGGCAGCACCAGGCAGAGCAGGGCCAGCGGTATGATGGCCACCAGATAGGACTTCACCCCATCCAGATTGAAATTTTGGGTGTGATAGCGCCAGCCGCCGAACAGCAGGGTGAAGCCTACCAGGCCGTTGGTCACCAGCATCACCACCGCGAACATGGTGTCCCGCGCCATCACCGGATTGGGGTCGCCGGTCAGCATGACGGAGGAGATCATCACGACCTCGAGGGAGATGACCGACAGGGTCAGGATCAGGGTACCAAAGGGCTCGCCCAGCTTGATGGCCAGGGCATCGGAATGGCGCACGACGGAGAAGATGGCCCAAGTGACGACGGCGAGCAGGGCCAGGGATACCGGCAGGTAAACAGCAAGGGGCGTGGCCTCCGTCAGCAGCTCGCTACCCAGCGTCTTGAAGAACAACAGGGTCAGCAGGCCAACGGGCAGGGCAATCTCTTGCCGGATAAATGACTTCATAGGCATGGGTTCTCATCTCGGGGCGGCTAGGGCCGACGGGGACAGGGACAAGTCCGGCTGGACCATGGCGAATCCTGCACATGATAAAGGCAGTTACCCCGTTCGGGGAAAATCATTTTCATGGGCCTTGCCGCCGCCGCGTCAGTGTCCGCCTCTGGTCTGTTGCCAGTGCAGCAGCTCGGGCAACGGCATGGGACGGGCATACAGATAGCCCTGAATGAGATAGACGCCCTGTTGGGCGAGGTAGTCGACCTGGGCCTGAGTCTCGACGCCTTCGGCGATCATCTCCATGTCGGATTCCAGGCCGAAGGCGATGATGGCGTCCAGCAGGCTGCGCTTGGGATCGTCGGTGCCTATGGTGTCGACAAACATCTTGTCGATCTTGATCTGTCGAATGCCGAGCCGCTGCAGATAGGCGAAGCCGCCGTAGCCGGTGCCGAAATCGTCCAGCTTGAAGTGATATCCCTTCTCCTGCAGCGCCGAGATTTCGCTGGTGGCGGCCTCTATGTCCATGATGGGCTCGCGCTCGGTGAGTTCGAAGGTGAGCCGGGTCGGAGAGGGCCAGTCATGGTGTTGCAGCAGGTTGCGCAGATGGGGTTGCTCGATGTGGGCGGCGACCAGGTTGACGCTGACCCACTGCTCCGGCGCCAGCTGCGGCAGATCGGCGATCACCCTGTCCAGCAACTGTTCCGTCATCGGCAGGATCAACCCCTGCTGCTCCGCATAGGCGATAAAGGCGCCCGGCGCCGTGACGTCGTCGTCACGCTGCCAGCGCAGCAGTGCCTCGAAGCCGACGACACGCTGGCTGCGGCTGTCGACAACGGGCTGATAGAAGGGCACAAACTCCTGGCGGGCCAGCCCGGTGTGCAGCAATCCCTTGAGGGAACGCCGGTAGTTGCGTAGCAGCCAGTAGCCGGTGAGCAGCAGGGCGCCCAGGGTCCCGCCGACCCAGAATGTACCTCGATAAACCAGGCTCTGGGCATAGGTCCGCAAGGCCAGGCCGGACCACAGGGTTTGCTGCATCTTGTTGTCGGGGGTAGTAAAACTCAGGCTTTCGCTGCCGGGCTCGTGCTTGATGGCCTGCTCGCCGCGGGGGAAGATTTTGTGGCGGGCGAGACCGGGCACCAGCGGGGTGAACTCGATGTAAAAGCAGGCGGAACAGGGTTTCTCCATGATGGTGCGGATCCAGCTGTTGCTCAGCACCCAGTAGGCGAGCTGGTCTCCTCGCTTGGAGAAGATGACCAGCTCCTGCTCGGTACCAAACGCCGGGGGAGTGGCCGTCAGCCCGAAGCCATCGATCTCAGGATCGGGCAGGGTGCTGGCGTCGATGAGCGGCAGATCCGGCCCCAGGCTGGAGCAGCCCTTGCCTGAGGCCAGCTTCAATCCCTGCAGCCGGATGTGACGGTTGTAGTGCCAGGGATCCCGCAACAGCGTCATGTCCTGCTCGCCGCAGTCGAAGGCAAAGCGGGCCATCTGATCATCGATGCTCTTTTCCAGCGTCTGCTGGCGCTCATTCATGGCCAATTCTATCTCGGCCAGCTTCTGCTCCAGCAGGTAGTGGGCCAGGGCGTTGCTCACCGGCTGGCTCAGCAACAGGCAGACCAGTATGGGGAGGCTGAACAGCAACGGGCTGATCCAGAGGGGTGATAATCGTTTCACATCAGTCCTGTTCGATGAAAGGGGCGGCGCCGAGGGTATGTCATCATAGTCCATTAGCTGGTTCGATTTGAGACTCCGGTTGGAACATTAGTGAATTAACAGGCTAACCAATTGATAATTATGTATTAGTTATAAAGTGGTGGTGAAGATTCAATCGCTGACCTGTCATAAGTGACAATTGTCCAGCTTATCTGAACTGGTTTAGAGTAGCCCTGCGGTTTGACTCACCGTGTGTTCAATACTCCTGTATCTATTTTTGTCAGTAGCACAGAGTGTTAGTTTTGATATTGAGTGTTTCTTTTGGTCCCCACTGTGGGACCATTTTTCTGCCCGCGAGTCAGCTTCCTCCCCGTTTTCTACCTCTCCCCTGACGATATCCTCCCTGTGCACGACGAAAATGATGGGTTGCTTAATTGCAGAAGCGGGAGCTTCACCCATAGGCGGGCTTTGGCCAAGGCTGGTACCATGAGGCCATATGGATGCTGTCGGCTACGGAAAGGCACATGAAACTGACCACTCAACTCGTCTCCTTTATTACGCTGTGCGTGATCGCGGCCATGACCATGGTGATGCTCGGTGGGGTATTCAGCTTCCGCCAGATGGGCATGGAGATGCAGCAGAACCGGGTCGACTCCCTGGTGGATATCATCGACAAGCAGCTGAGCGCGGCTGACGACGAACAGGATCTGGCTCGCTGGCTGCCCTCCTTGCTGCGTGCCACCCATGTGGTCGAGCTGGAGATCCGCCAGGGCAAGCAACGGGTCTACTGGTTTCGTGATGTGCAGCAACAGACGGATGAGAGCCTGCTGATCCCCTACAGCAAGACCATCCCCCACCAGAGCGGCATGCGGGCCGAGTTCAAGCTGGACAGGCCGTTCAAGGAGTTCGAGTACTCCATGCAGGCCATGTCCGGCATCTCCTTTGGCGTCTTCATCGTGGTGTTCGGGCTCTGGTACTCCATCCGATGGCTGCGGCTGCAACTGCGCGGCGCCGAGCTGCTGGCCGAACGGGCCCAGCTGATCCTGGATGGCAAACTCACCAAGCTGGCCCACGATCCTGCCGATGAGTGGCCCGTGTCCGCCAGTCAGGCCCTCAGTCACCTGCTGGCCGATCTGGCGGATGCCCGCAAGGAGCGCAGCCGGTTTGACAACTTCATCCGCAGCAACGCCTTCGTCGACAAGATCACCGGCATCGGCAACCGCCTGTTCTTCGATAACCGGCTGGAGAGCGCCATCATGGAGGCGAGCGTGATCAGCGGGGGCGTCATGCTGATCGAGCTGGCCGGGCTGGAGGAGCTGGATCCCGAGCTGAGCGGGCGCCCGAGCCAGGAGTTGCTGATGGAAGCGAGCGCCACTATCGGTACCTTCGTGCGCAAACACAACGGCGCCCTGCAGGCCCGTTACGGCGCCCAGGTATTTGCCGTGCTGCTGCCCAACATGTCCGAGAGCGAGATGGTGGATGGGGCCAACCAATTGCTCAAGAGCCTGCAACGGTTGCACTGGCCCGAATCGGTCAATGTCGAGACCGCCGTCTACCTCGGTGCCGTCTGTTATCAGGCGCAGGACTCCCTGCTCAAGGTGCAGGAAGAGGCCGAGCTGGCACTCAAGAGCGCACAGTTGCAGGGCCACAGCGGCTGGTTCCTCTACGAGAAGGCGCTGGGCGAAGAGCCGAGCAGTAAGGGGACTGTGCGCTGGCGGACCCTGATCAGCCGCCGCATCGAGGAGCATGGGATCCATTTCTACCTGCAGCCGGTGCAGCAGGAGCCGGCGCAAGCGGTGCTGCAGCAGGAGCTGCTGATCCGCATCCATGACGAACAGGGTCGGGAGCTGCAGGCCGGGGTCTTCATGCCGATGGCGGAGAAGGCGGGCCTGTTGTTGCCGCTGGATCGGCTGGTGGTCGCCCGGACCCTGCGCCTGCTGCGCCAGCATCCGGAACCGGGTTGCCCCGTCAGCCTGTCGCTCTGTGCCCAGAATCTGCTCAATCGGGAGTTCCAGCGCGAACTCTTCTTCGATCTGTTCCAACTGCCGCGCAGCATCAATGAGAAGCTGGTGCTGCAGTTGTCGGAGGCCCAGGTGACCCGCCACTACGAGGCCCTCAAGCGGCCACTGCGGGCGCTGCGCATGCTGGGCTGCCAGTTGGCCATCGATCATGCCGGTCAGGATGTGGTGAGCACCCAATACATCAAGGAGTTCGAGATCAACTTCCTCAAGCTTCACCCCAGCCTGGTGCGGGAGATCCACCGTCGTCAGGTCAATCAGATGGCGGTGCGCAGCCTGGTCGGCGGTTGCGCCAACACCCAGACCCGGGTGATCGCGGTCGGGGTGGAGAGCGGCGACGAGTGGAAGATGTTGCGCCACCTCGGGGTGCATGCGGGGCAGGGGCCCTGGTTCGCCGAGCCACAGCCGCTGGTGATGGACAACTACGAAGCCTGAGTGGTTTGTCGGGCCGCCTCAGAGGCGGCCCTGCTCTCTCAGTCCCGCCAATCCCTGCAGGCCGCCGGTGTGGATGAAGACGATCTCGCTGCCACGGGGGATATGGCCCGCAGCCAGCTCCCGAAACAGCCCCCACATTGCCTTGCCGCTGTAGATGGGCTCGAGTGGCAGACCAGTCTGGGCACTGAAGGCCTGTACCCACTGCCAGAGGGCCGGGCTGAACTTGGCATAGCCGCCGTCGTGGTGCTCCAGCGCTATGTGCCAACCGGTCGTGCTGGCGGCGGCGGGATGGAGCCGGCACACCTCGTCATGGATGAAGGCACCGCCCTTGAGCACGGCGATGGCGAGCACCTGCTCGGGTTCCCGTTTGCCCGCGATGAGCCCCGCAAGGGTGCCACCGCTGGCACAGGGCAACACCCAGAGATCCGGTGAGAAGGGGACTTCGGCTACCAGTTCGGCCACCCCGGGGATGGCGAGCGGGCTGCTGCCCCCCTCGGGGACTATCAGGGTGTCCGGCGCCATGAAGCGGGCCAGCCACTCTGGATCCTGGCGTCGCCGGTAGCTCTGACGGTCCACAAAGATGAGATCCATGCCCCAGCCTTTGGCCGCGCTCAGGGTTGCGTTGCTGACGGCCTCGGGTTCACCGCGTATGATGCCGGTGGTGCGCAGTCCAGACCTGCGCCCCGCCGCCGCCAGCGCATGGATGTGGTTGGAGTAGGCGCCCCCAAACGACAGCAAGTGGGTCTTGCCTAAGGCCTCGGCCTGTTGCAGGTGGTATTTGAGCTTGCGCCACTTGTTGCCTGAAAGGGTCGGATGGATCAGATCATCCCGTTTGCACCAGAACCGAACCCCATGGGCATCCAGCAAGGGATGCTGGATCGGGTGCAGTGGCGAGGGGAGCTGGCCAGGGGCCAGAAGAGCCTCACTCTGGTTTGGCATAGTGGTCATCGATGCATCGTCTGTCATAAGTCTGGAGGCTAATGCTCTGTTTATGTTAAGGTTTAACCCGTTTCACGCAGCCAGGTGCAGGTCTCGATGAAATCATTTTTCCGACGTTCAGCCCCCGGCCATCGGGTTGGGCTTCTGCTGGCCAGCGATCGTATCCTGCTGGCCTGTGTGGAGCCACGCCCCCTTTTTACCAGCCGCGCCGTCAATGGGCCCCACGAATGGCCGCAGGCCATGAGCGAGCTGTTCGGCCAGCATGGCCTGGCCAAGTCTAAGGTGCGGGTCGCCCTGGCCGCCACTCTTTATCAACAGATCCAGATCGACAAGCCCGCCGTGCCCGATGCCGAGATGGTCGGCGCCCTGCCCTGGGCCATCAAGGATTTCGTCAACGAACCGGTGTTGCAGCTCGCCATGGACTATGTGGATCTGCCGACGCCGCCGGCGGGACGACCGCGCATCAACGTGATCTGCGTCCCCAAGAACCGGGTAAAGCAGCTGGCGGATGCGGTCAATAATGTGGCAACCCTGGAGGCCATCGTCAGCGACGAGCTGGCCATGACGGCCCTCTACGAGGCGGATCAGACGGTGCGCATGCTGCTGTGGCAGCCCAGGGGGCAGGATCTGCAACTGCTGGTGTTCCATCGGAGCGGGCTCTGTTTCTCCCGCCAGCTGCGCGGATTCGGCGCCCTGACTAGTGCCCAGGAGCCCGATCGCGATCTGCTCGATGGGCTGACCCTGGAGATCCAGCGCTCTCTCGACTACCTCGCCGGCCAGCTCAAGCTGCCGGAGCCGGGTCAGATGCAGCTCGCCATCGGCTCACCCTTCATCGGCACGCTGGTGCGTCACCTGGAGCAGGCATTCGGCTTCCCGGTCTCCGCCATGGCCAATAAAGCCGTGCTGGCCGGGGTTGAGTATCTCTCCGCCTATGGCGCCGCCCTCGGCAGGAGTGAATGATGAAGCATCATATCAATCTCTACGGCGCCGAGTTCAGGCCCAAGCGTCAGTGGGCCAGCCTCAACCAGATGGCCCTGATCTGGGGCATCAGCCTGTTGTTGCTGGCCGGCATCGGCCTCTCCTATGGCTGGCAGCAGCAGGGGGTCAGCCGCGAGCTGGCGCAGTTGCAAGCGGTGCTGGAGATCAAGCGTGGCGAGGCGCAGCGCCTGGACGCCGAGCTGGCTCGCCACCTGGCCGACAGCCAGTTGCAGCAGCAGCTCCTCAATAAACAGGAAGAACTGAGTGCCAAGCAGGGGCTGATGCAACAGCTGGGTAGCCTCTCCTTGCAAAAATCCCAAGGCTACGCCGGCGTGATGGCCGATCTCGCCCGTTTACGCGATCCCCATCTCTCCTTGCAGCGGATCGAGATAAACGACGGACACATCAACCTCTCCGGTCTGGCGGATCGCAGCCAGGATGTCCCCGCCTGGGTAAATCGCTTCAAGCAGACGCCGTCCCTGGCGGGCAAGCAGTTTGGCGAACTGACGCTGAGCCGGGACAAGGGGGGTCAGTTGGCCTTCCAGCTCAGTGGCATCGAGCGGGAGAAACCCTGATGGAATTGAAAACACAGTGGCAGGGGTGTGCGCAGAAAGTCGACGCCCTCAGCCTGCGGGAGCGGCTCCTGCTCCTGCTGACTGGCGTGATCCTGCTTGGCGCCGCTGGCGTCTACGGTTGGCTGGATGCCGCCGGCACCCGTCTCGAGCAGGATCGGCAGGCCCTGACGGCGGCCCAGCGGGATCTGGAGATCCTGACACTCGAGAACCAGGGTAAGCAGGTCCGACTGGCGCGGGACCCGAACTCACAGGTGCGTGAACAACTCGGCAGCACCGAACAGAGTCTCGCCAGGCTGGATGCAGAGCTCAGGGCCCAGACGGTGGATCTGATCCCGGCTCACGAGATGCCCGCCGTGCTGGAGGCGCTGTTGTCTCGCTCCACCAACCTGCATATGCTGGCGCTCACCTCCCAGAAGCCAGAACCCTTGATGGCCGGCGAGCAGAAGGCCAACCTGTTCAAGCACGGCATCCGGCTCCAGCTGGAGGGCGGCTATTTCGACGTCTACCAGTACTTGAAGGCACTGGAAGCGCTGCCGCGCCACTTCTACTGGAAAAGCTTTGACTACCGGGTGATCGAACACCCCAAGGCGACGGTGGAGATGGAGATCTACACCCTCAGCACCAGCAAGGAGTTTATCCGTGGCTAAGTGGCTGACCAGATTCATTACCCTGCCGCGCCCCGGCAACCGGGCCGGCTTGGCCTGGCTGGCATTGTGGGGCAGTCTGCTGAGTCCGCAGGCCCTGGCCGAGGTGCTGCAGGACCCTACCGCGCCCCTGGCCGGCTCCAGCACGGGGGCCAGCCCCACCAAGGCGGCCGGCTTGCCCAGGTTGCAGAGCATCATCCTCGGCAACGGTCCGGCGCTGGCGGTGCTCAATGGCCAGAGTTACCGGATTGGCCAGCGGGTCGACGGCTATCAGCTGGTGGCGATCAGCGCCGATTCCGTGGTGCTGGAGAAGGGGGGAAAGCGCCAGGCGTTGACCCTGTTTGGCAGCAAGATCAGAAATTGAAGCCGGTTCCACGCAGACTGCTGCGGGCCAGAGTCATCGAGTTTAATTGCGAGTCAGGTGCATGAATAATATGAAGAAACCACATTTCTGTCTGCTTCCCCTCGCCTTGGCGATGGCGGGCTGTACGACCTACAAGCATCCTGAGCCGGTGCAGGCCAAGGATGCCCTCAAGCAGGCCATGACCGAGCAGAACCAGACCGCCCCCCTGACCACCTTGCCCCCCTCGGTGCAAAGCGAGCTGCTGCAGCTCAATCGTCTCCAGCAGCCGGTGGCGGTGCCGGAGAAGCGGTTGCGCATCGCGGCCCATGACGTCGACGCCGTCGAGTTCTTCGGCTCCCTGTTCAAGGGATCCCGTTACAGCGTGGCGGTACACCCCGGGGTGGCGGGCTCCATCTCGGTGGAGCTCAAGGATGTGACCCTGCAGGAAGCCCTGGCGGTGGTGGGCGACATGTACGGCTTCGACGTGCAGCGCAAGGGTAACGTGTTCCACGTCTATCCGGCGGGGCTTCGCACCGAGACCATACCGGTCAACTACCTGATGATGGCCCGCCGCGGCCTCTCCCGCACCTCGGTCAGCACCGGCGGCGTCACCGCGAACGACAATAACAACAACGGCAATAACAACAACTTCGACGGCAGCAGCAACAACAACGGCAATAACGGCAACAACAATTACGGCTCCTCCTCCAACGGTGACAGCAGCAACAGCGACAACAGCAATGGCACCCGGATCGAGACGGACAGCAACAACGACTACTGGACCGATCTGCGCGACTCCCTGCAGACGCTGATCGGCACCGGCGAGGGGCGGGCGGTCATCACCAGCCCTCAGGCGGGCTTGGTCACGGTGCGGGCCTATCCGAAGGAGCTCAAGGCGGTACGCGATTTTCTGGATCAATCCGGCGAGCACCTCAAGCGTCAGGTGGTGCTGGAGGCGCGGATCCTGGAGGTCTCCCTCAACGAAGGCTATGAGCAGGGGGTGGACTGGAACGGTCTCTCCGCCAGTTGGGACGGCAACAAGGGGATCCGGGGCGGTGGCAGCCTTGGCAACAGCCAGGTCGGTGCCAGCAATCCCATCTTCAACGCCATCGGTGGCGGCGCCGGTTTCACCATCTCGGATGGCAACTTCGTGGTGGCGGTTGACCTGCTCAAGACCCAGGGCGACGTGAACACCCTCTCCAGCCCGCGGGTCACCGCGACCAACAACCAGAAGGCGGTGATCAAGGTGGGGACGGATGAATACTTCGTCACCAACGCCTCCACCACCACCACCACCTCGGGCAACTCGGCCCCCATCGTCACTCCCAACGTGGAGCTGACCCCCTTCTTCTCCGGCATAGCGCTGGACGTGACCCCGCAGATCGACGAGCAGGGCCGGGTGCTGCTGCACATCCACCCCTCCGTCATCGACACCGAGGAGCAGAACAAGACCATCAACGTCGGCACCGCCGATCCGCTGGTGCTGCCGCTCGCCAAGAGCTCCATCCGCGAGTCGGATACCGTGGTGCAGGCCAACAACGGCGACATCATCGTCATCGGCGGCCTGATGAAGACCGACAAAAAAGAAGTCGTCAGCAAGGTGCCGCTGCTCGGCGACATTCCCTGGGTCGGCGAGGCGTTCACCAACCGCAGCGAGAGCACCCAGAAGGTCGAGCTGGTGATCCTGCTCAAGCCGACCGTGGTGGATAACGACACCTGGCAGAAGGAGCTGCAGCGCTCCTCCGAGCTGCTCGACAAATGGTACCCGTCCAAGGGCTAAGCCATGACAGCGCATCCGTTGGTCGTGCACCGCCCAGGGTCACAGGAGGCCTCATGTACCTGAGTCACTTTGGACTGCAGGAGGCGCCCTTTGGCCTGACGCCGAACACCGGCTTCTACTATGGGCTGCCGCCCCATGAGGAGGCCCTGCAGGTGCTGAACTGGGCGCTGGCACAGGGGGAGGGCTTCATCAAGGTGACCGGGGAGGTGGGTACCGGCAAGACCCTGCTCTGTCGCAAGCTGCTGACCGAGCTCGGTTCCGAGCAAAGGCCGGTGCGCCTCGCTTGGCTGCCGAATCCCCATCTCACCCCCGCCGAGCTTCGCACCGCGCTGGCGCTCGATCTGGGCTTGTCGGTGCACGATGGCAGCGAGCTGGATCTGACCGATCGTATCCATCGCCACCTGATCGCCCTGCATCAGCAGGGCCAGCGGGTGGTGGTGTTGATCGACGAGGCGCAGGCGCTGCCGGACGAGACGCTGGAGGCGATCCGGCTGTTCGGCAACCTGGAGACGGAATCGAGCAAGCTGCTGCAGATAGTGCTGTTCGGCCAGCCCGAGCTGGATGCCAGGCTGGCCAAACCCCACTTGCGCCAGCTGCGCCAGCGCATCGGTTTTTCTTACTGTCTGCGTGCCCTGCGCTTTGACGAGGCCCGCGCCTATGTGGAGCATCGGCTGCACGTTTCCGGCTATCGCGGTGCGGCCCTGTTCGACAGCCGCGCCCTGCGCCTGTTGTGGCGCGCGGCGCGCGGGGTGCCCCGGCTCATCAACGTGCTGGCCCAGAAGTGCCTGATGCTGGCCTATGGCCGCGGTGAGCGCCGGATCGGGAGCCGACTGGTGCGCCTCGCCATCCGCGACACCGACGATGCCAGTCACCTCTCTTTCATCCGCTGGTGGCCGCTGCTGTTGTTATTGGGTGGCGCCCTGGTTTACGGAGTCTGGTCATGAGCGTGATCAATCAGATGCTCAGGGATCTGGAGCAGCGTCAGGGCGGAACCGAGGCCGCCGTCTATGTGGCGCCGGTGCGCCGACAGGGTTGGTGGATGCTGGTGTTGACCCTGCTGTGCGGGTTGGCCATCGGCATCCTCGGCTGGCGCACCTGGATCTATTGGCAGCAGAGCCAGCGAGTGCAGATTCCCACTGCCATGGCCGGGATTTCGCAGTCAACTAGCGATGTCAGCCACATAAAAGCAGCATCTTCCTCTGTAACGGCTCCTGCCGTGATGCCGTTGTCGGCGGCCTTGAGCCTGTCGACCCCGCCGGAGGCCGCGATCGCCGCGGCCACATCACCGGCCGGGACGATGGAACCCGCGGCCCTGGAGGATCTGCCCGCCGCTGACGATGAACCGCCGGCGCCTCAGCTTGAGCCCGAGGAGATGGCGAACGACGAGGTCGTGCCGAGCGATGAGGAGCTGCAACCGGATCTGCAGGCCGAGCTGGCCGCCGAGCAGGGGGCGATCGCCGCCGCGCCACCCCGCAAGCCGGGGGTGCTGAAGATCGAAACGGTGGATCTTTCCGAGCCCGAGCTGGCGGCACTGGCGGAGCGCAAGGCGACCACCGCCATGGCCAAGGGCCAGATGCGGGAGGCGCAGGACAACTATTACCAGGTGCTGGCCCATGATCCCCACAATCAGGGGGCGCGCGAGCAGCTGGCGGGCTTGCTCTATGGCGAAGGCCGCCTGACCGAGGCCGGCCAGGTGCTGGAAGAGGGGCTCAGGCTGGCGCCGCAGCAGGCTGATTTTCGGTTGCTGCTGGCCCGGGTGGCCATCGGCGAGGGGGATCGTCAGAAGGCGCTCGGCTGGCTGACCGGCTATCAACCTGAGCTGGCCAGCAACATGGACTATTACGCAACCTGGGCCGGGCTGACCCAGGAGCTGGGGCAGAATGCCCAGGCGGCAGAGCTCTATGTCAAGCTGCTGCGCCAGCAACCGGACCAGGGCCGCTGGTGGCTCGGGCTCGGTGTGGCCGAAGATGGTCAGGGCCACAGCCAGCGGGCGCTGGATGCTTATCGCAACGCTCAGCTGCACGGCAACCTCGGCGAGGCATCGGCCCGTTGGCTGGAACAGCGCATCGCCCAGTTGGCGCCCTCACCATGACCCTCTCCCAGGAGAGAGGGGACAAATCGAGGTCGAGTTAGGCTCGCAGGTTCGATTAGGGTCGCCTAATCGGACGCGGTGGCGGCGGTGTCATCACTGTAATCGGCGTAATCAGAATCAGGAATTTGGAGTAGCAATGGCACAACCCAGACTGAAAATGCGGCTCGGCGACCTGCTGGTGCAAGAGCAGATCATCTCCGATGATCAGCTCCAGCTCGCCTTGCAGCAGCAGCGCCAGACCGGCCGCAAGCTGGGGACCACCCTGATCGATCTCGGCTTCATCAGCGAGGTGCAGTTGCTGCAGTTCCTCGCCCGTCAGCTGGACGTGCCCTTCTTCGATCTCAACAACCTCACCATAGATGGGGCGGCGGTGGCGCTGTTGCCCGAGGTGCAGGCCCGCCGCTATCGCGCCCTGGCGGTCAACCTCAGCGACGACAAGGTGACGGTGGCCATGTCGGACCCCGCCGATCTCAGCGCCCTCGATGCCATCGCCGCCCTGCTGCGCCCCCGCGAGCTGGTGCTCGCGGTGGCGCGGGAAGGCCAGCTGCTCGAGTACTTCGACCGCCTCTATCGCCGTACCCGCGAGATCGAGAGCTTCGCCGTGCAACTGCACGAGGAGCATCAGGACTCGGGGTTCGAGCTGGGGGCCAGCAATCTCAACGGCGGGGCCGACGAGGGGGAGGCGACGGTGGCCAAGCTGCTGCGTTCCCTGTTCGAAGACGCGGTGCAGGTGGGTGCCTCGGACATCCACATAGAGCCGGACGAGAAGGTGCTGCGCATCCGCCAGCGGATCGACGGCATCCTGCACGAGAACATCCTCAGCGAGGTGCGCATCGCCCAGGCGCTGGTGTTGCGCCTGAAGCTGGTGGCCGGGCTCGACATCTCCGAGAAGCGGCTACCCCAGGACGGTCGCTTCGCCATGAAGGTACGCGGTCGCGACGTGGACGTGCGGATGTCGACCATGCCGGTGCAGCATGGGGAATCCGTGGTGATGCGTCTGCTGGATCAATCCTCCGGCATCTTGTCGCTGGCCGAGACCGGCATGCCGCCGGAAATTCTGGCGCGGTTTCGCCGTCAGCTCAAACGCCCCCACGGCATGATCCTGGTGACGGGGCCCACCGGCAGCGGCAAGACCACCACCCTCTATGGCGCCCTCTCCGAGCTCAATCAGGCCAGCCACAAGATCATCACGGTAGAAGACCCGGTGGAGTACAGACTGCCCCGGGTCAACCAGGTACAGGTCAACGCCAAGATAGGCCTCACCTTCTCCCAGGTGCTGCGCTCCACCCTGCGTCAGGATCCGGACATCCTGCTGGTGGGGGAGATGCGGGACAACGAGACGGTGGAGATAGGCCTGCGTGGCGCCATCACCGGCCACCTGGTGCTGACCACTCTGCACACCAACGATGCGGTGACCAGCGCCCTGCGGCTCATCGACATGGGGGCCCCCGGCTACCTGGTGGCGAGCGCGCTGCGGGCCGTGGTGGCCCAGCGTCTGGTGCGGCGGGTCTGCGAGCATTGCGTCGAGGAGCAGGCGCCCGATGCGGGTCAGGCCACCTGGCTCGGCGTGCTCTCCGGCGAGGCGCCGGGTCAGCATGCGTATCACAAGGGGCGCGGCTGCCAGAGCTGCAACTTCACCGGTTATTCCGGCCGGATCGGGGTCTACGAGCTGCTGGAGCTGGATCAGGCCATGATGGATGCCCTGCGCCGCAACGATGCCGAAGGCTTCGCCCGGGCGGCGCGGGAGCATGAACACTACCGACCCCTGGCCCTGACCGCACTCGATTACGCTCGCCAGGGCATCACCTCGGTGGACGAGGTGCTCAGGCTGGCCGAGGATCTGGGCTAACTCATGGGATCATTTGCGTATAAGGGCCGCGACAGCCAGGGCAATGCCGTCAACGGTGTGCTGGAGGCCGCCAGCGAGATGGCCGCCGCCGAGCAGCTAATGCGCCGCGGCGTGATGCCGACCGAGCTGAAAGCCGGCAAGGCCAAGTCTGCCAGCATCGACTGGACCCTGCTGCTGGAGGGGGGTGTCAAGCTCGAGGAGTTGGTGGTGTTCAGCCGCCAGATGTATGCCCTGACCCGGGCCGGCATCCCGATCCTGCGCGCCATCGCCGGGCTGGAGGAGAGCTCCCACAGCAAGCCGCTCAAGCGGGCGCTGCATGCGCTGGGGGAGGATCTTGGCAACGGTCGTCCGCTGTCGAGTTCGATGCAGGCCCATCCCAAGGTGTTCAGCAGCCTGTTTGTCGCCATCATCCACGTCGGCGAAAACACCGGTCAGCTGGAGGAAGCCTTCCTGCAGCTCGCCAACTATTTAGATCTGGAGCTGGAGACCCGCAAGCGGATCAAGACCGCCATGCGCTACCCCAGCTTCGTGATGGTTGCCATCGGCATCGCCATGGTGATCCTCAACATCATGGTGATCCCGGTCTTCGCCAACATGTTCGCCAAGTTCGGGGTCGAGTTGCCGCTGGCGACCCGGATCCTGCTCGCCACCTCCCATTTCTTCGTCAACTACTGGTGGCTGCTGCTGAGCATCATAGTGGGGACTGTGGTTGGCTGGCGGCGCTGGGTCGCCACGGCCAAGGGCAAGCTGGCCTGGCACAGATGGCAGCTCAGGCTGCCCATCGTCGGCACCATCATAGAGCGCTCCCTGCTGGCGCGCTTCGCCCGCAGCTTCTCCATGATGCTCAAGGCCGGGGTGCCGCTCAACCAGGCGCTGACCCTGGTGGCCGATGCGGTGGACAACGCCTGGATGGCGAGCCGAATTCGCGACATGCGAGCCGGGATAGAGCGGGGGGAGAGCCTGCTGCGCACCTCGGGGGCCAGCGGCCTGTTTACCCCGCTGGTGATGCAGATGATCGCGGTGGGAGAGGAGACGGGGCAGGTGGACGAGCTGCTGCACGAGGCGGCCGAGTATTACGAGCGGGAGGTAGATTACGACCTCAAGAGCCTCACCGCCCGTATCGAGCCCATCCTGATCGGCATAGTGGCGGTCATGGTGCTGGTGCTGGCACTCGGTATCTTCACCCCCATGTGGGACATGATGCGGGCGGTTCGTGGCAATTAACGAGTCGCTTGCGGCATCTTCACTCCCTTGGTGGTGGGACATGATGCGGGCGGTTCGTGGCAAGTAACGAGTTGCTTGCGGCAACTTCACTCCCTTGGTGGTGGGACATGACGCGGGCCGTGCGCGGTCAGTGAAACGCGGCAAGCATGGCGAGGCCGGAGAGGGGCAAGGATGAGCAGACAGTCCGAGCAGGATGAGCGCTGGCTGGGGGGATATCGGCGGGCCGTTGCCGCGGTCCTGTTGTTGGTCATCATCGCCAGCCTGGCCCTGAGCTATCGCAACCACAGGGAGGAGGCGCTGGCGGTCAGCCTGAGCCTGCTGGGTGAGCAGTTTGCCGAACGGACCCAGCGCTTGCACGGGCTCTGGCTTGATCAGCGAAGACCCGAGCAGGTGTATGCACAAGGGGTGGCCTGGCAATTCGATGAGCGGGGCTGGCCACTCGGGGTGCTGCCGCTGCAGTCCCCTTCCGACAACTGCCGTCAGCTGTGGCTGACCTTGCTCGGTCAGGAGGCGCAGTCGATGCCGACCTTGCAAGTGCTGGCCAGCCGGGATGGCGGGGGTTGTGAATTTGGCTGGGAGACTAACTGGCTGATCTATCGCTTCTCTGATGGCAGGGTGGTGTTCAGATCCTGAATGGCGATTGAACGGATCCAGTCTGGACTCCGGGTTACATGATTTTTTTCTGTCCACATGAAATAATGTGGGCCATTACGGAGGCAGCATGGCAGCAAAGAGAGTGACGTTCGGTTGCGGATCCGGTCGGATGGCGGGTTTTTCCCTGATCGAGCTGGTGATCGTCATCGTGATCCTGGGGATCCTGGCGGTGACCGCCTTGCCCCGTTTTCTCGATGTGACCGACGAGGCGAAGAAGGCCAGCGTGGAAGGGGTCTCCGGCGGTTTCGCCACCGCCGTCTCGCTGGTGCGAGCCCAGTGGGAAGCCGAGGGGCGTGCCAAGCAGGACAGCCTCAACACCGTGCTCTACGACGGTTCGCGTTTCTATCTGACCACGCCGACCGAGAGCCAGGTCAGCAATGGTGAGCTCTCCCCCGGTTATCCCATGGACACGGCGGCGAGCGGCGCTCCCGATGTGGATCCGGCCAATCTGACGGCGGTCCGCTGTCTCAATATTTGGGAGGGCTTGTTGCAGAATCCTCCCAAGGCGACTGCCAACTTTGACGAGGTGCGCGGTAGCGGCAATGACCTGAAGTTCTATGCCACGGTGAGCAACAACGGACTGGATTCGGTCTGCCGTTACTATCTGGTCAACAGCTTGAACAAGGGCAGTGATGGACGGTATCAGGACCCGCAAGGGAGCACCGATGCCTATATGAGTTTCAGTTACCGGCCGGCCTCCGGTCAGGTGACGACCAATATCAATTAATAAACAGAGGAAAATGTAATGAAAAAGCAGGCGGGTTTTACCCTGATCGAACTGGTTATCGTGATCATCATCCTGGGCATTCTGGCGGTCACCGCCGCGCCCAAGTTCCTGAATCTGCAGGATGATGCCAAAAAGTCTGCTGCACAGGGCGTGCAGGCTGCCGTGAGCAGCTCTGCCCAGATGGTTTACAGCAAGTCTGCGCTGGAAGGTGAAGAACGAGATCCAACGGCTGCCGTATCCAGCTCCGATGGCACCGCGATTAAGACCGTGTATGGTTATCCAGAGGCGACTGATGCGGGGATCAAGAATGCGGTGACGATCGATGGTTCCTGGACTGGTAAGGTCTCCAGCGCCCCGGGTAACTATGTTTTCTCCACCAGTAGCTCCAAATGTACCGTGAACTACAAGGAAGCGAGCGTGGCCTCTGCTGCAGTAACAACACTCACGGGTTGCTAGTTGTTTTGTTCTGGCGAGGCTTCGGCCTCGCTTTTTCTTTATTCCCGACGAGAGCCTGAATGACGACAACCAAGGGTTTCACCTTGATAGAGCTGGTTATCGTGATCCTGTTGCTCGGGATTCTGGCCGCCTTTGCCGTGCCCAAGTGGCTGGGCAAAGGCGGCTTTGAAACCCATACCCTGCGCGATGAACTGGTGACCCGGCTGCGGCTGGTGCAGAGTATCAACATGCAGGAGGGGGCGAGCCGTTGCTCCCAACTGGTGGTTGAGGCGACGCGCTTTGGCCACCTGACCCAGCTCGGTGGCTGCGCCGGCAAACCCATCTCGGCCTGGAGTCCGAACGAGCTGGTCCGGGGGCGCGTCGTGAATGCCTCCGGCGGCCTCGTCATCTCCCCCCAAAGCACATTCTCTTTCGATAAGCGCAGCGGTCGCCCCCTGACGCCCGCGATCTGTCTCACCGGCTGCGACCTGGTGGTGAGCGATGGCTGGGAGAGTGCCAGCCTCCGTATCGAGCCGGAAGGTTATATCCATGCCCTCCCTTAAGGCCCGTCGCGGCTTCACCCTGATCGAATTCGTGGTCGGCATTGTGCTGCTGGCCATCGCCCTGACCGGCATCCTGGGCTTGCTTGTCAATCAGGCCCCCCAGGCGGTGGACCCGGTGCAACAGGTACGGGCGGCCCAACTGGCCCAGCGCATCCTGAGCGAGGCGCTGCAGAAATCCTTCGATGAACGCTCGGATCATAACGGTGGGCGCTTTCGCTGTGGCGAGACGGCCGGAACCCCTCCCGTGACCTATCCTGCCTGCACCAACACGGCCAGCTATGGCCCGGACAGCGGTGAGACCCGCCCTTATCAGTTCAACGACGTGGACGACTATCAGACCAGCGCCATCTGCAGCAAAAATCTGGTCGGGTGCGATGCTGGCTGGGTGCCTGCCAACTACTTCAGCGCCCAGAGCGGGCAGGGACTCGACGAGGCGGAATACCGACAGTACGGGGTCAAGATCCGGGTGAGCGGTGCCGATCTGACCAGTGCCAACCTTCCGGCTTGCAGCGGCACCTGCTCCACCGGCAAGCGCATCGAACTCTGGGTGCGGCTGCCGGATCGCAGCGAGCTGGCCTTTGCCCTCTATCGGGGGAACTATTGATGGGGTCGCGGCAGCAGGCGCGGGGCTTTACCCTGATCGAGCTGGTGATGGTGATCCTGTTGCTCGGGGTCATGGCAACCTTCTCCAGCCAGTTTATTGGCATCGGCACCCAGATCTACGGGGATGCCAGTCGCCGCGAGCAGTTGATGAGCGATGCCCGCTTCGCCATGGAGCGGCTCAATCGCGAGCTGCGCGATGCGGTGCCCGGCTCGGTGCGAGTGGAGGATGTCGGGGGGGCTTTGGTCGATCGGGGCACTTGTCTGCGGTTCTGGCCCATCGCCACCGCCAGCGGCTATCTGGGTTCTGCGGTCAGCAACGGGCTCAGCATAGTCACACCATCCGTGCTCCCCAGGAAAGATGAGGATCTTGCCATCGTCTATCCCCTCGCGAGCTCCGGCTTCCTGAATCAGGGCTGCCTGCAGGGAAGCTGTACCGCCCGCATCACCGGCGTGGGCAGCGACGTATCGGGCGCGCTGCCCCTGACCCTCAGCAACGGTTTCGCCAAGGACTCCCCGGGTCGGCGCGTCTATTTTGCCAGCCGGCAGGTGCGCTACTGCGTGCAGGGCGCCGTGCTGACCTGGGCAAGCGCCGCTATCGGGACCGATATCACCGCGAGCCCGACTGCGCTGATGGCCGATCATATCCGCCCGGCAGCCTATTACTTCTATCGGGATCCTGCCGCCTTCAGCCCGAGCGAGGTGGGGGTGCGGCTGGTGTTCGAGCAACGCGGCGAGAGCGTCAGCTTCAACCACAAGCTGGAGGTGCTCAATGTTCCTTAAGCCGCTTCCCGCCAGCAAACGGGCCCAGCGCGGCAGCGCCATCATGATCGCGCTCTTCGTCATCGTCATCATGGCCTTGCTGGCGGCGGCCATGGGCCGCTTCCTGGTGGACAGCGGCGAGAAGAATACGGTCGAGGTGCGGGGTGTTCGGGCTTTGATGGCGGCCCAGAGCGGGCTGGAAATCGCCCTCTATCGTCTCTACCCCAACAACAGCTGGACGGCCCAGCAGTGCGCCGCATCGGCCACCACCACCTTTGCGCTTCCCGGGCTGGTGAATTGTCAGGCGACCGTCACCTGCACGCCGCTCAATGTGAGCGCGGCCGGTACCACCCGGACCGGTTATCGCTTCAGCAGCGAAGGGATCTGTGGCGATCCGGATCAGGATCTGAACAGCCCGAACCCGGATTTTGCTGTTAGCCGAACAGTAGAAGCGGAAGCCTTTGATGGAACCACCCCGTGAGATCCTTGTTAAGGAGTCAGACCCCATGAAGTCCCGCCACCGTATTTGGGGTTCAGCCTTGTGGCTGCTGCTGGGTTCTGCCTCGGTACAGGCGGCCAATCAATGCACCGAAGCCTTTGTCTACCCGGTGCAGAGCCATGCCTCCCCTGGCATGCTGAGCATGAATGGTCAAAGTTCGATCACCAGTACCACCGTGGGGACCAACTATCCCTTCCTTGGCAAGAACATCCAGCCGAACGCCAGCTGCAACAATGGTGGGGGCTACAATGGCGGTACCTACGTATCGAATTGTAATGTCAGCGGATCTTTGGCCAGCCCGATCAAGAGTCAGGCTTTTATCAGCGATCCCAATGATTTTCCGGTCAATCCAGGTGGGTTCCCCAGCTACAGCGGACAGAGTGATCTGGCCTGTTCCAACGCCATCTCGCCAGCCGCCGGAGACTACAGAAATGCGGTCTGGAGCAATGGTAGTTGCGTGGCAACCCTGAAAGCCGGGCAAACCTATCGCTTCGACTCCTTGTCACTTTCTGCCGGGGCTGTACTCAACCTCAATGGGGCAACAGTCTATGCCAAAACCGTACTGGTAAATGGCACCTCGGATGGCATCAAGGGGAGTGGCAGCCTGCATGCCTCCTCTCTCACCGTCACTGACAACGGCAAGCTGTCGGGGGCCAATGTCACCGTGTACAACAGCCTGGATCTCTCGCCCAATTCGGTGGGCAATGTCACCTCTACTTTCCAGCCGCACTATATCGACAATGTGAAGGTGACCAAGGGGGGGCAGATGGTCATGGCGGCGGGTCGCTGGTCCATCAAGAATATCAACCTCAGCACCTACAACACCAATACGCCAGCCATGCTGCTGCAAGGACAAAGTTCCCTCAATGTTTATGCATTGACCATGAGTGCTGCTGGTATTTCGGCTGCTGGCAACCGCAGCGATCTGGCCGTCACGCTCTACCAGACGCTGGACATGAACAACGATTCCATTATCAGTGGTTACCTGCTGGGCCATTACGTGAAGTCGTTCAAGTTCTTGGGGAACGCGGCCAACAACCTGTACTTCAGTGGTGGCGCCCACTGGCTTGGCACGCTGGAGCTGGGCAGCAACAACGGGCTGGTATTTGACAGCGGCAACGTTGCCCAACTTTACCTCAACAGCGCTCTGAGCCTGAGTGATCAGAAAATGGTCAACGCCAATGGCAAGGCTAACAACCTGATGATCTACGGCTTTGGCAAGGTCACCATGAGTGGCAATGCCAAACTCAACGCCATCCTCTATGTGACTGCGGGCGATCTGGACATGAGCGCTCAGGCACAGTTGACGGGGGCTGTGTCTGCGGTAAATGTCACCATGACGGGCAACAGCAAGATCATACATGAGCCCTTCGGCGGTGACTGGCCCGGCATGTGTTCCCCTCCCGGCTGCAAAGATATCTTTACCGATCCCCCCTCGGAAGGCGTCAGCATGACGCCGCCGCCCGGTGTACTGGTGCCCCCCCTCGGGGATCTGGTGTGCAGCAAGCAGGGGAATGGCACCAGCTGTACCGGCCACAGCGGCAACAGCTTCGTGCCAGGGGATCACGACTTCAACAACGGCAGCATCAGCAACAAGGCCGAGATCATTGCCACTGGCGTGACGGCGCGGCTCTACTTCAACAATCTCGATCTGAACAACGCCGAGCTCAACCCCAACAATCTGCCGGAGAATCTCTTTATCTATGTGAAGGGGGATCTCAAGATAGCCGGGCAGAACAAGATCAATGCTGTCGTCTATGTGGCGGGCAACGTCAAGATGACCGGCAACGCCAGCATCGAGGGGGCGCTGGCGGCCGGTGGCAATATCGACAGCGGCGGTAACAGCGATTTCGATTTCTCTCAGGATGCCGTCGATAACGTCGATCTCGGTGGCATCACTTGCGGTGGAGGCTCGGGGGGGAGCCAACTCGATCACTTCGAGCTGACCCATTCCGGTCAGGCGCTCACCTGCAATCCGGAGACGGTAGTTATCAAGGCCTGCGCCAACGCGGGTTGTTCCCAGCTCGTCACCGAGCAGGTCAGCGCTACCTTAAGCCTCACTCCCAGTTCCGGCAGCAATGGCTGGGTCGGCGGCAATCAGGTGGTCTTCAGCGGGGGCTCGACCTCGGCCCAGCTACGCAATAATACGGCCAGTGCCGTGACCATCGGGGTCTCAAGTTCGACCCCTGGCTTCCTCCATGGAACCCTGTGTCGGGCGGGCAGCGGGGCACTGAGCGCCGCCGCCTGTACCCTCAACTTTGCCGACAGCGGCTTCCTGTTCGATGTGCCGGATACCCTGGCCAACAAGCCTCAGGATGTGGTGATCAGCGCAGTCAAGAAAGACACTGCGACCCAGCAGTGTATCCCCGGCTTTATCGGTGCGCGCTCGGTCGGCTTTTGGGGAACTTATACAGACCCGAGTACCAATATCTTCAACAGCAAGATAACGATAGATGGCAACGCTATCCCGACTTATGCCGCCAGTGTTACTTCCCCGGCTGCAACGACCATCAATTTGACCTTCGATAGCCAGGGCAAGGCAACCCTGAAAAAAATCAGCTACCCGGATGCGGGCCAGATGCGGCTCAATGCCCGCCACGATGGCAGCGGGGATACCGCGGGGCTGGTGATGACGGGCTCGGATCTTTTCGTCAGCCGCCCGGTCGGGCTCTGCATCACGCCAACTCAGGGGGCCTGCGTGGCAGGGAACATCAGCTGTCCGGTGTTCAAGAAGGCGGGCGATGACTTCCCGCTGAATATCGGCGCCGTGGCCTGGCAGGCCGATAACGACACCGATCTTTGCAGCGGCAATCTGGCGACCCCCAACTTCACACTGGCCAAGATAGCGCTCGGCAGCCAGCTGGTGGCCCCCAAGCCCGGGGTCGAGGCGGTGGTCAGCAAGCTGAGTTATGACCATGCCATCACGGCCAGCAATAACCTCAATGTCGTCACCCAGTCGCTCAACGAGGTCGGGATCTTCCAGATGACGGCGACCCCGCCTACCTCGGGTTACTTTGGTTACACCATCCCCGCCGCCACCAGCGTGCCGGTGGGGCGCTTCGTGCCCTGGGACTTCAACCTGATGAGCGGCACCGTCACCCCGGCTTTCGGCGGTTTTAGCTATATGAGCCAGCCGTTTGGGGTGCAGACGACGGTGCAGGCGCGCAACAAGGAGGGGGGGGTTACGAAGAACTACCGTGGGGCCTTTGCCAGGGGCACTCTCTCTCTGGTGGCCGCCAACAACCAGGACGGGGTGGATCGCTCTAATCGGCTGGCACTGCTGGCCGCCAGCTGGACCGAGGGAACAGGCAAGCAGACAGGTGAAACCCGCTTTATGCGATTGCGAGAGCTGACCCCGACCCTGACCGCGCCGGAGGAGCCCCTGCGGCGGCTGCGACTGGGGCTCAAGGTGGAGGACGGCGAAACGCCGGAGACCAGCTTCCTCAGCGGCCGGAACATGAATCCGGCCGTCAGCGGTACTTGCCAGAGCGGGGTGAATTGCACCGCCAAACAGCTCTCCATTCCAAAGGGATCGGACGATACCATGATCACCTACTATGGCCGTCTACTGGCCAGCACCCGTCAGGGAGTCGACAGCGCCCCGCTGGCACTGCCGCTGCAGGTGCAATATTTCGAAGGGGGCCTGTGGCGGGTCAACCAGCAGGATGTCTGCAGCCAGCAGAATGCCTGCAGCCAGATCTCCCTGGCGGGTGGCGGTATCGTCTTCACCGATGCGGATCAACGCTATGACGCCGGGACGGGGGATCTGATTCTAAAAGACGGTACCCGCATTCGCCTTGGTCTCGGCAATGTGGCTCCGGGTGGCACTCATGTCGGTTTCGACGCAGGCGAGACCCGGTTCCACTTCGCGCCGCCCAATCAGGCGGTGCGCATTCCCTATCAAATCGTGCTGGAGAAACAGCCGCTGCAACCCCTGGCGCCGACCTGGCTAGCGGATCCGGCCATGACGGATCACCTGCTGGGTGAGGCCATTTTCGGTCGGGACAGGGGCAACGATCGGATTATTTATCGCCGTGAGGTAATGCCCTGAAATTGATCTGCGAAGGGGGAGAGGGGCCGTTTGCCATTGGCTTGCGTCTTATCTCCTTGTTTCGTAGTGTTTGTCGGCCTGTGCGGGTGAGTGATGACTCGCATTTTTGTCGCGCCTGATTGATTGGCGACAGTTTGAGCGCTTGCCCATTGGGGTGGGCATTGGTAAAGTTAGCCGGTTTTCCGCACCTCCAAATTCTTAGGATTTCCCGTAGCCATGTTCAAAAAGCTCAGAGGCGTCTTTTCCAACGATCTGTCGATCGACTTGGGAACTGCCAACACCCTGATCTACGTAAAAGATCAAGGGATCGTCCTTAACGAACCCTCAGTTGTCGCCATTCGCCAAGAGCGCGGGAACGCCAAATCGGTCGCTGCTGTCGGTCATGCCGCCAAGCAGATGCTGGGTCGTACCCCAGGCAACATCTCCGCCATCCGTCCGATGAAAGACGGCGTCATCGCCGATTTCTACGTGACCGAGAAGATGCTGCAGCACTTCATCAAGCAGGTTCACGACAACAACTATTTCCGCCCCAGCCCCCGTGTGCTGGTGTGCGTGCCGTGCGGCTCCACTCAAGTCGAGCGCCGTGCCATCAAGGAATCTGCACTGGGCGCCGGCGCCCGTGAGGTCTACCTGATCGATGAACCCATGGCTGCCGCCATCGGTGCCGGCCTGCCGGTCTCCGAAGCGACCGGCTCCATGGTCGTCGACATCGGCGGTGGTACCACCGAAGTGGCCATCATCTCCCTGAACGGCGTGGTCTACTCCCAGTCCGTGCGCATCGGTGGTGACAAGTTTGACGAAGCCATCATCAGTTACGTGCGTCGCAACTATGGCAGCCTGATCGGGGAAGCCACCGCCGAGCGCATCAAGCACGAGATCGGCTCCGCCTACCCGGGGGAAGAGGTGCGCGAGATCGAAGTCCGCGGCCGTAACCTGGCCGAAGGTGTACCGCGCAGCTTCACCCTGAACTCCAACGAGATCCTGGAAGCGCTGCAAGAGCCGCTGTCCGGCATCGTCTCCGCGGTCATGGTGGCCCTGGAGCAGTCCCCGCCCGAGCTGGCGTCCGACATCTCCGAGCGCGGCATGGTGCTGACCGGTGGTGGTGCCCTGCTCAAGGACATCGACCGTCTGCTGATGGAAGAGACCGGCATCCCGGTCGTCGTGGCTGAAGATCCCCTCACCTGTGTCGCCCGCGGTGGCGGCAAGGCGCTGGAGCTGATCGATATGCACGGTGGCGATCTGTTCCACTACGAATAAGACCCAAAGCCGGCCGAGCGCCGGCTCTTTTTTGACGACTCATGAAACCCATCTTTGGTAGAGGCCCTTCGCTTCAGTTACGGTTGTTTCTCGCCGTCATCATCTCTGTCGCTGCCATCGTCGCGGATTCCCGCTTCGGTGTGTTCACGCACGTCCGCGTCTATCTGAGCTCGCTCGTCAGTCCGCTGCAATATATCGCCAATGCGCCCGGTACCTTGCTCGACACCATGTCGACCCAGGTTCAGACCCGTTCCAGCCTC
Organism: Aeromonas aquatica; assembly: GCF_000764655.1. Lineage (GTDB taxonomy): Bacteria > Pseudomonadota > Gammaproteobacteria > Enterobacterales > Aeromonadaceae > Aeromonas > Aeromonas aquatica. The sequence continues at coordinate 67,919 of NZ_JRGL01000121.1, forward strand.
ATCGAGCAGACCAAGCAGCAGGAACAGCAACTGCTGACCCTGCGCTCGCGCCTGCTCAAGCTGGAGCAGCTGGAGCATGAGAACCAGCGGCTGCGAGAATTGCTCGGCTCGCCGGTGCACAAGGAGTCCCGCAAGATGGTGGCCGAGCTGCTGTCGGTGGATTCCGACCCCTTCAGTCACCAGGTGCTGATCAACAAGGGGGCGCTGGACGGTGTCTACAACGGTCAGCCGGTGATCAACGATCAGGGGGTGGTCGGTCAGGTGCTGCACGTGGGATCCACCACCAGCCGTGTCCTGCTGATCACCGACTCCAGCCACGGCATTCCGGTGCGGGTACTGCGCAACGACTTGCGCGCCATCGCCTCAGGCGGCGGCGAGCTGGACAAGCTGGACTTGCGCAACTTGCCGCGCAACACCGATGTGCAGGTCGGCGATCTGCTGGTCACCTCGGGTCTCGGTGGCCGCTTCCCGGAAGGGTATCCGGTGGCGACGGTGACGCGCTCCGACTATGTGGAGGGCAAGCCCTTCGCCCAAGTCGAGGCCAAGCCGCTGGTGGCGCTGGATAGATTGCGCTATCTGCTGCTGCTCTGGACCGACAAGAAACCGGATGTGAACGACAAGGATGCCCTGGCGCCTGCGGCGACAGCACCTGTAGCGCCAGCCACCTCGGCGGCGACAGCACCTGCTGCACCCGCCACCTCGGCAGCGGGGGCGACGCGCTGATGCTGCAACCCGCCAGTGGCAGGATCTGGATCTGGGTCTCGATCCTGCTGGCTCTGTGCCTGTCGATCCTGCCGCTCCCCTTTCAATTCGAACCCTTCCGGCCGGACTGGCTCGCCATGGTGCTCATCTACTGGGCGCTGGCGCTGCCGCACCGGGCCAACGTCGGCACCGCCTGGGTGGCGGGCCTGCTGCTGGATGTGCTGCTCGGCAGCACGCTCGGGGTGCGGGCCATGGCCATGGCCATTACCACCTATCTGGCGGCCTTCCAGTTCCAGAAGATCCGCAATTTCTCCCTCTGGCAGCAGGCGCTGATCATCGGCCTGCTCTCGCTGGTGGGCAAGATCACGGTATTCTGGGCCGAGCACCTGTTCAGCCGTGCCAGCCTCAACTTCGCCTATTTTTGGTCGACGCTGACAACGATGTTAATATGGCCCTGGATTTTTATGGTCTTGCGCAAGGTGCGCCGTCACTTCAATATCAAGTGAATATGAGCAAAAACAACGCATTGTCACTGTAACTCATCTCATTAAGTGAATATGAACAAGCACAACGAACCGCAACTGTATCTCGCCTCGGGCTCTCCCCGCCGGCACGAATTGCTGACCCAGTTGGGCTACCGCTTCGAGGTGCTCAGGCTGGATGTGCCCGAGCAGCGCAGCGAGGGCGAGAAGCCCCAGGACTATGTCTGCCGGCTCGCCCGGGACAAGGCGATGGCCGGTCTGGCCGCGGCGCCAACGGCACTGCCGGTGCTGGGCGCCGATACCATAGTGGTGCTGGGGGATCGGGTGCTGGAGAAGCCGTCCGATCTGCTCGATGCCAAGGACATGCTGGAGGCGCTCTCCGGCCGCGTGCATCAGGTGATGACGGCGGTGGCACTGGCCACCCCCGAGCGTTGCGACGTGCGGCTGGTCACCACCAATGTGGCGTTTCGCAAGCTGGATGAGGCCGAGATCGAGGCCTACTGGCGCACCGGTGAGCCCTGCGACAAGGCCGGCAGCTATGCCATTCAGGGCATTGCCGGCAAGTTTGTCAGCCGCATCGAGGGGAGCTACAGCGCCGTGGTCGGCCTGCCCCTGCTGGAAACGGATCTGCTGATCAAGCAGTGCCTCAAATAGCGACTCGAGCAACGAGATCCTTGATGACATGAGTGGTCGGTGACGCCTGCCTCGATCGTTCGATTACGCCGACGGGCTAATCGAACCTACACACCCAATACGTAGGTTTGATTGGCCGCGGAGCGGCGTAATCAGACGTTCCAGAATTTAAAACTAGAAAGGCAAGGTAACTTATGTCAGTCGAACTGCTGGTAAACGTCACCCCCTCCGAGACCCGGGTCGCCCTGGTCGAGAACGGTCTGCTGCAGGAAGTGCATGTGGAGCGTCAGGCCAAGCGCGGCATCGTGGGCAACATCTACAAGGGCAAGATCAGTCGGGTACTGCCCGGCATGCAGGCCGCCTTCGTCGACATCGGCATGGACAAGGCCGCCTTCCTGCACGCCTCCGACATAGTGCCGCACACCGAGTGCGTGGCGATCAAGGAGAAGGAGCAGTTCCAGGCCGGCAACATCGCCGAGCTGGTGCGCCAGGGGCAAGACATCATGGTGCAGGTGGTGAAAGATCCTCTGGGCACCAAGGGTGCCCGCCTCACCACCGACATCACACTGCCATCCCGTTATCTCGTGTTTATGCCGGGCAGCGCCCACGTCGGCGTCTCCCAGCGCATCGAGTCGGAGGCGGAGCGTGAGCGCCTCAAGCGTACCGTGGCCGGTTATGTGGACGATCTCGGTGGCTACATCATCCGTACCGCCGCCGAAGGGGTGGGTGAGCAGGAGCTGGAGCAGGATGCCGCCTTCCTGAAACGGCTGTGGCGCAAGATCCTGGAGCGCAAGCAGAAGTACCCGCCCTGCAAGATCCTGTACGAGGATCCCAGCCTGGCCTTCCGGGTGGTGCGCGACTTCGTCGGTGCCGAGCTCGACAAGATCCGGGTCGATTCGCGCCAGAGCTTCGATCAGCTCAAGCGTTTCACCGAGGAGTATGTGCCCGAGCTTGCCAACAAGCTGGAGTACTACCTCGGCGACTCCCCCATCTTCGATCTCTACGACGTGGAGAACGAGATCCAGCGCGCCCTGGAGCGCAAGGTGGAGCTGAAATCCGGCGGCTACCTCATCATCGACCAGACCGAAGCCATGACCACGGTGGACATCAACACCGGCGCCTTCGTCGGCCACCGCAATCTGGAAGAGACCATCTTCAACACCAACGTCGAGGCGACCGCCGCCATCGCGCGCCACCTGCGGCTGCGCAACCTCGGCGGCATCATCATCATCGACTTCATCGACATGCAGTCCGAGGATCACCGCCGCCGGGTGCTGCACAGCCTGGAGCTGGCACTGGCCAAGGACAGAGCCAAGACGAACGTCAACGGCTTCTCCCAGCTCGGCCTGGTGGAGATGACCCGCAAGCGCACCCGCGAGAGCCTGGAGCACGTGCTCTGCTCCGAGTGTCCCGAGTGCAAGGGACGCGGTCGGGTCAAGACGGTGGAATCGGTCTGCTTCGAGATCCTGCGGGAGATCATCCGGGTCAACCGCGCCTACGATGCGGATCAGTTCACCGTCTATGCGGCGCCGTCCGTTGCCGATTATCTGCGAGGCGAGGAGTCCCACAGCCTGGCCGAGCTGGAAGTCTTCATCGGCAAACAGGTCAGGGTGGTGACCGAGCCGCTCTGTGGGCAGGAACAATTCGATGTGGTGATGATGTAATTGGTCTACCGCTGGCTGAGTCGGGGCTGGTTAGCCCTCGGGGTCTTCTTCGTGCTGCTGGCCATTCTGGTCAGTCTGGTGCGCCTCGGCGGCCCCCTGCTCAACCAGCACAGGCAGGCGCTGATCACCACCCTGCTCGGCGACAGCCAGCTGGAGGTCAGCGTCGAGCGCGTCGGGCTGGACTGGACCCGGCGTGGCCCGGCCCTCGAGCTGCAAGGGCTCGCCATCGCCCCGGATTCGGGGCGTTTCTCCCTTCGTCTTGGCAAGGTCTGGGCTCATCTCGATTTCTGGCGCTCACTCAATGAGTGGCGGCCGGTGTTCGGCCAGTTGCTGCTCAGCGACGGCGACATAGCGCTGGATCTGGCCCAGCCGGCGGAGCCGGCGAGCGCGAAGAACCCGAACCAGCAGCAAGCCTTGCTGCGCTTCCTGCTGACCCAGCTCTCCACCTTCGACATCCACGACACCCGCCTCAGCGTCACCACGGCCTTGGGGGAGGTGCGCGCCCTCAACATCGCCCAGTTGCGCTGGCAAAACCGGGGCAAGCGCCATCAGGGGGTGGGCAAGGCCTACCTCATCAACGGGGTGGGCGAGAGCACCATCGATCTCATCCTGGATGTGGATGCCCCCGAAGCCCGGCTCGATCGCTTGCGGGGCCAGCTCTATCTGGGGGCCAGCGAACTCGACATCAGCCCCATGCTGGCGCGGATCCATGCCGGCGAACCCAAGGTCACGGGCCAGCTCGACTTCCAGCTGTGGAGCGAATTTGCCGACGGTCAGCTGGGGGACTCCCTGCTGGCCTTTGGCAACAACCACCTGATCTGGCAGGACGAAGCCAAGCAGCCACAGCACCGGGGCAAGGCCCCTGCCGGCAAAGAAAGCCCGTCCGGGCGTGGCGAGCAGAAGAAGGGCAAGGGGGCTTATCACCGGCTCGACCTGCGCGGCGGCAAGATCCAGCTGCGCCGTGAGGGCGAGGACTGGCAGTTCGCCAGCCACGACGTCATCTTCAAGCTCGATGGCGCGACCTGGCTGCACAGCCGGCTGCAACTCGAGCGAACCGGCTCCCGCATCCAGGGCTATGTACCCGCCATCGACCTCAGCCAGATCGCCAGCCTGAGTCAGCTGGTTTCCGGCCTCTATCCCAAACTGGCCGACACCCTCAAACGCACCCAGCCCCAGGGCCAGTTGCAGGATCTGATCCTGCAAGCCGATGCCGACTGGCAGGGGCTCTCCCTCAACGGGCACCTGGTCGGCTTCGGCACCAAGGCCTGGCGAGATGTGCCCGGCCTGCAAAATCTGGACGGCGAGTTCTGGCTGACCCCGGCGGGCGGCAGCGCCCGCTTGAGCCTTGGCAAGGGCAAGCTGGACCCGGCCCGTCACTTCAAGGAGCCGATCCCGGTGAACAGCCTGGGGGCGCGGCTCGACTGGTGGAAGGCACCGGAGGGCTGGGTGCTCTACGGTCAGGACATCCTGCTGGACAACTCGGATCTGACCCTCGCCAGCCGCTTCCGGCTCGATCTGTTCGAGCACCCCTTCCTCGCCCTGACCGGTCGCATCAACGTCAAGACCGCGGCCCACGCGGATCGCTACTATCCCCTGCAAGCCATGAGCAAGGGGCTGGTGGACTACCTGAGCGGCGCCATCAAGGGGGGGCAGGCCAAGGGGGCCGATCTGCTCTGGTACGGCGAATTCAGGGACTTCCCCTACGACAACGGCAAGGGCGTCTTCCAGGTGGCTGTGCCCCTCGAGCAGGCCACCTTCCAGTTCTTCCCCGGTTGGCAACCCCTCACCGACCTGCGGATCGACCTGCTGTTCCAGAACGCCGGCCTGTTCATGCACAGCGACTTCGCCCGGCTCGGCAAGGCTCAGTCCGACTACATCGACGCCGACATCCCGACCTACGGTGGCGCCCGGCTCTATATCGACGCCAAGGTCGCGGGCGAGGGCAAGGCCATCAGCGACTACCTGCAGGACTCGCCGCTCGGTGGCTCGGTGGGGCAGGCGCTGCGGGAGATCGAGATCCGCGGGCCCATGAAGGGCAACGTCAAGCTGGATATCCCCCTCGACGGCGAGGGCGAGGTCAAGGCCAGCGGTGATGCCCTGCTCCACAACAACAAGGTCAGGATAGCGACCCTGGACATGCCGCTGGAGAGCGTCGATGGCCGGCTCGAATATGACAACGAACACACCCGTTTCCGCAATCTCAAGGCCAGCCTGTGGAATCAGCCGTTGACCCTGGATTATCAGGGCAAGCAACTGCCCAATCGCTATCAGGTCGATCTCAAGTTCAAGGGGCTCTGGGACAGCAGCCGCCAGCGCCAGGATATCCCGGCCCTCGAGATGCTCAAGGGACGTGGCAACTGGACCGGCACCCTGGGGCTGACCCTGCCGGAAAACAGCCCCTTCAGCTTCCAGTTGGCGCTGGACTCCAGCCTGCAGGGGATGGGGCTGGACTTGCCGGTGCCGCTGGCCAAGGCCGCCGGCAGCCAGCTTCCCCTCAAGGTGACGGTGCGCGGCCGCGACGGCAGCGCCGACATCCGCGGTGTGCTGGGGGCCGACGTGGATATGCAGAGCCGGCTGGTCTATGGCGAGGGCGCGCCTTACCTGAGCCGGGTACGGGTCGACATAGGTCAGCCCGGCGCCCGGGTGTTGCAGGACAAGCCCATGCTGCTCGCCATCAACCAGCAACAGGCGGACGTGGCCGGCTGGCTGGCGCGGCTCAAGCGCTGGCTGCCCGATCCGGCGCCGACCGGCAATGCGGTGGTCGGCCCCGCCTTCCTGCCACAGGAGTGGTGGGTGGATGGCCAGCTGGCCCGGGCCGACATCGGCAGCGCCAACCTCAAGGCGGTGCACTTCACCGTGGGGCCGGTCAACCAGGCCACCGAAGTGATGATCGACAGCCCGGATGTGATGGGGGTGGTGCGCATTCCCGTCACCGGCAAGCAACCCATAGATGCCAAGTTTGCCCGCATCCATTGGTCCGGCAAGGGGTCGGATCTCAGCCCTGAGCCGGATGCCCGCCAGGACAAGGCCATCATGGATACCATTCCCTGGCTCACCTTCAGCTGCGTGGACTGCCGCTTCGGCAGCCTGCCCCTCGGTGAGTTGAAGGGGGAGCTGGTGCCCGGTAACAACCGGCTCGATCTCAAGGGGCTGGAGATGAAGCTAGCCGGCAGCACCCTCAAGGGGAGTGCCGAGTGGCTGGCACAGCCCGGCCAGATGCAGACCCGTGCCCGGGCCAAGCTCGACACCCAGAACAGCGAACTCTTGCTCAAGCGGCTCGGCTTTACCTCCCCCATCGGTGATGCGCCAGGCAAGCTGGCACTGGATCTGAACTGGGGTGACGTGCCCTATAGACCCAATGTGTCGACCCTGGCGGGCAGCGCCGATCTCAAGCTGGAGGGAGGTACCCTGCGTGAGGTCAACGACAAGGGCGCGCGACTGCTCTCCCTGCTCAGCCTGGACTCCCTGCTGCGCAAGCTGCGCCTCGATTTTCGCGATGTGTTCGACAAGGGCTTCTACTTCGAGTCCATGTCGGCCTCGGCCAAGGTCAAGCAGGGCCAGGTGGATAACCAGGACTTCTTCATGAAGGGGGCCGCGGGCAACCTGCGTGGCGAGGGCATCGCCGATCTGGTGCGCTGGCGGCTCGATTACGAGCTGAGCTTCTCCCCGAATCTAGGGGGCACCCTGCCGGTGGTGGCCGCCTTCTCGCTGACCCCGATCACCGGGCTCTATGTGCTGGCGCTCTCCAAGCTGCTGGAGCCTGTGGTGGATGTGGTGACCCGCATCGATTTCAGGGTCTCTGGCCCGCTCAACGATCCGAAACTGATCGAGGCCGGTCGGGACAGGGCCCGCATCAAGCTCAACCAGCAACAGAAGGACGCGGTCGATGCGGTGGCGCCCAAACTGCCCGCCGAGGAGGTCAGCCCCTTCCTGCTCAATCCCAAGCATCAGGGAACGGGTCAGCGCTGAGGGGCGGCACTGTCATCACAAGGAGTGAGCCATGATTCGACATATCCTGCTGATTGCATTCCAACATGATACCCAAGCCGAGCAGATTGAGGTGGTCCGCCAGCGCTATCTGCCCCACCTGGCTCACGAGGTGCTCAAAACCATCTTCCGCGCCATGCTAGAACCTAGCATAGTGCTGGATTACACCCTGCAGAGCGGAGATGCTGCTGTTGCTGAGGGGCCGTTGTGATGGTTGATGAACGTTGGTCTACCATACCGCCACTTCAACAAGCCCTCATACAAGCCGTTATTGAGCAGGGAGAGGCTCACACTGCCATAGAGGCTGGGGTGGTGGTTGGGTCACTCGCCAAGGGCAAGGCAGACAGGGTATCCGATGTCGATGTCTTGCTGCTGGCAACACCAGGTTTCCATAAACAGGGTGATGCTCTGGTGCACTCAATCGTGGGTGATCGGGCCGTATTTCACTGTTGGCAAGGAAGGCATGAAGAGGTGTGTTCTTACTGGCGTTACATCTTCTTGGACATGTCCAGCATAGAGATCCACATCCTTGACTGTGGTGTGGGCTTCCCTCTTGCCAAACCTTACTTGCCCCTCTTTGACAAGACCTCTTGTCTGCCAGCACTAGAGGTCGGCGGTCCTGCTCCAAGCCATTGGGATTTCCCCGCCTATATGGCTGAAGGTGATGGTCTGGTATGGGAATTATTTGATTGTCTCAAGTGGGCTGAACGGGGCCAACGGGGTTTGGTCAGACACCATCTTCGCAAACTGTTGGCCGAGATGGACAAAGACCCGAATATCGCAGGCCGTGGTTAATGTGAACAAGGAGAGAACAATGTTGCTAGCCGCCATACAGTTGATCTCCGGCCGTCACTGGCAGGACAACAAGACACAGATCGCCGCCGAGCTGGCGGCCCTGCCAAAGGAGCGGCCGTTGCTGGCGCTGCTGCCGGAAAACTTCGCCCTGTTTGGCGAGCGGCAGGGTTATCTGGACGGTGCCGAGGCGATCGGGACCGAACCGGGCGAGGTCGGCCCCATTCAGACGCAGTTGGCCGCCTGGGCCAGGGAGCACGGTATCTGGCTGGTGGCCGGTGCTATGCCGACCATAATGCCAACCCGGATCCCCGGCTCGAGCCACATTCACACCAGCTCGCTGGTGTTCGATCCCAGCGGGGAGCGCAGGGGCCATTACCACAAGATTCATCTGTTCGATGTGGATGTGGCCGACAGCCACGGCCGCTATCGGGAATCGGAAACTTTCAGTCCTGGTCAGAACTGCGTGGTGGTGGACTCCCCCTTTGGTCCCCTCGGCCTCTCTATCTGTTATGATCTGCGCTTTCCCGAGCTCTATCGCCAGCTGACCCTTGCCGGTGCGCGGGTGTTGCTGGTGCCTGCCGCCTTCACCGCCGTGACTGGCGAGGCGCATTGGGAACCGCTGCTGCGGGCCCGCGCCATCGAGAATCAATGTTATGTGGTGGCCGCCAACCAGGGCGGTACCCATGAGACGGGGCGCCAGACCTGGGGCCACAGCATGGTGATCGATCCCTGGGGTCGGGTGCTGGCCTGTCGGCCGAGCGGCGCCGGCACTGTGCTGGCAGAGATGGATGCCGGGCTTATCGAAGAATTGAAGCGAACCATGCCGGTGCTGCAACACGCCCGCCTGCTTTAGCCTCGTCGATGTGACTTTCCCGCCGGTTCGATTAGGGAAGCCTGATCGGACCTATGGAAGCCGGATCGCATGAGGTCACGACTTTGCACTCTCTCCCGATGAGAGAGGCTGAAGAAATACCGTTACGACATCTCCCAGCGAGAATGGAGAAGAAGATTGAGTCTATTGAGCCAGGTTAGTGCCTCATTGTTGGCCCCGAACGACCTCGATGAAGGGCGGCTGCAGCAGCTGCTCGGCAGCCTGATGAGCCATCAGGTGGAGTTCGGCGACCTCTATTTCCAGCGCAGCTGGCACGAGTCCTGGATGCTGGAAGACGGCATCGTCAAGGATGGCAGCTACAACATCGATCAGGGGGTCGGGGTGCGTGCCGTCAGTGGCGAGAAGACCGGCTTCGCCTATTCCGATGAGCTGAGCCTGCTGGCACTGCAACAGTCGGTCACCGCCGCCCGTGGTATCGCCGCCGCCGGCGCCCAGGGCAAGGTGAAGGCCTGGGCCCGCACAGAAGCCAATCTGCTCTATCCGGCCATGGATCCCCTGCAGACCCTCGACAAGTATCAGAAGATCGCCTTGCTGGAGCAGATGGACAAGTTTGCCCGCAGCCTGGATCCCGCCATCAATCAGGTGATGGCCTCCATCAGCGGCGTCTATGAGGAGATCCTGGTGGCTGCCACCGATGGCACGCTCGCCGCCGATGTGCGCCCGCTGGTGCGACTGTCGGTGACCGTCATCGCCGAGAAGGGGGATCGCCGTGAGCGCGGCAGCGCCGGCGGCGGTGGTCGCTGTGGTTATGACCATTTCCTGGAGCTGGACGGGCTGGAGAGCCGGGCCTTCGGCTATGTGCGGGAAGCCGTGCGCCAGGCGCTGGTCAACCTCGAGGCCATCGATGCGCCGGCCGGCACCATGCCGGTGGTGCTCGGCGCCGGCTGGCCCGGCGTGCTGCTGCACGAGGCGGTAGGCCACGGCCTGGAAGGGGACTTCAACCGCAAGGGCTCATCCGCCTTCGCCGGTCGTATCGGTGAGCAGGTCGCCTCCAAGCACTGCACCATCGTCGATGACGGCACCCTGCCGGGTCTGCGTGGTTCCGTCAGCATCGATGACGAAGGGACGCCGGGTGGCTACAACGTGCTGATCGAGAACGGTATTCTCAAGGGCTACCTGCAGGACAAGCAGAATGCCCGGCTGATGGGGGTACCGCTCACCGGCAACGGCCGCCGCGAATCCTATGCCGCCCTGCCGATGCCGCGCATGACCAACACCTACATGCTGGCGGGTCAGTACGATCCGGCGGAGATCATCGCCTCGGTGAAGAAGGGGATCTACGCCCCGAACTTTGGTGGCGGTCAGGTGGATATCACCTCAGGCAAGTTCGTCTTCTCCGCCTCCGAGGCCTACCTCATCGAGGATGGCAAGATAACGACCCCCATTAAGGGCGCGACCCTGATCGGCAATGGTCCCGAGGCCATGAGCCAGGTCTCCATGGTGGGCCGGGATCTGGCCCTCGATCGCGGGGTCGGCGTCTGCGGCAAGGAGGGGCAGAGCATTCCGGTCGGGGTCGGTCAGCCCACCCTCAGGCTGGATCAGCTCACCGTGGGCGGCACCCAATAGGGTTGAGCATCCGCACCCTTACCTGATAAAGACCCCGGCTCAAGGCCGGGGTTTTTATTGCGCCAGAGAAGGGGTAATAAAAAGCCCCGGTTGATACCGAGGCTGGTCGACGCAGGGCGGGTCAGTTGACCGAGATGACGCGGGCGTCGATGTAATAGTGTGGATTGCCCTGGGGATCGATCCTTATCTGGGCCACCAGACGGTTGGATTTCCGGTGTTCCCATCCCTTGCTCAGTCGGGCGGGGGATGGGCTGGCTATGCCGACCACGTTCAGGTATTCATGAAACAGGCTGTAGCCATTGATCTCGGTCAGCATCTTTTCCATTCAATATCTCCTGAGGGGTAGATTGGTGTGGCAATACCACCTTAGGCCTCGCTAGCTGAACCTTGGCTGTATAAAAAATAGACGAAACCATCATCCCCCCCTCGTTTAACCTGGTTTATTTGGCATCTTTTGGTTCCAGCGCCTGCTCGATGGCCTGCTCGGCAGCGCCCGGTGTCTGATGCTGGATTTGGGCGACAGGGGCACCGTGGAACACGGGGTCCTGCGCCACTTCCTTGATGCCATTGATGCAGAACTGCATGCCCATGCACACCAGCAGGAAGCCCATGATACGGGTCATGGCATCGATGCCGGTGGCCCCCAGGATCTTGCAGACCGGATCCGCCAGCTTGAGCACGCCCCAGCTGAGCAGGCTCATCAGGGCGAAGGCGGTGACCATGGCGGCATAGATGACGAAGCGGTTGTAGTCGGCCGGCAGCTCGGCGATCTGGGCGGCGCCGCTGATCACCAGGGCCATGGTGCCCGGCCCGCACATGCTGGGCATGGTGAGCGGCACGAAGGCGATGCTCTGGTTGATGTCGACCCCGGTGGCCTGACTCGGGGCGGGGAACAGCATGCGAAAGCCGATGAAGGCGATGATGAGACCGCCGGCCAGCCGCAGACCGGGAATGGAGATCCCGAACAGATCCAGGATGGAGGAGCCGATGAAGAAGCTGACGCAGAGGGTGGCGAACAGATAGATGGCGGCCAGATTGATCTGGCGGCGGATGTGCTCGCGGGACATGCCCTTGCTGAGCCCCAGCAGCAGGGTCGCCGTGGTGGGGGGATTGACCATGGGAAGCAGGGCCAGCAAGGCGATGAATACGACCTGGAAAAACATCTTGCACCTCGGGGTGGTTGGCAAAAAACAGGGGCCAGACGCGGGTCTGGCCTAAGGGGGGGCTACTCTACGGGAGCCCGGCTGAATATAGCCGGAACGAAGGGGCCCCGAAAGTCGGGGTCCCTGTCTTGATCATGCCGTCTGCGGTGCAGCCTGACGTTGACCCCGCTGCCGCAGCCAGAGCCAGAGGCCGAGCACGAAGCCGAGCACGGCCAGGCTGACCACATAGTGGGAGGGCGCCAGCACGTCGTTCTTCATCCACAGCGTGACCAGCATAGGGGTCAGACCACCGAAGATGGCGTAGGCCACGTTGTAGGAGAACGACAGGCCGGAGAAGCGCACCGCGGCCGGGAAGGCGTTGACCATCACATAGGGCACAGCCCCGACGATGCCGACGGCGAAACCCGCCAGCACATAGAGCGGCACCAGCTGTTCCATGCCCGCCGCCAGACCGTGATAGAAGGCGTGAGTCGCCCCCGCCAGCAGCAAGGAGCCGAACACGAAGGTGGGACCGCTGCCGAGGGCGTCGGCCAGCCTGCCGTAGAAGATGCAACCCAGGGTGAGCGCGACTATGGCCAGGGAGTTGGCGGTCAGGGCATCGGCGGGGCTGATGCCATGCACCTTCTGCAGATAGGTCGGGGTCATCAGGATCACCACCACTATGCCGGCGGAGAGCAGCCAGGTCAGCAGCATGGAGATGACGACACTGCCCTTGTGCTCACGCAGCACCGTCTTGAGCGGCAGCTCCTCGGCCAGGGCCTTGTTGGCCTGCATCTCGGCGAAGACCGGGGTCTCGTGCAGCCAGCGGCGCAGGTACATGGCGACGATGCCGAACACCCCCCCCAGCACGAAGGCCAGACGCCAGCCCCACTCGCTCACCTCGACCGGGCTCATGCCGCGGTTGATGGCGGTGGCGACCAGGGAGCCGAGCAGGATGCCGGCCGTCAGCCCTGCCGTGAGCGTGCCACAGGCGATGCCGATCCGCTTGGCCGGCACGTGTTCGGCCACGAACACCCAGGCACCGGGGACTTCGCCGCCGATGGCGGCCCCTTGCAGGATGCGCAGCAGCAACAGCAACAGCGGTGCGGCGATGCCGAGGGCCGCATAGGTGGGCAACAGGCCGATCAGCAGGGTCGGCAGCGCCATCAGGATGATGCTCAGGGTGAACATGCGCTTGCGGCCGATGAGATCGCCGAAGTGGGCCATGATGATGCCGCCGAGGGGGCGGGCCAGGTAGCCAGCGGCGAAGATGCCGAAGGTCTGGAACTGGCGCAGCCACTCGGGAATATCGGCGGGGAAGAATAGCTCGCCTATCACCACGGCGAAGAAGACGAAGATGATAAAGTCGTAGAATTCGAGGGCGCCGCCGAGGGCCGCCAGGCTCAGGGTCTTGTAATCCTGTCGGTTGAGGGGACGATTGTGGTCATGCGTGGTGCGGACTGTAGTCATATCCTTATGTTTCCCATGATTTTTTAGTTATTGTTCCCCATCCTTGTGCGGGGACACGCTCAATCATGAGGGTATGCTTTTGTGTCCCGAGATGTAAATCGCACAATTCGCAACACAGTCTTGCAACACTGAAGCCACAAACGGGCCTGATGGTGACCGGTCGCGGATCCGCGGCAGAGGCGCTGGCTGGCGGCTCCTTATACAAGAGTTGGATAGATGATGACAAAAACCAAGGTGCTGCTCTCCTGGAGCAGCGGCAAGGACAGTGCCTGGGCACTGCATCGGCTGCGCCAGGACCCGGCCATCGAGGTGGTGGGACTCTTCACCACCCTCAATCAGGCGTTCGAGCGGGTTGCCATGCACGGGGTGCGCAAGCAGTTGCTGGTGCAGCAGGCCGAGTGCGTGGGGCTGCCGCTGCTGACCATCGATCTGCCCTGGCCCTGCAGCAACGAGGATTACGGCCGCATCATGACCGGCTTCATTGCCGAGGTGGTGGCCAAGGGTATCCGGCATATGGCGTTCGGGGATCTCTTCCTCGAGGACGTGCGCGCCTATCGGGAGCGCCAGCTCGAGGGCACCGGGATCACGGCTCTGTTCCCGCTCTGGGGCAGCGACACCCGGCTGTTGGCGCGGGAGATGATGACGGCGGGGCTCAAGGCGCGGATCAGCACCCTCGACCCCAAGAAGCTGGAGATGAGCCTCGGCGGCCACGACTTCGATGAGGCGCTGCTGGCGGCCCTGCCGGAGGGAGTGGACCCTTGCGGCGAGAACGGCGAGTTCCACACCCTGGCCTATGACGGCCCCATGTTCATGCTGCCTCTGGCCATAAAAACAGGGGAAACTGTGGTGAGAGACGGCTTCGTCTTTACCGATCTGCTACCGGTCGACGCCGTGGATGAGATGAGCGACAAGTCCTGAGCCGGCAACGCCGCCAGCCCACAACAAAGAGCCGACCCAAGGGTCGGCTCTTTGCTTGTTGCATGCTTTCCTAGCGGGCGGCGAAGGTGTCGCAGCTGGCGGGCTTGCCACTGTCGAAGCCCTTCTTGAACCAGGCGAGGCGCTGGGCCGAGCTGCCGTGGGTGAAGCTGTCCGGCACCACCCGGCCCTGACCCTGCTGTTGCAGCCGGTCGTCGCCGATGGCCTGGGCGGCGTTGAGGGCCTCCTCCAGATCGCCGTGCTCCAGCACCTGCTCCCGCTCCATATAGTGGCCCCAGACCCCGGCGAAGCAGTCGGCCTGCAGTTCGAGTTTGACCGACAGCTTGTTCTGCGCGGCCTGACTCAGCCCCTGTTGCTGTTGACGCACCTTGGTGGAGATGCCGAGCAGGGCCTGCACGTGGTGACCCACCTCGTGGGCGACCACATAGCCCTGGGCGAAGTCACCGTCGGCCCCGAGCTTGTCGCGCATGTCCTGATAGAAGGAGAGATCGATGTAGACGGAGCGATCTGCCGGGCAGTAGAAGGGGCCCATCACCGACTGGCCCTGACCGCAACCGGTGCGGGTGGCGCCGCGATAGAGCACCAGTTTGGGGGGCTGATATTGGCTGCCGCTGCCCTTGAAGATCTCCCCCCAGGCATCCTCGGTGGAGGCAAGCATCACTGAGGTGAATTTGGCCAGGGGATCGCTCGCCGGCTGAGACATATTCTGGCGCGGCGCCTGGGTTTGCGGGGCCGGATCGTTGAGCAGGGGGCTCAGGTCCACGCCGTAGTAACCCGCCACCATCACCACCACAATCAGGATGAGACGACCCTTGCCACCGATGGGCAGGCCGCCGCCCCCGCTGCCACCGCCTTCCTGGCGCCTGTCTTCCACATTGCTGCTCTCACGGCGATCTTGCCAGCGCATGTCTGCCTACTCCCGTTATTGGCTGTGGCAGTAATGATAATGGCTGGCCGCCCACCTTGCCTCACGAGGGGACCTCATTTGGCCCAGGGCATCTCGGGCAGGCTGTCGAGGAACTCGGCGTAGCGGGTCAGGTTGAAGGGGCCCTGTTCCGCCTCCATCGCCATCAGCTCGGCGCCGAGGGCGCAGGCGATGTATTGCAGCGCCTCTTCCCGCAGGGTGCCTTTCATCACCAGCCGCATCAGGGTGGCTTTGACCTGCAGGGGATGGCCGTCGGCGAGCTGGTTATCAACCATCTCGAGCAGGGTCTGTTCGTCGAAAAATTCGGTGGATTCCGTCATGGTGTCTGTCCTGAACGTTGCACTGATAGTCTGAATAGGGGGAGCAGTATAGCCGCAACCGGCCCGCGGCTCGCGCCGAAATGGAGTTCATGTCGGCGAGGATGACAGGCCCCTGGCGTCATGCCCGGGACTTTTGTCGCCGATCCTGTCACTTCCGCCCGCCAGACCTTGCCAAGGGGCCGTCGCGGGGGCAGTCTTGATGGCCTGTTATGTTTCCGTTTATTCCTAAAAGAAGAGCCCTTGCCATGATCCTCTCCGAGCGACTCATCCTGCGCGAATTAACCACGGCTGACGCCCCCTTTATTCTCGAACTGCTCAACGACGGCGATTTCCATCGCTACATCGGCGATCGCGGGGTACGCACCCTGGGCGATGCCGAAGACTACATCCAGCAGGGGCCGGCGATCAGCTATGCCCAGCATGGGCATGGTCTCTATCTGGTGATGCGGCGGGACGATGAGGCCAGGATCGGCATCTGCGGCCTGATCAAGCGCGATACCCTGCCGTGCGAGGATATCGGCTATGCCTTCCTGCCTGCTTATCGTGGTCTGGGTTATGGCGTAGAAGCGGCGCAGGCGGCGCTGCAAGACGGTCGGGAGCGGCTGGGAATCGAGCGAGTGATCGCCATCGTCACCCCGGGCAACGAGCGCTCGGTCGCACTGCTGGCCAAGCTGGGGCTGAGTCAGGGTCGGTTGGTCAGGCTGGGTGAGAGCGAAGAGGAGTGCCTGCTGCTGGAAGATCCAAGCAGGGAAAGCGTGCCGGTCTGAATCGGTAAACGGCAAAATAGCAAAAGGGCCGCCGTGAGTTGCGGCCTGTTTGTGTCGTGGCTGTCGGTGGGCCGGATCAGTTGAGGTCTTCGATGGAGAACTCGCCAGGGATGCCATCACAGGAGATGGCGAAGCCACCGCTGAAACGGGTACTGAACTGGATCAGGAAGGCATCGGCATCCTGCTCTTGCAGGGGCAGGTTGACGGGTTTGCTACGACGCAGGGGTTTGTGTGTTTGTACGGCTTTCATCATGGTATTTCTCTATATAAATTAAGTGTTTGCTCCTTGTTTTTGCAAATTTCAGGTCAATGGGCGTGGTCAGATCCACGCAGGAATACCCAGCCCCTTAAGGGCGTCTGCACTTTTCAAGGAAATGCGCCAAGGAACATGCAGATGCATGGTGCTACTTGGGAGTGGGCAGATCGGGTCTGCACCGTGAGAGCCGGGCAACGCAGGCAGACAGCCTGACGGTTCTCAAGGCGAGTAAATCAGAGGGAGGTTATGCGGGTACTGACTGGATTCAACCAAAGGTGAAGCATTGCAGGGGTAACATAAACAGGGCTGATTAACTAGCCGGGGCGCATTCTCTCTGCAAAATGAATGAAAAGCAAACAGATATTTCGCTGGTGCGTAAAAAAGCCACAGGCTTCACCAGCGACCGCTCAGCAAAAGGGCTCCCGTCGGGAGCCCTTTTCGTTGGTCGTGTCCCGTCCTGAATATGGTTTACACCTTTCCCCTCAATAAATGGAGACCCCGATGGGACAAGGTGTGAAACGGACACAGCGCGATTACTCGCTGACTTTTAAATTAGCCGTGGTCGAGCAGATTGAAAAAGGCGAGCTCACCTACAAACAGGCTCAGGCCCGTTATGGCATTCAGGGCCGCTCCACCGTTCTGGTATGGTTGCG
>NZ_JRGL01000122.1 GCF_000764655.1 Aeromonas aquatica
ATGATTAGACCACTACAATGAGGGCTGATCTGATAACTGAAATTTTGAAAGGGCGCTACGGCCTTGGTGCGCTGGCTGGCCTGCTCCACGGAAAATAGGTTGTCTGTGAAGTGTGTCCGGTCACGCTTGGTACTGCTCTAGCAGCAGTGGACACGACAATAACCCGATCACCTAAACCTAGGTGGACACGATGTGGACACGTCGCCATGTTGGGGGGCCAGAAAAACGTAAGGCCACCCGCTTGGGTGGCCTTACGTCATTGAATTCTAAATGGTGCCCGGGGTCGGACTCGAACCGACACGTCTTTCAACGGCGGATTTTGAATCCGCTGCGTCTACCGATTTCGCCACCCGGGCAACTGCGAGGGATTATACGAATGGCGTTTGGGCATGCAAGGTGTTTTTCTTGCGCCGGCTCCCGTTTGCTCATTTATTCAACGCCTTGCCGATATTAAGCCAGTTACATAGAATGCCCGCATCATATTAATGGAATAAGTACCATGGCCAAGCGCAAGACTGTCTCCTCCCCCCAGACCCCTCCCCCGCAGCACCAGTATCCGTCAGCCGGCTTGCTGCGCCGCCTGGGCGCCCTGCTCTATGACTACCTGGTGGTCACCTCTTTGCTGATCATCGCGGGCTTCATCGGCATGGGTGTGGCTTACCTGCTACTGGCGACCGGCGTGGCGACCGTGCCCGAGGGCAAGGATGCCTCCTGGCTGCTGACCAGCCCGCTCTACAGCGCCTGGCTCGCCGTCATCATCTGCGGTTTCTACACCTGGTTCTGGACCCGCGCCGGCCAGACTATCGGCATGCGCGCCTGGCGTCTGCGCATTCAGAATGCGGACGGCAGCAACATTCGCATCACCCAGGCCCTGATCCGGCTCGCCACCGCCGCCTTCGGCCTCGGCAACCTGCTGTGCGTGTTCAACCGCGAGCGGCCCCGCGCCTTTCAGGACATCTGGGCCGAATGCGAGGTCGTGGTGCTCGGCAAGCAGGAAAATCTGGAGCAGTTGAGCAAATAATCCAAGCCGCCGGAAAAACAGAAGGGCACCTCAGGGTGCCCTTTGTGTTTCGGTATCCGGCTACTGTTTTCGGCTCAGAATATAGAAGGAGATGCCGCCAAACAGCAGGCTGGGCGCGATGGCCGCCAGCATAAGATGGCGCCACCGCATTCCCGGGCATCAAATCACTACTGCTTGCGGCTCAGGATATAGAAGGAAATACCGCCAAACAGCAGGCTTGGCGCGATGGCCGCCAGAATCGGTGGCACCGCATACACCAGGCTGACCGGGCCGAACACCCGATCGCTCACATAGACCGCAAAGCCGGTCATGATCCCCATCAGCATGCGGGCCCCCATGCTCACCGAGCGCAGCGGACCGAAGATGAAGGAGGAGGCCAGCAGTATCATGGCCACCACAGAGAGCGGCGACAGCAGCTTGCGCCACATCTCCAGCTTGTAGCGACCGGCATCCTGCTTGTTGGCATCCAGATAGCCGATGTAGTCCCGCAGGCCCGAGATGGGCAGGTTCTCGGGATCGATGCTGACCACCCCAAGCTGCTTGGGCGTCAGCTCAGATTGCCACTCCAGCTGGGCATGCTGTTCATCCAGGATCTGCTTGGGATCGTCGAAACGGGTGATGTGCACCTGTTTGAGCAACCAGTGATGCTGCTCGAACACCCCCTCCTGCGCCTGGACCACATCGATCAAGGCTCGGGACGGTGTGAACCGGTAGAGGGTGATCCCGGTGAGGGCGCCGTCGTTGCGCACCCCGTTGATGTTGACGAAGTTATTGCCATCCCGGGCCCAGACACCGTAGGCCGAGACGGTCAGCCGTCCTTCCGACATGGCGCCCGCCTTGATGTCATCGGCCATGCGCTTGGCAATGGGCGCCACGTACTCCCCCATCAGTCCCACCAGCAACATCAGCGGGATCGCCGTCTTCAGCGCCGCCATGACGATGCTGATCTTGGAGCGGCCCGCCGCCTGCATCACCACCAGCTCGGAGCTGGTCGCCAACTGGCCGAGACCGATGAGTCCACCGAGCAACGCGGCGAGCGGGAAGAACAGCACCGCCTCTTTGGGCATGGAGAGCAGCACGAAATAGAGGGCGTTGAGCATGTCGTAATTGCCTTCCCCCACCGCCTTGAGCTGCTCCACATACTTGATGAGCGCCGCCAGCCCGACCAGGGTCAGTTCACACAGCAGGATCGACATGAAGATGACCCGGCCTATATATCTATCGAGAATGCCAAACATCAGCGGAGGCTCCTATGTTGCAACATCATGATGCTGATTTTCTCTGGAAGAAGTAGCCCTTCACCCCGTTCCACCAGCTGGTTCCCTGCAGGTTGAGCGGCAGGCCGATCAGCAGCAGATAGGTGAACGGCACCAGGAACATGCCGGGCCAGTGGGGCAGGCGCCCGCTGTCGATGGCCGAACGGGAGGCACTGAGCAACAGGAAATAGGAGAGGTAGAGCAAGATCGCTGGCAGCAGCTTGGCGTAACGCCCCTGGCGCGGGTTGACACGGGCCAGCGGCACCACCAGGAAGGTGAGCACCAGAATGGAGAGCGGGAGCGACAGACGCCACTGCAACTCGGCCATCAGCTGGTTGTCCTGAGTACCCAGCAGCGCCACCGTCGGCTTGGCAGCCGCCTTGCGATTGGATCGCTCCATCTCCTGCTGGCGGATCACCAGGCTGTACTCGCTAAACTCCGAGACCTGGAACTGCTTGCCGGTGAACTGCCCCTCGTAGCGGGAGCCATCCTTCAGGGTCAGCCACTGCAGGCCATTGCTGTCGGCGGTTACCCGCCCCTCGTTGGCAACCACCACCGAGGGGGGCGAAGTGCCTTCGGCCCGCTGCAGCACGAAGATCTTCTGCAGCTCCGAGCCCTTGTCGTTCAGATCCTGGATGTAGGCGACCAGCCGGCCCTTGTCGAGCTCCATGAAGCGGCCCGCCTGCAGGAAGGAAATGCCCGGATCGGCCTTGAATTCATCGATGACCTGATACTCGCGCTCCTTGGCCTGGGGGGCGACCCAGCCGGTGTTGAAGGCCGCCACGGCCGCGGTCAACAAGGCCAGCAGCATGGCGCTGCGCATCACGAAGCGGTGACTGAAACCCACCGCGTGCATCACCGTCATCTCGCTTTCGGCGTACAAACGACCATGAGCAAACAGAATGGCTAAAAACAGACTGATAGGCAGCATCAACAGCGCCATATTGGGCAGGTTGAGCAACAGCAGGGTGGAAACCAGGCGCGTCGGCACCTCGCCATCGGCCGCATCACCGATGATCTGGATAAATTGCTGGCTGACGAAGATGAGCAGCAGCACGAATAGCACTGCCAGCTGGGTTTTCAGGGTCTCCCTGAACAAATATCGGAAAACGATCACAGTCATTCCCAAGTAAACTTGTGTTTTTAGTCGAATGCCTGAAAAATAGGGCCCTATATTGGATTTTTACCAGTTTGAACTGCGGAGCCTGTGGCTGTTCGCTCCGCCTCTGATACCCCAACAAGCACCGCATTATTCAATAAAAGGTGCCTTTTGTCTTTAGGATGTAGGAGATTCCATGGAGTTCAGTGTAAAGAGTGGCAGTCCTGAGAAGCAACGCAGCGCCTGCGTCGTCGTCGGCGTATTTGAGCCCCGTCGCCTCTCTCCGGTTGCCGAACAGCTGGACAAGATCAGCGACGGCTACCTCAGCTCGCTGCTGCGCCGCGGCGATCTGGAAGGCAAACCAGGCCAGATGCTGTTGCTGCATCAAGTACCGGGCGTGCTCAGCGAGCGCGTGCTGCTGGTCGGTTGCGGCAAGGAGCGGGAACTCGACGAACGCCAGTACAAGCAGATCATCAACAAGACCATCACCACCCTCAACGAGACCGGGTCCATGGAAGCCGTCTGCTTCCTGACCGAGCTGCACGTCAAGGGACGGGATACCTACTGGAAGGTGCGCCAGGCGGTGGAAACCACCAAGGCGGGCCTCTACAGCTTCGATCAGTTCAAGACCAACAAGGCCGAACCGCGCCGTCCGCTGCGCAAGCTGGTGTTCAACGTGCCGACCCGTCGGGAACTGGCCATTGGCGAACGCGCCATCACCCACGGTCTGGCCGTGGCGAAAGGGGTGCGTATCTGCCGCGACGTGGCAAACATGCCGCCCAACGTCTGCAATCCGGCCTATCTCGCCTCCCAGGCCCGTCGTCTGGCGGATGCCTATGACAACATCACCACCAAGGTGATCGGCGAGCAGGAGATGGCCGAGCTCGGCATGAATTCCTACCTGGCGGTGGCCCGCGGCTCCGACAACGAAGCCATGATGGCCATCATCGAGTACAAGGGCAACGGCGATGCCAAGCCCATAGTGCTGGTCGGCAAGGGGCTGACCTTCGACTCCGGCGGCATCTCCATCAAGCCGGCCGAAGGCATGGACGAGATGAAGTACGACATGGGCGGCGCGGCCTCCGTGCTCGGCACCATGCACGCCCTGGCCCAGTTGCAGCTGCCCATCAACGTCATCGGCGTGCTGGCCGGTTGCGAGAACATGCCGGGTGGCAACGCCTACCGCCCCGGTGACATCCTCACCACCATGTCCGGTCAGACCGTCGAGGTGCTCAACACCGACGCGGAAGGCCGCCTGGTATTGTGCGATGCCCTCACCTACGTGGATCGCTACGATCCCGAGACCGTCATCGACGTGGCGACTCTGACCGGGGCCTGCATCATCGCCCTGGGGCACCATACCTCGGGCCTGCTGGCGAACCACAACCCGCTGGCCCACGAGCTGCTGAATGCCTCAGAGCAGGCCGGCGATCGCGCCTGGCGCCTGCCGCTGTTCGACGAGTACCAGGAACAGCTGGAGAGCCCGTTCGCCGACATGGCCAACATCGGCGGTCGTCCGGCCGGAACCATCACCGCCGCCGCCTTCCTGTCGCGCTTCACCAAGAAGTACAACTGGGCCCACCTGGACATCGCCGGGACCGCCTGGAAGAGCGGCAAGGATAAGGGCTCCACCGGTCGCCCTGTGCCCCTGCTGACCCAGTTCCTGCTCAACCGGGCCGGCGTGGCGGACGTCGAAGACAAGGAATAAGCCTCCTCTTCGGATGCCCCGTCAGGAGAGTGGTATCACAAGGAAGAGGCCCGCCTCTTCCTTGTTTCATTGAGAGAATCCGGGAAGACCGTGCCAGGCACGGCTCCCCGCAGACGGCCAATCGCTGTCCGTCACAGCCAAACGGGACCAACCTGATGAGCCAAGTGACCTTTTACCTGATGAGCGAGCAGGACGATCCGCAGGCCTCTGCGGTCGAGCGGCTCGCCTGCCAGTTGGCAGCCGACAGCTGGAGCGCGGGCCATATTTACCTGTACTGCGCCGACGAGGCCCAGGCGCTGCGCCTCGACGAACTGCTGTGGCAACTGCCAACCGATCGTTTCGTGCCGCACCAGTTGCAGGGCGAGACCGGCCAGGCGCCGGTGGAGATTGGCCATCAGCCACCGAAGCGGCGCTATGCCCGCCTCATCAATCTGACCGAGCAGACACCTTTGTTTGCAGGACACTTCGCTCAAGTGGTAGATTTTGTCCCCACTGACGAAACGCAAAAGCAGCAAGCCCGCGAGCGCTACAAGCACTATCGCCAGGCAGGCCACACCCTCGACATGAGGGATCAGCCCGTCCTTGCCGCACCGGATCCGGCGCAGCCCTGACTGCGTCCAGCACGATCCAGACCCATTCACACCAGAATCCATCCAGAATACGGCGAGACCATGGAAAAGACCTTTAATCACAACGCCATCGAACAGGCGCTCTATCAGCACTGGGAATCCCAGGGTTACTTCAAGCCCCACGGCGATACCAGCAAAGACTCCTTCTGCATCATGATCCCGCCGCCGAACGTCACCGGCAGCCTGCACATGGGTCACGCCTTCCAGCAGACCCTGATGGACACCCTGATCCGCTACAACCGCATGCAGGGCAAGAACACCCTGTGGCAGGCAGGCTGTGACCACGCCGGCATCGCCACCCAGATGGTGGTGGAGCGCAAGATCGCCGCCGAAGAGGGCAAGACCCGTCACGACTACGGCCGTGATGCCTTCATCGACAAGATCTGGCAGTGGAAGGAAGAGTCCGGCGGCACCATCACCCGCCAGATGCGCCGCCTCGGCGACTCCGTGGACTGGGAGCGCGAGCGCTTCACCATGGATGAGGGTCTGTCTGAAGCCGTGCAGGAAGTGTTCGTGCGCCTGTACGAAGATGGCCTGATGTACCGTGGCAAGCGGCTGGTGAACTGGGATCCCAAGCTCAACACCGCCATCTCCGATCTGGAAGTGGAAAACCGCGAGATCAAGGGCCACATGTGGCACCTTCGCTACCCGCTGGCCAACGGCGCCAAGACCGCCGAAGGCCAGGATCACCTGATCGTCGCCACCACCCGTCCCGAGACCATGCTGGGTGACACCGCCGTCGCCGTGAACCCGGAAGATCCACGCTACAAAGCGCTGATCGGCCAGCACATCCTGCTGCCACTGGTGAACCGTCTGATCCCCATCGTCGCCGATGAACACGCCGACATGGAGAAGGGCACCGGCTGCGTGAAGATCACCCCGGCCCACGACTTCAACGATAACGAAGTGGGCAAGCGCCACAACCTGCCGATGATCAACATCTTCACCCTGGACGCCCACGTGCGTGCCGAGGCCGAAGTGGTCGACACCAACGGCAACCCGAGCACCGCCTACGATGCGGCCCTGCCGAGCGAGTTCGCCGGGCTGGAGCGCTTCGCCGCCCGCAAGGCCATCCTGGCCAAGCTGGACGAGCTGGGCCTCCTGGCCGAGACCAAGGATCACGTGCTGCAACAGCCCTACGGCGATCGTGGCGGCGTGCCCATCGAGCCCATGCTGACCGACCAGTGGTATGTGCGCGTGGCCCCCATGGCCAAGACCGCCATCGAGGCGGTGGAAGATGGCCGCATCCAGTTCGTGCCCAAGCAGTACGAGAACATGTACTTCTCCTGGATGCGCGACATTCAGGACTGGTGCGTCTCCCGTCAGCTGTGGTGGGGTCACCGCATCCCGGCCTGGTATGACGAAGCCGGCAAGGTCTACGTCGGTCGCGACGAGGCCGAGGTGCGCGCCAAGCACAACATTCCGTCCGTGACCGTACTGCGTCAGGACGAAGACGTGCTGGACACCTGGTTCAGCTCCGCCCTCTGGACCTTCTCCACCCTGGGCTGGCCGAACAACACCGAGGCGCTCAAGACCTTCCACCCGACCGACGTGCTGATGAGCGGCTTCGACATCATCTTCTTCTGGATTGCCCGGATGATCATGATGACCATGCACTTCATCAAGGACGAGGACGGCCAGCCGCAGGTACCGTTCAAGACCGTCTACATCACCGGCCTCATCCGGGATGAAGAGGGCCAGAAGATGTCCAAGTCCAAGGGCAACGTGCTGGACCCGCTCGACATGATCGACGGCATCTCCCTGCCGGATCTGCTGGAGAAGCGCACCGGCAACATGATGCAGCCGCAGATGGCCGAGAAGATCGGCAAGCGCACCGCCAAGCAGTTCCCGGAAGGGATCGAGGCCCACGGCACCGACGCCCTGCGCTTCACCCTGGCGGCGCTGGCTTCGACCGGTCGTGACATCAACTGGGACATGAAGCGCCTGGATGGCTACAACAACTTCTGCAACAAGCTGTGGAACGCCTCCCGCTACGTGCTGATGAACACCGAAGAGCAGGATTGCGGCCTCAATGGCGGCGAGATGCAGTTCAGCCTGGCGGATCGCTGGATCCAGTCCCAGCTGCAGGTCGCCATCCGTGACTTCCGCACCGCCCTCGACACCTACCGCTTCGACATGGCGGCCGGCATCCTGTATGAATTTATCTGGAACCAGTTCTGCGACTGGTATCTGGAGCTGACCAAGCCAGTACTGGGTAAAGGCTCCGAGGCCGAGCAGCGCGCCACTCGTCACACCCTAGTGACTGTTCTCGAGACCCTGCTGCGCCTGGCGCATCCCATCATCCCCTTCATCACCGAGACCATCTGGAAGTCGGTGGCGCCGCTGACCGGTATCCATGCCGATACCATCATGCTGCAGCCCTTCCCCGAGTTCGACGGCGCCAAGCTGGACGAGACCGCCATGGCGGATCAGGAGTGGGTGAAGGAGTTCATCGTCGGCATCCGCAACATCCGCGCCGAGATGAACGTCTCCCCGAGTGTCGGCCTGAACGTGCTGCTCAAATGCGACGCCAAGGACGCCCAGCGCGCCGGTGACAACGAGGCCTTCCTCAAGTCCCTCGCTCGCCTGGAATCCATTCGCGTGCTGGCGGACGGTGAAACCGCCCCCCTGTCGGTGAAGAAGCTGATCGGTGCCACCGAGCTGATGATCCCCATGGCGGGACTCATCGACAAGGAGGCCGAGCTGGCCCGTCTGGCCAAGGAGGTGGCGAAGCTGGCCGGTGAGTGCGCCCGCATCGAAGGCAAGCTCGGCAACGAGGCCTTCGTGGCCAAGGCGCCGGACGCCGTCATCGCCAAGGAGCGCGAGAAACTGGAGGAGTACCGCCTCCAGCTGGCCAAGCTGGAAGCCCAGCAGGTCGAGATCGCCGCCCTGTAAGCGACCCCGCTTCGCGACAAGCCCCCGTTTATCGGGGGCTTTTTATTTTCTGGCATCAGAGGATCGGCATCAGGGGGTGTGGCACCCGTTGCCGGGATCGGGACCCGCCAGCGGCCGATGCCGTTTTTTCGCGCTTTTCTCCCCATCTAATTGAAAAATTCACGAACCAAATCACCCGCTTTCACAAGCGCATCGCGTGCAAATTCATTACACTGCCAGCGATCTTTTCTATTCGGAGTGCTGCCCCAGTATGGAAGTATTGATCCTGCTTGGATTGATTTTGCTCAATGGCATGTTCGCCATGTCGGAAATTGCCATCGTCACCGCGCGCAAGGCTCGCCTCGCCAAACTGGCCAGCGAGGGCAATCGCTCCGCCGCCATCGCGCTCAAACTCGGTGAAAACCCGACCCATTTCCTCTCCGCCGTGCAGATCGGCATCACCAGTATCGGCCTGCTCAACGGTATCTACGGCGAGTCCCTGCTGGCTCAACCCTTCGCCCTCTGGTTGCAGGAGTGGGGCCTGTCCGCCAACAGCAGCAGCCTGCTCGCCACCGTCATCGTCGTGGTGCTGGTGACCTATCTCTCCATCGTCGTGGGGGAGCTGGTGCCCAAACGCCTCGGCCAGCTCAATGCCGAGCGCATCGCCTGCCTGGTGGCTCGCCCCATGCTCTGGCTGGCCACCCTGACCCGTCCCTTCGTCTGGTTGCTGTCGACCTCGACCAATGCCAGCCTGCGCCTGCTGCGGGTCGATCAGAGCAGCAGCAACAACGTCACCCAGGAGGAGATCCACGCCATTCTGGTGGAGGGCTCCGAAGCCGGGATCATCGAAGACCACGAACACACCATGTTACGGAATGTGTTCCGTCTCGACGAGCGCAGCCTCTCCTCCCTCATGGTGCCCCGCAGCGACATCCGTTATCTGGATCTCTCCCTGCCGCTGGAGGTCAACCTGCAGCGACTGGTGGAATATCGCCACAGCTTCTTCCCGGTCTGTGACGGCAGCCTGTCGGATCTGGTGGGCATCCTCAACGTCAGCAAGGTGCTGCACGCCTACATCAAGGGTGACCCCATCGATCTGGCGGCCCTGACCCAGGATGGCAGCCTGCTGCCGGAGACCCTCAACGGCCTCGAGCTGCTCAACCATTTCCGCACCCACTCCGAACACATGGTGCTGGTGGTGGACGAGTACGGCGAGCTGCAAGGGCTGGTCACCCAGCAGGATTTGCTGGAGACCCTGGCCGGCGACTTCCAGCAGGAAGGAGGAGAAGAAGACAACTGGGCCTTCCAGCGCGCCGATGGCAGCTGGCTGCTCGATGGCCTCATCCCCCTGCCCGAATTGAAGGACTGTCTGGAGCTGGTACGGCTGCCGGAAGAAGAAAAACATCACTATCACACCCTCGGAGGGCTTATCATGCTGCTCCTTGGCCGCCTTCCCCAGACGGGAGACATCGTCACCCTGGAACAGTGGCAACTGGAAATAGTGGATATGGACGGCCTGCGCATCGACAAGGTGCTTGCCATGCCTTTGACCGACCAACCCAGCTAACCTGCGGAGTTTGCACGTATGGAGCAGTTTTACCACCTGGCTCACGCCTTCATGAATCAGGATCTGGCGGCACTGTCCGATCCCAAGATGGTCTTCATGGTCTATATCGTCCTGCTGACCTTCCTGGTGCTGGAGAATGGCTTCATCCCGACCGCCTTCCTGCCCGGCGACACCCTGCTGATCCTGACCGGCGTGCTCATCTATCAGGGCGTGCTGCCGCTGGCGATAGTCCCGCTGCTGATCGTGGCCACCTTCGTCGGCACCTGGTTTGGCTATATGCAGGGGCGCTTTCTCGGCCACACCCAGATGTACCACAGGCTGATGTCCCACCTGGATGACAAGCACAAGGAGAAGGTCTACTACCTGCTCAACAAGTACGGCATCGTCACCCTGATCACCGCTCGTTACATCGCCTTCGTGCGCACCGCCTATCCCTACATCGTCGGCGCCAGCGAGATCCCCCAGGGGCGCTTCCTGGTGGTCAACCTGATCAGCTCCATCATGTGGATCTGTCCGCTGGTGGGTCTGGGTTACTACCTGAGCCACACCA
This sequence comes from Aeromonas aquatica, assembly GCF_000764655.1. Taxonomy (GTDB): domain Bacteria; phylum Pseudomonadota; class Gammaproteobacteria; order Enterobacterales; family Aeromonadaceae; genus Aeromonas; species Aeromonas aquatica. The sequence goes on from NZ_JRGL01000122.1 coordinate 10,705, forward strand.
AGCTGGCCGCGCAGTACGAGTCCCAGTTCCTCAGCGTCATCCTCTGCCTGCCGCTGGTGTTGCTGGTCGGCGGACTGATCGCACTGGTCTGGCGCTGGTTGAGCAAACGCAAGGCCACCGTCTCCAAGGATTGAGACGAGCAACGAGGGTCGCCGGCAGGCGGCCCTTTTTTATGGAAATAATGTCGAAATCCCCGCTGGTGCTCTTGTAAAGCGAGGGCAAAAATGAGTGAATCTAGCGCCTTTTTTCGCTGTAGATGGAGTCGGTTGTATGGGGTGTCGGATTCGCGCAATCGCGCTGCTGTGTGGGTTGATGGGACTGCTTGGATTGCCTGTGGCCCTGGCGGCACCCAACCCAGCCAATCTGAAGTTGCAGTCGGGCAGCGCCCTGGTGATGGACGTCAACACGGGCAAGACGCTCTATCAGAAGAACCCCGCTCAGGTGCGCCCCATCGCCTCCCTCACCAAGCTGATGACCGCCCTGGTGGTACTGGATGCCAAGCAGAGCCTGAGCCAGACCCTGACCGTCGACCAGAACGACAGGGACAACATCAAACACACCTACTCCCGGGTGCGCTTTGGCACCAAGGTGACCCGCCGCGATGCCCTGCATCTGGCGCTGATGTCCTCCGAGAACCGCATGGCCTCCGCCCTGTCCCGCCACTACCCCGGTGGCCGCTCGGCCTTCATTCGCGCCATGAACAACAAGGCCAAGCAGCTCGGCATGCGCAATACCCGCTACTATGACTCCACCGGCCTGTCGACCCGCAACGTCTCCACCGCCCAGGATCTGGCCAGGCTCATCTCGGCAGCCTATCGCCAGCCGCTGATCCGCCAGTTCACCCAGAACGACAGCATGGAGATGCGCTTCTCCAACCCCTCCTATAGCCTGATGTTCAACAACACCAACCCCCTGGTGAAGAACCCGGACTGGGACGTGCGCCTCTCCAAGACCGGCTACACCGACGAGGCGGGCCGCTGCCTGCTGATGCGCGCCAAGCCGGATCGCCAGGAGCTCGCCATAGTGCTGCTCAACTCGGTGGGTAAACGTACCCCCATCGGCGATGCCAACCGCATTCGCAAGTGGCTGAAAAGCTGAGCGGATAGCTGAAACGAAGAAGGATGCCTCGGCATCCTTTTTTATTGTCCGGCGTTCGCCATCCCCACCACTCACAGGCTCGCCATGCCTGCCTGAGCAGATGCCTAAGAAATGGCTGGCGGCCTGGATAAAGGAATGGCATGCGCTCACAGGCTAGCTGTGGCTGTCTGAGCCGCTCCCCAAGGGATGGCGGGCGGACCTTGATGGTATGGGAATAACACGCGCCCACAGACCCGCGGTGGCTGTCTGAGCAGATTTCCAGGGGAGGGCGGGCGGGCCGTGATGGTACTGAAGTAGAAAGCGCTCAGAACGGCCAGGGCGGGTGCTTGGCGCGGCACAGGGGAATCCGCCGGGGCTTGTCGAGCGGGCGACGAAGCACCCAGAAGACAGAGAAAAATAGGCTTGAATGTGTAAATAGCAGCATATTTTCATGCTGAAAGAGGAAATCAGCACATAAAAAAACAGCCTCGACTTGAGTCGAGGCTGTCTGTATGGTGCGCCCGGGAGGATTCGAACCTCCGACCACCTGGTTCGTAGCCAGGTACTCTATCCAGCTGAGCTACGGGCGCTCATCAACTTTTAGCATTGCCTTCAAAAATGGTGCGCCCGAGAGGATTCGAACCTCTGACCACCTGGTTCGTAGCCAGGTACTCTATCCAGCTGAGCTACGGGCGCTCATCAACTTTTAGCATTGCTTTCAACATGGTGCGCCCGGGAGGATTCGAACCTCCGACCACCTGGTTCGTAGCCAGGTACTCTATCCAGCTGAGCTACGGGCGCTCATAAATCATTGATTTCATTTTAAATGGTGCGCCCGGGAGGATTCGAACCTCCGACCACCTGGTTCGTAGCCAGGTACTCTATCCAGCTGAGCTACGGGCGCCCTGATTTAAAACGATAAAAAAAGCCTACTTATCAGTAAGCCTTTTTCAAAGTGTCGACTTGCTGATGGTCAACACATGACTCTTGCTTGAGTCGTAATATGGTGCGCCCGGGAGGATTCGAACCTCCGACCACCTGGTTCGTAGCCAGGTACTCTATCCAGCTGAGCTACGGGCGCAAATGGCGGAGAAGGGGGGATTCGAACCCCCGATGCGGGTATAAGCCGCATACTCCCTTAGCAGGGGAGCGCCTTCAGCCTCTCGGCCACCTCTCCGTTTGCGGGGCTGATAATACTTCACAGGGATTTTTAGTCAAACACTTTTTTGGAGAAAACAGAGCGTTCGCTCAGCATTTGGCCAAAGAGTGGAATATTCAAGCAATATCGACACTTACCCCGTCATTTCGCACCCTGCGAAGCCATTTGCAGGGCCCTGAAAAACAAAAGGCGACACCGCAAGTGTCGCCTGATAGCTGCTATTGATGCGGCTTAGAAGGTCGGTTGACCCGGTACTTTCTCGGCCTGTATCCGCATGTAGATCTCTTCGCGGTGCACGGAGACCTCTTTCGGTGCGTTGACACCGATACGAACCTGGTTGCCTTTCACGCCCAGCACGGTGACAGTCACTTCGTCACCAATCATCAGGGTTTCCCCTACACGACGAGTCAAAATAAGCATTCGCTTGCTCCTGTATCCTGTTTTGTAATTATATCGATATGCGCCATTATCTTACAAAGATACCGATATGGTAAATGGTTGAAACTAAATCAATCAGGGATTGTTCCCCAAGGGCTGCTCATGAGGCTCATTATCCAGCCCGAACGCGGAGTGCAACGAACGCACTGCCAGCTCCAGGTACTTCTCGTCAATCACTACAGATATCTTGATTTCAGAGGTGGAGATCAGCTGCATGTTGATCCCCTCCTCGCCCAATACCTTGAACATGGTGCGCGCGACGCCCGGGTGATTCCACATACCGACCCCGACGATGGAGACCTTGGCGATCTCCCCGTTGCCCTGCACGCAGGCGGCCCCCAGTTCGGTGGCGGTCTCCTCCAGCAGGGCGCGAGCCCGGCGGTAGTCATCGCGATTCACCGTGAAGGTAAAATCGGCGGTGCCATCCCCCAGGGTGTTCTGCACTATCATGTCGACATCGATGTTGGCATCGCTGATCGGATTCAGGATCTGCGCCGCCACCGTCGGCCTGTCCGGCACACCCAGAATGGTCAGGCTGGCCTCGTTGCGATTGAACGCAATGCCGGATACCAGGGGTGCTTCCATCCTCTCACCTCCGTATGTGATCAAGGTTCCCTCTCCGTCGATAAAGCTCGACAGCACCCGTAGCGGCACGCGGTACTTGCCCGCGAATTCCACCGAACGGATCTGCAGCACCTTGGCCCCCAGGCTCGCCATCTCCAGCATCTCCTCGAAGGTGATGGTGGAAAGGCGGCGGGCCTTGGGTTCGATGCGCGGATCCGTGGTATAGACCCCATCCACATCGGTAAAGATCTGGCATTCATCAGCCTTGAGGGTCGCCGCCACCGCCACCGCCGTGGTGTCCGAGCCACCGCGACCCAGGGTCGTGATGGCGTTGTGTTCATCACGACCCTGGAAGCCGGCGATCACCACCACCTTGCCCGCGCTCAGTGCAGACTGTACCTGCTCGGTATCTATGTGGCTGATCCTGGCCTTGCCATAGGCGGAATCGGTATGGATACGTACCTGATCACCGGTCATTGAGACCGCAGCACAACCCCGTTTGTTCAACGCAATCGCCAGCAGCGCTATGGTGACCTGCTCGCCGGTGGAGACCAGCACATCCATCTCGCGCCGATTGGCGTCAGGATCCAGCTGCTGGGCCATGCCCAGCAGCCGGTTGGTCTCGCCCGACATGGCGGACACCACCACCACCACATCGTGTCCTTGAGCGCGGGTCTGCTGAACCCGCTCGGCCACCGCCGCGATCCGCTCCAGCGTACCGACCGAGGTGCCGCCGTACTTCTGTACATAAAGTGCCACAGATCACCTCGCCCTCTTACAGGCGCTCTTCCAGCCAGGAGTGAACGGATTGCAGCGCCGCCGGCACGGCTTCAGGCTGAGTACCACCCGCCTGCGCCATGTCGGGACGACCACCGCCCTTGCCGCCCACCTGCTGGGCCACCAGGTTGACCAGCTCGCCGGCCTTCACCTTGGCGGTCAGATCGTTGGTCACACCGGCGATCAGGTTGACCTTGTCATCGCTGCTGGTCGCCAGCAGCACGACACCGGACTTCATCCGGTTCTTCAGCTCGTCCAGCATGCCGCGCAGGGACTTGGGATCGGCCCCGTCCAGTGCGGCGATCAGCACCTTCTGACCCTTGATCTCGACCACCTGGCTCAGCAGGTCGCTGCCGGCCTGAGCGGCCAGCTTGGCCTTGAGCTGCTCCAGCTCGCGTTCCATCATCCTGGACTTGTCCAGCAACTGGCGCACCTTGCTGCCGATGGAGAACTGATCCCCTTTCACCAGGGCAGCGGCTTCTTCAAACTGCTCTGCCAGCTGGTGCATGAAATCGATGGCGCCCTTGCCGGTCACCGCTTCGATGCGGCGCACCCCGGCGGCGACACCGCTCTCGGCGATGATCTTGAAGAAGCCGATGTCACCGGTACGCTTGGCGTGAGTACCGCCACACAGCTCGGTGGAGTAGTCACCCATGCGCACGACCCGCACATCGTCTTCATATTTCTCACCAAACAGCGCCATGGCGCCGGCGGACTTGGCCGCTTCCAGATCCATCACCTGAGTGACGACATCGTGGTTGGCACGGATCTGGGCGTTGACCAGCTCCTCAACCCGGCGAATGGTCGCCATGGTCAGGCCTTCGAAATGGGAGAAGTCGAAGCGCATGCGATCGGCCCCGACCAACGAGCCCTTCTGAGTCACGTGATCGCCCAGCGCCTGGCGCAGGGCTGCGTGCAGCAGGTGGGTGACCGAGTGGTTCAGGGCCACGGCCTGGCGGCGCTCCCCATCGACCACGGCTTCCACCACGGCCCCCTTCTCCAGGGTACCCAGCTCCAGATAGCCCTTGTGAATGATGGCCTTGCCCGCCTTCTGGGTGTCGGTCACGGCGAAGATGCCGTCATCCACCTTGAGGATGCCACTGTCGCCCACCTGACCACCGGATTCGGCGTAGAAGGGGGTCTCGGCCAGCACGATCACCGCTTCTTCACCGGCGATCAGGCCGCTCACTTCGATAGCATCCTTGTAGATGCCGACCACCTGAGTCGTTTGGCTCAGCTGCTTGTAACCGGTAAATGGGGTCTCGAAATCGAGTTTCAACACCTCGTTGTAGTTCACGCCGAAGCTGGAGGCCTCTTTGGCACGGGCGCGCTGCTTCTCCATCTCGACACGGAAACCTTCTTCGTCGATGCCGATCTCGCGCTCGCGCACCACGTCGGCGGTCAAGTCCGCCGGGAAGCCGTAGGTGTCATACAGCTTGAACACCACCTCACCCGGGATCACCTTGGCATCCCCCAGGTTGGCCAGCACGTCTTCCAGCAGCAGCAGGCCTCTGTCCAGAGTGCGGACGAACTGTTCCTCTTCGATGCGCAGCACGCGCTCGACCAGCGGCAGCTGGGCGATGAGCTCAGCGCCTACGTCCTTCATCTGTACCGCGAGTTCGGCGGCCAGCTTGTAGAAGAACACCTCGGTGGCACCCAGCTTGCGACCGTGACGCACGGCGCGGCGGATGATGCGACGCAGCACATAGCCACGGCCTTCGTTGGACGGCATCACGCCATCTGCCACCAGGAAGGCGCAGGAGCGGATGTGGTCGGCGATGACGCGCAGGGACTGGTTGCTCAGATCCTCGGTGCCGACGATCTCGGCCGCCTTCTTGATCAACGCCTGGAAGATGTCGATCTCGTAGTTGGAGTGCACGCCCTGCATGATGGCGGAGATGCGCTCCAAGCCCATACCGGTGTCCACGGAGGGACGGGGCAGCGGTTCCATGGTGCCGTCAGCCTGACGGTTGAACTGCATGAAGACCACGTTCCAGATCTCGATGAAGCGGTCACCGTCTTCTTCCGGTGAGCCGGGAGGGCCACCCCAGAGGTGGTCGCCGTGGTCATAGAAAATCTCGGTGCAGGGGCCGCAGGGGCCGGTATCGCCCATCTGCCAGAAGTTATCGGAAGCGAAGGCGGCGCCCTTGTTGTCGCCAATGCGCACGATGCGCTCGACCGGCACGCCGATTTCATTGGCCCAGATGTTGAAAGCTTCGTCGTCCGTTTCATAGACGGTCACCAGCAGGCGCTCTTTGGGCAGCTTGAGGGTACCGGTCAGGAATTCCCAGGCAAAACGGATGGCGTCCTGCTTGAAGTAGTCACCGAAGCTGAAGTTACCCAGCATTTCGAAGAAGGTGTGGTGACGAGCGGTATAGCCGACGTTTTCCAGGTCATTGTGCTTGCCGCCAGCCCGCACACAGCGCTGGGAAGTGGTGGCTCTGTTGTAGGCACGCTTGTCTGCGCCAAGGAACACATCCTTGAACTGGTTCATCCCTGCGTTGGTGAACAACAGGGTCGGATCGTTGTGCGGCACCAGCGAGCTGGAGGAGACAACCTGGTGCCCCTGAGAGCGGAAATACTCGAGGAACGCGGAACGTAACTCTGACGTGGACATATACATGGAAAATCCTGCTTGATTCGGATACGGACTTTTAATCGCAATAATGTAAGTTTTCTGCGGGGTAAAGTAAAACGTACCGGCTCGTGCCGGGTGAAAAAGCACGCATCGTCCGCAACGCGGGAGGAAGGCATGGCCATGCCGCCAGAGGCGGCGGCCATAGGAAGTGGGTACTTGCAACTGAAGGTCTGACCAGAACGGGGGTTCTGGGGCAGGACCTCGGTATGAGATGGCTGGCGGGAGACGGCCATCCGCCAGTCAGATCACACGATGACGGGACTGCTAGTCGCCCCGTTCCTGCATGGCGGAAAGGGCATGACGGGCCTGCTCCTGATTGAAGCCTCGCCCGAGCAGGTACTTTAGCCACTTCATCCGCACCTTGAAGTCACCCAGATCGCTCGCCCTGGCCCGACGTTGCAGCAGTTCGGCTGCCAGTTCGAACCAGTCCAGTTCAGGCTGCTCGAATGCGGTCTCTATCTGGGTATCGCTGAGCCCCTTGCGGCGCAGCTCGAAGCGGATCTTGATGGGGCCCTGCCCCTTGGTGGCACCGGCCCGCACCGCCATGGCGCCATAGCGCTCGTCATCGACCCAGTGATAACCGCGGCAATAATCGAGCACCGAGCCGATCACCTCGTCGTTGAAACCCTGTTTGCGCAAGCGGTTCGCCAGCTCGGATTCGGCGCTCTCCCGGCGTGCCAGGCTGCGCATGGCAAAGGCGCGGGCCGCGGCAAACATCTCCTCGAATGAGGGTTCTTCTGGGGGGACTGGGGTATCGGCGGGTTCTGACATGGATTCATCGACCATAAATGACAAGGCCGGGGGTTAGCCCGGCCTTTCTGTTACTCGAGTTCTTCGCCCTCGGGCTCGAACTCGTCGGCCTCGATAGCGGCAGGTTTGTCACCCACCGGCGCGGCGCCGGAGAGCAGCAGTTCGCGCAGCCTGGCTTCCACTTCGGCCGCCATGGCCTTGTTCTCGGCGAACAGCTTCATCACGTTGGCCTTGCCCTGACCAATCTTCTCGCCGTTGTAGCTGTACCAGGCACCCGCCTTGTCGATCAGCTTGTGCTTGACGCCCAGGTCCACCAGCTCGCCCTCCTTGGAGATGCCGGCACCGTAGAAGATCTGGAACTCGGCCTGCTTGAAGGGCGGGGCCACCTTGTTCTTGACGACCTTGACGCGGGTCTCGTTACCGACCACTTCATCGCCATCCTTGATGGCGCCGATGCGACGGATGTCCAGGCGCACGGAGGCGTAGAACTTGAGCGCGTTACCACCAGTGGTGGTTTCCGGGCTGCCGAACATGACGCCGATCTTCATCCGGATCTGGTTGATGAAGATACAGAGGCAGTTTGCGTTCTTGATGTTGGCAGTCAGCTTGCGCAGCGCCTGGGACATCAAACGAGCCTGCAGGCCGACGTGGGAATCCCCCATCTCGCCTTCAATTTCCGCTTTCGGTGTCAGGGCGGCCACGGAGTCGACGATGATGACGTCGACGGCGTTGGAGCGCACCAGCATGTCGCAAATTTCCAGCGCCTGCTCACCGGTATCCGGCTGGGAGATCAGCAGCTCATCGACGTTGACCCCCAGCTTGGCGGCATAGATAGGATCGAGTGCATGTTCCGCATCGACGAAGGCACAGGTCTTGCCTTTCTTCTGGGCTTCTGCGATCACCTGCAGGGTCAGGGTCGTCTTGCCCGAGGATTCCGGACCGTAGATCTCGACGATACGACCGCACGGCAGACCGCCGATACCCAGCGCCACGTCCAGGGAGAGAGAACCGGTGGAGATGGCTTCGATGTCCATGGTCTTGCTGTCGCCAAGACGCATAATGGAACCCTTGCCGAACTGCTTTTCAATCTGGCCCAGCGCAGCCGCCAGTGCCTTCTGTTTGTTCTGATCCATGCCAATCTCCGCTGGGAATCGTGATGAAGAAGTGAAGTTGGGCTAAGTATACTGTTTATGCATACAGTATCAAGCCCAATTTATCTGAGCAGAGCCAACAAGCCGGACAACGCCTGCCTGACGGCCTGCCGCCGCACCTGCTGCCGGTCGCCATCGAAGCGGGCCAGCAGGGAGTGATGACGACCGCTCTTGTCTACCCAGGCAAACCAGACGGTGCCGACCGGCTTGTCATCGCTGCCCCCACCCGGCCCGGCGATGCCGCTGATGGCGACGCTGATGGCCGCATCCGAGCGGGCCAGGGCGCCCCTGGCCATCTCCAGCACCACGACCTCGCTGACGGCACCGTGGCGCAGCAGGTTGTCGATGCTGACCCCCAGCATCTGCTGCTTGGCCTCATTGGTGTAGGTGACGAAACCTCTGTCGAACCAGCCGGAGCTGCCCGCCACCTCGGTGATGGCCGTGGCGACGCCGCCGCCGGTGCAGGATTCCGCCGTGGCGGCCATCCAGCCCCTCCCCGCCAGCGCCTCCCCCAGCTCCTGGGATAAGCGGATAATTTCAGCTTCAAGCCCCATGGTCGTACCCTCTTTGGCCCTTTTCAGGCGAAATATGGGGCCCATTATGCAGTTGTCCCCAAGCCCGGGCAACCGGCCGGGAACCCGCTACGTCCCGTCTTGGCCCAGGACAGCAACTGTCGCAGGCTTTGCGGGCAAGCTCCGCCATATCAGCTAGTTACCCCCGCTTAAGCTCCAGTACATGGGGGCTCCCTATAATCAGCAAGCACCGCCGCGTATGCGGTTTTATCCTATGACAAGCAGGAGTAAAGACAGATGAAGCATCAGTTCAAAGTCGCCGTTGCCGCCCTGGCGATGTGCTTTGCAAGCAATACCTTTGCCACCGAGAGTGCCACTGACCTGCAGAGCGAGACCACCTTGGCCCAGGAGCTGAACCTGTCCAGCGCCCAGACGGAGCAAATCAAAGGATTGCGTGAGCAGACCGTGAATAGCCTGAGCTCACTCAAGCTCGACGCCATCGGCCAGGACGTGATCGTCAACATGATCAAGTCGGGCAAGTGGGATGAGGCCGCCGCCAAGAAACAGCTGCAGACCATCAGCGACATCCAGGCCCAGGCCCGTTACTATCGCGCCTTCTATCTGTTCGAAGTCAGCAAGGTGCTGACCGCCGAGCAGAAAGCCAAGCTGCACGAGATGATGAGTGGCGACGAAGCCATGTACTAAGCTCAGCCCCTGAGTCGGCTCCCCGCCATTGACGGCGGGGGACCATCAACATCTTCCCCTACTGCCTTTATTCTCACCCCGCCAAACTTTCTCTTAGCTTCACACCCGATACTGACACCTGACAGCCCTCTCCCCCTTTTACCGCCACCCCATTCGCAATACCCCAAAGACAGAGATTCCCCCTCACCATCCGGCCTCGAGCATGTAGAATAGCGGCCAGATTCAGACCCATTACGGCAGACGCTTGCCCGCAAGAGCACCCTCTGGAACAGCACATGACAGCACAATACCAAGCCCCCAACGCCGCCCTCGGCGCTCACACCCCCATGATGCAGCAGTATCTTGGTCTCAAGGCCGAGAATCCGGAGATCCTGCTGTTCTACCGGATGGGCGACTTCTACGAACTCTTCTATGACGATGCCCGCAAGGCCTCCCAGCTACTCGACATCTCCCTGACCAAGCGCGGTCAATCCGCCGGCAGCCCCATTCCCATGGCGGGGGTGCCCTATCACGCCATCGAGGGCTATCTCGCCAAACTGGTGCAGCTCGGCGAATCCGCCGCCATCTGCGAACAGGTGGGGGATCCCGCCACCAGCAAGGGGCCGGTGGAGCGCAAGGTCATCCGCATCATCACCCCAGGCACCGTCTCCGACGAGGCGCTGCTCTCCGAGCGCCAGGACAACCTGATCGCCGCCGTCTATCACGATGGCCGCCGCTTCGGCTACAGCACCATGGACGTCAGCTCCGGCCGCTTCTTCATCAACCAGTTCGACAAGGAAGAGACGCTGCTGGCCGAGCTGCAACGCACCAACCCGGCCGAGCTGCTCTACCCGGAATCCTTCGAGTTCCTGCATCACGTCGAGGGTCGTCGCGGTCTGCGCCGTCGCCCCGAGTGGGAATTTGAGCTGGGCACCGCCCGCAAGCTGTTGTGCCAGCAGTTCGGCACCCAGGATCTGGTGGGCTTTGGCGTCGAGCAGAGCGAGACAGCCCTGTGCGCTGCCGGCTGCCTGATGCAGTACGTGAAAGACACCCAGCGTACCGCCCTGCCCCACATTCGCGGCGTGCGCCTTGAGCAGCCGGATCACGCCGTCATCATGGATGCCGCCACCCGCCGCAACCTGGAGCTGACCCAGAATCTGGCGGGAGGCTATGAAAACACCCTGGCCGAGGTACTGGACAGGACCGCCACCCCCATGGGCAGCCGCTTGCTCAAGCGCTGGATCCACCAGCCGATCCGGGATCGGGTGATCCTCAAGGGACGGCAGAGTACCATCAAGGAGCTCATCGAGCAGAACCTGTACGACGATCTCGGCGCCCTGCTGCGCCAGGTCGGCGACGTGGAGCGGGTGCTGGCGCGCCTAGCCCTGCGCAGTGCCCGCCCGCGCGACCTGACCCGCCTGCGGCAGGCGTTCGCGCAACTGCCCGAGCTGCAAAGATTGTTGGCCGACAGCGAACACGAGGCGGTGCAGCAGCTCGGCGAGCGGGCCAGCACCTTCCCCGAGCTGCTGGACTTGCTGGAGCGCGCCATGATGGAGGTGCCGCCCGTGCTGATCCGCGATGGGGGCGTCATCCGTGACGGCTTCAATCAGGAGCTGGACGAGCTGCGGGATCTGGCGAACGGCGCCACCGCCAGCCTGGCCCGCATCGAGGAACGGGAAAAGACCCTGACCGGTATCAACACCCTCAAGGTGGGCTACAACAGGGTGCACGGCTTCTACATCGAGGTGAGCCGCGCCAACAGCCATCTGGTGCCGGCCCACTACATCCGCCGTCAGACCCTCAAGAACAACGAACGCTACATCATCGATGAGCTGAAGAAGTACGAAGACAAGGTACTCACCGCCCAGGCCCAGGCGCTGGCACTGGAGAAGCGCCTCTACGAGGAGCTGCTCGACGCCCTGCTACCCCACCTCGGGGATCTGCAGGAATCCGCCGCGGCCCTCGCCGAGCTGGACGTGCTGGCCAACCTCGCCGAGCGGGCCGAGACCCTGGATTACCGCTGCCCGCAGCTCATCGACGAGGAGCAGATCCTGATCGAAGGGGGCCGCCACCCGGTGGTGGAGCAGGTGATGAGCGATCCCTTCATCGCCAACCCGATCCGGCTGGCCCGGGAGCGGCGCATGCTGATCATCACCGGTCCCAACATGGGCGGTAAGTCCACCTACATGCGCCAGACCGCACTCATCGTGCTGCTGGCCCACATCGGCGCCTTCGTCCCCGCCGACAGCGCCCGCATCGGCCCCATCGATCGCATCTTCACCCGCATCGGGGCGTCCGATGATCTGGCCTCGGGCCGCTCCACCTTTATGGTGGAGATGACCGAGACCGCCAACATCCTCAACAACGCCACCGCTCGCAGCCTGGTGCTGATGGACGAGATCGGCCGCGGCACCAGCACCTATGACGGCCTGTCTCTGGCCTGGGCCTGCGCCGAGCAACTGGCGAGCAAGATAGGTGCCTACACCCTGTTCGCCACCCACTACTTCGAGCTGACCCGGCTGCCGGAGCTGATGGAGGGGCTGGCCAACGTTCACCTCGATGCTGTGGAGCATGGGGACACCATCGCCTTCATGCACGCGGTGCAGGAGGGGGCGGCGAGCCGCTCCTACGGCCTACAGGTCGCGGCGCTGGCGGGAGTGCCGAAAGCGGTGATAAGCCAGGCCCGCCACAAGCTGGCGGAGCTGGAGAGTGCCGCGCCGGCCCCCACCAGCGGGAAGACACGCAAGGCCCCGCCAGTGCCGATAGCCCAGCCCCACCCCGTGGTGGAGGAGCTGGCCGCGGTGCGCCCGGACGAGCTGAGCCCGCGCCAGGCGCTGGATCTGCTCTACCGTCTCAAGCAGCTGCTGTAACCGGCTCAGCCAGCACAGGATGCAAAAAGGGGAACCTCACGGTTCCCCTTTTTCATTTCACTCTGTCGGACTAGGCCGGACCAATCCTGTCCATCAGGCTCATGTGGGAGGAGCCGTCGTGGCGCTTGAGCTTCTGCCGGTATTCAAACTGGTGCTGGCTCTCCTGCTTGAGCCCCAGCATCAGCGAATAACACATGGCCAGCATGATCAGCGAGAAGGGCAGAGCGGCTATGATGCTGGCCGCCTGCAGGGCCGCCAACCCGCCGGACACCAGCAGGATGGCCGCCACCAGCCCCTGCCCCAGTCCCCAGATGGCGCGGTGCAGCACGGGGGGATCCTGATCGCCGATGGAGAGCAGTGTCGTAATCACGAGCGTGCCCGAGTCACTGGAGGTGATGAAGTAGGTGCAGATCAGCAGGGTCAGCACCCCCTTGGCGATCCAGCCGAAAGTGTCCCAATGCAGCAGTTCCACCGTCTGATAGAGCGCCAGGGTCACATCTTTATTGACCGCGGCCACCACGCCGCCGCCGCCGAACAGCTCCAGGTTCATGGCGGTACCGCCGAACACGGTCAGCCAGAACATGCCGAGCAGGGAGGGCACCAGCAGCACGCCGAGCACGAACTCGCGGATGGTGCGGCCCTTGGAGATGCGGGCGATGAACATGCCGACAAAAGGTGCCCAGGCGATCCACCAGCCCCAGTAGAAGGCGGTCCAGCTCGATTGCCAGGCCGAGGTGCCGTTGGCTTCGGTGTTGGTCCAGAAGCTGAGCTTGACGATGTTCTGCAGGTAGTCACCGATGTTCTGCACATAGGCGTTGAGGATGTAGGTGGTCGGGCCCAGCACCAGGAAGAGGCCAAGCACGAACACGCTGAGCCAGATGTTGAGTTCGGAGAGCAGCTTGACCCCGCGTCCCACGCCGGACACCGCCGACAGGGTCGCGATCAGGCTGATGCCGCCGATGAGCCAGAGCTGATTGGACTGCGACACCGCCATGCCGAACATCTGGTTGAGGCCGGTGTTCATCTGGGAGACGCCGAGGCCGAGGGAGGTCGCCACCCCGAATACTGTGCCAAACACCGCCAGCACGTCGGCGGCATGCCCCCAGAAGCCGTAGATGCGATCGCCGAGAATGGGATAGAGCACGGAGCGAATGGCCAGCGGCAGCTTGCGGCGATAACTGAAGAAGGCCAGCGACAGGCCGACGATCACATAGATGGCCCAGGGGTGCAGGCCCCAGTGGAAGAAAGTGAGGCGCATGGCGATCTGGGCCGCCTCCGGGGTCATGCCTTCGGTGATGAAGGGATTACCCTGCAGGTGGTTCATGGGCTCGGCGATGCTCCAGAACACCAGACCTATGCCCATGCCAGCGCTGAACAGCATGGAGAACCAGGCGAAGTAGCCAAACTCCGGTACCTGGTCGTCGTCGCCCAGCCGGATGCTGCCAAAGCGGCTGAACATCAGGTAGACGGCGAAGAACAGGAACAGGGCGACCACCAGAATGTAGTACCACTTGAAGCCTGCAATGATGTTGTCCTTGGCGCCGACGAACCAGGCCGCGGCTGTCTCCGGCACGAAGACCCCGAACAGCAGGAACAGGGTGATGACGGTCAGGGCCGTCATGGCCATGGTGGGATTGAGGCCTTTCAGTGGCCCTTTGGTTGCTCGCATCTGGCCTCCTTAGTCGTTGTTGAAAAAGTCTTCACCCACGTGATCTCCCGCCCCGCCGATGGCGCGATAGACCAGGCGGCCTGCCACCTGCTCACGGTGATCCACCAGGCTGACCGAAGGTTGGCCGTTCACCGCGTGGCGCTTGCCGAGGAAGATGGCCATGGGCATGCCCAGATTGGAGATGCCGCTGGTGATCCAGAGCCGGTTGAAGTCGTAGGAGCCGCCGATGAACTCGAGCTGGGCCAGGCCGGTATCGAGGCCGGTCAGGTAGAAGTTCATGGCGCTCTCGTCGGGGAAGAGGTGAACCAACACATAGGCATAGCGCAATTCATTCACCAACTCCTTTAGGCTGAAAGCACCTGTCTCGCTGCAGGAGAGCGGCAACTCGCCATCGTAGTGGTGCACCTTGAGGTTGTTGGGGTCCTCGTCATAGACGGGTTGATAGCGCACGAAGGCCGAGGTATCAGGCAGCTCATAGCGCACCCTGACGACCTTTAGTCCGGCCACCAGCGACTTGATATCCAGTGCATCATTCATGTATTACTCCTCGAATATCGGGTTAAAATTCGGAAATTGTCCGACAACCTAACACATTATTCATTAGAGCAGAAATGATTACACCAAAAACTATATTGACCTTGTGACGAATTAGGCGGACAATTTTGCGCCTCTCAACTGCCCTGCCACGACCCAGATCCCATGGAAAAACATGATGAAGTGCTGGTTGCCCTGCGCCAGATCATCCGTGCCATCGACATGCACTCCAAACGCTTGATCAAGGAAGCCGGACTGACCTCGCCGCAGCTCCTGCTGCTCAAGGGGATCAACGAGCTGGGGCAGATCTCCATGCGCCAGCTGGCGGATCACACCAACATGAGTCAGGCCACCGCGACCACCATCATGGACCGCCTGGAGAGCCGTCAGCTGGTGCAGCGCATTCGCAGCAGCACCGACAAGCGCAAGGTACATGCGACCCTGACTGACGCAGGCCGTGCCCTGCTGGCCCAGGCGCCCACCCCGCTGCAAGAGAGCTTTATCCAGCGCTTCCAGGCGCTGGAAACCTGGGAGCAGGGCCTGTTGCTCTCCTCCCTGCAACGCATCTCGGCCATGATGAATGCCGATGGC
This sequence comes from Aeromonas aquatica, assembly GCF_000764655.1. Taxonomy (GTDB): domain Bacteria; phylum Pseudomonadota; class Gammaproteobacteria; order Enterobacterales; family Aeromonadaceae; genus Aeromonas; species Aeromonas aquatica. Next base: position 26,119 of record NZ_JRGL01000122.1, read on the forward strand.
ATCGATGCCGCCCCCGTGCTGAGCGTCAGGCCACTCACCGAAGAACGGGCCTGAGGCAGCAACGGACATAAAAAAGCTCCCTATCGGGAGCTTTTTTCTTTGGAATCCTCAGCGGAATCACTCTTCCAGGCTGATGCCGATGTTGGAGACACCGTCTTGCGCCGCAAACTGGCGAATGGCCAGGATGCGCTCGCTGTCGCGCTCATGGGCCACCCGCTTGAGCAGCTCGACCTGAAACTCCAGTTCGGCCTCGATGTACTCGTGCTCGTACAGCTCTTCGTCGGTCAGCTCGCGGCCTTCCAGCATGTCGATGAAACCGGCCACGGTTCCCACCGAAGCATGGCTGGCATCTTCGGCTTCTTCCCCCACCCGGCAGATCACCGAGTTGTAGGCACAGCCCAGTGCCACACAGGCATCCAGCGCCGGATAGGCACCGTAAGATTCAAACTTGCCTGGCTCGGGAATGTAGACCTCAAATGCCTCCAGAATGGCGCCCAGATTGACCCGGGATCCCTTCACTGTGAGGTAGTTCCACATCTGATCCAGCGCATGGCGAAATGCCTTCGCATCACCAAAACCGGCCGCCTGGGTAAACAGCACATAGTTGGGGTACATGCGCTCTGCCAGCGCCAGGGTGTAGACGGTCTGTTGCCAAGGCTGTAGCTCGGCCAGTCGCTTATAAAACTTGTCACCAAACACTGGAGTCGGATCCTTTGCAAAATGTGGGACGGATTGTAGCCCACGAGGGCCTTGGCGAAAACGAAAAAGCACCCGGCTCGGCTATCTTGCCCGATCAACTGGGGTAAGATGGAAACAGTACCTCCTCCGCCGTGCCATAAACATGATAAGGAACAAGAGTATGAGCCAACGTACCCTGCTTCTGCTCAGCCAGGACAACGCCCACTATGAACGCCTGCTCAAGGCGGCCCACCTCCCCCATCTGCGCATTCTGCGGGCCGACAACCAGAGCGAGGCCGAGAAACTGATCGGGGAGGCCCATATCCTGATGGCTGAGCCGGCCCGCGCCAAGCCGCTGTTGCCCAAGGCCGGCAAGCTCGGCTGGCTGCAATCCACCTATGCCGGGGTCGATGTGTTGCTGGATGCCAGCAGCCGCCACGACTACCTGCTGACCAATGTGCGCGGCATCTTCGGCCCGCTGATGAGTGAGTACGTGTTCGGTCACCTGTTCAGCCTGTCGCGCCAGTTGCCACTCTATCGTGAACAGCAGCAACAGAAGTTGTGGCAGAGCCATCCCTATCAAGGCCTGAAAGGCAAGACCCTGCTACTGCTCGGCACCGGCAGCATAGGCCAGCACATCGCCCAGACCGGCAAGCATTTCGGCATGAAGGTGCTTGGCATCAGCCACAGTGGCAATGAGAGGGCGGGCTTCGATCAGGTGTATCAGCTGCCTGCGCTGAACAAGATGCTGGCCCAGGCCGATGTCATCGTCAGCGTGTTGCCGGCAACCCGCGAGACCCGCCATCTGTTCACCGCCGAACGCTTCAGACATTGCAAGCCGAGCGCCATCTTCTTCAACGTCGGTCGGGGCAATGCCGTGCACGAGGGGGACCTGCTGGAGGCGCTGCGTACCGAGCAAATCGCGATGGCCGTGCTGGATGTGTTCGAGCAGGAACCCCTGCCCGCCACCAGCCCGCTCTGGCACCAGCCCAATCTCATCATCACCCCCCACAACAGCGCCTATAGCTTCCCGGAAGATGTGGCCCAGATCTTCATCCGCAACTACATCCGCTTCATCGAGGGCCAGCAGCTCGATGGCCGGATCGACTTCGACAAGGGCTACTGAGCCCTGGCTGCAATGAAAAGGCCCCGCCAATCTGGCGGGGCCTTTTCATATCCGGGACGGGAAAATTAACCCGCCTCCATCTCCTTGCGATAGCTCTTCACCTTGGCGAGGAACTGACGCTTGTCCTTGCCGGAGAGAGGTTCGGCCATCGGCAGCTTGACCTTCATGGGATCCACCGGACGGTTGTTGACCCGCACCTCGTAGTGCAGGTGGGCACCGGTGGAGCGACCCGTGTTGCCGGAGAGCGCAATCTTGTCCCCCATCTTCACCTTCTGGCCCGGCTTCACCAGCAACTTGCTCAGGTGCAGATAGCGGGTCATCAGGGTACGGCCATGCTTGATCACCACATAGGTACCGGCCAGCGGGTGGCGGGTCGCCTTGAGCACGACCCCATCACCGGTGGCCATGACCGCCGTCCCCACCGGCAGGGCGAAGTCGGTCCCCTCATGGGGGCGAACCTGACCCGTGATGGGATGGCGCCGGGCAGGGTTGAAGTTGGAACTGACCCGGTAACGACTGTGGGTCGGATAACGGCGGAAGCCACGCTCCAGGCTGTTCGCCTGGCCATCATAATAGTTGCCATCTTCCGACAGCCAGGCAGACACCGTCTTGCCCTGGCTGAACACCTCCACCCCCAGCAGCTGGGTGTTGCCAGTGCTCTTGCCCTCGACCGTCTCCTGCTTCACCAGCACCTTGAACTTGTCACCCTTTTGCAGATCCTTGGCGAAATTCATTCGCCACTGGAACAGGTTGGCAATTTTCTGGATGTGGTTCGCCGGGATCCCCGCATTGCGGGCGCTGACATAGAAGCTGCCGTTGATGACACCGTCATAACTCTTCTGCTGCCACTGCACCTCTTCATTGAGCATGTTGGCGCTGTAAGTGTCGTCGGTGCGCTCCAGCACCAGGGTCTGCTTGATGTTCAGGCGGATCTTGAGCTGCTGCAGTATGTTGTCCTGATCGATCAGCAACTCTATGGTCTGGCCGGGCTTGAGCCGCGCCAGATTGTTCTTGGCATCCGCATCCAGCACCTTGTAGAGGGTGGTGGTGGAGAGCCCCAGGTTGTTGAAGATGGTGGTCAGGTTCTCACCGTTGCGCACCCGGTAATCCTGCCACTGGGGGGTTGCATCGGCCGGGATGTCATCCTCCGGGGCCGCAGCCTCCACCAGTTCGTGATCCGGAATGTCGTTGAAGTCGGTGTTGTCTTCGTTGGTTGCGGTGCCAGTGGTGGCGATCGGCAACTCCAGACGCAATGGCCGCTCCAGGATGTCACCTGGGGCTGGCAATACGGCTACCGCTGACAGCGTCATGGCCGTGAGCAATAGCATGGCGTAAAAATGTTTGCGGGGAACCGGGGGTTCCCAGTTGGCAGCCTGCGCTACCAAGGGACGGAGACGTTTCATCCGCTATCCTGTCGTTAGATCTAAGGGTGGTAGTTGTGGGTCTGTTTTTATGAGTTTTTATTATGAAAACCGAATATCTGGTTTTTAGACCTAAATACTTACAAAAAGTTCATAGCTATATGCACGAACCTCACATTTTATGCATAACCTCCCTGCATGGGCAGAAATGATCGTCGCTTTCAGCCATTTTTTTCTATTTTTAAGAACCGGGTCCGGTTGTTTTCGCAGCCGAATCATCAAATGTTGCAATAACATTGCCATGGAGTAGGTATGTCATTGGCCAGATTGTTAAATGTAATCATTCTGATCCTGTTCGCCATCGGTGCCATCCTGCTGTTCATGCTTGAGATCACCACGGTACGGCAATCCATCCTCGATCAGATGTCGGCCAACCTGGAGACCGCCATCACGGCGCTGGGGCTGGTGCTGCAGGGGACCCTGCTCAACGACGACAAGGTGCTGGCGGAAACCATCGTCAACGCCATGTTCGACGGCGGCTTCGTCAGCTCGGTCACCCTGCTGGACCCGGATGGTCAAATACTGTTTCAGAAGGCATTTCACACGGCTCAGCAGAACATCCCCAGCTGGCTGCCGACCGTCGTTCACATGCCGCCGGTCAAGGTGGAGCAGGAGCTCACCGACGGCTGGCGCATCCTCGGCACCCTCACCCTCGAGGGGCACAAGGGCTATGCCTACCAGCACCTGTGGAATGCCATCAGCCGGACCGGGCTGGCCCTGCTCGGTGGTCTGGTGGTACTGACCCTCATCATCCAGTGGGTGTGCAATCGCCTGCTTCGCCCCCTCGAGGAGATCAGCCTGCAGTTGATGCAGATCCGAAAACGCCAGTTCAGCGGCAACCTGCCGACTCCCTGGTTGCGGGAACTGCAGGAGGTTGTCACCTCCATCAACCAGCTGATCTCGGAGCGCAAGCGAGACCTGCTGCAACAGCGGCTCAAGATCACCCAGCTCGGCAAGCACGATGACATTCAGGCCCAGCAACCGCTGATGGGACTGGCCGAGACCGCAAACGGCATGCATCTGCAGCACTTTGTCTCCACTCAGGGAGACATCAGGCTATACAGCCGGCTTATTCCCCGCACCCCGCCGACCACGGACAGTTCGCCCGACGAGATCCGGGCCCTGCTCAACGACTGGTTGGCCCAGAAGGCTGAGGGGATCCAGCTCCCCCTCAGCCTGCTCACTCATCCCGACTGGGCGCAGTTCGCCTCATCCCTGGCGAGCGGCAAGGGCAAGACTCTGGACTGGCGCTGGGATCTGGCCAGCTTCCCCCCGCTGGCCGAGGAGCGGCTGACGGCGCTGCAGGCCCAAGGGGTCGAGATGGCATTCAGCAACGTGCCGATGAACAACGACAACCTGGCCAGGCTCGACCCCGTCAGGCCGGTATTCATCAGCTGTCAGCTGACCCAGACCCCCCTCTACTGGAATCTGCTCTCCCAGTGCCTGCATGCCTCCGGCTATACCCTGCTGGCAGAAGCGAGCGAAGTGAGCGACATAGACACCCTGCGCGGCTGGGGTATAGATGGTTATGCTAGCCGGGAGGCATCATGAGAGCTTTTCTGCTGTTACTTGCCCTGTTGTGGCAACCCGGCTCGCACGCCGCCACCATAGCCACGGGTGGCGAGCAGGGTATTTATTACCAGATCATCAAGGAGTTCTGCCGACTGGCCGGCAAGAGTGACCCGGATCTGCAATGCAAACTGCAGGCCAGCTCAGGCTCCATCGAGAATCTGCGTCTGCTGCAAACGGGAGAGATCCCCTACGCCCTCGTCCAATCTGACTGGCTCTATCAGGCCAGTCATGGCATCGGACCTTTTGCCAAGCAACCCCAACCCGAGCTGCGGGCACTCTTCGCGACTCATGCCGAGCCTTTCACCATAGTAGTGCGGGCCGACGGCGACCTCACCACACTGGATCAGCTCAAGCTGGCCCCCATCGATATGGGGCTGAAGAGTTCGGGTACCCGCCAGACTGCCCTGGCACTGTTTTCTGCCATGGGTGTAAAGGAGCAGGATCTGGATCTGAAGAGCGTGGCCAACCTGGCCGAGGCGCTGTGCAGCAAGCAGATCGATGCCTATGGACTGGTGATGGGGCATCCGAACCGGATCGTATTGGAGACTGCCAAGCGCTGCGCCATCAGCTTTTTACCCATCGATGGGCCGGTTCGGGAGCAACTGTTGAAGGGGGTGACGTTCTATCAACGCAGTCAAGTGCCAGCCCGCATCTACCCGGGCAATCTGAAAGCCACCCCCACCTTCGCCATCGCCGCCACCCTGGTCACCAATGGCACCACGCCAGATGCTGATGTCTATCGTCTGACCAAGGCGATGCTGAGCCAGCAAACCAGCTTCAACGAGCAGACCTACGGCTACGCCAACCTGTTCCACAAGGCGCGCAACAAGATAGGTCCGGTGCTGAGTGTCGAGCAGCATCCGGGGGCGACAAAGTATTTCGAGGAATTGAAAACGGCGGGCAAGCTATAGCTGACGGCGGGGGGTACGCAGATGCTCGCTGGAGAAGCGGCTCTGCATCGAGGTCCATTGCGTCAGGCGATCGGCGCTGCCAGCCAGTGTTCCCTCGCGCCGTGACTTCATGACCCAGATACTCTTGGCATCGAAGCTATAAACGGGTTGCAGATCGTTGCGCTTGCTGCCGGGCAGAATACGGCCGTTGATGTTGTCGAGTACCATGGGATCGGACTTGGTGGTCGAGAAGTAGAGCGTCACCATGTGAAACTGGTTGTACCGAATGGCCTTCACGTAGGCCAACCGCAGCTTCTTCTCATCGACCCCAAGCTCCATCAGGGTGTAGTACTTGGAGATACTGTAATCCTCGCAGTCCCCTCCCCGGGCGCCGATAAACTCCAGCGGATTGGCCCAGTAATCTTCCTCTCCCCACAGCTTGGGATCGTCGCTGTAGGTCAGATTGTTGAAGTAGTTGTTCACCAGCTCCAGCTTCTGCTGATCCGTGGTGCCCGCTCTGGGTGTGAGCAGCCGGGAAAACGCCTCGGCCCGCTGCAATGCCCGGCCACCGTAAACCTCCTGCAACTTGGCCTTCAGCTCAGGGCTGGCAATGTAACTGGAGAGCTGGGAAGCCTGCAACGGGGTACAGCTCAATGCCGCGATGCAGGCAGGGACAATCCATTTCATACCGAACACTCCATTTCATACGCTGGAGGTCAGTATAGTCAGCCCTGACGGTCAGATGACCACGGTCGCCACCTTTAGCGGCACTCGGCAAAGGCATCGGCCAGTTGCTGCATGAATTGCGGATAACCATCGGGACCGAGCGGCACCTGTTCGCCTACCTCATCCAGCAGCAACACCTTGGCCCCCGTATTGCGAGCGACCGACTCGATCACCGCCGGCGAGAACTGTGGCTCGGCATAGATGCAGCTCGCCTGCTTCTCCTCCAGCGCCTTGCGGATCTCCACCAGCGTCTTGGCCCCCGGGCGGCGCTCCGGGCTCACGGTGAAGTGCCCCTTGGATCTCATGCCGTAATGACGCTCCCAGTAACCATAGGCTTCGTGGAAGACGAAATACCCCCTCTGGTTCACCGCCGTCATCTGCCCGGAAATGAGCTTGTCCTTGGCCTCCACCTTGGCCTTGAAGGCCAACAAGTTGGCGCGATAACGTTCGGCATTGGCCGGATCCTGGGCACTCAGAGTCTCGCTCAGCGCACCGGCGATGACCAGTGCCTGGGTCGGCCCCAGCCAGATGTGAGGGTCGACCCCTTCGTGATGATGCCCCTCGTGCCCGTCATGGTCATGATCTTCGTCGGCATGCTCCTCATGCCCGGTCTGCTTGCTGTAGTCGAACAGCGGCATGCCCTGAACCTTGGTCAGGGTCAGCACATGGGGATGCTTGGCCAGCGGCTTGGCCATGAAGCCTTCCAGCTCCGGGCCGACCCAGACCACCAAATCGGCGTCGTTGATGCTGCGGATGTCGGAAGGACGCAGGGCGAAGTCATGGGGAGAGGCACCGGTCGGCAGCAACACCTTGGGTTCACTCACGCCGTCGGTGATGGCGGCCGCGATAAAGCCGAGGGGTTTGATGGTGGTCAGCACCTCGAGGGCACGAACAGGCAGACTCACCACCAGCAAGGCAGTGATCAGGGTAAGAATTCGCATAGGGGTCTCGTCAGGAAGTGAGTGTGTGATAATATAACAAACCAATGCTGTTGTTATATTATAACTCTCACAGGCTGTAAACCCCGGAGCTGTCATGACCCAACTGGTGGAGCTGAAAGATGTCTGTCTCTCGTTCGACGGACGATCCGTGCTCGACAAGGTCTCCTTTACCCTGAACAAAGGCAAAATCACCACCCTGGTCGGCCCAAACGGGGCAGGCAAGAGCACCCTGAGCAAGCTGGTGCTGGGCCTGCTCAGCCCGGACTCCGGCCAGATCCTGCGCCGTCGCGATCTGCGGGTCGGCTATGTGCCCCAGCGCCTCTATCTGGATCCCACCCTGCCGCTGACGGTGCGCCGCTTCCTGCAGCTTGGCAAGAACGGCCGTCTCTCCATCGACGAGGCGCTGAACCGGGTCGGGGCCCAGGAGCTGCTGGACAACCGGATGCAGAAACTCTCAGGTGGCGAGATGCAGCGGGTGCTGCTGGCCCGCGCCCTGCTGGTCAAACCCGAGCTGCTGGTGCTGGACGAGCCGGTACAGGGGGTCGATATCAGCGGCCAGATCGAGCTCTACGCCCTCATCGGCCAACTCGCCGCTGAGCTCAACTGCGCCGTGCTGATGGTCTCACACGACCTGCACCTGGTGATGGCCAGCACCCACGAGGTGATCTGCCTCAATCGCCATGTCTGCTGTCACGGCGAGCCGGAGAGCGTGGCCCGTCACCCGGAATTCGCCCGCCTGTTCGGGCGGCCGGAACAGGAGGTGCTGGCGGTCTACACCCACCATCACCACTGCGACGGCGAACACCATCATCATGAACCCCAGGCGCCCGTCATCCGCCTGCCCTCTCGCAAGCAATAGGACATTCCAGTGGACAGCTTTTTGTTATATGCCCTCGCGGCCGGCCTCGGCATCGCCCTGCTGGCCGGCCCCCTCGGCAGCTTCGTGGTGTGGCGCAAGATGGCCTATTTTGGCGACACCCTCTCCCATGCCTGCCTGTTTGGCATAGCGCTGGGGATACTGCTGCAGGTCGACCTCACCCTGGCGGTCGTCGTCTGCTGCCTCGCCATGGCCATGCTGCTAGTCATCATGAGCCGCAATCAGCAGGTCGCCACCGACACCCTGCTCGGCATTCTGGCTCACAGCGCCCTGTCGCTCGGTCTGGTCACCCTGAGTTTCATGGACAACGTGCGGGTGGACCTGATGGCCTACCTGTTCGGCGATCTGCTCTCGGTGCAACCCATGGATCTGCTCTGGATCTACGGCGGCGGCGCCCTGGTGTTGCTCACCCTGTGGCGGCTCTGGGATCCCCTGCTCTCCATGACCATCTCCGAGGAGCTGGCGCGGGTGGAAGGGGTGCGGGTCGACGTGTTGCGCTGCGTGCTGATGCTGCTGATCGGGCTGGTGATCGCGGTGGCGATGAAGTTTGTCGGCGCCCTCATCATCACCTCCTTGCTGATCATTCCCGCCGCCACCGCCCGGCGCTTCAGCCAGACGCCGGAGCAGATGGCGGGCCTGGCGGCCCTGATAGGTTGCCTGGCGGTGCTGGGGGGGCTCAGTCTCTCCTGGTATCAGGACACCCCTGCCGGCCCCTCGGTCGTAGTCTGTGCCACCAGCCTGTTTGTGCTCAGTCAGTTCAAGAAAGCCTGAATCTCGGGTGGCCTGATCGTTGCTGTCAGGCCACTCCCAATCTCGGCCCCTCGGTCGTGGTCTGTACCACCAGCCTGTTTGTGCTCAGTCAGTTCAAGAAAGCCTGAATCTCGGGTGGCCTGATCGTTGCTATCAGGCCACTCCCAATCTCGGCCCCCCGGTCGTGGTCTGTGCCACCAGCCTGTTTGTGCCCAGTCAGTTCAAGAAAGCCTGAATCTCGGGTGGCCTGATCGTTGCTATCAGGCCACTCCCAATCTCGGCCCCCCGGTCGTGGTCTGCGCCACCAGCCGGTTTGTGCTGAATCAGTTCAAGCGAGCATAGAAGGCACGAGACCGGACAGCGACAATGACCATCGCCATTCCGTCCCATGGCAAAAACCTTCAATAAAACCTTCCTTAGCAGCCAATTACAGTAGTTTAATCTCAACAAAGCAGGACAAACCACCGTTCAAGGTTGACTCATGCTCTGCCGCGTCTCCATCATCAGCCATTGCCGCAACCGGCTGATGGCGGGCTCGTGAGCCCGCGCGCGCTTACAGGTGAAATAGAAGGCATCCCCTGTCACCAGCTGGTGCACCGGCAGCGCCACCAACTGGGGATCGTCCGGCCGCAGCATGTAATCGTTCACGAACGCCACCCCCTGATCCCAGGCCGCCGCCTCCATCGCCAGCAGCACGTGGCTGAAGTGGTGCATGCGCGCCTCATCCGGGATGACCAGATCACCCGCCTTGGCCCAGCGCTGCCAATCCTCCCCTCGCGCCTTGTAGATGGACTGCACCGACAACAGCGGCAACTGCCAGATGGCCTGGGGCCACTCCCCTTCGACCTGTTGCAGCAGGCGCCGACTGCAGACCGGGAACAGCCGCTCCCGATAGATGAGATCGTGGCTGTAACCGCGCCCGTGAGGGGAGACGGTGATGAAGCAGTCCGCCACCCGATCGGACAGTTCAGGATCTTCCGCCACCATCTCCAGGCTGAGATCCAGCTCGGGGTAGAGCTGGCGCAGGCCCGCCAGGCGCGGGATCAGCCACTTGACCGCAAAGGAGCTGTAGACCGCGAGCCGCAGCCGCATCTCGCCGCTGCCGCGCAACTGCTCGCTGCTCTGGGCAATCTGGCCGAGCCCCGCCGAGATACCCTCGAAGTAGAGCTCCCCCTGCTGGGTCAGTGACAACAGCCGACCCTGGCGCAGCAGCAACCGCTCCCCGAGAAAATCCTCAAGCAGCCGGATCTGGTGGCTGACCGCGCTCTGGCTGACGTTCAGTTCCAGCGCCGCACGGGAGAAGCTGAGCAGACGGGCGACCGCCTCGAAGTATTGAACGGCGCGCAGGGGGGGCAGTTTCATTATCCAAAATTCTCATGGATGGTGATTTTTTATCATTTTACTGGATAACAAGAGGAGGGCTACCCTTCCCTCATCTGAAGCGGGAGGTGGTATGAATGCAGTCGGGATCGGCATCCTTTATCTGGTGCTTGGCAACATGGTGGCGGTCTTTTCCGATGCGCTGGTCAAGGTGCTGGATCCGAGCCAGCCGGTGTTCCAGTTCGTGTTCTTCCGCCAGCTCTCCGCCGCCCTCTTGCTGACCCCCTGGCTGCTCTGGTCCTGGCCTCGCCATCCGCCGGTAGCGCTCAAGTGGCACCTGCTACGTGCCCACATCTGGGCCATCGGTGTCTGCCTGATGGTGGTCGCCCTCACCCGCCTGCCGCTCGCCACCGCCAACGCCCTGTTTTATGCGGCGCCGTTGCTGATGGTGCCGCTCGCGGTCTGGCTGGCGGGAGAGGCGCTGTCGCGTCAGAAGGTGTTGACGGCGCTGCTCGGCTTCATCGGGGTGCTGATCGTGTTGCGACCGACCGAGGTAAACTGGGCGGCCCTGGCCGCGCTCGGGGTCGCGCTCTCCATGGCGGTCAACAACCTGCTGATCAAGCGGATCCCGCTCAAGCAGCCCATCGCCCAGACCCTGTTCTTCACCAACGTGCTGAGCATGCCCATCATACTGGCGCTGGCCTGGTGGGAAGGGGGGGATTGGCAGTGGCAGATGTGGTGGCCCGCGTTCGGCTCCTCGGCGCTGATCATGGTCTACGCCGGACTCTGCGTGGTGGCCTATCGCAAGGCGGAGGCGAGCAAGATCGCCTCGGCGGAGTACACCGGCCTGTTGATGGCAGTCGCCATCGGGGTCTGGTTGTTCGACGAGCAACCGGGACTGCCGCTGCTGCTGGGGTGCCTGTGCATAGTGCTGCCCCTCGTCGTCATGGCCCGTGGCAAACCAAAAACGGTCGCCGAGCCCGCGACCTGAGTCCAGTAATGAGAGGGTCACCCCAGCAGTGGGGTGACCCTCTGTCTAAGGTGCGGGATGACATCCTGCTCGAACCAGGGATTCTTCTTGAGCCAGAAGGTGTTGCGCGGCGAGGGATGGGGCAGCGGCAACCAGTCGGGGCCATAGTCGGCCCAGTTTCTGACCGTCTCGGTGAGCGTGCCTTTAGCTGCCCGGCCCAGATAATGGTGCTGGGCATATTGGCCGATCAGCAGGGTCAGCTCGATATGGGGCAGCAGCATCAGCACCTTGTCGTGCCAGGTCGGCGCGCACTCGGGGCGCGGCGGCAGATCCCCCGACTTGCCCCGGCCCGGATAGCAAAGCCCCATCGGCATGATGGCGATGCGGGACTCGTCGTAGAAGGTCTCCTTGTCCACCCCGAGCCAGTGACGCAACCGCTCGCCGGAAGGGTCGTCCCAGGGGATGCCGCTGGCATGGACGCGGGTACCGGGCGCCTGACCGATGATCAGCAGGCGAGCACGCTCGCTGCCGCGGATCACCGGCCTGGGCCCCAGCGGCAGGTGGGCCTCGCATAACCGGCAGGCCCGGATCTGTTCAAACAAGCTATCGAGTCGGTTCATGGTGGCCATGGTAGCAGACTTTCCCGCCAGATCCCGCTTGTGGAACCGGCGGCAGATACTTATGATGCCGCCACATTTGTTTAATTTAATAAACGGAATGGGATGAAGAACTGGCTGGGCACCGGCAGTGCGGCCCTCTCCTTCGTGCTCTGGGGTCTGCTACCCCTCTACTACCAGTTCATGCCCGCGGTGAACATGTGGGAGCTGCTCTCCCACCGGGTGCTCTGGTCGGTCGTCCTGCTCGGCGGGATCTTCCTGCTACTCGGTGTATCCGTGCCTTGGGCGCGTCTGCGCGCCGAGCCGCACCAGCTCGGCCTCATCCTGCTGGCGGGCCCCGTCATGTCCATCAGCTGGTGCATGTTCACCTGGTGCCTGACCACGGGCCAGGTGCTGGCCACCAGCCTCGCCTTCTTCATGACGCCGCTGTTCAACATCGTGTTCGCCGTACTCTTCCTCAAGGAGAAGCTGAGCCCGCAGAAACACCTGGCGGTCGCCCTGGCGCTGGCAGGGCTGGCCTACATGCTGCTCTCCTATGGCGAGCTGCCCTGGTTCTCCCTCATCATGGGGGCCAACTTCGCCTTCTACGGTCTGATCAAGAAGAAGGTGCGCTATGACGCCGGGGTCAGCCTCTACCTCGAGTCTCTGGTTCAGCTCCCAGTTGCATTGCTCGTCCTCGGCTATCTCAGCGTCCAGGGCACCAGCCTGTTTATGGCCGGAGACTGGAGCGATCGCCTGCTGCTGATGGGCAGCGCCCCCGCCACCCTGCTGCCGGTGGGTCTGTTCTGCTACGCCGTGGCACGCACCCGCATGAGCACCGTGGGGCTGCTGCAATATATCGAGCCCAGCCTCGCCTTCCTGCTCGCCATCTTCTGGTTCGGCGAGACCCCGGATCCGGTCAAATCGGTGGGCTTCGCCTTCGTCTGGGCCGGCCTGCTGGTAAGCCTGCTGCCCCTGCATCGGCTCAGGCGCCGCCGGCTCGAATGGCGCAAGACATGAGCATGGCCACCGTGGCCGATACGCCGCCTTCCCGCTGGTTTATCTATCTGGTGCGCACCGGGGCGAACTCGCTCTACGCGGGTATCAGCACGGATCCGGAGCGTCGTCTGCGTCAGCACCAGAGCGGCAAGGGGGCCCGTGCCCTGCGGGGCAAGGGGCCGCTGACCCTGGTGTGGCGGCAGCAGGTCGAAGACAAGAGCCATGCCCTTCGCCTCGAATATCGGCTCAAGCAGCAGAGCAAGGCCTTCAAGGAGCGACTGGTGCAAGACCCTTCCCTGTGGGATGAGTGGAGTCGACCTTGGCTGGCAGGCATCGAAGCCGAGGCCACCACCGACCCGACGCCATAAAAAAAGCCACCGCGAACGGTGGCCGGGGAAAAGCCAGGGAGGCTTAACGGTAGGTATTTGACTGCTTGCGCCTGTTGCTGATGAACCAGCACACCAGCAGCAGCCCCAACAACCAGGGCGCCAGCTTGATGATGAGGGCAACCATGCCGGCCAGGGCGCCAAACAGCACGAAGACCCCGCTCACCAGCAACATGGCCAGCACGGTAAAACCGGTCAGCGCCATGGTCACCAGTACCAGCATCAAGACGATAAATTCCAGCATGGTTTGCTCCTCACGCATCTCACTTGCCGGCGGAAAGACACGGGGTCAATCCAGCCAGCGCTTCAATTCACGACGGGGTGGCATGGCGAGCACCGCCAACAGATAGATGGCCAGGGCCAGGGGCGGCATCAGGATCAGGGCGAGCAAGGCCACCACCCGCACCGTCACCCTGGAGATACCCAACCCCTTGGCAAGGCCGGCGCAGACCCCGGTCAGCTTGCGATGGGCCAGGTCTTTCGGCCAGGGGGTCATGATTACACCTCGACCTTCTGACCCTTCAGTCGGGCCAGTTCGCGCTCGATTTCGTCATTGAGCTCCAGCTCGCGGAACTGCGCCTCCAGGGAGGGATTCTGCCCCAGAGTCGCCGCCTCCAGCTGGGCTTCCAGCTGATCCACCCGGCCCTGAAAGCCGTCGAAACGGGCCATCAGCTCGTGCATGCGCTGGTTGTCGACCTGGGCACGGGCCCGGATCCGGCTGTGGGCCGTCTGCTCGCGCAGGGTCAGCAGCGTCTGCTTCTCCCGCGCTTCGGTCAGCTTGGCGGCCAGCCGTTCGCTGTCGGCGGTCAGCTGGGCCAGCACCTCGGCCACCCGGGCCTTGTCCTGCTCCAGCTGCTCGCATTTCTTGACCTCGGCCAGCTTCTCGGTGAGGGCGGCACGTGCCAAGTCTTCACGGCCCTTCTGGATGGCGAGCTCGGCCTTGGCCGCCCACTCCAGGATCTGGTGGCGCAGCGCCTGTTGATGGCGCTCCAGTTGCTTCTGCTCGGCGATGACGCGGGCGGCCTGGGTTCTCATCTCGACCTGCACCTGCTCCATCTCCTCGATCATCAGCCGCAGCATCTTCTCCGACTCCTCACTCTTGTCGAGCAGGCTGTGCAGGTTGGCGTTGATCACGTCGGTCAGGCGGCTAAATAGGCTCATGGTCTGGCTCCTCGTTGATGGGATGTCACTCTCTTCCCATACCATTACAAGAGCCGTGCCAAGATAATTTATCGTTGTGTTACAACTAGATGGGGATGTATTGCAGAAATTCAACAAGCATGAAGTGGTGAAAAAAACCAACAAGATGGTGATTCTCACCAATAAAAAAGGGAGCCGACGGCTCCCTCAATCATTCAGCGGATCCTGGCTCAGGCGGCCGGCCCATGACCCAGCTGGCTGTCCAGCTCGGCCAGCTTGGCCTCCATCTGGGTGCGGCAGTTGTCGGAGAGTTCGCGGATGCCGGCGGCACCGTGCTCCTTGCTGCACATAGGCGGCAGCATCTCCAGCAGCACCTCGCCGTTGTCCCAGCGGTTCAGGTCGACCTGACCGAAGTAGCTGGAGCAGACGATGGGCACCACGGGCACCTCGGCCTGCACTGCGGTATGGAAGGCGCCAGCCTTGAACGGCAGCAGGCCACGGCCCTGGGAACGGGTCCCTTCCGGGAACATCCAGATGGAGGTGCCGTGGTGTTTGATGCGATCCACCACCTGGCCTATGGTGCCGATGGCGCGGGAACGGTTGGATCTGTCGATCAGCACGTTGCCGGAAAGCCAGAAGATCAGGCCGAAGAACGGCAGCCACAGCAGGCTCTTCTTGCCCACCGCCACCACGCCGGGGCGCACGGCGCCAGTCACGGTGAAGATGTCGAAGTTGCTCTGGTGATTGCAGACATAGACAGCCGGGCCGACCGACTTGACCTCGTCCGGGATGATCACCCTGACCTTGAGCCCGATCAGCGGGCAGACGGCATGGTACATGCGGGCAAACACATAGACGTTGTTGGGGTGGCGCGGGCGCACCAGACAGAGCAACAGACCAAACACGAACCAGAAGACGAGCAGCAGGGTTAGCAGCAGCACACGGGCAAGTTTGAGCATCGAACACCTCGGAATTTGACTCGGCGCAGTATACTGGTCCCCCTTTTAGCGAACAAGCGTTCGCCAAACAGAACCGACCATCCCCGGCACCACTTGGGGCACACTCAGCCTTCCCCCCGACTTGCCCCACCCGCCAATGGCCGTTAGGATGTGGCCATCTTGATGAACGGGGCGAGCATGATCCACCAACAACGCATGGCGAAACGACTCCTGCTGCTGGTCTGCCTGTTGCTGCTCAATTGTGCGGCCCAGCCGCTGGCCCGGCTGGCCATGCTCGATCAGGCCCTCAGCTGCCAGGCGCTCCCCCAGCCAGGGGCTGCCGACGATCAGGATAGCGCCAAGTCCAGCAGCCCGCAGCCGAGCAGTTGCCAGCTCAACGGCAAGTGGCTGAGCGCCGCCAGCCTGCTCTGCGTCGAGCAACTGTTCTTCGCGGTCGCACTGGTCATTGCCCTGTTGGCGCCACTCTGGCGCTATACGCCCCCCTTGCCTCCCCCGAGAGTCATCTCGCCGCCCGAGCGGCGTCTTCATCTCACCCTCTGCGTCTGGCGGGAATGAGTTCAGCGGTTTCTGTCATTTACCGTCATTCATTTTTTGCGAGACAACAAGATGTCAAATCTCTTCAAGGCAACCCTGCTACTGGGCTGCTTGCTGTGGCAATCCATCGGCTTGGCCAGCGACACGGGCTGGCTCACCAGCCCCCAGAACGATCACGCCAAGGTGCGGCTGCAGGCCGATCGCAGCGACCCCGATCAGACCCGGATCCTGCTCGACATAGCCCTGGAATCGGGCTGGAAAACCTACTGGCACAGCCCGGGTGAGGGGGGCATAGCACCCCAGATCCTGTGGGATAAACCCGTCGCAGATTTCCAGTGGCACTGGCCCGTGCCCCGCCACTTCGAGGTGGCCGGGCTCAGCACCCAGGGCTACCAACAGAGCGTCAGCTTTCCCCTCAGTCTGCGCCATCCGGCCGATGAGCCACTCAAGGGCACACTGCGCCTCTCCACCTGCAGCAACGTCTGCATCCTGACCGATTATCCCTTCCGGCTCGACGCGGACGGCGCCGTGCCTGCCGGCTTCGACTTCGCCTGGGCCAAGGCCATGAGCGCCCTGCCCCAGTCCCTGCCGGCCGACATCGACATCCAGCTCGGCTATGGGCACAACCAGCTGCAGCTCTTGGCGGAACGGGCCGACGGCTGGCAGGCCCCGGCCCTCTTCATCGATGGGCTGGAAGGGGCCGAGTTTGGCAAACCCGAGGTCGAGGTACAGGGCAATCGCCTGATCGCCCGGGTCCCCGTCAGCGACGGCTGGCAGGGGGATGCGCCGGATCTGCGCGGCAAGACCCTGGGCCTGCTGCTCACCAGCGGGGAACAGGCCTGGCAGACCGAGGCTAGCATAACGGCGGCCCTGGCCCTGCCCGAGCAGCACGAGTCGCTGCTCTGGCTGCTGGGGGCCGCGCTGCTCGGCGGTCTCATCCTCAATCTGATGCCCTGCGTGCTGCCGGTGCTGGCGCTCAAGCTCGGCTCGGTGCTGCAACAGCAAGACAGGCGACAGGCCGAGGTGCGCAAGCAGTTCCTCGCCGCCAGCGCCGGCATCCTCGCCTCCTTCTGGGTGCTGGCCGCCATGAGCAGCCTGCTGCGCGCCACCCAGGGCGCGGTCGGCTGGGGTATCCAGTTTCAGAGCGCCGGCTTCATCGGCTTCATGGTGCTGGTGACCCTGCTGTTTTGCGCCAACCTGCTGGGCTTATTCGAGATCCGCCTGCCGAGCAGTCTCAGCACCCGGCTCGCCACCAGCGGTGGCAATGGCCTGGGGGGCCACTTCCTGCAGGGCAGCTTTGCCACCCTGCTGGCGACCCCCTGCTCCGCCCCCTTCCTCGGCACCGCGGTTGCCTTCGCTCTGGTGGCGCCGCTCGGGGAGCTGTGGCTCATCTTCACCGCGCTTGGGCTTGGCATGAGCCTGCCCTGGCTGCTGGTGGCGGCCCTGCCGCGTCTGGCGCTCTTGCTGCCGAAACCGGGCCGCTGGATGGGGCGGCTGCGCATCCTGCTCGGCCTGATGATGCTGGGCTCCAGCCTCTGGCTGGTCAGTCTGCTCGGCAACCATCTGGGCACCCTCGCCACCCGCTGGCTGATGGCGGGCCTGCTGCTGGCGCTGCTGGTCGGCATCATCTGGCGTTATGGCATCCGCGGCTTCACGCTGGCGCTCTCCCTCTCGGCCCTGATCGGCGGCGCCCTGCTGTTGGGGGGGGCCTTCACCGTCCAGGGCTCGGCCAGCGTCGATCGGGTGACCTGGCAGCCCCTGTCCGAACAGGCTATCACTCAGGCATTGGCGCAGAACAAGCGGGTCTTCGTGGATGTCACCGCCGACTGGTGCGTGACCTGCAAGGCCAACAAATACAACGTCTTGCTGCGTGATGAGGTGCAAGAGGCCCTCTCGGCCCCAGACCTGGTGGCCCTGCGCGGCGACTGGAGCAGGCCGAGCGACGCCATCGCCGCCTTCCTGCGCAAGCGGGGGGCCGCCGCCGTGCCCTTCAACCAGATCTACGGTCCCGGTTTACCGCAGGGAGAGACCCTCTCCCCCCTGCTGGACAAGGCCGACCTGCTCATCGTCTTGAAAAAAGCCGGCCTCGCGCCGGACCACAACAGCTTCCAAGGAGAACAACCATGAACCTGCGTACCCTGACCCTGATCGCCTCTTTCTCCACCGCGCTGCTGGCCCCGGCCCTGCACGCCGCCCCCTTCACCCCGGAGCAGGAGGCGCGCATCAAGGAGCTCATTCGCGAGACGCTGGTACAGAATCCGAAGATCCTCGACGAGGCGGCCGAATCCTGGGAGAAGCAGAACAGCGCCGCCCAGGAGGCCCAGCTCGGCAACTTCATCAAGGGCAATCAGGACGTGCTGTTCAACAGCGCCACCAGCCCGCGCCTCGGTGCCAAGAACCCCAAGCTGACCCTGGTGCTGTTCACCGACTACAACTGCCCCTACTGCAAGCAGTTCGATCCCCAGATAGCCAAGCTGCTCAAGGCCTATCCGAACGATCTGGGGCTGGTGATCAAGTTGCTGCCGTTCAAGGGCCAGACCTCCGCCAAGGCGGCCCAGTACAGCCTGACCCTGTGGCAACAGGATCCGGCCCGCTTCCTCCCCCTGCACGACAAGCTGATGAGCAAGCAGGGCATGCTGACCGAGACGGACATCAACAAGGCGCTGGCGGCCACCGACAACCTGACCCTCAAGCCCGATGCCAAGGCCACCGAGGAGCTGCGCAACAGCCTTCGCATCGGCACACTCCTGGGCGTGCAGGGCACACCGGCGACCCTGATCGGCAACCAGCTGGTGCCGGGCGCCCTCCCGTACGAAGAACTGGAACAGCTGGTGAAGACCGAGCTGGCCAAGCGGAGCTAAGCCATGGCGGAAGATGCGGTAGCAAAGGCGCCCCGCTGGCGACGCTGGGGCAAGGAGGCGCTCTGGCTGCTGTTGATGGCGCTGGTCGTCTCCACCCTGCTGGATCTGTGGCGCGGCCCGCCCCTGCCGGACGGGGCCATGGAGGCCCCCTTCACCCTGCAAGATGGCACCCATACCAGCCTCGCCGCCCTGAGTCAGGGCAAGCCGCTGCTGGTCTACTACTGGGCCAGCTGGTGCGGGGTCTGCCGCTTCACCACCCCGATGGTGGAGCAACTGTGGCAGGAGGGTGAGAACGTGCTGACGGTGGCCCTGCGCTCCGGCAGCGACGCCCAACTGCAGCAGGGCATGAGCAAGAAGGGCTTGAGCTTTCCCACCCACAACGATGAGCAGGGCAACCTCGCCGCCCAATGGCTGGTGGGAGTGACCCCGACCTTCCTCATCATCGAGGATGGCAAGCTGGTGAGCAGCACCACCGGCTGGAGCAGCCGCTGGGGTCTGAAGCTGCGGCTGTTGTGGGCCCGTTGGTAACGACGGCGAAAACCCGAAATGACCAGAGCCCGGTAGCGACACCGGGCTCTTTTTTATGGCTATGTCCCAATTACG
>NZ_JRGL01000123.1 GCF_000764655.1 Aeromonas aquatica
CCCCGCGTCCGTTGCCACGCCCGCAGCAGCATCTCTATCTGGATGTTATGTCATTTTACAGTTAACCCACCTGCCACTGACTCTTCTGACAATAGAAAAGGGAAGCCACAGGCTTCCCTTTCAATGATTTATTTTTCTCATCCACTCCCGACACAATCCCCCGGGGCAGAGTGTTGCACCCGTGGCGGCCAGGTCTTGCAGAGGGGCGACTACTGGGCCAGCAGGTGACCCACCAGTTCAAGGCGCCAGCCTTGCAGCAGCATGGGTTTGTCGGCGCGGGCGCGCTCTTCGTCGCTCATCCGCCAGCTCCAGGTGAAGTACTGGTGAATGATCTTCTTGCTCGCCACCAACTCGGGCGGGATGTTGTGGGCCTTGGCCTTCTCTTCCACCATGGCCTTGATGCGCTTGAGCTCGGCCTTGTACTGGGGGTAGTCCACCAGTCGGCGAATGGGCTCGGGCCAGCTGTCCGGCGCACTCTGCTGGGCCGACGCAACGATATCCAGCATCCGCTTGCCGTGGATCTTGATCTCGATGGGCGCCAGTCCCAACTCGTTGAGGTCGCGCAGGGAGGTCGGCTTGCGCTCCGCCACCTTGAACAGGTGCAGCTCCTTGACCACGAAGTTGAGGGCCAGATCCCGGCGCACCGCCTCCTGCTGGCGCCAGGCGGCCAGCTCGCGCAGGATGGCGAGTTCACGGCGCCCCAGTTGCCAGGCGTTGATGATCTCGAGGTAGGCCTGACGGGGATCGCTGCCCTGGGTCTTGCGGGCACAGTGGTTCTGGCACTCCTGCTCGAACCAGGCCTCTTTACCGCTGTCGCGCAGTGCCGCCATCACCTTGTCGTAGAGCGGCATCAGATAGAACACATCGGCCGCCGCGTATTCCAGCTGACGGTCGGTGAGCGGGCGGGCCAGCCAGTCGGTGCGGGCCTGATCCTTTTCCAGCTCCACGCCGAGGAACTCCTTGACCAGGGCGCCGAAGCCCACCGAGACGCCGTGACCCAGGAAGGCCGTCGCCAGCTGGGTGTCGTGCATCAGATTGGGCAGGTGGCCCGCCTGATGCTGGATGAGCTCCAGATCTTCGCCGGAGGCATGCAGTATGGCGATCTGCCCAGCCCGGCCGAGTCGCTGCCAGAGTCCGGACAAGTCCAAGGTCAGGGGATCCAGCAGCGCCAGTTGATGGCCATCATAGATTTGGAACAGACCGAGTTGGGGATAGTAGGTACGGGTGCGAACGAATTCGGTATCGATGGCCAGAGGAACATCGGCCAGGGAAGCGAGATACTGTTCCAGTTCGGCTTGCTGAGAAATGAGTTGATATTGCATCGTTACCTGCACCTTGGTCGGAAGTCGGGACCCGGAAAGAAAAAACCGTGGGCTGACCCACGGTTTTGCATGACATCAAGCTGTCTGCCCGCTATTGCTTGGCAATTTCCTCGTCGCGCAGTACGCGGCGCAGGATCTTGCCCACATTGGTCTTGGGAAGTTCGTCACGAAATTCTACCAGTTTCGGTACCTTATAGGCAGTCAGATGTTTGCGGCAGTGCGCAATAATCTCGCCCTCCAGCAGGGTTGCATCTTTCTTGACCACGAAGATCTTCACCAGCTCGCCGGACACCTTGTGGGGCACCCCCACGGCGGCCACTTCCAGCACCTTGGGGTGCAGCGCCACCACGTCTTCTATCTCGTTGGGATAGACGTTGAAGCCGGAGACCAGGATCATGTCCTTCTTGCGATCGACGATCTTGAAGAAGCCCTGCTCATCGCACACGGCGATGTCGCCGGTACAGAGCCAGCCATCCTGCATCACCTCGGCGGTCGCCTCCGGGCGCTGCCAGTAGCCGGTCATCACCTGGGGTCCGCGCACCTGCATCTCGCCAGGGGCGCCGAGCGCGGTGATCACCTGGCCGGCATCGTCCACCAGGCGGATCTCGGTGGAGCAGACCGGCAGGCCGATGGAGCCGTTATAGTCCACCAGATCGTAAGGGCAGACGCTCACCAGGGGCGAGCATTCGGTCAGGCCATAGCCTTCCAGCAGCGGGGTATCGGTCAGCGCCTTCCACTGCTCGGCCACCGCCCGCTGCACCGCCATGCCGCCGCCTATGGTCAGTTTCAAACCGGAGAAGTCCATGCTCTGGAATTCGCCGTTGTTGACCAAGGCATTGAACAGGGTGTTGACCCCTGTGATGCAGGTGAAGGGGTACTTCTTGATCTCTTTGACGAAGCCAGGGATGTCACGCGGGTTGCTGATGAGCAGGTTGTAGCCGCCCAGGCGCATGAACAGCAGGCAGTTCACGGTCAGGGCGAACACGTGGTAGAGCGGCAGCGCGGTGACCACAAACTCCTTGCCCCGCTCCAGCACAGGACCATAGACGCCGAGGCACTGCTCGACGTTGGCAATCATGTTGCGGTGGGTCAGCATGGCGCCCTTGGAGAGGCCCGTGGTGCCGCCGGTGTATTGCAGGAAGGCGATGTCCTGGTTGCTGATTTCGGGCTTGATGTATTGCAGGTAGCGACCCTTGGCCAGCGCCTGGCGCATGGTGCTGGCGTGGGGCAGGTTGTATTTGGGCACCAGCTTCTTGACGTATTTGACCACGAAGTTGACGATCGTGCCCTTGGCCAGCCCCAGGTTGTCCCCCATCCGGGTCAGGATCACGTGTTTGACCGGGGTGTCGTAGACCACCTTTTCCAGGGTATGGGCGAAGTTGGAGACGATGACGATGGCCTTGGCGCCGGAGTCCTTGAGCTGATGCTCCAGCTCGCGCGGGGTATAGAGCGGGTTGACGTTCACCACCGTCATGCCGGCCCGCAGTATGCCGAACACGGCGATGGGGTATTGCAGCAGGTTTGGCATCATCACCGCCACCCTGTCCCCCTTGCCGAGCTTGAGCTCGTTTTGCAGGTAGGCGGCGAAGGCGCGAGACTGCTCCTCCAGCCGGCGATAGGTGATGGTCTGCCCCATGTTGACGAAGGCGGGCTGATCGGCAAACTGGGTCACCGACTCCTCAAACATCTCTACCAGAGAGCCGTATTGGTCTGGATTGATCTCGGCGGGGACTCCTTCCGGATAACGCTTAAGCCAGACTTTGTCCACGAACTTCTCCTGCATAACTAGCACCTGTGCGCTCACTGTGTTGCCTCCGTCCCTGTCCACATCTATTTCAATCAATTGTTTTAAGCTCAAGCTCTAATGTCGCCATATTTACATAAGGCAACATCGATTAACAGCAAATTAACAACAGGAAAGTGTGAGGGAGAAGGCAAACCTGAAATGATATAAAGCCGGCGATCCTACCGGATCTGGCAGAAATTTTCGATACAAACGGCGGTTTTCGATGAATTATCCATATGAAAATGATGATTTCCCTCTACCACTGCCATTTCTATCTGCCTGAAGACGTCGGCTCGCTGCTGCCACTGCTGGATCAGGGCCGGGAATCCCTGCTCTCCACGGATAAACAACACGGGGCACTCGATAGATCGGATCAACGCCCTGGCCTGCCCCTCACTCATGCGCATGGGCGACAGGTCCCGCAATCTGGGATCGCTGCGCCAGTGCCAGCGCCCGTCCCGCGCCATCAGCTGCCGCTCGCAGATGAGTCGCGCCGCGCTCGGGGTAATGTCTGCCACCTTGCAACGGGCGGCCACCGCCTCATCCAGGGAGGCAAAACCATTGGAGGCCCGCTCGCGGGTGCGGCTGCGATTCAAGATCGCCTTACGCAGCTGCGCCGGCACCGCCTCATCGGGCTGGCTGAGGGGTCCCAGCCCCTCCAGCAGGATGAGCCGCACTATCTGCTCGGGAAAGACCCCCGCATAGGCACTGGCAATGAGCGCCCCGAGGGAATGGCCGAGCAGCATGAAGCGCGACCAGCCGGCGGCCTGACTCAACTGATAAAGATCGTCCAGCCAGTCGATGAAGACATAGGGGGTCGACTTGTGATCCGAGTGACCGTGCCCCGGCAGATCGACGCAGATCAGGTGGAACTCGGCGAGATGAGGGGCAAGGGGCAGGAAGCTGGCGCCATTGTCGAGCCAGCCGTGCAGGGCAATGAGCAGGGGTTTGCCCTGCCGGCCGTTATCCAGCAGGGCGATGCGCCGTCCATCGGCCAGGGTGAGGAAGCGCTCTTCCATCATCACCAGCGGGAGTAGTGGCGTCTTGGCCAGAAGGGATCATAGAAGGGGTCGTAGAAGTAGGGGTCCATGTAGCGGATCTCCACCTCCTTCACCGGCGGCCACAGCTTGCTGGCGGTGACCTTGAGCACAGAGAAGCGATACTTGTGATCCCCTATCTGGCTATCCACCGGCTTGTCCAGGGTGCCGAGCACCGTCAGGCTGCGTCCCTTGGCATAGAGCGTCGGATCCACAAAACCCTTCATGACGGCCAGAAAACGCCCCGGGCTCTGCTCCGTCTGGGTCGGCACGCCATTGGCTTTGAGCGGCAGGTAGACCACCTCGATGACGCTCTGATCCTGCTCGTTGTGCACCGCCGAGATGACGCCGCTCCAGCGCGCAGGCTTGCCCTCCATCCCCTGCAAGGCAGGCTGATAGGCCACCAGCTGGCTTTCCGGCTCATAGGCCAGCTCCTTGGGCACCGAGCTGCAGCCGCCGAGCAGCAGCCCCGTCAGGCCCAGCATGATCACGCGTTTCATCATTTGCCTCTCCTTGTCCGCGCCGTCCGCCTTCACTCGCTGGCGTCGCGTCGCGGCTCGCCGTTGGATGTCACTCGCGACCCGGCAGCTTTTTCCAGGTCACCTTGTCGCGCAAATATACCGGTGTGGCCTGCTCCACAGCCACCGCCTCCCCCGCCAGCCAGGCGGCCCGAGCCAGGGGCAGCATGTCGACCGCCGCCGGGAAGCGCACCTGGCTCACCACCAGCTCGTCGGCCAGGGCGTTGAGCGTCTCGCCATAGGTTTCAAAGCCGGTCCCGACGCAGCTCAGGCTGCCCGCCAGCTTGCCGCGCGCTTCAATCAGGGCGGCGGGATCGCTCACCACTTCCTCCCCCACCAGCTGCATGCGGCCATCGAGCAGCTCGTAGTGGCCGAAATAGACCTCGTTCATCCGCGCATCTATGGCGGTCAACACCCGCTCGGCGCCGTCCAGACGATGAGCCCCCTGGGCCATGGCAGCCAGGGTGGAGATGCCGATAAGCGGCACGCCGGCGCCAAAGGCGAGCCCCTGGGCCACGCTGATCCCGATGCGCACGCCGGTAAAGGAGCCCGGTCCACGCCCAAAGGCGATGGCGTCGAGCTCAGCCAACGATAGACCGGCCTCGTCTAACACAGCCTGAACCATGGGCAGGATTTTTTGGGTGTGATCCCGCGGCGCCTCTTCCCAACGGGAGAACAGCTTGTCGCCCACCAGCAGGGCGGCGGAGCAGGCTTCGGTGGCGGTATCAACGGCCAGGATCTTCAACTCGGTCATGGGTTCCAATCTCTATAAATCAGTCAATGACATAACGTGCAAGCGGGATCTGCTCACCCGTTTTCTTAACATGGCAAATCAGTCAATCGCTAGCCACCCGGCAGCATCACAGGTCGAATGCAGAGCGCGCCGGGTACGCGGCCTGTCAGGCTCAAGCGCCCCGGTCAAAGAAACTCCCCAACGACTCTAACTCCCGGGTGCGAGGGATGGCGGGCAGGCTCTTGATGAAGGTGGCGCCATAGGGTTTGTTGACCATGCGTGGATCACAGATCACCAGCACGCCGTGATCCCTGCGATCACGGATAAGCCGCCCCACGCCCTGCTTGAGGGCGATCACCGCCTTGGGCAGCTGGATGTCGGCGAAGGGATCCCCGCCCTTGAGCTTGCAGTCGTCGACCCGCGCCTTGAGCAGGGGGTCGTCGGGACTGGCAAACGGCAGCTTGTCGATGATAACACAGGACAATGCGGCGCCCCGTACGTCTATCCCCTCCCAGAAGCTACTGGTCGCCACCAGCACGGCGCGGCCGTTCTCCACGAAGGTCTTGAGCAGCCGCTGCTTGTTGTCCTCCCCCTGCAGCAAGACGGTGCGGCCTATTTCCCGGCGCAGCACCTCGGCCACCTGCCGCATCACCTGGTGACTGGTGCAGAGGAAGAAACAGCCTCCCGGCGTCTTGTTGATGAGCGGGATCATCAGATTGGCGAGCAGTTCTCCCCGTCCAAAGGCGTTGGGCTCGGGCAGGAAGCGTGGCACGCACAGCCGCGCCTGCTCGGCGTAATCGAACGGGCTGTCGAGGATAAGCTCGGCGCTGCCAGCCAGCCCGAGCTCCGCTTTGAAGTGATCGAAGCGATTGTCCACCGTCAGGGTCGCCGAAGTGAATACCCAGGCCACCTCGGGCCTCAACACCTCGGCGCCGAAACGCTCGGCCACCGACAGCGGGGTGAGGCTGAGGGTAAAGTGCAGCCGCGAGCAGTCATACCAGTAGGAGAAGCCGGTCTGGTTGATGGCCAGCACCTCGCCGAGGCGGGTGCGCAGCTCGCAGATCCGCTCGAAGGCATGATCCAGCTGCTCACCGCGGCCGAGCGCGAGTTTGAGCACCTCGTAGCACAAGCCCAGCGCATCGTTGAGCCGCGCCAGCGCCTGGGCCCAGAGCGGCAGACGCAGCATGTCGCGGGTGTTGCCACGACCGCCGTCCACCCCGAAGGCGAGGCGCAAGTCCTGGCTCGCGATGGCAAGCCGGTCCGCCGCCTTGCTGAGCTGTCCCATGTCGTGGGCCTCGGCGCGATAGGCGAGCTGGATATCCTGCGCCAGATCCGAGATGGTGCGGCTGCCTACCGACTTGCCGAAGTAGTTGGTGGCGATCTCCGGCAGCTGGTGCGCCTCGTCGAACACATAGACCTGCGCCTCGGGCACCAGCTCGCCAAATCCCGTGTCTTTCACCGCCATGTCGGCGAAGAAGAGGTGATGATTGATCACCACCACCTGGGCATCCATGGCGCGGCGGCGGGCCACCACCAGGTGACAGTCGTCGTAATAGGGGCAGTCGCGGCCGAGGCAATTCTCGTTGGTGCTGGTGATATGGGGCAGGATCTCGGCATTCTCCTGCAGCCCCGGAATGTCTCCCACATCGCCGGTCAGGGTGGCGGTGGACCAGGACTTCACCTTGACCAGATCGGTCAGCACCTCGGGCTTTTGCAGATGGGATTCGCCGAGCAGACGATTCATGCGCTCGATGCACAGGTAGTTGCTGCGTCCCTTGAGCAGGGCCACCGGCGGGGTGTAGGAGAGCGCCGCCGTGATGGTGGGCAGGTCCCGGTAGAAGAGCTGCTCCTGCAGGTTCTTGGAACCGGTGCTGATCACCACCCGCTTGCCGGATTCCAGTGCCGGCACCAGATAGGCATAGGTCTTGCCGGTGCCCGTCCCCGCCTCCACCAGCAGCCGCCCCCCGCTCTTGATGGCGCGCGCCACCGCCTCGGCCATCGCCAGTTGCGGCGCACGGGCGACAAAACCATCGATGTGGCTGGCCAGGGGGCCGTCAGGCTGGAACAGGGTCTGTATGGTCAAAGGGGAGTCCCGCGCAAAAGCGGTCATTATGCCAAAAGCGTGGCGAAAGCGGGACTGATAATGCGTTCAGACGAAGAGATCGATCTGATGGTCCGGATCCGGCTTGTGATCATCTTCCTGCACCCTTGGCTGATCACGCTTGGCCGGGTGATGCCCCTGCTGGTACTGCTGGGCGCCGCCGCCGTTGTCAGTGCCAATCTTGCGCAGCTGATGCTTCTGGCTGATTTGGGTCACCTCCCGCTTGATGTCATCGGGGCTCGGGGACGCCGGCGCCCGTGGCAAGATGGGGAATAACAGGTCCTGGCTGGGCATAGTGATCACTCCTCAGGCTATCTTGTTTAGTTATCGACCAGAAAACCGTTTTCTCCACTTTAATCGGGCAAATCACAATTTCAGGTTGCATTTTCTGTCAAGGCAGGTAGTTTAAATCAGGCGTCAACTACGACATCTTATTTGTAAAGGATTGATTACATGAAGTTCACCCTGCTGAAGACTCATCATCACCATCATCATCCCGACTAGTCTTTCAGGAGGTTGACTGCTGGAAGACACTTAACTGGTGACTTCCAAAAGGACCGCAAGATTCATAAACCCTCGGAAGCACACACTTCCGAGGGTTTTTTTCGTTTTTGACTAGTAAGGAAATCGAGCAATGGAAACACAACGTCTACGCATCGCCATGCAAAAGTCCGGTCGCCTGAGCCAGGACTCCCAGGCTCTGTTCAAGAGCTGCGGCCTCAAGATCAACCTGCGGGAGCAGCGCCTCATCGCCCACGTGGAGAACATGCCCATCGACATACTGCGGGTGCGTGATGACGACATCCCGGGCCTGGTGATGGAAGGGGTGGTCGATCTTGGCATCATAGGTGAGAACGTGCTGGAAGAGGCGCAGCTCATCCGCGCCGCCCAGGGGCTGCCCGCGGAAGTGAAAACCCTCAAGCAGCTGGATTTCGGGGGCTGCCGCCTGTCGCTGGCGGTGCCGGACGATGTGGCCTACAAGGGGCCGCAAAGCCTCGCCGGCAAGCGCATCGCCACCTCCTACCCCGGTCTGCTCAAGCGTTTCTTCGACGAGCAGGGGTTGAGCTTCAAGAGCGTGATGCTGGGTGGCTCGGTGGAAGTGGCGCCGCGCGCAGGCCTGGCCGATGCCATCTGCGATCTGGTCTCCACCGGTGCGACCCTGGAGGCCAACGGCCTTAAAGAGGTGGAAGTCATCTACCGCTCCAAGGCGGTGCTGGTGCAGGCGCCCAATCCATTGAACGCCGCCAAGCAGGCCATCATCGACAAGCTGTTGCCCCGCATCCAGGGCATGCAACAGGCCCGCGAAAGCAAGTACATCATGCTGCACGCCCCGAAAGACAAACTCGCCGCCATCACCGACCTGCTGCCGGGCGCCGAGCGCCCCACCATCATGCAGCTGGCCGGTGACACCAATCAGGTCGCCCTGCACGTGGTATCCAGCGAGACACTGTTCTGGGAGACCATGGAGCAGCTCAAGGCTCTGGGTGCCAGCTCCATTCTGGTGCTGCCCATCGAAAAAATGATGGAATAAGGACGGGACATCATGCAGACCCTGATCTGGAAGACCCTCTCCCCCGCTCAACAGGCCGACGTGCTGACCCGGCCGGCATTGAATGACGAGGCCGACATCGGCGCCGTGGTGCAGGGCATCATTGCCGCCGTGCGTGGCCGGGGAGATGAGGCCCTGCGTGAGCTCGGCCTGCGCTTCGAGCGTGCCCCCCGCGAGCAGTTGCGGGTGAGCGAAGCCGAGACGGACGCCGCCTGCGCGCGCCTCGGGGATGACATCAAAGATGCCATCAATGCCGCCATCAACAACATTCGCACCTTCCACGCAGCCCAAGTGCAGCCGATTGTGCGGGTGGAAACCCAACCCGGCGTCGTTTGTGAGCTGCGTATCCAGCCCATCAACCGGGTTGGCCTCTATGTGCCGGGGGGCAGCGCCCCGCTCCCCTCTACCGTCATGATGCTGGCCATTCCGGCCGCCATCGCCGGTTGCCGGGAAGTGGTGCTCTGCACCCCGTCCCCCGCCAGCGACGAGATCCTGTTTGCCGCCCGTGCCTGCGGCGTGCGCCAGGTGTTTGCCATCGGCGGCGCCCAGGCCATCGCCGCCATGGCCTATGGCACCCAGAGTATCCCCAAGGTGGACAAGATCTTCGGTCCGGGCAATGCCTATGTGACCGAGGCCAAGGGTCAGGTCTCCCGCGATTGGCGCGGCGCGGCCATCGACATGCCGGCCGGCCCCTCCGAGGTGCTGGTGATTGCCGACGAGAGTGCCAACCCGGCCTTCGTGGCGGCGGACCTGCTCTCCCAGGCCGAACACGGCCCGGACAGCCAGGTGGTGCTAGTCACCACCTCGCCGCGCCTGGCCGATGCCATCAGCGGGGAGATAAAGGCGCAGCTGGCCCGGCTCAGCCGCCGGGACATCGCCGCCAAGGCGCTCGGTTCAAGCCTGGTGATCCTGTGCGACAGCCTGGATGAGGCCTGCGCCATCTCCAACGCCTATGCCCCCGAGCACTTGATAGTGCAGACCGAGGCACCGCGCGACTTGCTGGACAGGCTAGAGAACGCTGGCTCCATCTTCTTGGGAGCCTGGACGCCGGAATCGGTGGGGGATTACGCCAGCGGCACCAACCACACCTTGCCGACCTACGGTTACGCGCGCACCTGCTCGAGCCTCGGGCTCGCCGATTACCAGCGCCGCTACACGGTGCAGGAGCTGAGCGCCGAGGGCATCCAGGGCCTTGGCCCCATCGTCCAGCGCATCGCCGAGGCCGAGGGGCTCGATGCCCATAAAAATGCCGTCACCCTCAGGCTGGACGCCCTCGCCACCAAGCTGCAACAAAAGGATCTGTCATGAGCATCGCCAATCTGGCTCGCCGCGTGGTGCGGGCCCTCACCCCTTATCAATCTGCTCGCCGCATCGGCGGCAATGGTCACGTCTGGCTCAACGCCAACGAGGCGCCGCTGGCCTACCCCTTCACCATCGAGGGCAGCCGCCTCAACCGCTATCCCGAGTGCCAACCGGCCGAGGTGGTGAAAGGCTACGCCACCTATGCGGGGGTGAATCCGGATCAGGTGCTGGTGAGCCGGGGCGCCGATGAGGCCATAGAGCTGCTGATCCGCACCTTCTGTGAGGCCGGAGAAGATCAGATCCTCATCTGCCCGCCGACCTACGGCATGTACGCCATCAGCGCCGAGACCTGCGGGGTCGGCATCGTCGAACAGCCATTGACCCCTAGCCGCCAGCCGGACTGGCCCGCCATCCAGGATCGCCTCTCCGACGTCAAGCTGGTGTTCCTCTGCTCCCCCAACAACCCGACCGGGGATCTGGTGGGCCGCAAGGGCCTCATCAAGCTGCTGGAGAAGGCCCGGGAGCGCGCCATCATAGTGGTGGACGAGGCCTACATCGAGTTCTGCCCGGAAAGCTCAGTGGTAGACCTGCTCGCCCGCTTCCCGAATCTGGTGGTGACCCGCACCCTCTCCAAGGCCTTTGCCCTCGCGGGCATCCGCTGCGGCTTTACCCTGGGGGATCCCGAGGTCATCGCCATGCTGGCCAAGGTGATAGCCCCCTACCCCATCCCCGAGCCCATCGCCCAGATTGCAGCCCAGGCTCTCTCCCCCATGGGGCTGGCGCTGATGCAAGAGCGGGTGCAGGAGCTCAACAAGCAGAAGGCTCTCATCAAGGCCGAGCTGCTCCGGCTTGCCTGCGTGAAAGAGGTGTTCGAGGACAAGGGCAACTTCGTGCTGGTGCGCTTCGAGAATGGCGCCAGCGTGTTCGCTGCCATGAAGGCCGCCGGTATCATCTTGCGTGATTTTTCCAGCAAGCCGGGGCTCGACAACAGCATCCGCATCACCATCGGCTATCAGGGGGAGATGGATGCCGTACTCGAGGTGCTGCGCGGCCTCTGTGCCAATAACGTACCCGCCGACAAGATGTCTGCCACTCGCTGAAAAGGATGTAACCCATGAAGACCCCGTTTTTGTTTATCGACCGCGACGGCACCCTGATCGAGGAGCCGGTGACCGACAAGCAAGTGGACAGCCTCGCCAAGCTGCGCTTCGAGCCCATGGTGATCCCGGTGCTGCGCGAGCTGCAGGCCGCTGGCTACGTGCTGGTGATGGTGACCAATCAGGACGGGCTCGGCACCAATAGCCTGCCCCTTGAAAATTTCCAGCCCCCCCACGACCTGATGATGCACCTGTTTGAATCACAGGGCGTGCACTGGGAACAGGTGCTGATCTGCCCGCACTTCCCAACCGACGGCTGCAGCTGCCGCAAGCCGAACCTCGGGCTGGTGAAGGAGTACCTCGCCTCGGGTCGCATCGATTTTGCCAACTCCTTCGTGATAGGCGACCGGCAGACCGACTTGCAGCTCGCCGACAACATGGGCATCCGCGGCATTCGCTACCAGCCACAAGATCACGGCTGGCTCGCCATCCGTGATCAGCTACTCTCCAAGGGGCGTGTGGCCGAGGTGGAGCGCTACACCAAGGAGACCCGCATCCAGGTGGCGGTGGATCTCGACAAGAGCGGCGGCAACCAGATCGCCACCGGCATCGGCTTCTTCGATCACATGCTGGATCAGATAGCCACCCACGCCGGGTTCCGCCTCAAGTTGAAAGTCAGCGGCGATCTGCACATCGACGATCACCACACGGTGGAAGACGTCGGCCTCGCCCTGGGTCAGGCCCTGCGTCAGGCCCTCGGCAGCAAGCGTGGCATCGGTCGCTTCGGCTTCGTGCTGGCGATGGATGAGGTGCAGGCGGTGATCGATGGTCGTCCTCGCCACAGCGATGACGCCGCCCCCCTCACCGAGCTGGATGTGGCCACCGCGCTGGACTTGAGCGGCCGCCCCTACTTCGTGTTCGACTGCCCGAGCGGCTTTGGCCGCGACAGCGTGGGTGAGATGGCCACCGAGATGGTGCCGCACTTCTTCCGCTCCTTGTCGGACGCCATGGCCATCACCTTGCAGATGAAGGTCGGCAGCGGCAACACCCACCACCAGGTAGAGGCCCTGTTCAAGGGCTTCGGCCGCGCCCTGCGCCAGGCCATCCGGGTTGAGGGGAGCGAACTGCCCTCCAGCAAGGGGGTGCTGTGATGGGTTTGAGTAAGCAAAACCTCGTCATCATTGACACTGGCTGTGCCAATTTGGCCTCGGTGCGGATGGCGTTCGAGCGTCTCGGTGTGCAGCCCCTGGTCAGCTGCAGCGCCGCCGATATCGAGGGCGCCGACAAGCTGATCCTGCCGGGAGTCGGCACCGCCGTCGCCGCCATGCGCAACCTCAACGAGCGCAATCTGGTGCCCCTTATTCGCGCCGCCAAACAGCCGCTGCTCGGCTTCTGTCTCGGCATGCAGATGCTGGCACAAGCCTCCGAGGAGACAATGACGGGCGAGGATGACGACAGTGGCGCGCTGATCGACTGTCTCGGCATAGTGCCCGGCAAGATCCGGTTGATGGAGGTGGGCGACCTGCGTCTGCCCCACATGGGCTGGAACCAGATTGAGCACGACGAGACACACCCGCTGCTAAGCGGTATCCCGAGCGGCAGCTACTTCTACTTCGTCCACTCCTATGCCCTGGAGGTGACGGCGGCGACCCTGGCCAGCTGCGACTATGGCAGCCCCTTTACCGCCATCGTCGCGCGAGACAACTTCTTTGGCGCCCAATTCCACCCGGAGCGATCCGGCCCGGCCGGCGCCCGCCTACTGCAAAACTTTTTGGCGCTGTAACAAGGATGATTATCCCGGCAATGGATTTGATTAACGGGCACATGAAGATGCGCCTCTATCAGGGCAATGACCGGATGCTGGCAGGCTGTAGTCCATTCAAATATTTGGAGTTGTGAACAAGATGATTATCCCGGCAATTGATCTGATTAACGGGCAGGTAGTGCGTCTTTATCAGGGCGACTACGGCCAGAAGACCGCCTACAGCAGCAGCCCTCAGGCTCGCTTCAACGACTACGTGGCGCAAGGGGCGCAGCAACTGCACCTGGTGGATCTGGACGGCGCCAAAGAGACACAAGCCCGCCAGCTTGCGCTCATCACCGAGCTGCTCGCCGCGACCAGGGCGCCGGTGCAGGTGGGCGGTGGGGTGCGTACCGAGCAGGACGTGGCAGACCTCTTGGCTGCCGGCGCCAATCGGGTGGTGATCGGCTCCACCGCCGTCAAGTCCCCGGAACTGGTGGCGAGCTGGATGGAGAAGTACGGCGCCGAACGCATCGTGCTGGCGCTGGACGTCAATATAGATGCACAAGGCAATCGCCAGATCGCGGTGGCCGGCTGGCAGGAGAACAGCGGGGTGACCATAGAGGCGCTGATCGATCGCTTCCTTCCCGCCGGACTCAGGCACGTGCTCTGCACCGACATCAGTCGGGACGGGACGCTTGCCGGCAGCAACGTCGAGCTCTACCGGGATCTCTGCGCCCGTTATCCAAGCGTGGCCTTCCAGGCCTCGGGCGGCATAGGTAATCTGGCCGACATAGAGGCGCTCAAGGGCACAGGGGTCAAGGGGATCATCCTCGGCCGCGCCCTGCTGGAGGGCAAATTCGACGTCAAGGGCGCCATCGCCTGCTGGGCCCGCTGAGCGGAGTTGCTGTGTGAGCCCGTTTTTGCGGGCTCACGACTGACGCGCCGTCGAGTCTGAGCCATCATTTATCCCTTAGTGACAATCGACTCTATACTCGACTGACCCATTTGCGTCGCGGAGGCGCCATGTTCACAGCCCAAGCCGCCACCATCCTGATCGTCGACGATGCCCCCGAGAATCTGATGGTACTGACCGATCTGCTCACCCCCACCTACCGTGTGCTGGCCGCCCAGGGGGGCGAGAAGTGCCTGCGCATCGCCACCGGCTCACCCCGGCCGGATCTCATCCTGCTGGACGTGATGATGCCGGACATGGACGGTTACGAGGTGCTGCGAAGGCTGCAGTCAGATCCGTCCACCAGTTCCATTCCCGTGGTGCTGCTCACCGCCCTCTCCGATCCTCGCAGCGAGGCGCAGGGGCTGGCCCTCGGCGCCACCGACTACATCACCAAACCCATCAACCCCGCCATCGTCCAGGCCAGAGTGCGCACCCAGCTGGAGGCCAAACAGGCGAGAGATGGGCTGCAAAGCCAGAACGCGCTGCTGGAAGCCGAGGTGTCCAGACGCATGGCGGAGAACGATCTGATCCAGCAGGTTTCCATCCGCGCCCTCGCCCACCTGGCGGAGATCCGGGATCCCGAGACCGGCAACCACATACTGCGCACCCAGCTCTATGTGCGCCAGCTCGCCATCGGTCTGGCAAGCCATCCCCGTTTCACCGACACCCTGACCCCCGCCTACATAGAGCTGCTCAGCCGCTCGGCCCCCCTGCACGACATCGGCAAGGTGGGGATCCCGGATCAGATCCTGCTCAAACCGGGCAAGCTGACCGAGGAGGAATGGCCCATCATGCGCACCCATGCCAAGCTCGGCAGCGACGCCATCGAGGAGGCGGAACGGGACATAGATCAACCCCTGGCCTTCCTCACCCTGGCCAAGGAGATAGCCCACTGGCATCACGAGAAGTGGGATGGCAGCGGTTATCCCGATGGATTGAACGGCGATAACATCCCGGTCTCGGCCCGGCTGATGGCGCTGGCCGATGTGTTCGATGCCCTCATCAGCGCCCGGGTCTACAAGCCCGCCATGTCGTACCAGCAGGCGCGCAGCCTGATCCTCGAGGGCAGCGGGCTGCACTTCGATCCGGACGTGGTGGCCGTCTTTGATGCCCAATTCGAGCAGTTCATCGCCATCGCCGAGCGCTACCGTGACGATCACGAGGTGCCCCATGGCTAGGATCCCCCTGCTCGCCAAGACCCTGGTCATACCCTCTGTGGGGAAGATTGCACAATGTCCCTGGATCCCTCTGTCGCCCGAGGAGCGCCCCGCATGAAATGGATTTTCCCCCTGAGCAGGCATCAATGGATAGGGGCCTGCCTGCTGGCCATACTGATGCCCCTGTTCGTGCTGCTGATCCGGCTCCAGCTGCCCATTCCCGTCGAGGAGCGGCCGCTGCTGGTGCTGTTCATGTTGCCCATCATCGTCTGCGCCCTGCTGGGGGGGCTGTTGCCCGGCCTCATCAGCACCCTCTGCGTGGCCCTGATGACCGCCTATTTCATCCTGTCACCGCGCCACGAGCTGTATATCGCCTCCGGTCAGGATCAGGTCCAGTGGGGTCTGCTCGTCGCCAACGGGGTCCTGATCACCCTACTGAGCGCAGCCATGCACCGCTCCCGCGTCAGGGAGAGTCAGCGCTGGCAGGAGCTGCTGAACACCCAGTCCCGGCTGCGGCAGAGCGAGGATCGCTTTCAGGCTACCTTCGAGCAGGCAGCCGTCGGCATCGCCCTGGTATCCCCCGACGGCAACTGGCTTCGGGTCAATCAGCGGCTATGCGACATGGTGGGTTATAGCGCCGACGAGCTGATGGAAATGAACTTCCAGCAGATCACCCACCCGGACGATCTCTTCATCGATCAGAGCTATGTCGATCAGCTGCTGGCCGGCGAGGGCCAGCACTATGCCCTGGAGAAGCGCTACCTGCGCAAGGGGGGCGAGGCGTTCTGGATCACCCTGACCACGACCCTGGTCAGGGATCTCCAGGGGCAACCGGACTACTTCATCTCCATCATCGAGGACAACCAGCAGCGCAAGGAGACCGAGGCCGCCCTGCGCCGGAACGAGGTGATCCTGCGCGAATCCCAGCGTCTGGCCAAGATCGGCAACTGGCGCTGGCACATCGTTCAGGACACGCACTACTGGTCTCCGGAAATCTTTCGCATCTATGGCCGGGATCCGGCGCTCCCCCCCGCCGTCTATCCCGAGGTGCAGAACTACTTCACCCCACAGGCCTGGCACACCCTGAGCCAGGCTGTGGATCGCTGCCTGCAGGATGGCGCCCCCTACGAATGCGATGCCGAGGTCGTCACCCCCAGCGGGGAGGCCGCCTGGATCATCGCCCGTGGCACTGCCTTGCGAGACGAGAACGGGACCATCGTGGAGCTGTACGGCACTGTGCAGGACATCACGGAGCGCAAGCAGGCCGAGCAGCAGTTGCGACAGCTGTCTCTGGCCCTGGAACAGAGCCCGGACGGGATCTTCATCACCAATACCGAGTCGCGCATCGAATATGCCAATGCCGCCTTCCTGGCCACCAGCGGCTATGCAGAAGAAGAGGTTCTGGGGCAAAGCCCTCAGCTGTTCGACTCCGGCCTCACCCCGCCCGCCACCCATATCGCCCTGCAGGATGCCCTCAAACGCGGCCAGCGCTGGCACGGGGAGTTCATCAACCAGCGCAAGGATGGCAGCCACTATCAGGTGCTGGCCTCCATCTCCCCCATTCGCCGGGATAACGATCAGGTGACCCACTTCGTGACGGTGCAGGCGGACATCACCGAGAAGAAGCAGCTCGGGGAGGAGCTGGATCAGTATCGCTTCCACCTGGAGGAGATGGTCAGCGAGCGCACCCAGCAGCTGGCCCAGGCACACCAGCGCGCCGAGAGCGCCAACCAGGCCAAGAGTGCCTTCCTCGCCAACATGAGCCACGAGATCCGCACCCCCATGAACGCCATTCTGGGGCTCACCTACCTGCTCAAGCGGGATGCCAAAGAGGCCGGCCAGCACGATCGGCTGGAGAAGATAGACAACGCGGCCCAGCACCTGCTCACCCTCATCAACGACATCCTGGATCTCTCCAAGATCGATGCGGGCAAGATGCTGCTGGAGTGCCACGACTTCTCCCTCGTCGCCATGCTGGACAACGTCTGCGCCCTGATGGACGAGCAGGCCAGCGCCAAGGGGCTCGCCATCCAGATCGATCTCAATGGCGCCCCGGTCTGGCTCAGCGGCGACATCACCCGCCTGCGCCAGGCGCTGCTCAACTATGCCGGCAATGCCATCAAGTTCACCGAGACAGGCACCATCACCCTGCGGGTGCGGATGCTGCGCAAGCTGCTCAGCGGTTATCTGCTGCGTTTCGAGGTGGAGGACAGCGGCATCGGCATCACGGCGGTGCAGCGCGAGCGGCTGTTCCAGGCCTTCGAGCAGGCCGATGTCTCCACCACCCGCAAATATGGCGGCACCGGCCTCGGGCTTGCCATCACCAGCCGGCTGGCCAAGCTGATGGGGGGCGAGGTGGGGGTCGATAGCACCCCCGGCAAGGGCAGCTGCTTCTGGTTCACCGCACAGCTTTCCCCGGGCAAGAGCATCCCCCTGCCCCCTGTGTTGCCGACCCAGCCCAAGCAGCCGTTCTTCTCCTCCTATCCGGCTCGTCTGCTGCTGGTGGAGGACAACGCCATCAACCGGGAGGTGATCACCGAGCTGCTCACCGGCAGCGGCCTCATCATAGAGACGGCAGTCAACGGGTTGGATGCGCTGGACAAGATCCGCCACCAGTCTTTCGATCTCATCCTGATGGACATACAGATGCCGCTGATGGATGGCTACAGCGCCACCCGCGCCATCCGGGCCCTGCCCGATCAGGATCAGGTGCCCATACTGGCGCTCACCGCCAGTGCCTTTGAGGAGGACAGGAAGGCCTGCGAGGCCGCCGGCATGAACGACTTCATCACCAAGCCCGTCACCCCGGCCAGGCTGTTCGAGGCGCTGCGGCAATGGCTACCAGCGGGCACCCCCGCCGTAGCCTCGCCCCTACGGCCCGCCGAACGCTGGTGCGCCCCCCTCGCCCGGCTGCAGGAGATGCCCGGCTGGGATCTGGTGCAAGGCCTGGCGGCGCTGCAAGGGGATCAACATAAATACCTCAGGCTGCTGCGCTTCTTCGCGGTCCAGCATCGAGGAGACACCGAGCACCTGGCCGAGTGCCTGGCGAAGGGGGATCGCCCCTGTGCCATTGGCCTGGCCCACAGCCTGCGCGGCGCCGCCTCGACCCTGGGTCTGACCAGCCTCGCCGAGCAGGGGTTGCAGCTGGAGCAGGCCCTGCGGGCACAGGAAGAGGATCTGCTGGCCGCCCTGATCGCCGGCATAGGCCGGGATCTCGTCGAGCTGGAGCTCCGGTTGGGGGCCGAGGATGCGCAGACGGATATCGTCTCCCCCCTGCCGAGCAGCCACTGGCAGCAGCAGTTGCTGCGCCAGCTGGAGGCGCTGCTAGCCCAGAGCGATACCGCCGCCATCACACTGTTCGATCAGCACGCCGGCGCCATGCTGACCGGCCTGGGCGAGCAGGGCACCCTGCTCGCCCAGCAGCTGAAGGGGTTCGACTTCGACGGTGCCCTGATCACCATCAGAGGGCTGAAACAGGTGGAGGACAACCTGCTGGCCTTCCGTTCGGAAGGATCCGGCGCCATCACCCGGCATTGATAAGTAGCAGAGAGAGGAATGCGGAGAAAGGGTTGGATTGCGGTACAAGGTCGTGCTTATAGTGTGGGCTCTCCCGCCTCGGCCGATGCCAGCGCCATGCCAGCCCGCTTTATCCAGGATCGCGAGAATGCCGGCACCGTCTGGCTGAATCGAATGTTAACCGTGCTTTACATGGAGCAACGAGCATGTTGTCAAAGCGTATTATCCCCTGTCTCGACGTCAAAGACGGCGTGGTGGTCAAGGGAGTGCAGTTTCGAAATCACGAAGTGATGGGGGGCATAGTCGAGCTTGCCCGCCGCTACGCCAGCGAGGGAGCCGACGAGCTGGTGTTCTATGATATCACCGCCTCCAGCGACGCCCGGGTGGTGGACAAGAGCTGGGTGAGCCGAGTGGCCGAGGTCATCGACATTCCGTTCTGCGTCGCCGGCGGCATCAAGAGCGTGGAGGATGCGCGCCAGATCCTGGAGTTTGGCGCCGACAAGGTCTCCATCAACTCCCCCGCCCTGGCGGATCCTCGCCTTATCACCGCACTGGCCGAGCGCTTCGGCGTGCAGTGCGTGGTGGTCGGTATCGACTCCTACTTTGATGCCGCCACCGGTGAGTATCAAGTCAAGCAGTTTACCGGCGACGAGAGCCGCACCCGCACCACCGCCTGGACCACCCTGGAGTGGGTCAAGGAGGTGCAAAAGCGCGGCGCGGGTGAAATCGTGCTGAACGTGATGAACCAGGACGGCATGCGCCAGGGTTACGATCTCGAGCAGCTCAAGCTGGTGCGGGCCCTGTGCAAAGTGCCGCTCATCGCCTCCGGCGGCGCCGGTACCATGGCACACTTCCTCGATGCCTTTACCCTCGCCGACGTGGACGGGGCCCTGGCGGCCTCCGTGTTCCACAAGGGCCTTATCCCCATTCCCGAATTGAAACGCTGGCTGAAAAACGAAGGAGTCGCCATCCGTGAATAACCAAGCTGTAAACAACCAGACCCCGCTGGCCGAGCGCCTGGATTGGGCCAAATGTAATGGGGACATGATCCCCCCTCCTGCATGCCAGCCTGATGATAGAGGAGCCGCCACCTGTGCATAATTCCGACTCACTGATTGACCGACTGGACTGGGGCAAGACCGAGGGCATGATCCCCGCCATCGTTCAGCACGCCGCGAGCGGCCAGGTGCTGATGCAGGGCTTTATGACCAAAGAGGCGCTGGAAAAAACCCAAACCACCGGTCAGGTCACCTTCTTCAGCCGCAGCAAGCAGCGGCTCTGGACCAAGGGCGAGAGCTCGGGCCATGTGCTCAAGCTCGTCGCCATCAGTACCGACTGCGATCAGGACTCCCTGCTGATCGCAGCCGACCCGGTGGGCCCCACTTGCCATCTGGGTACCCCTTCCTGCTTCGACGGTCACCCGCTGCCGCCGCTCGGCTTCCTGGCGGAACTCGAGCAGATCCTGGCCTCGCGCAAGGGTGCCGACCCCGCCACCAGCTACACCGCCAGCCTCTACGGCAAGGGCACCAAGCGCATCGCTCAGAAGGTCGGTGAAGAGGGTGTGGAGGTGGCGTTGGCCGCCATGGCCAAGGATCGCGAAGAGCTCATCAACGAATCCGCCGATCTGCTCTACCACCTCACGGTGCTGCTGCAAAATGAAGGGCTGGGCTTGAAGGATGTGGTGCAGCGGCTCGCCGAGCGCCATAACAAGTAGTGTGTCAACGGATAAACAGAACGGGCCATTGGCCCGTTTTTTGTGCCCGCTATTTGGTAAGGACAAGCCGCTGGGCGGTTGACTGAAGCTGGTCTGAACAAAGGGACCTTTTAACGCCGCACATGGGGTCTGCCCAGCGGGAATGCCCCCATGGATAATGGCGCCATACCGTCCAATGTCAGAGGTTCTATGAGCAAATATCAGTTCTTCCGCCTGGGACAAGATCCCGCCAGCGTCACCTTCCTGCTGATGTCATCGCCTTCCTTCTTGACTGCCAAGGCGCAACTGCTTGAGCAGGGGTTTGAAGTGGTGGGGGATTACATCGAGGCAAGCAGCGATCGCGAGGCCCTCGCCGCCTTCCGCAGCGGCATGATCGAACCCCTGACCCAATACACCAAGGCCACCGAGGAGGGAGGGCTCTATTACTTCATCACCGGCCTGTGGGAGGCGCTGAGCAAGCGCATAAGGGGCGCCAATCCTCCGCACTGAGAGACGCCAGGATGACAGGCCCGCGCAAAACGAAAAGCAGTGCCTGCAAGATGTGGTGCAGCGCCTCCGTGAGCGGCATAACAAATAGTCGGTGTATTGATATCCGACGGCTCACCCGGCTTGCCTCGCCCCCTTGAAGGGGGGCAGTCGTGAGGATGTCAACAACCAACAATAGGGAGGCATAATGTCTCCCCATTTACGCCAGGCAAGGTTTTGCAGTCACATAAGGGTTTCACCCCAGCTCATTGGTCGACTTGAATAAGCAAACATCAGAGTGAAATCCATAGGCTCCTATCTGGCTTTCAATCAAACAGCTCGAATCCAAAACCATCCAGCAAGTGGATTGCCTCAAGCCGTGTGAATTTAGTCCCTTTCAGGTGATTGTCCCGCACATCGATACGGTAATTGGTCGCCTCCCTGAAATCAGTACCGTTCAGGTTGGTATTGCCGAACATGCTTTCAGTAAAATCCGAGTATGAGAAATCGGATTTGCTGAAGTCGCCACCTCTGAAGTCTGCAGCCCTTACCTTGCACTCCTCCATGATCATGCCAGGCAATTTCAGACCAAAAAATGAGGAGTCATTTAAAATAGATTTTTTGAACATGAGCTGCCCAGGCACCACAAACCTTGACCACTCGGCTTTACTCCAGTCAACCCCGATAATTTTACACTCTTCGTAAAGCACGGCTAAAAATCGGCTGCTATCAACTCGGAGGTTGCTCAGATCTGAATTTTTGAAGATGCAGTCAACGAATTTGCAACGTTGAAAATGGGCACCATTGAAGGAGCAATTCACAAAGACACAGTCTTCAAATACTTTTGCGTAGATATGGGTGTCGGCGTACTTGAGACCATTGAACTCTTCTTGGTAATACTCGGCGATGCCGTCATCTATTCTATCTTTCATATTGAGCCTTATTGCGATAATTCTGTCATTCACGCTCAGTTTTCATTGAGTGCTGCTTGCAATTTTTCGAGAAACCTGCCGATATGAATGCCATCAACAAAGGAGTGATGCACCTGCACGGAAAAAGGCAGCATGACACGACCCTCTCTCTCGGAATACTTTCCCCAATTGAAAAGAGGGATGGCGTTCTCTTTGTCTCCGGAGAATGTATGAGACAGTTGCGTATATGAGAACCAAGGTAGCGGTGAAAATTGAAAAACATTGCCTCCCGCTGGCGCTGTAAAATACGCCTGTTGTGCAAGCGCGGCCTGCTGCGCCGCCAACACATAGGTCTGCAGCGTATCCGTCAATGGGGCGTCAACAACCTTGAATAACTCTGTTTCCTTGTCAAGGTAAGTAAACACAGTATTGATTTGATCGTATAGCACCACGCGCCCATCCAAGAATCGGTAGCGAAATGCCTCTACTTCATTTGCACACCTGGCCGTGACGAATATCATGGCAAAGGTGAAGGATGTCTCCAGCTTGCGGATTTTGTTTATAAATTTCGTCACATCCAGCTCAACGGTCACGCCATAGAGTGGATTGCTGAAATTCTTGAAAATATTGCAATGGAGTGCACGTCCCCACTTGGTTTCATCAACCGGGAGATAGTTTGACACAGCGAAACAGCCTGTTTTAAATGGGTTTAAAAAAGCTTCACATCAAAAGCTGGTGAT
The DNA here is from genome assembly GCF_000764655.1 of Aeromonas aquatica. Taxonomy (GTDB): domain Bacteria; phylum Pseudomonadota; class Gammaproteobacteria; order Enterobacterales; family Aeromonadaceae; genus Aeromonas; species Aeromonas aquatica. The sequence continues at coordinate 22,648 of NZ_JRGL01000123.1, forward strand.
ATCAACATTGCTTAAAACAGCAATCCAATCTCAATAAATCGTTATCAGGCTGGCTTGCCATCGATCAAGAGCTGTATCGCTGCGCCATAATGCTCGGCAATAATATCGATTGGCGTTGCCAGCAGTGTTTCGTGCTGGATAACGGCCAATGAATTGATAAGCCCGCCCATCTGGGCTGACACAAGATGGGCTCTCAATTCAGCATCCCGCCCAGGCAAACGTTGCGCCAGTTGCTCAACGAATCGAGTTCTAACGACATCCTGTAAACGGGCTCTTATCGTCTCGCTGTCAGAGGCCTGAACCAAAGACACATAGGAACTCATTTTATGTTTGATATCGCCGGAGATCAGTTCAAGAACGATACGGTATCCCATGCCATCCAATGAACCTGTGAGTGCTTTTTCACAAAAGTCGCTGATAGCCAGCGCTTCAAGAAAAAGCTCCTCCTTGGAGCCAAAATAGCGGATGAGCAATGCGGGATCGACCCCGACTTCCTTTGCGATGGCCCTGAGCGACGTCGCTCTGTAGCCGGTTGAAGAGAAAAGTCGTCGAGCAACATCCAGGATCAAGGCTTTGGTTGTGTCAGCACCACTCAATTTCACCACCTCCTCGGTAACAGCATCCTTGATCATATTTCCTTCCCTTTCCAAGCCGTCATGATGAGCGATTTTAGGTATGTCCCTCATGCAAGTCAACGGCGTTGACATGGATTATTCAACACCGTTGACCTGGACTGTCCAGCGACACATCCACATGACCACAGGAGATGAACTGCCCTCAGATGCCCGTCCGCATCCCCGTCGACGGGATCACTCCAGCTGCTGGCGCAACATGAACTTTTGCACCTTGCCGGTGGAGGTCTTGGGCAGGGGGGTGAAGATGATGCGCTTGGGGGCCTTGAAGTGGGCCATCTGCTCGCGGCAGAACGCGATCAGCTCCGCTTGGCTCAGTTCCCTGCCCTCCTTGAGCTTCACGAAGGCGCAGGGCACCTCTCCCCACTTCTCGTCCGCCATGGCGATCACCGCGGCCTCGTCCACGTCGGGATGACGGTAGAGCACATCCTCCACCTCCAGGCTGGAGATGTTCTCCCCGCCCGAGATGATGATGTCCTTGGATCTGTCCTTGATCTCCACGTAGCCGTCCGGGTGCCAGACCGCGAGATCCCCGCTTCTGAACCAACCTTCCGCCATCGCCTCCTCGCTCGCCGCCGGGTTCTTGAGATAGCCCTTCATCACCACATTGCCGCGCAGGAAGATCTCCCCCAGGGTCTTGCCATCCTGAGGCACCGGCTCGCCGCTGACCGGGTTGGCGACGCGCATCTCCCCCTGCAGCGGCGAAGTTACCCCCTGGCGTGCCTTGAGCCGCGACAGGGCGGCGGCATCCTGCCCGTCCCAGCTGCGCTGGGGCTCGCAGACCACGCAGGGGCCATAGGTCTCGGTCAAACCATAGGTGTGGGTCACCACTATCCCCATGGCCTCCATGCCGGCGATCACGGTGGCGGGTGGCGCCGCGCCGGCCGTCATCACCTTGATGGGGTGATTGAGCCCCAGCTTGAGCGCTGGATCGGCGTTGTTGAGCATATTGAGGACGATGGGTGCCGCGCAGAAGTGGCTCACCTTGTGGCTGTGCAGGGCCTCATAGATGGCGCCCGCCTGCACATGGCGCAGGCAGACGCTCACCCCGGCGGTGGCCGCCATCGTCCAGGGGAAGCACCAGCCGTTGCAGTGGAACATCGGCAGGGTCCACAGATAGACGGGGTGCTTGGGCAGCTCCCAGGAGAGCACGTTGTTGACCGCATTGAGGTGGGCGCCGCGATGGTGATAGACCACCCCCTTGGGGTTACCCGTGGTGCCCGAGGTATAGTTCAGGGAAATCGCCTGCCACTCGTCCGCCGGCAGCCAGCCGGGCTCGTCGCCGTTGCCCCCGGCAATGAAGGCCTCGTAGTCGAGATCGCTTACCAGCGCTCCCTGCTGATAGAGGGGATCATCGATGGCGATGAGCAGCGGCGCGGCGTCGAGCAGGGCCAGCGCCTTGCCGACCACGGCGCCAAACTCCCTGTCCACCAGCACCACCCTGCTCTGGGCATGCTGGAAGATGAAGGCCATGGACTCGGCATCGAGCCGGGTGTTAATGGTGTTGAGCACGGCGCCGCTCATGGGTACCCCGAAGTGAGCCTCGAACATGGCCGGGACATTGGGGGCGACGATGGAGACAGTGTCCCCCTCGCCTATCCCGTGCCGGCGCAGGGCCGAGGCAAGCCGGCGGCAGCGCCGCTCGGTCTGGGCCCAGCTCTGGCGCAAGGGGCCGTGGATCAGGGCCGGGTAGTCGGGATAGACCCGGGCCGCCCGGGTCAGAAAGCTCAAGGGGGTCAGGGCCTCGAAATTGGCGGGCGTCTTGCCAAGGCCTGTCTCATAGATGTTCTGCTCTGTCATCGGGTTCCTTCCTCATATGTGGCACAAAGCGGGTGGATCCGGCTGGCCGGCCTGTTGCCGGGAAACGGCGCCGGGCATCATGCCCGGGGCCTATGCCCTATGGAAAGAGAGGGTATCAAGGGGGATCCGCGACAGGTATTAGCAAAACGTCTTAGGCCTTTCTGGGTATGGCAACGGCCGTTGTCGCCAAAGCCCGACACCTTGTTGGCGAGATAATTTTTGGTGAAGTCAGAGGTTGTCGTGCCTGCGCGCGGCTTCCCTTGTTCATCCACGACGGTGTGCCAAGATGACCGCAAGCTCGAACAGCATCAGATGATGCATCTCAGGAGAACGCAAAATGAACACATCCATGTTGGCAGGTGTCGGGATCGGGATCGCCTCTGCGCTGGCCTTGTCGGCGGCAGCCAGTGGATCCCTGTTTTCCTCCCAGCCCCAGTTTGCCGAGGTACTGGCAAGCAAGCCGCTGACCGAGACCATCAAGACCCCCAGACAGGAGTGTCGCAACGTCGCCGTCACCCACCGCAAGCCGGTGCAGGATGAACACAAGATCCTGGGCACTGTGGTCGGCGCGGCCTTGGGAGGCGTGCTGGGCAACCAGTTCGGGGGCGGCAGCGGCAAGAAGGTGGCCACCGCCGCAGGCGCAGTGGCCGGTGGCTACGCGGGCAACCAGGTACAAGGCAACATGCAGGCCGGGGATACCTACACCACCACAGAGCAGCGCTGCAAGACGGTGCAGGACAGCAGCACCCGCACTCTGGGATATGACGTGACTTATCGTCTCGCCGGCCAGGAAGGGGTGATCCGCATGGAGAAAGAACCCGGCCCCACCATCCCGGTCAAGGATGGCAAGTTGGTACTGAGCAACGCGCAGGGTTGAACCTCCGTTAGGAGCGCCCTGCCTTGAAAAAGGCTCTGTCCCAATTACGTGTTGAAAGGCTAACCTTGAAGTAGGTCATCACCCTGAAGGCCACCATCATGGATACCCAAGCCTTTCAACACCTGCTGTCTCTCTTCCCACTGC
>NZ_JRGL01000124.1 GCF_000764655.1 Aeromonas aquatica
TGTGAAGGCCAACGGTAGCAACGGCCGGGTTGCTGCTGGTCCAACTCACTGCGGAGGTAATATTCACGCTGCTGCCATCGCTGTAACTACCGGTGGCGGCAAGTTGACCGGTCAGGCCGGCAGCCAGCGTCAACGGTGGTGTGGTGATGGTCAATCCACCCACATTGAGAACGGCATTGCTGACCGTGACTGACAGGGTCGCCGTCTGGCCATCCAGGGTACCGGTGATGGTCGCTATGCCGGGGTTAACGGCGGTGATCAGACCGGCCTGACTGACAGTGGCTACCGCAGGGTTATCGCTGCTCCACTGAACATTGGCGGTGACATTGATGGTCGTACCATCGCTATAGGTACCATTGGCCGCAAGCTGACTGCTTTGGCCGGCAGCCAGGCTCAGTGGAGGCGTGCTGATGGCAAGCCCACCGGCATTGAGGGTCGCGTTGGTGACTGTGACGGACAGGGTCGCGGTCTGACCATCCAGAGTGCCAGTAATGGTGGCGGTACCTGGTGCTACGGCGGTGACCAGACCGGTCAGGCTGACTGTCGCGATGGCTGGATCACTGCTGCTCCACTGGACGCTGGCGGTGACATCCGTACTGGTGCCATCGCTGTAGGTTCCGCTCGCGGTCAGCTGGCTGCTCAGACCGGCGGCCAGTGTCAGTGGGGGCACAGTGATGGTGAGGCCACCGGCATTGAGGGTTGCATTGGTGACGGTGACAGGGATGGTTGCACTCTGCCCATCCAGAGTACCTATGATGGTGGCGCTGCCGGGAGCCACAGCGGTGACCTGGCCCGCAAGGCTGACGGTCGCGATGGCTGGGTTGCTGCTGCTCCAGTGAACATCGGCAGTGACATCCTTGGTGGTGCCATCGCTATAGGTTCCAATGGCAGCCAGCTGGCTGCTCTGGCCTGCTGCCAGTGTCAGCGGTGGCACCGTGATAATCAGCCCCCCTGCAGTAATGGCCGCACTTGTGACTTCCAGCGTGACCGGATTGCTGCTGACATTCTGGAATTGGGCTGAAATGATGCTATTCCCTTCAGTCACGGCGGTGACTTCACCGTTCAGGTCTATGGTGGCGACGTTGATGTTCGAGCTATCCCAATAAACCTGGCTGCTGACATCTTGCGATGAGCTGTCGCTGAAGGTTGCGATGGCCTGGAATTGTTGTGTGGTCCCCTTGGGCAACGAACTGGTTGCTGGGGTGATCTGGATGGAGGTGGCCACGGCATTGGTGACGGTGACAGTCGCGCTGCGGCTGACGGATCCCAGCGTGGCGGTGACGGTCGCCTGACCAATTCCTTGGCCCGTGACCAATCCCGCACTGTTGATATCCACCAGGGTGGTGTCACTGCTGCTCCACTGCACCTGATCCGACACATCCTGAACGGAGCCATTTTGGAAAGTGGCGAGAGCCTGCAGCTGGGTCTTGGTTCCCAGGGCAATGGTGCTTGCCGCGGGAATGACTTGCAAGGCACTGACGCTGGTGTTGTTGACCGTCACGCTGGTACTGGCAGTCACGCCGAGCAGATTGGCGGAGAGTGTGGTCGAGCCTGCGGCCACGCCGGTGATGAGCCCTGTGCTGTCTACGGTGGCGACTGCGCTATTGCTGCTCAACCAAGCCACCTGGGAGGAGACATCCTGCACCGTCTTGTCGGCAAAGGTGGCAATGGCGGTCAGCTTGGTCTTGGTGCCGATGGCCAGTTGCACTGTCGCCGGGGTGATCTGTATCTGGCTGATGGCCAGATTGACCGCAGAGACACTCGTCTGACCGGTGATGCCCTGCAGAGTCGCACTGACGGTGGCATTGCCGAGGTTGACGGCGGTCATTTTACCCTGTGCATTGACGCTCAGTACCGCCGGATTGCTACTCAACCAGCTTGCCTGAGTGGATACATCCCTAGTGCTGTCATCGGAGAAGGTGGCGATGGCCTGCAACTGCAGTGACAAGCCTTTGGCTAATTTCGTGGTGGGCGGGATGACGGTGATCTTGGTGGCAATGGCATCGGTGACGGTCAGCTCGGATTTATTGCTGGTGATCCCTTGATAGCTTGCCGTGATCGCCGTTTGGCTGGTCTTGAGCGTCTTGACCAGTCCCTTGTTATCCACGGTAGCAACATTGCTATTCGAGCTGCTCCAGGTGGCCAGGTCCGTGATGTCGGCCGTACTGCTGTCGCTGTAGGTCGCGATGGCCGAGTACTGGGTGCTGATGCCGAGGGGGGTGCTGGGGTTGGCTTCGGCTCGCGCCTTGGTGCCTGCCGTATCGGCCGATATATCGATCCTGGTCAGCGTCTTGGCCGCAGGATCTGTGGGGGTGGTCGGTTTGCTCCCGCCTCCTCCGCCGCCTCCGCAGCCGAATAAGAAGAGAGTCAGAAACAGTGAGAGAAATATATTCATTGTTCTATTCATGGGTATTCCCCTTAGATATCCGTGCTCATTGAGGATGACTTTCATATGTATTTTGCTGAGGGGCAGGCTGCACAAGAACAACATCTCTCTGCGAAGCCAGATATGGGTTCATCCATAGGGTATTGAATAATTACCGCTTAAATTGCCTTTGATTCTTGTCTGAAAAACCACAGAGCATATGTGTCCTTTTAAAGCGCTGGTCGGTAGGAAAACATCAGGTGATATTTCTATCACTTGCGTTTGTTAATATGTCTAGGCGAGGTTATGAGGTATTTCAATTGCTACTGATATAATTAAAATTATGTTTTTTTGACATTTCAGCCACAAGACGGCCTCCATGAGGTCGGCGAAGGGATGAGAGATGGCATCGCCGGACCGGCAGTTGGTGCCTGGGTGGCGGTGGGGAGGCGAATGAGAAGGCTGGCGATGTCAGGGCGACGGTGCCGAGAAGCAAGCCGGGGATCCTTGGCTTGCCCTGTGGTGGTGTGCTGAAAAAAGTATCTCAATGCGTCAGATTTTTGCTGGGCAGGGTACGTTATGTCAGCTCAGTTTTCCCTTCTGTAACCACTTGTCCAATGCGTTGGCGAAGCGCTGCTTGTCGGCGGCGTTGAAGGGGGCCGGCCCGCCGGTCTGGACCCCGGCCGAACGCAGCTCTTCCATGAAATTACGCATGCCGAGCCGCGCCTGTATGGTCTCGCGGGTGTAGATCTCGCCGCGGGGATTGAGCGCCTCGCCACCGGCGTCGATCACCCAGGAGGCGAGCGGAATGTCCCCCGTTATCACCAGATCCCCCGGTGTGACCTGCTGGGCGATGACATGATCCGCCACATCGAATCCTTTCTCTACCTGCTGGGTCTTGATGAAGGGAGAGGGCGGCACCCGCAGCCCCTGATTGGCCACCAGGGTAGTGACTACCTGGGCACGGTGGGCGGCGCGGTAGAGGATCTCCTTGACCGGGAGCGGGCAGGCATCGGCATCAACCCAGATGGGCATGGCATGGCTTCCTGTGTCTGAAACGAGGGCCGTATCTTAGCACGGCTGACGCAGGGGCGCGGCCATGAGGCTGAGTCGGGCCCGGCTTTCGTGTAAGCTGGCTCGATGAACCGAAGCGAGAAGGATGAATGGATGGATCGGGTGCCCAGTGACGTGATTTATGGCCTGACCCTGGATGGCAAGGGGGGCATGCAGCCGCTGGCGGCGGGGAGCGAGATCCCGGGGCCGCAACCCAGCTGGTTGCACCTGGACTACGGCAATCCGGAGGCGGCTCGCTGGCTGCTGCAGACACCGCTGATCAACGAGGCGGTACGCGAGTCCCTGCTCGGCAAGAGCAACAGGCCCAAGCTGGTGCGGATGGGGGAAACCGTGCTGCTGATCCTGCGCGGCATCAATCATAACAAGGATCACAAACCCGAAGAGATGGTGGCGCTGCGCATCTATATCACGCCGGACCTCATCATCAGCAGCCGCCGCCGTCCGCTGTTGTCAGAGACGGACGTCTTCGAGCAGCTGAAATTGGGTGGGGGTGCCGACTCTCCCGCCGACTGGCTGGTGGAGATCTGTGACGCCCTGACCGACAGGGCGGGGGAATTTGTCGAGGTGCTGCACGACCAGATCCTGGAGCTGGAGGAGATGGTGTTGCTGCGGGATCTGCCCGCCAATGGCCGGCTGGCGCTGATCCGCAAGCAACTCATCATGATCCGCCGCTACCTCTCTCCCCAGCGGGATCTGGTCGCTCGCCTCGCCAACGAGAAGATCAGCTGGCTGGATGAGGATGACAGGCGCCGCCTGCTGGACATCGCCGATCGCTTGCGGCGCTGGCTGGACGATCTGGATGCCGGGGTCGCCCGCACCGCCGTGCTGGCCGACGAGATCAACAACCTGATGGCGGAGGCGACCAATAGACGCGCCTACCAGATGTCGGTGATGGCGCTGCTGTTCCTGCCTGCCAGCTTCCTGACCGGGCTCTTTGGCATCAACCTGGGAGGCATACCGGGGGCCGAGAGCCCGACCGCCTTCTGGGTCTTCTGCGGCTCCCTGCTGACATTGGCGACCGGGCTGGCCATCTGGCTAAAATATCGGCGCTGGTGGTAAGGAACACGCATGACAACATGGGAATCTTTTGGCTGGACCCTGCTGCTGTTGCTGGGCCACACCCTGATCCGCAGTCTCATTCACAAGAGTCTGTTGGCACTGGCCCAGTCCAGGCAGGTGAGCGAGAACCGGGTGCTCTACGTGGAGCACGTGTTCCACTTCCTGCTCGGCTGCGCGACCCTGCTTATCCTGGCCGGGGTCTGGGGGCTCGACTTCTCCCGGCTGGTGGTGCTCGCCTCCTCCTTCTTCGCCGTGCTCGGCGTCGCCATGGTGGCGCAGTGGTCGATCCTCTCCAACATCACCGCCAGCATCACCATCTTCTTCGCCTTCCCCTACAAGATTGGCGACAGGATCCGGATCCTCGACAAGGATGATTCGGTCACCGGTGTCATCACCGAGATAGGCCTGTTCTATGTTCGGGTGCGAGATGACAACGGCGATCTGGTCACTTATCCGGCCAACCTGATCCTGCAAAAACCGGTCAGACGGCTGGAAGGCAAGGGAGTGGAGCCGACGCAACCTGAATAAAAAAGGCTCCTAACGGAGCCTTTTTTATGACTTGATAGCATCTCAGCGCTCGTAGAAGCGGTAGAGATGCTCGACCTGAATAGGGCAGTCGGCCACCCGGTGGATATGCTCGCGTGCATCCTCTTCCGAGGCGAATCTCACCGGACAACCCAGGGTGTCCGTCATCTCGTACAGGCGACCATCCTGGCCACGAAACTCCACGAGCCAGCCCGGGAAGGCGATGTCGTGCAGGATCTCGGCCTCCTTGAAGCGGCCTTGCTGATTTAGAGTGCGCAATTCGCTGACCGTCATGACATCCTCCTATGACCCATGGCGCACCCTCAAGTCTAGTCGTCGCCAGCTAGGACGGCACGCCCCCGAGGAGCTGAGTGCCGAGCCTCTCGTCGCTCAGGCGGCGGCAGAGAGTATCAGGGCGCCGGCGGCTCCCGTGGTGGCTGCAGGGCGATCAGCAACTCGCCCGCTTGCGGCTGGATGGGGCCGGTGACGACATGAGGTTTCGCCCTGGCATCCAGCACGAACAAGGGGATAGCTCCCGGATTTGCCTCCTGGTACTGGGCCCAGTCAAAGGCCTCCCGCAGTCGGGTTGCCTTGATCTGGCCGCCCCGGCTCAGCAGGCCGCTCAGACGGGCAAAGTTCATATCGGGCCCGAACAGGTTCTGGCGGGCGCGGAAGGTGGCGCTCTCCCGGTTCGCCTTGCCGTGCTGTTCACTGGAGCGCAGGGAGTGGACCCTCTCCTCCCCATAGAGGTGGGCGAAGTGCAGCACGCCGAGGGCGTTGTTGTGCCGGTTGGGGGAGAGGGCCAGCACAGTGCTGATGCTGGTGAGAGGCAGATGGCGCTCGGCGTGTTCCGACTGCGGGTTGCCGAAGTAACAGGGCAGGTTGCTCATGCGCGCCAGCTTGCAGTGTTCCCAGGCCGGGTCGGACAGATAGACGGGGACGCCCTGATCCGACAGCGCCTTGCCGATGGCGAGTGCCACCGAGTTGGCGCCGATCAGCAGCCAGGTATTGGGACTGGGCTGGCGCATGCCGAGCAGGCGGGCCAGCGGGACCGAGGTCAGGCTCTGCAGCACCACGGTGGAGATGATGACGGCAAACACCAGGGGCACCAGCTTGTCGGCATCCGGGATGCCCGCCTTGTGCAGGCTGATGGCAAAGGAGGCACTCACCGCCGCGGCGACTATGCCACGCGGCGCTATCCAGCTGAGCAGGGCGCGGGCCCGCCAGGGGAGACCCGAGCCCAGGGTCGAGACCAGGATGCAGAGCGGACGTGCCACGAATTGCACCACCCCCAGCAGCACCAGCACCATGGGGCCGAGCTGCCAGAGCTGGGCCAGATCGAGGCGCGCTGCCAGCAGGATGAACAGGGAGGAGATGAGAATGACGGCGAGATCCTCCTTGAACTCCAGCACCTCCTCCAGATCCAGCCCCTCCTGATTGGCGAGCCAGATGCCGAACACCGTCACCGCCAACAGGCCGGACTCGTGGCTGAGCCAGTCCGACAGGGTGAAGCTGACCAGCACCAGGGCCAGCACTCCGAACTTGTGCAGGCTGACCGGCAGCCAATCCTTGCGGATCAGCAGGGTGGTGAGCCAGCCCGCCGCGACGCCGATCAGGGTGCCGACCCCCACCGTCTTGGCCAGCGCCAGCAGAGTATGGTCGATCAGGTCCCCCTGGCTGCCGAGCCGCACCGCCTCGAACACCAGCACCGCAAACAGGGCGCCGATGGGATCGATGACTATCCCCTCCCAGCGCAGGATCTTGTCCACCTCCCGCACCGGTCGGATCACGTTGAGCATGGGGGCGACCACGGTCGGCCCTGTCACCACCAGCACGGCACCGAGCACCATGGCGACGCGCCAGTCCAGCCCCAGCAGCCAATAGCTGGCGGCGCCGATGATCGCGAAGCTGGTCAGCATGCCCACGGAGCAGAGGTTGCGCACCACCTTGCCGATCCCCTTGAGCTCGGCCAGGTGCAGGGTCAGTGCCCCTTCGAACAAGATGATGGCGACCGACAGGGATACCAGCGGGAACAGCAGCTCACCCAGCAACTGATCCGGATCGAGCAGACCCGTCATCGGGCCGAGCAGCAGGCCGCTCAGCAGCAGAAACAGGATGGCGGGCACCCGCAGGAACCAGGCCAGCCATTGTGCCAACAGGGAGATCAGGGCGATCCCCGCCAGGGAGAGTGCGATCATGCCAACCTCGGGCAGGTGAGGGGGTTGGGAGTAGTGTAGCGGGGAAGGGGGGGAAATTGACACCCGCTCGCGGTGGCGGGGCGGCGCCCCCTGATATGCCGGAGGGGCCTTGCCGGGTGAGCTCGCCTAGATGGGGCTCTCTTTGTGAAGCTCGGCGACGCAGTCGGCCACCGCCAGCACCAGGGCCGAGCGCACCACCTGATCGAGCCGGTTGAGCTGCATCTGGTAGAAGGGCCAGTCCTCCTCGTTGGCGGGAGGATCTTGCGGCATCATGCCGCCCTGGTTGAGGCCGTGCAGGCGAGCCAGCAGATCGCGGATCGGCTTGTCGCTGAAGCGGTAATCCTTGGGGTCGCGCACCAGAAAATCGCGGATCTTCAGGTAGGCTTCCAGATCCTGATAACGCTCGAGGGAGATGAGGCCGAGGGCGAAGATGAGCTTGAGGCGCACCTCCAGCTGGCCGAGGGGGCCGCTCTGGTTGAGCAGGGGTTCGATGGCGTATTTGACGGCATACTCCTCCTGGCGAAAGGCTCGCCGCATCAGGGAGTCGACCGCTTCTTCCAGGATGGTCACGACCTCGAGGAAGAAGCCACGGGGGCCATCCTGCTCGTTCAGTCGTTCCAGTACTTCATCTTCCTGGTGTGTGGTCATAGGTGTTTTGGGTCCGGCTGACAGGGAGAGAGCCAGGCTCTCTCCCGGTTTTTAACTAAGGGGCACACCGGCCTTGCGGGTCGATGTGCCACCTGCAGGTCATTACAGAGTCTGGTAGCGGGCGACGATGGCGGCAACGATATCGCTGTCTGCCGCCAGGCTGGTCACCCGGGCCAGCGCGGCGGCCGGGCCCAGTTCGGCCAGCAGGGCCTGCAGCTCCACCGCCTGGGGATCGTCGGCATTGTGGTAGTGCAGCGCCGCCGCTATGCCTTCCTGCAGATGGTCGCTGGGCAGGCCGTACTCCAGGGTCCCGAGCAGGGGTTTCACCAACCTGTCTCCCGCCGCCAGCTTGCGCAGCGGTTGGCGGCCGACCCGATCTATCTCGTCCACCAGATAGGGATTGGCGAAGCGAGACAGGATCTTCTCGATGTAGGCGGCGTGCAGCCGCGGATCGAAGCCGTAGCGCTGCACCAGCACGGCACCGCTCTCCTCCATGGCGCGGCGCACCTTGCTGCGGATCAGCGGATCCTCGATCGCCTCGCGCACCGTCTGGTAGCCCCGCAACTTGCCGAGGTAGGCGGTGACTATGTGGCCGGTGTTGAGGGTGAACAGCTTGCGCTCGACGAAGGCCATCAGGTTGTCGGTGGTCTCCATACCCGCCACCCGGGGCAGCTCCCCCTTGAACTGGGTCTGGTCGACGATCCACTCGCTGAAGCTCTCCACCGTCACCTCCAGCGGATCGTCGTTGGCCGCGGCGGGTGGCACTATGCGATCCACCGCGGAATCGACGAAGCCGACGCAGGATTCGAGCGTGACATGATACGCGACCGGTAGGTACTTGAGTACCTCCTGCTTGAGGTGGCTGGTGCCGCGCACCATGTTCTCGCAGGCGATGACGTTGAGCGGGCTCAGGTTGCCGGCATCGAAGCGGGCCTGCAGCCCCTTGGCCAGGGTGCTGGCGATCTTGTCCAGTATGTTGGGACCCACCGCCGTGGTCACCAGATCGGCGGTAATGATGCGGGCGATCACCTCGTGGCCGGCGGAGCTGACCGCCGCCACGTTGCGCACCACGTCCAGCTTCTGATCCGTCCCCACCAAGTGCACCTTGTACTCCTGGCGATGGTTGAGCTGATCGATCAGGGTCTCGTTGACGTCGGCGAAGGTGACCTGGTGGCTGGCGTCCGCCAGCAGTTTTCCGATGAAGCCACGTCCGATATTACCGGCACCAAAATGCAATGTTTTCATGATATTAACCTCTATAACCAAAGATGATGAAGAGTTACGCGGCCTGTTCGGCACCCAGCAGATCCAGGAACTCCTGGGGATCCGTGGTGCTGGCCAACCGGTCGATGAGACCGGGTTCATCCAGTGCATTGGTCAGTCGGGTTATTACCTGCATGTGTTCGTCGTTGCGGGCGGCGATGCCGATCACCAGCCGCGCCACCTCGTCGGCGGCTTCGCCAAAGGCGACCCCGGCCGGGTACTGGCAGATGACGATGCCGGTCCGCTTCACGTGTTGCTTGGCGGCTATGGTGCCGTGGGGCACGGCGATGGATTCGCCGAGGTAGGTGGAGACCAACTGCTCGCGTTCCAGCATGGCGTTGACGTAGTCGGGCGCCACGTAGCCCCGCTCGGCCAGCAGCGCGCCGGCGGCCAGGATGGCGGCCTCCTTGTTGTCGGCCTTGAGCCCCAGATGCACGTCCTGCAGGCTGAGGCTGAACACCTCGGCGGCCTGCGGCTCGTAGCTGTCATCGTTGGCCGCCACCAGCAGCTGCGGGTTGGCCAGATCGTCGTTGGCGGCGCTGGCCAGGCTCAGGTTTTGCACCAGCTCCTGATAGAGGGCGTTGTCGAGGAAGTTGGTCAGGGAGATGTGGTGGGCGTGCGGCGCATGACGACGAGCCCGCTCGGTCAAGTCCCGGTGGGTGATGACCCAGTCCACCTGATCGTCGAGCTGATCGATGGCGCGGTTGGTCACGCTGATGTCGAGCCCGGCGGCCTGCACCCGCTTGCGCAGCATGCCGGCCCCCATGGCGCTGGAGCCCATGCCCGCATCGCAGGCGACCACTATGTTGCGCACCGCCATCAGTTCGCCGCTCGGCTTCTTGGCCGCCGCGGTTTCGGGCTTGCCGCCCTTCATGGCCTTCATCTTGCGGGTGGCTTCACCCAGGGCGTCGGCTTCGTCCGCTTCCGGCTGCTGGGCACGGACGAACACGGCGGCGACCAGGAAGGAGACCAGGGTAGAGCTGATGATGGAGAGCATGACCCCGATCAGGGAGGCCTTGGGCGTCATCAGCAGCACGGCGAAGATGGAGCCCGGTGAGGCGGGGGAGACCAGACCCGCGTTGAACAGGGTCAGGGTGAAGACCCCGGTCATGCCACCGGCGATCACCGCCAGTATGAGGCGCGGGTTCATCAGCACGTAGGGGAAGTAGATCTCGTGGATGCCACCGAAGAAGTGAATGATGGAGGCACCGGCGGCGGACTGCTTGGCCGCGCCGCGACCGAACACCATGTAGGCCAGCAGCACCCCCAGACCCGGACCCGGATTCGCTTCGATCAGGAAAAAGATGGAGCGGCCCTGCTCGGTGGCCTGCTGGATCCCCAGCGGCGAGAAGATGCCGTGGTTGATGGCGTTGTTGAGGAACAGGATCTTGGCCGGCTCGACGAAGATCGAGGTGAGCGGCAGCATGTGGTTGTCCACCAGGAAGCCGACACCACCGGACAGCACGCCGGACAGCACCTTGACGAAGGGGCCGATCACGAAGAAGGCGAGGATGGCCAGCAACATGCCGATGATGCCGGCGGAGAAGTTGTTGACCAGCATCTCGAAGCCGCTCTTGACCCGGCCTTCCATCGCCTTGTCGAAGCGCTTGATGGCCCAGCCGCCGAGGGGGCCGACCATCATGGCACCCATGAACATCGGGATGTCGGTACCGACGATCACACCCATGGTGGTGATGGCGCCGACCACGCCGCCGCGTTCACCCCCGATCAGCTTGCCGCCGGTGTAGCCAATCAGCAGCGGCAGCAGATAGGTGATCATGGGGCCGACCAGCTTGGCCAGCGTCTCGCTTGGCAGCCAGCCGGTGGGGATGAAGAGGGCGGTGATGAAGCCCCAGGCGATGAATGCGCCTATGTTGGGCATGACCATATTGGACAGGAAGCGTCCAAAATTCTGTATCTTGACCTTGGTATCCGGTGATAACATGTCGGGACCCCGTTTTAAGCCTGTTGATTAAGAGTGGTAGTGGGAATGACGGGTTTTGCCGAACCCCCATCCCAGTCGTCTAAGCAACTTCAATCTACCAGCTCGCGATCGAATAAGGCTGAAAACGGGGCATCTTGTGATCTGTCTCTCAATTACCCCGACCTCCCCCCTCCCTTTCCAGTGATCAAGATCACAGTCATGGGCTGTATTCTGGTTACATCTCGATCATTGCCGTCGGATTGGCCTTGTTTGTGTGACAGATGTCACCATTTGTTGTTTGCGCAAACAGAGTGTCAATGTGATTCTCGTCACAATCTTGTTATTTGTACTCAAACGGGGCAGTTCGTAGGTGGTGGATCCCGGGGGAGATGACGATGGATCGATCCTGGTTTGCCTCTGTTGACTAATGAATGATTAAGTTTTGTAACCCACTTTCAGTTTTCAACCCCCACATCACGGCCATGACAATCTCTATGCCTGCCTGCCTGCCTGCCTGCCTGCCTGCCTGCCTGCCGTCCGCCACGCCCAGATCCCGCTCGCCAAGCGGGTGCTATTCACCGATAGGGTGCCGTCGGTGTCGTGAGCCGGGCGTAAAAAAGCCCGCCGGGTGGCGGGCTTTTGCATCGAGCGAGTGTCTGCGACTTACTCTGCCTTGGGTTCAGCCTCAGCTGGTGTCTCAACCGGTGCCTCGGCGCCGTCGGTGACCGGAGCTTCCGGCGCCGGGCCCGGCACCAGTGCCACCGCCGGCTTGGCGATGAGGGAGCGGGTCTCTTCCACCGCCTCGCTTAGCTTGACCTCGATGATCTGGCCCAGCTCATAGACCACCTTGGTCTTGTCCAGATAGACGCGGCCGTTGTCCCAGTTGCACTCCAGCCTGTCCTTGTTGTCCAGGATGTGGCGAGCGGGCATGAACACCACGGCGCCGTTCTCCTGCAGACGGAGCTTGAGGCCGGCACGCATCACGTCGATGATCTCGGCGTTGAATACCTTGTCGGTGCCCGCATCGGCCATCAGGTAGCGGACATAGAGCCAGTCGCCGATGTCGCGCTCGACCCTGCGGTGCAGGCGGCGGCACTCGGTCAGGTGCTCGGTCAGTTCCTGGTTCGGGCGCTCGCCCGGGGTCTTGCCGGCGATGACGGCCTTGAGCAGGCGATGGTTGACCATGTCGCCGTATTTGCGGATAGGGGAAGTCCAGGTCGCATAGGCATCCAGCCCCAGACCGTAGTGGGCACCCGGCTCGGCGGACATCAGCGCATAGCTCTGGAAGCGGCGGATCTTGCCGTCCAGCCAACGGGTATCCTGGCTGTCGATCCAGCGGCGCAGGGCGCAGAAGCCTGAGAGACTCGCGATCTCTTCCTTCTCGAACGGGGCCTCGGCACTCTTGAGCAGCTCGATGGCGCCGTCGAGGGACTCCTCGTCGAAGCCGGTGTGGACGTTGAAGATGCCGTAGCCGACCTGCTTGCCGAGCACGCGGCCGGCGCAGATGTTGGCGGCGATCATCGACTCCTCGATCATCCGGTTGGCGATGCGGCGCGGCTCCACGTGGATGGCCAGCACGGCGCCGTTCTCACCCAGCTCGAAGTCGTAATCGGGGCGGTCCGGGAACACCAGGGCATGCTTGGTGCGCCACTTGATGCGCGCCTCCGTCATGGCTTTCATCAGTGGCAGCTGGGTCAGGACGCCAGCATCTATGTCCAGCGCCTTGCCGTGCTCGGCCCAGTCGGAGACCTCGTCATAGTTGAGGCGGGCATGGGAGAGGATGCGGGCGGCGAAGAACTCGGTCTCCTCCAGCAGCAGGCCGTCTTCGGCGACAGCCAAGCGAGCGCACAGGGTGTTGCGTTCCTCGCCTTCTTTCAGAGAGCAGAGCTCGTCTGAGAGAGTGCGCGGGATCATCGGCACGTTGCGGCCCGGCATGTAGACGGTGAAGGCGCGCTGGGCGGCTTCCTTGTCCAGCTCGCTGCCTTCGGCCACGTAGGCGGTCGGATCGGCGATGGCGACCAGCAGCTCCCAGCCGTTGTCCAGCTTGCGGATGGACAGGGCATCATCCATGTCCTTGGTCTTGGCGCCGTCGATGGTGAAGAAAGGCACCTGGGTCAGATCGCGACGGGGCAGCTCTTCCTCTTCGATGACGTTCCACTCGGGCAGGTCCGCCGGCTCGATCTGGGCCAGGTTGTGGCGTGCCAGCACCACCCACCAGGGCACGTTGTGGTCGTCCTTGTCGGCAATGAGCTGGGTGATCTCGGCGGAGAAGTTGCCGTCCACCAGGGCGTGACGCTTGAGGGTCGCCACCACCCAGTCCCCTTCCTTGAAAGACTTCTCGTCCAGACCCTTCTTGGCGCGGGCCTTGATGGCGTCCTTGATGAGGGGGTGATCCGGCACCACGTTGAGGCGGTCGCGGAACATCTTCACGCGGCCGACGAAGCGGACCACGGCCTGCTCCAGCAGGGCATCCGGCTCGGCCACTTCCTTCTCTTTCTCGGTACGGATCAGGGCGCTCACCCGGTCACCGTGCATCACCTTCTTCATGTAGGGAGGCGGCACGAAATAGCTGGTCTTCTCATCGACCTCCAGGAAGCCGAAGCCCCGATCGGAGGCGCGGATCACACCCTCTTTCTTGGGGATGTTCTCGCGGATTTGTTGCTTGAGCTGGGCCAGCAGGGGATTGTCTTGGAACATAAGTGAGGAACCTGAGTGGAGACCTGATGAAGAATCGCCCAGCACTATACGTTTTTACCCCTCCAAAGCCAAGGTGAATGGCCCCCTCAGCGGGGTTGCAATGCCCGGCGCCCTTGCTGGATCAGGCGCGAGGAGATCTGCTTGTGCAGCCCCCGCTCCAGCACCCAGCGGTGCCAGTAGAGGCGCTCGACCAGGTGATTGTCCGGGCAGAGATCGAGCAGTAGCCCCTGGGCCAGCTGCTGGCGGATCTGCAGCTCGGGGATGAGGCAATAGGCCAGCCCCTGCTCGGCCATGGCGACGAAGGCCTCGGACGAGCGCACCGTGTGGCAGGGATAGCCACCGGGGGCCAGCCCGAAGTGGCGGGCCATGAAGCTGACGTGCATGTCGTCCCGCTGATCGAAGGCCACCGCCGGCGCCTTGGCCAGCGCCGCCGCATTGAGCCCCTGGGGAAAGTGGCGGGTGACGAAGGCGGGGCTGGCGGTGAGCAGGTAGTGCATCTCGCCGAGCTCGTCGACGCAGCAGCCGGCCAGCGGCTGGGGCTGGAGGCTGATGGCGCCGAACGCCTGCCCCTCGCGCACCTTGTCGAGGGTGCGGCTCTCGTCATCTACCAGCAGGTTCAGCTCGATGGGGTGCTGTTCCAGCAGGGGGGCCAGGGCGGGCAGGAACCAGGTCGCCAGGCTGTCGGCGTTGATGGCGATGCTGACCCGCACCGGCAGCTGTGGCGCCTCGGGGGAGAGTTCGCCGGCCAATTCCAGCTCGAGCTGGCGCACCTGGCGATAGTGGGCCAGTAGCTTCTGGCCGAGCTCGGTGGCCCGTAGCGGCTGGCTGCGAATGATCAGCGGCTCGGCAAATTGCTGCTCCAGCTGCTTGATGCGCTGGGAGATGGCGGACTGGGTGAGGTGCAGACGCTGGGCGGCCCGCTCGAAGTTTTGCTCCTGCATAACCGCATCCAGCGCGAGCAGCAGCTTGTAGTCCAGGGCTTTCATCAGTATTCCTTATCAATCTGGTGATTCAAGAAAATATGCTACTGAATCCAGGGGCTGGCAACAAGGCCGGGCAGGGCACAGGGGCGGTGCTGGCTGCCGGGGTGAGGGGGTCGGTCACTGTGATAAGTGACAGTAGCCATGAAATGAGATTCATTGGATACTCATTCGGTCCGTTTTTGCATGGGGTGGAAACGGGCCATAGCGAGAGTTTTGGTCCCGGGCAGCGTCCCGGGATTTTTTTATGGGGGTGAAGCCGGAGAGTATCGCTCGCCCGCCGGCCGATGTATGGGGTGAGTGCCAGAGGTCAGCGCTCACTTTGCCAGCTGGTGTATGGGGTGAGTGCCAGAGATCAGCGCTCACTTTGCTGGCTGATGTATGGGGTGAGTGCCAGAGAGCGGCGCTCACTTTGCCAGCCGGTGTATGGGGCCAGAGTTAGAGAGTGGCGAGCGTCTCGCCGGCAGGCGCATAGCACTCGCGCAGGGGCCGGTTGATGGCGCGCTCGAAGCGCTCGTCCAGCAGGAAGCGGATGCCGACCCCGCGCACGGCCCCCAGATCCACCGCCTGGCGGTGGCCGAGCCGCTCGATGGGCAGGCCAAGGCGGCGGAAGATGCGCTCCACCGGCAGGCTGACCACGGCGACCAGCTCCCGGATCCCCTGCTCCCTGGCGAAGGCATAGACCTCGCGGAAGATGACGCAGGTCAACTCGCTGATGCCGTTGTCGAGCCTGGGGGCCCGGTCGGCGTCGATGGCGAGGCGGGTCAGCTCCCAGACGTCGGCGCTGCGCGGCGCCAGTTCGCCCGCGAGGGCGCTGGGGAAGATGCTGGGCAGCATGTAGTCCTGAGCGCAACTGAGCAGCCGGATACAGCCGCACAGGCCCTGCTCATCCTCAACCAATACCCAGTGGGTATCCGGCTTGTCGAAGCTGTCCCGCTCCAGACCCCGATGAGATTCCACATCCCAGCCGAGCCGATCGGAGAAGACGCGCTTGCGAAAACGATAAAGCTCGTTTTCGACTTCCCATTTGGGGTGTTCTTTCAATTTTCCTTTGAAAACAAGCATTCATGTCTCTCCATTTCATGGTTCGGCGCTATAATCCAAGGCCTTGGCCAGGGGGGCTAGCCTATGACACGCGACCAACTGCTTGAGTATCTGGAACATTTCACGCTGGTGACCGATGGGGACCGGCTGGCCGAGTTGATCGGCCGTTTCACTCTGGGGATGGGCTACGACTACTACCGTTTTGCGCTCATCCTGCCCATGTCGATGCAAAGGCCCAAGGTGGTGTTGTTCAATCAGTGCCCGGATTCCTGGGTGCAGGCCTACACGGTGAACAACATGCTGGCCTGCGATCCCATCATCCAGCTCGCCCGCCGGCAGACCCTGCCCATCTACTGGAATCAACTGGACGAAAAGGCGCGCTTCCTGCAAGAGGGCAGCATGGACGTGATGGGGCTGGCGGCGGAGTTCGGGCTGCGCAACGGCATCTCCTTCCCGCTGCACGGGGCGGCGGGGGAGAACGGCATACTGTCGTTTATCACCGCCGAGCGGGCTTCGAGCGATCTGCTGCTGGCGTCCTCGCCCATCCTCTCCTGGATGTCCAACTACATCTTCGAGGCGGCGATCCGGATCGTGCGGCTCAGCCTGCGGGAAGACGATCCGCAAGAGGCCCTGACCGATCGGGAGACCGAGTGCCTGTTCTGGGCCAGCGAGGGGAAGACCTCGAGCGAGATCGCCTGCATCCTCGGGATCACGGAACGCACCGTGAACTACCACCTCAATCAGGTGACCCGCAAGACGGGCTCCATGAACCGCTATCAGGCCGTCGCCAAGGGGGTGAGCAGCGGCATTCTGATCCCGAATCTGGAGCAGGTGGTGGTCACCAATTTCCCCAAGCTGTGGCAATGATCCTCGCCGGCTGAGCGACGACCCGCGGTGACCAGCCGTGGTCAGCTTCCACCTTTCCATGCCGCCGCCGCGTTCTCTGGGTGGCCGCGTCATGGTCGCTCAGTCGGCTGGCTCATCCTCGGGCCACTCCTGCCCGCGTTGACGTAATCACTCTACCGATTCTCGGGGCGGGAGGAGGGCCTCACAATTGTCAGATCCTGCAATTGACAGCCCGCCATAAAGAGCGTCAGGGCTCTCATCATCAGATTTTTGAATGCATCAGAAAATTAATGAATTTCTCTGATTGCTTTGCCTCCCTTATAGTGCCGTCCATCATCGACACAGGGACGTTTTTTCCATGCTCGCGACCACACTGCAAGGCTTTACCCTCGGCCTCGCCATGATCATCCCCATCGGCGCCCAGAATGCTTTCGTGCTGAGTCGGGGCATCCATCGCAACCACCACCTGCTGGCGGCCACGCTCTGCTGCCTGTGCGACCTCGTGCTGATCGGCATTGGGGTATTCGGCGGGGCCAATCTGCTGGCGGCCAGCCCCGTCGGACTGGCGTTGCTGACCTGGGGGGGCGTGCTGTTTCTCGGTTGGTTTGGCATTCGTTCCCTGCGCAGCGCCTGGCGCGGGCAGGGGGCCAAGCTGGCGGATTCCCCCCAGCTGATGGGGGTCAAGAGCGTGCTGGCCATGACCCTCGGGGTGACCCTGCTCAACCCCCATGTCTACCTGGATACCCTGATGCTGCTGGGCTCCTTCGGCAGCCAGTTTGCCGAGTCGCTGCGGCCGGCCTTCGCGGCGGGGGCCATGCTGGCGTCCGTGGTGTGGTTCTACAGTCTGGCGTTCGGGGCGGCGGCGTTGTCTCCCTGGCTTGCCCGGGGCAGGGTGCAGCAAGCCATTGATATGGTTGTCGGTATTGTCATGCTGGGGTTGGCGTTGCAGCTGGCGAGGGGGGCGCTCATGGTCTCATAAGACTATTTATGTGCCGCGCTTCATAAAAATTAATGTCGGTGCCATCTGCTGACATATTCGTCTGTTAAATTCCCGTCGCTGGTAAAGCGTTACTCATAATAATAGGGAAAAGACAGTGAATAAAACTATGAAGCTAGGTGCTATTGCAACCATCGTGCTGTTGTCTGCCTGCAGCAGTGACAACGACAGCAAGGCGCAGCCGGGGACCGTCTCCCTGCGCCTGATCCAGACCTCTGATATCCACTCCAACGTGCTGGGCTATGACTACTACCAGAACAAGGAGGACCGCAAGTTTGGCCTCTCCCGCACCGCCCTGCTGATCCGGGCGGCCCGCGCCGAAAACCCCAACAACCTGCTGCTCGACAACGGCGACCTGATCCAGGGCACGCCGCTGGCGGACTACATCTTCGAGCAGTCCGGTGCCGGCTACCTCGAGAAACAGGCTCACCCCGTGTTCAAGGCCATGAACGAGCTCGGCTATGACGCCGGCAACCTCGGCAACCACGAGTTCAACTACGGCCTGGATTACCTCGGCAAGGTGCTGGCGGGGGCCAAGTTCCCCTATGTGAACGCCAACGTGTTCGAGGCCGGCGCCTTCAAGCGTGATGCGAAGGGGCAAGTAGACTGGAGCGGCAACAAGTTCACCCCCTACCTGCTGCTGGATCGTCAGGTGACGGATGACAAGGGCCAGTCCCAGACCGTCAAGGTCGGCATCCTGGGGCTGACGCCGCCCCAGGTGCTGCAGTGGGACAAACGCCACCTGGAAGGCAAAGTGGTGGTGGCTGACATGGTCGAGACCGCCAATCACTACGTGCCCGAGCTGCGCGCCAAGGGCGCCGATCTGGTGATAGTGGTCGCCCACACCGGCATCAATGCCAACAGCTACGAGGCCATGATGGAGAACTCCGCCTGGCATCTGGCCAAGGTGAAGGGAGTCGACGCCCTGATGCTGGGACATGCCCACAAGAACTTCCCCGGCGACTTCCCGGATCTGCCGGAGGTGGACAACCAGGCCGGCACCCTGAGCGGTATTCCGACCGTGATGCCCGGCTACTGGGGCAACCACCTCGGCATCATCGATCTCAAGCTGGAGCAGGTGGATGGCAAGTGGCAGGTGAAGCAGAGCCAGGCCAGCCTGCGCAAGATCGACTCAAGCGAAGGCAGCGCCGTGGATCAGCAGGTCGTGGATCTGGTGCAGGCGGATCACGACGCCACCAACCAATGGCTGGATGAGCCGCTTGGCAAGATCACTTCCCCCATCCACAGCTTCTTCGCCCTGGTGCAGGACGATCCCTCCGTCCAGCTGGTGAGCGATGCCCAGCGCAAGCACGCCGAGCAGTTGCAACAAGACGGTCTGCTCAAGGAGTCCTACCCCATTTTGTCGGTGGCGGCCCCCTTCCGCGGTGGTCGCAACGGCATCAATGACTTCACCTATGTGGCCCAGGGCGACATCTCCCTGCGCAACGTCTCCGACCTCTACATCTACCCGAACACCCTGCAGGTGGTCGAGGTGAACGGTGCCACCGTCAAGGAGTGGCTGGAGATGAGCGCGGGCCAGTTCAACCGGATCGACGCGAGTCAGACCGGGGTACAGTGGCTGGTGAACGAGAACTTCCCGACCTATAACTTCGACGTGATCGACGGGGTGAGCTACGAGGTGGACATCACCCAGCCGGCCCGTTACAGCAAGGAAGGCGCCAAGGTGAGCGACGGCCAGCGCATCAGCGGCCTGACCTTCAACGGCCAGCCGGTGGATCCGGCCCAGAAGTTCTACGTGGTGACCAACAACTACCGCGCCAGCGGCGGCGGTCACTTCCCGGGCATAGATGGCAGCAACATAGTCCACGAAGATCCCTTCGAGACGCGGGAGATCATCGCCCAGTACCTGAAGTCCCAGTCCGCCGACAATCCGGGCGGCTTCAGCCCGGCGGCCAACAACAACTGGCATATGAAGGCGCTGCCCGCCGGCGTGGACGTGCGGCTCTACTCCTCACCGAGTGCCGAGGCCAAGGCCTTGGCGGGGGCGGATCTGGCCTACCAGTCCACCCTGCCGATGGATGACGCCAAGCACCCCGGCTACGCCATCTACCGCCTGATCCGCCAATAATGGTGGCGAACCGCAGATAGCAAAAGCCCTCGCAGTGCGAGGGCTTTTTCGTTGGGGAGGGGCCTTAGTAGAAACCCGCGTCGTCCGGGTTGGGGCGGGTCTTGAAGCGTCGGTGCAGCCACATGTACTGCTCGGGGGCACG
Source organism: Aeromonas aquatica (assembly GCF_000764655.1). Lineage (GTDB taxonomy): Bacteria > Pseudomonadota > Gammaproteobacteria > Enterobacterales > Aeromonadaceae > Aeromonas > Aeromonas aquatica. The sequence goes on from NZ_JRGL01000124.1 coordinate 19,852, forward strand.
GCGCACCGCGGACTCGATCTCCCGGTTGGCACGGCTGGCATCGGCCATATCATCGCCGCTCGGGTAGCCGTCCAGCGGCGCCCCTATGTGCAGGGTATAACCCTCCTGGGTGCGGATGTTGTAGCAGGGCAGGGTGACGGTGTTCTTGACCCGGGCCAGGGTGGCGGTGCCGGTGATGGTGGCCGCCTGCTCCACCGCGAAGTAGGGCACGAACACGCTGGCGTGGGAACCGTAGTCGTGATCCGGCGCGTACCAGAGCGCGTCGCCGTTGCGCAGCGCCTTGATCATCCCCTTCACATCCATGCGGTCCACCAGGTATTTGTTGGAGGCGCAGCGACCATGGTACTGGGCATACTCCAGCACCGGATTGGTGTTGGGGCGGTAGACGCCGACCCCGGGCCGCACCAGCCCGAAGCAGCGTGCATTGAGTTCCAGCGTGAGGAAGTGGCAGGAGAGCAGCAGCATGCCCTGACCCTGTTCGGCGGCCGCGATGACATGCTCTTCCCCTTCCACCTTCATCAGGCGACGCACCCGCCAGTCCGGCCAGAACCAGGCCATGCCCACCTCGAAGATGGCGCAGCCCACGCTCTCGAAGTTCTGTACCAGCAGGGTCTCACGCTGGTCGCGACTGAGCTCGGGCAGGGCCAGCTCCAGGTTGCGACGGGCAATCTTGACGCGGGATTTCAACAGCTTGCGGGCCAGGGTGCCGAGCTGGCGCCCCAGCCACATCTGGCTGCGCCAGGGCAGCAGCACCAGCAGCCAGAGCAGGCACAGACCGAACCAGCTGCCCCAGTAACGGGGATGGAACAGACGGGGTTCGAGGCGGGGAGCATGTTCTTGGGCCATGAAGAGTCTCTTGTTCTCAATCGCAAATCAGCAGGGTGCCAAGCCGAACGGGGAAAGACACAGGCAGACGGATGTCCCGTTCGGATAACTTGACGCGCAATTTGAGGATTCTATCCGAAAAGGGGGGGCGGGTGCGAATTGCCTCATCTGGTCAGAGGGGTCGCCGGCGTCTGATTGGCATGGCAGGAACTGTCACTATGGGTTTCCCACTGGAAACGACAGATTTGCTTTTTCTACACCCTATAAAAGAGTGTGATAAAATCCGGGACTGAATTTTTCAGGTTTTGAGAGCCGATACAGATGAAGATCACCCTGCCCGAATTTGAAAAAGCCCGCGTTCTGGTCGTTGGCGATGTCATGTTGGATCGCTATTGGCATGGCCCCACCGGCCGGATCTCCCCCGAGGCCCCGGTGCCCGTGGTCAAGGTTGAACACATCGAGGAGCGCCCGGGTGGCGCCGCCAACGTGGCCCTCAACTCCGCCGCACTCGGCGCCCACGCCGTGCTGCTGGGGCTGACCGGTCAGGATGAAGCCGCCGATGCGCTGGCCGGCCAGATGGCGGGGGTCAAGGTTGCCTGTGATTTCGTGCGCCTGACCGACTACCCGACCATCACCAAGCTGCGGGTGCTGTCGCGCAACCAGCAACTGCTGCGCCTCGACTTCGAAGAGGCCTTCCACGACGTCGACGCCAGCCTGCTGATGGGCAAGGTCGAGCAGGCCCTGCCCCAGGCCGACGTGATGATCCTTTCCGACTATGGCAAGGGTGCCCTCAACGACGTACCGGGCATGATCAAGCGCGCCCGCGCCGCCGGCATTCCCGTGCTGGTGGATCCCAAGGGGACCGAGTTCGAGAAGTATCGTGGTGCCACCCTGCTGACCCCCAACATGTCCGAGTTCGAGGCCGTGGTGGGCAAGGTGAAGAGCGAGGACGAGCTGGTCGCCAAGGGACTGGAACTGGTCGAGCGCTTCGAGCTGGACGCCCTGCTGGTGACCCGCTCCGAGAATGGCATGACCCTGATCCGCCGGGGCCAGCCCGAGCTGCACCTGCCGGCCCAGGCCCACGAGGTCTATGACGTGACAGGTGCCGGTGACACCGTCATCTCCACCCTGGCCACCTCCCTGGCCGCCGGCATGAGTCTGGACGAGGCCTGCGCCCTGGCCAACACCGCCGCCGGCATAGTCGTCGGCAAGCTGGGGACTTCCACCGTCAGCCCGGTGGAACTCGCCAACGCGCTCTACACCGAGCAGGAGACCGGCTTTGGCGTCATGTCCGAGGCCCAGCTCAAGGTCGCCGTGCGGGCGGCTCGCCTGCGGGGCGAGAAGGTGGTGATGACCAACGGCTGCTTCGACATCCTGCACGCCGGTCATGTCTCCTATCTGGCCAACGCCGGCAAGCTGGGGGATCGCCTGATCGTGGCGGTCAACACCGATGATTCCGTGCGTCGCCTGAAGGGACCGGGTCGTCCGGTCAACCCGACCGAGCGCCGCATGACGGTGCTGGCGGCGCTGGGCGCCGTGGACTGGGTGGTGCCGTTCGCCGAGGATACTCCCCAACGGCTGATCGCCGAGATCCTGCCGGACCTGCTGGTCAAGGGCGGCGATTACAAGCCCGAAGAGATCGCCGGTTACGCCGAGGTGACCGCCAACGGCGGTGAGGTGCGGGTGCTGAACTTCGAGGATGGCTGCTCCACCAGCGACATCATCAAGACCATCCGCGAGCGCGGTTAAGCTCCGGTAGCGAAAACCCGGCCAAGGCCGGGCTGTGCACGGCGGTTATCGCCGCGCACCCGCGGACAACAAAAAGGCGACCCTTGGGTCGCCTTTTGCATGTCGTGAGTCAGGCTCAGGACTTGGTCGTTACCTGGGCGGCGGGCACCAGCCCCTGGTTCACGTCTTCCAGATCCTTCTGCTCCAGCGTGCCTGCGGCCTGCTTGAGGGCGAGGATGCTGAGGATGTAGTTGTAGCGCGCTTCGGAGAGCTTCTGCTTGGCTTCGTACAGCTTGCGGGTCGAGTCCAGCACGTCGACTATGGTACGGGTGCCGACCTCGTAACCGGCCTCGGTCGCCTTCAGGGCGCTGTCGGCAGAGATGACGGACTGGCTGTAAGCGCGTACCGAGCCGATGCTGGCATTGACGTTGTTGTAGGAAGAACGCACCGTGCTCTGCACCGAGCGGAAGCTGCGCTCCAGCTGCTCGCTGGCGGCCACGTAGTTGAACTGTGCCTGCTTGACCTGGGAGGTGGTGGCGCCACCGGTGTAGATAGGCAGGTTGAAGTTCAGCCCTATGTTGCCCTGATTGCTGTTGCTGTCCGGGTTGCGGATCTCGTCCTTGTAGTCGTTGTAGCCGGCGGTGAGGCCGGCGCCGAGATCCAGGGTCGGTTCATGGCCGGTCTTGGCGAGATCGATCTGCTCCTTGGCGATGTCCTTGCCGATACGGGCGCTGTGCAGCTCCAGGTTCTTGTCCAGGGCCAGCTCCAGCCACTTGTCGGAGTTGAACGGCGTCTTCTGCGGGGCGAAGCGGGCGGTGTTGAGCACGTCCAGCTGGCGGTGATCGATACCGGTCAACTCACGCAGGCTCTCGTAGCTGTTGTCCAGGGTGTTCTCGGCATTGATCTCGTCTGCCAGCGCCTGATCACGCTCGGCCTCGGCTTCATGCACGTCGGTGATGGCGGTCAGGCCCACTTCGAACCGCTGCTGGGTCTGTTCCAGCTGACGCTCGACGGCGACCTTGTTGGCCCGCACGAACTCCAGGGTATCCATCGCCTTGAGCACGTCGAAATAGGCCTGGGCGGTGCGCAGCATCAGGTTCTGGATCTCGAGGTTGTAGCCAACGTCAGACTGGGTGGCGCTCTTCTCGGTCAGGTCCAGGTTGACCCAGTTGCTGCGGCGGTAGACGGACTGATCCAGGGTGACGGAGCCGGTGGCACCGCTGTTGGTCATTGTGTCGTTTTTGTTCTGCAGATAGTTCAGGCCGGCACCCAGGTTGATCTGTGGCAGCAGGGCGGCGCGTGATTCGTTGATCTTCTCGAAGGCTTGATCCCGTCTCGCCTTGGACTCCAGCAGCTGGGTGTCCTTGATCTGGGCCTGTTGGTAAATCTCGAGCAGGTTTTCGGCATGAGCACCGGAGCTCACACCCAGCATCACCATGACTGACAAGAGTGTTCTTTTCATATGATTGTTTTAACCTTATTTATCAACCCAAAGCTGTCCGCTGGCTGAAGAGGGGGGATTGTCACCGACCGAGCTTGATTTCAGCTTAACCACTCTACTATAAGCAGAATTTAATGCGAACTGTCTCTTTTCCAGTAACGGGAACGTCAAGGAACAGGGGCGTTTTTCTCGGCAACGCGCCTAGCCAAATGTCCTGTGGCTGCTAAAATCCATCCCTCATCGTCGGCGAGAACGAGTGAATGAATGTTCATTCATGTTCCCGAATATTATGGTCAAACCTAGCCAAGTCAAGCCGGCAGGAGCGTCGTATGTCACAGCAAGCCTTGCCTCAAACCAGCCACTATTCCGGTGACGATGTGAAAATCATCGCTAAATCATCTGGATACAACGGTTTTTTCAAGATCAATGTTTACCGTCTGCAGCACAGGTTATTTGCCGGTGGCTGGAATGAGCCCATCGTCCGCGAGCTGTTCGAACGGGGTCACGCCGGTGCCTTGCTGCCCTATGATCCGGTGCGCGATCAGATAGTGCTGGTGGAGCAGTTCAGGATCGGCGCCATGGAGACCAGCCCCACCCCCTGGCTGCTGGAGCTGGTGGCCGGCATCATAGACGAGGGGGAGACCGCCGAAGCCGTGGTGCGCCGCGAAGCGGTGGAAGAGGCCGGCCTCGAGGTGGGTCGTTGCGAGCATGCCATCAGCTATATGGTGAGCCCGGGCGGCAGCACCGAGCGGATCGAAGTCTTTGTCGGCGAGGTCGATGCCAGCAAGGCCGGGGGGATCCACGGCCTGGCGGAGGAGGGGGAAGACATCCGGGTACACGTGGTGAGCCGCGAGCAGGCCTATGCCTGGCTGAAAGAGGGGCGGATCGACAATGCCGCCTCCGTGATCGCGCTGCAGTGGCTGGCCCTCAACCACGGCGAGCTGCAGGCCCGCTGGCTGGCGGATCGTTAACATGTCCGTATCATCCGCCAAGCGCCATGTCCCGGATTTGAAGTCCCTGCAGCGGACCTGCGAGGTCAGTTGGCATGATCGTTGGCTGATGGAGGTCTGACATGTCCGTATTATCCGCCAAGCGCCATGTTCCGGACTTGAAGTCCCTGCAGCGGACCTGCGAGGTCAACTATATGGCCTTGATGAAGCTGCTGCCACCGGGGGGCACAGTGGGGGCCGAGCGCCGCTATCAGGTCGGTAACGGCCTGCAGTTTGGGCTCAGCGTCAGCGAGGAGAGCCGCTTCACCAGTCAGGTGATCCTGGCCCAGCACAATCCCGAGTTGCCGAGCTACTTGCAGGCTCGAATCGAGATTCGTTTGTATCACGATGTGCGGATGGCGGAAGTGTGTGCCGCGCAACAGATTTCGATGTTGCAACCACGTTATGATTATCCCAATAAAAAAATGCACCACAGGGATGAAAAAGAGCAGGTAAATCTGTTTCTGGCCGACTGGCTAAAATTTTGTCTCAAACACGGCACCAGCCCGATTAACATCCTCTAGTCGAACTCATAAAAAGAAGCGTGATTTTGGAAACAGAGCTACCCCAGGCGCAGGACGGCAGTGTGCGCCTGTTACAGATTACCGACACCCATCTCTTCGCCAGTGCCGAGGGACGGCTGCTGGCCGTGCGCACCGCCGAGAGTCTGGCCGCCGTGCTGGAGCAGGTGCAGGCGAACGAGCACCCGTTCGACCTGATCCTGGCGACCGGGGATCTCTCCCAGGATCACAGCCCGGAATCCTATCAGCGTTTCGCCTCCATGATGGCGACCCTGGCGCGCCCCATCTACTGGCTGCCCGGCAACCACGATGACGCCCCGCTGATGACCGAATACTTGCATGCGGCCGGGATCAGCGAAGCCAAGCAACTGGTGGGAGATCACTGGCAGGTGATCCTGCTGGATACCCAGGTGCGCGGCAAACCCCACGGCCTGCTCGGCGATCACCAGCTGGCGGCACTGGACAGTGCCCTGCGCCAGCATCCCGAACGGCACGCCCTGATCGCCCTGCACCATCAGGCGGTGCCGGTGGGCTGCGCTTGGCTGGATCAGCACAACCTCAAGAATGCCGACGACCTCTTTGCCGTGTTGGCCCGTCACCCGCAGCAGAAGACCATCTTGTTCGGCCATGTGCACCAGGAGTTTGACGAGGTGCACCAGGGGGTGAGGCTCATCGCCAGCCCCTCTACCTGCATCCAGTTCAAGCCGCTGTCCGACGGTTTCGCGCTGGACGAGTCCGGCCCGGGTTGGCGCTATCTCACCCTGCATCCGGATGGCCGCATTGCCAGCCAGGTGTGGCGGTTGCCGGTGGGGCAGTTCGTGCCCGACCCCAACGCCACCGGGTATTGAGGAGTCCGCCACCATGACCCCGGTTCTGCTGTATCTGCACGGTTTCAACTCATCGCCCGGCTCGGCCAAGGCGCAGCAGATGGCTGCCTGGGTGGCCGAGCACAGGCCCGACATCGAAGTGCTTATCCCGGCCCAGCCCAATACCCCGGGGGCGGCCTGGGCCGCCATAGCGCAGGCTATCGAAGCGGCCATTGCCCGTCATGGTAACGGGCTGCGACTCGGCGCCGTGGGCAGTTCCCTCGGTGGTTTTATGGCGACGAGGGTCAGCGAGTTGTACGGCTGCCGCGCGGCCCTGATCAACCCGGCGGTGCGCCCTCACGAGCTGTTGCGTGATTACCTCGGTCCCCAGTGCAATCCCTATACCGACGAGCGCTACGAGCTGCTGCCAGCGCACATGGACGAGCTGAAGGCGCTGGCGGTGCCGGTGACGGCGCCGGAGCGGCTCTGGATCTTGCAACAGCAGGAGGACGAGGTGCTGGATTATCGCAAGGCGCTGGACGAATACCATTTCGCCCGCCTGTCCCTGGAGTGCGGTGGCAACCACGCCTTCGAGGGCTTCGAGCGCTATCCCGCCCAGATAGTTCGCTTCCTCGGGATCTAGCCATGCAACCGCCGTTGGCTGCCTTTCTGGAACAGGTGCTGGCCACGGCCCAGGCCGGGCTCACCTATTCCAAAGACCCCTTCGATATCGGCCGCTTTCAAGCCCTGCGGGAGGCGACGGTGACCCTCATCGCCAGCCAGAGCGAGCTGGATCCCAAGGCCATCGCCGACTGGATAGCGCTCGATAGCGGTTACCCCACCCCCAAGCTGGATGTGCGGGCGCTGATCCTCAATGACGCGGGTCAGCTGCTGTTGGTGCAGGAGTGCAGCGACGGCTGCTGGACCCTGCCGGGAGGCTGGTGCGACATCGGCGATTCGCCGGCCGCTGCCGCGGTGCGCGAAGTGGTCGAGGAGACCGGCCTCGAGTGCCGCGCCGTCCGGCTGCTGGCCCTGTTCGACAAGCACAAGCATCCCCATCCGCCCCAGCTGCCCCACGCCCACAAGGCGTTCTTCCTGTGCGAGGTGACGGGGGGCCAACTGCTCGGCGAGACCAACGAGACCCAGGGCGCCGGCTACTTCTCCCTCGATGCGCTGCCCGCGCTCTCCCTGCACAGAGTGGTGGATTCCCAGCTGCGCACCCTGCATGCCCATGTGCAGCAGGGGCGGCGCGAGACCCTGTTCGACTGATCCGGGAGTCCATCCCGTGGCAAGGAGGCCATATGATCAAGCGCATCGGCAACACCCTCATCCAGCAGCAACACAGGGCCAGCTGTCATTGTGGCGCTGTGGTGCTGGAGCTCAGCCTGCCGGACGGGGTGGTGGATCCCCGTCGCTGCGACTGCTCCCTGTGCCGGCGCCGTGGCGCCATCGTCGCCTCGGTGCCGCTCGCGGGCATCCGCATCCTGCAGGGAGAGGAAGTGCTGCGCTGCTACCAGTTCAACACCCGTACCGCCAAGCATTACTTCTGCGGTGTCTGCGGCATCTACACCCATCACCAACGCCGCTCCAACCCGGCCGAGTATGGCTACAACATGGCCTGCCTCGAGGGGGTCAACCCGTTCGAACTCGGCGAGGTGCCGCTGCGGGACGGGATAAACCACCCGGCGGACCGGTCGTCCTGAGCGAACGGGTGCCATCTGCTTCTGTGGCACGCCCAATGGCTGTGTTAATCTTGGCAGGCCTGCTCCCTGGCAGGTTATCGCCGATCCTTTGTCTTCCTCTACCATAGGGAGCACGCCATTGCCGACCCCCTCAGTGCTGCCCGATCTGATCCTGGGCGCCTCGCTCTACTTCCCGCCGCTGTTCAAGGCCGTGCTGCTCGGTCTGCTGGGCTGGCTGCCGGTGCACCATTTGCTGCGTGACTGGCTCTACGGCGGGGAGGTGTGGCACCCCCTGTTGATGGATCTCTCCCTGTTCGTCCTCGCCGTCAGTGGCGCCTTATGGATATTGCTACATGGCTAAATCACCCCTCGCGACCCTCAAATACTTCTCCACCCTGCTGGTGTGTGCCCTGGCGCTGGCGGCGGCCTGGTGGCTGTGGAACTACTACATGCAGGGGCCCTGGACCCGGGATGGCAAGGTGCGGGCCGAGTTGATCAGCATCACCCCCGAGGTCTCGGGCAAGATAGTGGCCATTCCGGTGCGGGACAACCAGCTGGTGAAGACGGGGGAGGTGTTGTTCAACCTGGATCCCGAGCCCTACCGGATCGCCCTGGACAACGCCACCGCCACTTTGGCCAAGGCCAGGTCGGATCTGGACAAGGCCGAGCACGAGGCGAACCGGCGTCAGAGTCTCTCCCGCACCGTCATCTCCGCCGAGGCCGTCGACGAGGCGCGCCTCAACGCCCAGGCCATGAAGGCGGCCTATCAGGTGGCCGAGGCCAACCTGGAGCAGGCCAAGTGGTCGCTCACCAAGACGACGATCAAGGCGGCAGGCGATGGCTACATCACCAACCTGCAGGCCAGGGTCGGCAACTATGCCAGCGCCGGGGTGCCGCTGGTGGCCCTGGTGGATATCCACTCCTTCTATGTGCAGGGTTATTTCGAGGAGACCAAGCTCAGGCATATCCAGGTGGGGAGACCGGCTGAGGTGATGCTCTACAGCACGGATCAGGTGCTCAAGGGGGAGGTGGAGAGCCTGGGGCGCGCCATTCACGATCAGAGCCTGGAGGGTAGCGACAGCCTGTTGCTGGACGTCAAACCGAACGTGCCCTGGGTGCGGCTGGCCCAGCGCGTGCCGGTGCGGATCCGCCTGTTGGAGGTGCCGCCCGAGCTCGCCCTGATCGCGGGCACGACTTGCACCATCACTCTGGGGGAGTGAGATGAGGGTGTCGCTCTGGCGCCGCACCCCCTGGGGGCAGGCCAGCACAGGCCAGTGGCGCTACGCCTTGCGCAACGCGCTGGCCATGTGCCTGTCCCTCTGGCTGGCCTTCGTGCTACAACTGGACTCCCCCTATTGGGCCATGACCTCCGCCGCCGTGGTGAGCTTTCCCACCGTTGGCGGCGTCATCAGCAAGAGCCTGGGGCGGGTGCTGGGCAGCCTCACCGGCGCCCTGGCTGCGGTGGTGATAGCGGGGCTGGGGCTCAGCGATCCCTGGCTGTTCAGCGTCCTCATCGCGCTCTGGCTCGGGTTTTGTACCTACGCCTCCAACCACTACCAGAACAACGTCTCCTACGCCTTCGCCCTGGCGGGCTACACGGCGGCCATCATCGCCTTCGGCTGCGTCAACGTGGACGATCCCCAGCACATCTTCGACATCGCCCAGGCCCGGGTCAGCGAGGTGATCACCGGCATTCTCTGCGGCGCCTTCATGATGATGCTGCTGCCGAGCGCGGGGGACGGGGAGACCCTGCTCGGCTCGTTGCGCACGACCCAGAGCCGCCTGCTGGAGCACGCCCAGCTGCTCTGGCAGCAGCAGGCCGGCGTCGAGGTCCGCCACGCCCACCAGGGTCTCATCAGCCAGATCCTCACCATGAACGTGTTGCGCATCCAGGCGATGTGGAGCCACCACAGGTTCAGGCGCCACAACCGGCTGTTCAACTACCTGCTCCATCGCCAGCTGCGCATGATCGGTCTCATCTCCGGGGTACGCCGCCTGCTGCACAACTGGGAGTCTCCCCCGCCGGAACTGGACGAGCTGCTCGCGGCGCTGCCCAAGGCCCTCGCCGACCCCGGCTGCGACAAGCTGCGCATCGCCCGCCTGCTGGCACCGCTGGCCCGCTCGGGGGATTACCGCGCCCGCACCTTCTGGCAGCGGCTGCGCCAGTTCTGCTGGTGCTATCTGGAGGCCCAGCGCTGGCTGGATCGGTTGGCGGGGGCGCAACAGGAGGGTCTCCCGATGCGCTGGCCGGCCCCCCCCAGGCTGAGATCGCTCGCCATGCACACCGACAGCTATGAGGCGGCCTACAATGGCGGGCGCACCGCGCTGTGCGTGCTGCTTGGCTGCATCTTCTGGTTCCAGACCCAGTGGGGCTCGGGCAGCTCGGCGCTGACTCTGCTCTCCATCAGCTGCGTGCTCTACTCGGCGGTGCCGGCGCCGCTCAAGAGCGTGACCACCATGTTGCAGGCCATAGTGTTGCTCAGCCTCGGCTGCTTCCTGGTCAAGTTCGGCCTGATGATCCGCCTGGAGGCGCTCTGGCCTTTTCTCATCCTGCTGTTGCCGACCCTGCTGACCATGCAGTTGCTCAAGCAGCAGCGACCGGCATCGGCGGCCCTGTGGGGGCAGCTCATCGTGCTGCTCGGCTCCTTCCTCGCCATCACCAACCCGCCGAGCTACGACTACCAGGACTACATCAACGGCAGCCTCGGCCAGATGCTGGGGGTGATGGTGGCCGGGCTGGGATTCCAGATCCTCAGGCCCAGCTCGGACAGGCGCAAGAGCCGCCGCCTGATCCGCCGCCTGCGGCGGGACTTCATGGATCAGCTGATGCCCTCCCCACGCCAGAGCGAGCACGAATTCGAGTCCAGGGTCTACCACGCGGTCAGCCAGCTCAGTCAGGGCAAGGATCAGCTGGCCCGGCTCTGGGTGTTGCGCTGGGGCGTGGTGCTGCTCAACTGCAGCCACATCGCCTGGCAGCTGCGCCAGTGGCGAGGCAAGGATCCGGCGCTCTATCTGGTGCGGGACGGCTGTCTCCGCTGCCTGAAGGGGATCCTCACCGAGGGGGGCGTGCAACACGACTCCCTCGGCCTCACCCTGGCCGAACTCAGGCGCATCGAGCAGGGGCTGGCCCTGCACCGGGAGCCGGCCGCGCGGGAGCTGGCGGGCCAGGTATGGCGACTCGAAAGCGCCCTCTCCCAGCTGTTGCAGGCCCTGCCGGAGACATCCGACGCCCCCTGAACCCGGAGCGCGCCCTGCCATCCCCTCTGGATCACCCTTTGTGGCCGCCGTATTTGTCGCAATCCCTCCCAAGGGTTAAGATTCCCCCCAAACGTCAATTCGCAAGGCCCTCCATGTCCACTCAATACAATGCGGATGCCATTGAGGTCCTCAATGGCCTCGAACCGGTGCGTCGCCGCCCCGGCATGTACACAGACACCACCAGGCCCAATCACCTCGGCCAGGAGGTCATCGACAACAGCGTCGACGAGGCGCTGGCGGGCCATGCCCGCACCCTGGAGGTGACGCTGTATGAAGACCAGTCCCTCGAGGTTGTCGATGACGGCCGTGGCATGCCGGTCGACATTCACCCGGAGGAGGGGGTCTCGGGGGTCGAACTGATCCTCTGCAAGCTGCACGCGGGTGGCAAGTTCTCCAACAAGAACTACCAGTTCTCCGGCGGTCTGCACGGGGTGGGCATCTCTGTGGTGAACGCCCTTTCCGACCGGGTCGAGGTGACGGTGCGCCGGGACGGTCAGGTCTATGACATCGCCTTCGAACGCGGCGACAAGGTGCAGGAGCTGACCATCACCGGCACCTGCGGCCGTCGCAACACCGGCACCCGGGTGCGCTTCTGGCCAGAGGCGCGCTACTTCGATTCGCCCCGCTTCTCGGTCAGCAAGCTGGAGCACCTGCTCAAGGCCAAGGCCGTGCTCTGTCCCGGCCTCACCATCAAGTTCCTCGACAAGAACACCGGCATCAAGCTGGAGTGGTGCTACGAGGATGGCCTCAAGGATTACCTGATCGATGCGGTCAAGCAGTTCACCTGCCTGCCGGAGCAGCCCTTCATCGGCGCCTTCAGCACCGAGCAGTCCGCGGTGGACTGGGCGCTGTGCTGGCTGCCGGAGGGGGGCGAGTGCCTGGCCGAATCCTATGTGAACCTGATCCCCACTGCGCTCGGTGGCACCCACGTCAATGGCCTGCGCCAGGGCTTACTCGACGCCATGCGCGAGTTCTGCGAGTTCCGCAACTTGCTGCCGCGCGGGGTCAAGCTGACCCCGGAAGACATCTGGGATCGCTGCGCCTACATCCTCTCGGTCAAGATGCAGGATCCCCAGTTCGCCGGTCAGACCAAGGAGCGGCTGTCGTCCCGCCAGAGCTCGGCCTTCGTGTCCGGGGTGGTGAAGGATGCCTTCAGCCTGTTCCTCAACAGCAACACCGAGCTGGCGGAGCAGATCGCCGAGATCTGCATCAGCAGCGCCCAGCGCCGGCTGCGCGCCGCCAAGACTGTGGTGCGCAAGAAGATAACGCAAGGCCCGGCCCTGCCCGGCAAGCTCACCGACTGCAACTGCGCTGACCCCATGCAGGGGGAGCTGTTCCTGGTGGAGGGTGACTCCGCGGGCGGCAGCGCCAAGCAGGCGCGGGATCGCGAGTTCCAGGCCATCATGCCCCTTCGCGGCAAGATCCTGAACACCTGGGAGGTGGAGGCCGGCCAGGTACTCGCCTCCCAGGAAGTGCACGACATCTCTGTGGCCATAGGCCTGGATCCGGACTCCGAGGATCTCTCCGGCCTGCGCTACGGCAAGGTGTGCATACTGGCGGATGCGGACTCGGACGGTCTGCACATCGCCACCCTGCTGTGCGCTCTCTTTGTTAAGCATTTCAGAACCCTGGTCAACAAGGGCCACGTCTATGTGGCCATGCCGCCGCTCTACCGGATCGACATCGGCAAGGAGGTGTTCTATGCCCTCGACGAGGACGAGAAGAACGGCGTGCTGCAGCGGGTCGAGGCCGAGAAGAAGAAGGGCAAGGTGATGGTGACCCGATTCAAGGGTCTGGGCGAGATGAACCCGAAACAGCTGCGGGAAACCACCATGGATCCCAACACCCGCCGCCTGGTGCAGCTCACCATGGGCGAGCTGGAGGAGGGGGACGAGACCCTGCAACTGATGGACATGCTGCTGGCCAAGAAGCGCGCCCCGGATCGCCGGGAGTGGTTAGAGGAGAAGGGGAACCTTGCCATCATCTAAGCCGTCGGCTGGTCCTGTACGGGCCAGCAAGCATTTAGCCGGAGTCGCCCTGTGGCGGCTCCCGAACCGAAAGAGAAAATCACATGAGTGATGCTATCGAGCTCAGTCTGGATGGGGTAGAGCGCCAGCCTATGCGCGCCTTCACCGAACAGGCTTACTTGAACTACTCCATGTACGTCATCATGGACCGGGCCCTGCCCCATATAGGCGATGGCCTCAAGCCCGTGCAGCGGCGCATCATCTACGCCATGAGCGAGCTGGGGCTCTCCGCGCTCTCCAAGCACAAGAAGTCCGCCCGTACCGTGGGTGACGTGCTGGGTAAGTACCACCCCCACGGCGACAGCGCCTGTTATGAAGCCATGGTGCTGATGGCCCAGCCCTTCTCCTACCGCTACCCGCTGGTGGACGGTCAGGGCAACTGGGGTGCGCCGGACGATCCCAAATCCTTCGCCGCCATGCGTTACACCGAGGCGCGGCTGTCGCGCTTCTCCGAGCTGCTGCTCTCCGAGCTCGGCCAGGGCACTGTGGAGTGGACGCCGAACTTCGACGGCACCATGAAAGAGCCGGTGGTGCTGCCGGCTCGCCTGCCCCACATACTGCTCAACGGCATCACCGGCATCGCCGTGGGCATGGCGACGGATATCCCGCCCCACAACGCGCGGGAAGTGGCTTATGCTTGCGCCGAGCTGCTGGACAATCCAAACGCCGGTCTGGATGCGTTGATGCAGCATATTCAAGGGCCGGACTACCCGACCAGCGCCGAGATCATCACCCCCCGGGACGACATCCGCAAAATCTACGAGACCGGCAAGGGCTCCATCAAGCAGCGGGCGGTGTGGAGCGAGGAGGATGGCGACATCGTCATCACGGCGCTGCCCCATCAGGCCTCGGGCGCCAAGATCATGGAGCAGATCGCCGCCCAGATGGTGGCGAAGAAATTGCCCATGGTCACCGACCTGCGGGATGAATCGGACCACGAGAACCCGACCCGTCTGGTGATCATCCCCCGCTCCAACCGGGTGGATGTGGAGGGGCTGATGGCCCACCTGTTCGCCACCACTGACTTGGAGAAGAACTACAGGGTCAACCTCAACATACTGGGGTTGGACAACCGACCCCAGGTGAAGACCCTCAAGATGATCCTCGCCGAGTGGATCATTTTCCGCCGCGAGACGGTGCGTCGCCGTCTGCAATATCGTCTCGACAAGGTGCTGGCTCGCCTGCACATCCTCGAAGGCTTGCTGGTCGCCTACCTCAACATCGACGAGGTGATCGAGATCATCCGCACCGAGGATGAGCCGGGCAAGGTGATGGTGGAGCGTTTCAACATCAGCGAGACCCAGGCCGAGGCGATCCTCGAGCTCAAACTGCGCCATCTGGCCAAGCTGGAAGAGTTCAAGCTGCGCGCCGAGCAAGAAGAGCTGGCCGAGGAGCGCGACAAACTCGAACTCATTCTGGGTTCGGAGCGTCGCCTCAACACTCTGCTCAAGAAAGAGCTGCTGGCGGATGCCGAGAAGTACGGCGACGATCGCCGCACCCCGCTGGTGGAGCGTGCCACCGCAGTGGCGCTGACCGAGAAAGAGCTGACCCCGAGCGAGCCGGTGACCGTCATCCTGTCCGACAAGGGCTGGGTGCGGGCCGCCAAGGGCCATGACGTGGACGTGGAAGGCCTCTCCTACAAGGCGGGGGATGGCTATCTGGCCCACGCCTGCGGCCGCAGCAACCAGCAGGCGGTCTTCCTCTCCAGCCTGGGGCGCACCTATTCCCTGGAGGCGCACACCCTGCCTTCCGCTCGCAGTCAGGGGGAGCCGCTCACCGGTCGCTTCGCCCTGGGGGCGGGGGAAGAGGTGCGCCATCTGGTGATGGGAAATGAGGGCGAGCCTTACCTCATCGCCAGTGACGCCGGTTACGGCTTCGTCTGCAAATATGACGACCTGATTGGCAAGAACAAGAACGGCAAGGCGCTGCTGACGGTGCCGGAAGGGGGCCTGGTGATGGCACCCCAGAAGATTGGTTCGCCAGAGACCGATCTCTGCATGGCCATCTCCAACGAGGGGCGCATGTTGCTGTTCCCGCTCAGCACACTGCCGGTGCTCGGCAAGGGCAAGGGCAACAAGCTCATCAGCATTCCGTCGGCGCGGGTCAAGGCGCGGGAAGAGTTTATGGTGATGGCCGCCATTATCCCGCAGGGGCAATATGTCACCCTGTTTGCCGGCAAGCGAAAGCTGACCCTCAAGCCCTCGGATCTCGACTACTACCGTGGCGAGCGCGGCCGCCGCGGCGCCAAGCTGCCAAGAGGCTTGCAGCGGGTCGATCGTATCGAGATTGAACCCGCCGCCGGTGCCGAGCCAGCAGCGGGGGAAAATCTGGAAGGGTAATAAATATAAGGGAGCGAATTATTCGCTCCCTTATATTTTAATTGATGAGATTTTTTTTAAATTATTTCAATTTTCTCTCATGTGTTTTTCTAGTTCAGAAAAATACATTCTTCTAGACTCCATATGTCTTTTAAATTGAGTTGCTTTATCATCGGAGCTGTTAGTGTCGAGAGTGAACCACAAAGATGGCTCAGGATGGATTGACATGTACTGCTCAATTTTGACTTCAACCTCATGCAATATCTTATCAATGGACGATGTGATTTTTCTGTAGTCTCGTTCCAATGGGATAATCACTTTAAATAAAGCAATATAGAAAGGGATTAACAAAGCGAGCACTATTGCGATAAAACAATTCAGGCTAAGCATCCAGCCTGTGTTCATGGATGACAATATTAGCCCAACAAAGCATACCGTAGAAAAAAGCAAGCAAACCTTTCTAAGAAAATTAACCTTTCCCATTGGATGAGAAATTGAAAAAGGATACCAAGCATCTTCCTCATAACCAGAGAATAGGTCACTCAAATCTTTAGAATATCCCTTTTTAACTTTAAGTCGATATCTGAATTTGTTGGAGTGCCTTCTCCTATAGTATTCTATAATTCTTTCTACGCTAACCCATTCTGCAATGAAGTAAATTGCCGTGAATAATTGAAACAAGCTTTGCAAATTGTTTATCAGTATATCATTCTGCATGAGGCTTCCTAGTTGGCTCTTGGGATTGAATTAGCGAGTGGAGACAGTTTAAATGAGCTTACGCATTTATAAAGGTGATTTCTAAAAAATGTAGGGCCGTTGATTTGATTAGCGAAACGTAATCCGTTATTCGTGAGTACCTGTTATCACCAGCCCCACTGGCAGCCCTTTCTCTCCCTTTTTACCTTTCGCCACAGTGCCAACGGCGCTGACATTCAGGCCCCGCCAGTCACCCCCACTCGCTAAGCTTAAAGGAAGCAGCACAGTGCCAGGAGGTCAAATATGGAAACGGAGAAAGCCATAGGGCTTATCGAGGCTCACGGGGCCTTTCACGGGGATCACTACAGCTTCAACAGCGACGAGTTCGTGCAGTGGTGTCGGGAGGATGCCCACCAGACCCTCAGCCTGGAGCAGGCCAATCATGAACTTGCCCCTTTCTGCATCCGGGTCGGCTATGCAGAGCCGAGCAGGTCGTGGCGTTACTATCTCACCTGATCCCCATCTGACGCAGGCAAAGGCGAGGCAAGGGTCTCGCCTTTTCTGTGGACGGGGTAATGGAAAAAGGAGCCGTCAGGGCTCCTTTCTTGTGATCATGCCCCGCTGCTCTTATATGCCAGCCTGGCCACCATGCAGCAGCACCATGATGGTAAACAGCAGCCAGTCATTGATGATGTGCGCGCCGGTCGATACCCAGATATTTTTGGTGATGATGTAGCCACTGAGCAGCACTATGCGGGCCGTGCCGATCACCAGAAAACATTGCAGAAAATTCCAGTCATAAGTGGGCAGGTGCATGGCCCCGAAGATAAGGGCGGTGCAGAGCCAGGCGGTGATGATGGCGGACTTGCGGCTCAGGCTGAGCTTGGTGTGACAAAACCAGAGGATGGCCAGAAAAGGCAGTATGGAGACCACCTCCTCGCCGAAGAGCTGGGGCGCCGTTTTTACATAAAAGAGGATGCGCGCCGTATTGGAGGCTTCTGCCAGCATGGCGTTGACCGGGTTTTCACTCATCTTGAACAGGTGCTGCAGTACCAAGGCAACGGCGACCGAGACCAGGATGTTGACGCCGGAAATCGCCAGCATCAAGAGGACATCCCGCCCCGTCGGCGTTCGAAACAGCGATCGCCATGCCTTCCCCGCCACCATGGCGAGCACGGCCAGGGGGATGAGAGGAAACAGGATGGCGGGGACAAAGCCGCCCGCCGTGGTTTTATAAAACCCTATGTGCGCCGTCAGCACGGCAAAACCCAGCACCACCCCCAGCAGGATCAGCACCCAGCTGCGGCCAGACAAGGCATTTGGGGATTGGCGATAAAAGGGGAAGTCTCCGGCACTTCTACGCTCGACGCCATAGTAATCACCGTCGTTCAATTCCGGCATTGCTGCTGATTGCTGCTCACCCATGCTGACCCCCGATAGTTCATTCAGTTGGCATGGAGACAACCCTACACCAAGTGGGGCACCTGAGTGGCCACGTCGGCCTCTTTATTTAACGGCCAATCATCAAGCTGTTATTGCGGAGCACCTGCCTTCCAGGCCGTCATTTCATTCGGCCGCTGCACCATGACTGGCGCCCCATCGATTTCACCTATGTTGCCGGTGCAATACGCTGCGCTTATTGCACCGCCGAAGCCTTAATTATTGAAATTCCACTTGATGGGCAGCTCGATATCGAAAATCAGCTGATCCCCTTCCAGGCTAAAGGGCAGGCTGGTCTGGTGCTGCTCATATTCGTTGACGATCAGGCAGCACTCGAAGAAGTTGGATTCGTAGCTGAGGTGGGCCAGGCCCTGGGTGCCGTCTTGAGCGAGTTCGATGCGCAGCACCTGCGGCGGGTGCTCCTGACTGAGGTTGACCGCGGGATTGCCCTCATCCACCAGCCGCTCCAGCAGGGGGAAGAAGTCTTGTTTGTGGGCCGCGATGGCCTGAGCGATCGCCTGTTCCAGCTCGGCCTGGGTGGCAAAGGGGCCGGCGAGCCGATACTGGGTCTGGATCCTTTCCTGAGTCATGACGTTTCCTCCTGAACTGAGATGTGGGAATGGCCTGATCCGTTTGAGGGGCCCTTAATCCTGGACCGGAGACCCGTCTATTTTATTGCAAATTATCGGCTCTGCCTTACCCAATCCGGGTATTCCTCGCCCTGGTAGATGAAACGATCTGTGAAATCACAACAGGGCAGATGTTTATAAAATTTCAGGCGGGGATCCGGCCATTCTTCACCAGCGCCCGGCGGATGTTCTTGCACATCTTGCCGAAACGATAGAGCTCGTCGAAGCTGGGCGGGATGCCGCGATTGATCTGATATTGCCAGTAGCAGAGATCCGTATCCACCAGCTCCATCAGCTTCTTGGGGCAGCCGATGCAGGTGTTGTTCGGCCCGCATTTGAAGGTATCCGGTTGATAGAGCGGGAATTCTTGCTTCACGGCATCGATGATCTGCTGCATCGCGGTGATACGGTCGGGTTTTCTGCTCACGCCTGGCCCCTGCTGCCTGTAGGAAGAATTCATTATATTCCTGACAGTCTGTAGGCCAATTATACCAAGGGGTTAGCTCATTGTGGGTGGATCTGCCGGCAGGGGTCCTGGCGGGGCGGATGCCGCACGAGGGAGGCGGCGCTCAGTCCTCTATGGGCGAAGAGGGCAATGAAACAGGAGGATGCAGTCTGTGGCTCCTCTATATGGGCTTGCCGGAGGCATGGCTGGAGAAGATGGTGATGAGCCGGCCGGCGGGCTCGCGCAGGGTGAAGAGCTCGTGCGCGATGGCGGGGCGTGCCTCTATGGGGGAGGGCGCCAGCCCCAGGGCGCTCAGGCGCCGGTGGCTGTCGTGCAGATCGTCGACCATCAGATCGAAGGGGGCCTCTCCCGCAACGACCTTATCGCTGTGCATCAGTAGCAGGTGGGTGCCGCCGCGCATCTCCAGAACGGAGATCTCGGGCCCGTCGAAGAGGAGCCTCATGCCGAGGGCCCGCATAAAGTGGACCGACTCCGCCATGCGATCCGTCTGCAGCACCACGTGAGCCACGCCCACCAGGGGTTTCTTGTCGTCCAGCTCCATCTATGCGCCTCCCGAAAAACTGTGTCGCCGTCCAAGCCCGCCTTTTCCCATGCCAGGCGATATGGCGGGATAGCAATACGCCCGGTCAGACCGGGCGTTATAAGGATGGATGGGATGGGCCGCGCTTGCAGTGACAGCTTCTGCCGGGGCACATTTGCTACCCGCCATGGGGGCAAGCCACTCCTGTACTGTCATCAAGCATGGGCGCATTGCCCTCTGCGTGATTGGCTGCAATGACCGAGCCAAAGTGCGATCAGGCGGTGACGGGCGTCGCCGACGGGGTAAATCTGGCGGCGATCAGCTGGCGCAGACGGGGCACCAGCAGCAACAGGATCAGGCCACCTGCGAGGGAACCCCAGCCCAGCATATTGAACACCGAGCCGTAGCCCGGATTGGTGGCGATCGGGGTGCTGCCACTGTTTTGCGGCATGGCGGCGGAGACATAGCCCGCCAGCACAGAGGCGACGCCGGTCACCATCATCCAGCAGCCCATCATCAGCCCCTGCAATCTGGCGGGGGCCAATTTGCCGATCATGGCGTAGCCGATGGGGGAGATGAGCAGCTCCCCCAGGCTCTGCAGCACATAGCTGATGGCGATCCACTTGAAGGCGACCAGGCCGTCCGCCCCCGCCAGATGGATGCCCACCGGCAGCACCAGCATCCCCAGCCCCATGCAGAACAGGGAGGCGGCAAACTGGGAGGGGATGTCGATGCGCCAGCCCTGCTCGCGCAGGCGCTTGAACAGCAGGGCCATCAGGGGGCCGCCGATGACGATGACCAGGGTGTTGATGTTCTGGATCCACTGGGGGGCGACTTGCCAGCCGAACACATTGAGGTTGATGTTGTGCTCGGAGAACAGCATCAGCCCCATGGGCGCCAGCTGGTAGAGGGACCAGAAGATGAGGGAGCCGAGGGCCAGAATGAGGTAGGCCACCATGCGGCTGCGCTCGGCCGGATCCCGATGGCGCGCCGTTATCACGCAGAGCAGCACCAGTACCATGGCCCCCAGCAGCAGCACGAAGCTGCCGCTGAAGCTGGCGTGGGTCAGCAGCAGGCGCAGGGCCGGCACCAGCAGGGCCAGGATGGCGAGGCCGCCGAGCATGCGCAGGTAGAAGCCGCGTCCCTTGATGTGGCGCAGCGGGGTGTTGATATCCGCCAGAATGGGCCAGAAGCAGAGGGTGGCGATGATGGCCAGCACGTTGCCCAGGGTGGCGAACAGGAACAGGGTGCGGTAATCCTCGGTCAGCTGGAAGTAGCCCGCCACCGAGAAGCCGATGAAGAAGCCCAGGTTCATGCCGGCGTAGTTCCACAGGAAGGCGCTCTCGCGGCGGTGATCGTCGGGGGCGAAGCGCTGGGTCAGCATCATGTTGAGGCAGGTGACGTTGAGGCCGCTGCCGGTGAGGAACATGGCGAGCCCCCAATAGAGGCCGCTGATCCCCCTCTCGGCGATCAGGTAACAGCCGATCACCTGCAACACCATGCCCATGACGAACAGGTTGCGGTTGCTGAGGTAGCGCCCGCCGAGGTAGCCGCCAAACAGGTGCAGGCCGTAGTTGAAAGCGCCGAAGATCCCCATCATGGCGTTGGCCTGGGATTCGCTGAAGCCGAGGCGCTTGGTGGCGTAGAGCACCAGGGTGGAGTAGAGCACGGCAAAACCCAGGGTGGCGAAGGTCTGGATGAAGAACAGGGCACCCGAGCCCGGGGGGACGCTGGCGTGATGAGAAGCTGGGGTCGAAGCGCTCACGGTTTGTCTCCTGTGAGAGGGAAAATCACAACTCATCCTGAGAGCGTACCGGTCTGCTGCCGGTTAGCCTGTCGTGCGTCCTGCGGGTTTCAAGGCTGGATCGACATTTAGCGACCAGCCTAGGCAAATTGCCAGACCTTAAATTTAATCCCGAACGATTAATTGTTGTTTATCAATTTATTCTGACTTTTTATTCTTTTGCTGTGGCGGCTTGGTCACGCCTTGGTTGGCGAGAACGGCGCCATCCTCGGCATCTTGATGGCTTTTTGGCACCAAGTTGGTCAGGGTAGCGAGATCCCTGTCACTTTTGTGACGTCATTCCCGCCATGGCCGAGGTGCAAAAGGGAGGGGGCCATCCATGCAACCACGCTCTGGAAATGCATAAATATCTGCATAATGGGGCAGTTGCCGCCATGGCCGGCTTGCTGCGTATAGCACAACGCCCGGCGAACCGGGCGTTGGATTATGACGGAGAGGGGGAGGCCTATTTCTTGATTTCATGGCCAATTACGCCACCGACGACGGCCCCACCCACGGTACCAACCGCACTGCCTCCGGTCAGAACCGAGCCACCGACGGCGCCGATACCGGCTCCGATGGCGGTACTCTTGTCTTGTTGCGACATGCCGGAGCAAGCTGCCAAGCCAAACAGCATGACCATTGCGACGGCGCCTCGTGCTAAACCATGGATCTTCTTCATGGGGTTACCTCTTGATACTGATCAATACGTCAGGGTGTATTCAGCCATCAACCATGAGGCTGTGACTGATCCCGACCCGGTCCCCAACGCGTAAGCCCGGATAGTGGTTGCTCGGCGGCAGAGCTGGCGGCATATCGAACGGCTGCTCCACATACCAGACGGGCGGTTTGCTAGCCGCTTGTCTGTGATGGCGACCATCTTCCCCCGGCTCCGCGCGCCTGTCTGTACGCTAACGCTTATAGGGGGGCCTTTCTGATACCACTGCCGTTGCTCCTCGCCTCGCGGCCGGGTGCCGCAGTCATGGGCAGCGCTTGTTACCCCCTGCGGTCATTCCCGGCCCCTTATGTGTGCCAGATGGCGGGGGAGGCGGTGCTGTGCGGGTGTGTTCTCTTTTCCTCCGGGAGGGGGATATGACAACGCCCGGCGAACCGGGCGTTGAATAACGACGGATTGGGCGGCTAAAGCGCGCCTCAGAAGTCGTGGTAGAGCGGCCAGCCTAGCAGGGGGTGCCTGAGGCCGGCGCGCATCTCCATGTTGTCGAGCTTCTCCGGCGAGGCGTTCTCCCGCTGCAACTGTTGGTACTGGCGGACGAAGCTCAAGCTGTGCAGCAGGTTGGGCACGAAGCCGGGGCTCAGCTCCTGACGCAGGGCGGCGGCCATGTCGAGGGGCAGCTCGGCGAGCAGGCGTTCGAGTTGAGCGGCGATATAATCTTTGCCATACCACTCATCTTTTAGCGCGATATCCCGTGAAAGCCGGCGTTTGAGATCCTGTTTCACCTTTATCTTCGCCGCCCCGTCACCTTCACCGCAGAGCAGGCGATAGAGCAGGGCCTCCGCCAGCTTGTCCTCCATGGTGGGGTGGTCATTGTCATAGGCGAAGAAGTGGCTGTCCAGCAGCCCCATCAGCCGGGTCTTGTTGTGCTCGGCCAGCGCTTTTTCATACTCCTGCCAGCCTTGCCACTCCTCCACGTCCGGTGGGCTCGAGATCTTGTCCAGGAGCCGTGCATCCACGTCCCCATAGAGGCTGTTGCCGGTCTGCTTGGGGCTGACGGAGATGAGCATGGACCAGCCCTTCTGGAACGGCTTGATGGGGCCTTCCGGCGCCTGCAACAGCGCCAGCGCCTTGGCGGTATCCCGCTGGGAGAGCTCCTGCAGCCCCAGGCTCACCACCCCGATCACGTCGTGGGCGGCCTGTTCCAGCAGGTGCATCTTGTACTTGTTGTAGTACTTGTCGGCAAACTTCAGGCTCATCAGCACCGCCTTGCCCTTGATGGCGGCAAGTTGCTGGGGGCTCAGGCGCTCGTTGTCACGACCGAAGCGCAGCACCTGGCTGAGGAAGGGACCCTCGTTGGCCTCGCGGATGACTAGTTGCATGGTTATCTACCTCAATCCAGGAAGCTGAACATGTCGTCGACGTCGCCGTACTCGTCTTCCTCGACCTTGTTCTTCTCCTTGGCCTGCATCACCAGTTCGGCGGCGAACTTGTTGATGATGCCATCCCAGGAGGAGGTTTCGCTCCGCAACAGGGACTTGATGGCTTTCTCCACCTCGGGGGCCTGCTCGCGGATCAGCATCAGCAGGCTTCTGGGGTCATCCAGGGAGTAGTCGTGGGTGCCCTCGGCCTGCTGGCGCTCGCTGTAGCGCAGGGACTCCTCGAGATCTTCCTCCTCGGCGTGCAGCACGTCGCCATAGCCTTCGTCGTCCTCGTAGCGATCGCCGCGATAGAACTCGATAAAGGGGATGGCGAGGTAGAAGAGGCCGGCCGGATCTTCGGCGATGCATTCCAGGATCTCGCGCTGCTTGGCTTCGTTGTCCTGGGTGCGGATCAGGTAGTTGAGGAAGTCGAAGGTGTGCTGCTGCAACTCATCGGCGTTGTTCTTGATGGCCTCTTCCCAGTAGAGGGGCTGCTGGCAGACGATGTCGCGGATCCGTTCCGGGGTCATCAGCTCGGAGATGATGGACGGGAAGGAGATGTCGTGCTGGCCATTGATCTGGGTCAGGGTGACGATATCAATGTTTTCAATGACTTCGGCCAACTGCTCGTCGGACATGGTCTTGGCGATCAGTTCGAACTTCTCGCTCGCCTGCTTCGGCTCGATCACGGCCAGCTCTTTGATCTCGATGGCGGTAATTTCTATCAGACTGTTGTTCATGCATTGCCCCAATTAGAAACGTACTTCGTCGTACATGTCCTGATCGTCTTCCTCACCGTCTCCACCGTGATAGTCGGCGTCGGCATCTTCCCCGTCTTCGTCATCCTCGTCGCGCAGTTCGTAGTCGTCATCGGCGTGACGGCCGCCGCGGGGCAGGGGGTTGTCCAGCAGATAGACCACGGCGCAGGCTTCGATGAGCTGCTCCTCGCTCTGGGCCCGCACCGCCTTGACCAGGGGCAGGTCTGCGTTGTTGAACGCCACCGACACCTTGAACTCGTCCCAGTCGGGCTGCACGTTGCTGCCGAGCCACTTGGCCCAGGCCAGCTTGGCCTTGGGGGGGAATTGCACCCGGCCATAGAGCGCCAGCGGCAGGTATTCGGGCATGAATTCCAGCATGCTGATATCCGCCAGCAGCAGGGCCTTCATCTTGCCGGTGAACTGCTCCAGCGCCTTGGGCTGGTCCTGATCCCGGTAGGATTCGATGTTCTCGCCAGCATCACTCTGTAGCGCCTTGAGCCGCGCCTGATCCCATTTTTTTTGCATAGCACCCTCAGGGGTAGAATTGGTCCCACATCTCCTGCATGGCAGCAGCGGGATCGGTCACGATGACATTGTTGAAATCTTTGATAAAAGCGGCGCGTGCCTTGGGATCGGAGAGGACCTCGTAGGCCTTCTTCACCTGATGCAGCAAGGCAGCGGCCTG
Organism: Aeromonas aquatica; assembly: GCF_000764655.1. Taxonomy (GTDB): domain Bacteria; phylum Pseudomonadota; class Gammaproteobacteria; order Enterobacterales; family Aeromonadaceae; genus Aeromonas; species Aeromonas aquatica. The sequence continues at coordinate 44,518 of NZ_JRGL01000124.1, forward strand.
CTCTTTCTCTTCTTCGCTCGCCCCGTGCAGCTTGTCGGGGTGGTACTGGTTCGAGAGCCGTCGATAGGCTTTCTTGATGTCGTTTTCGCTGGCGTTGGACTTGACGCCCAGCACCCGAAAGTAGTTGTTCATGACAGATCCTGCATCATCAGAGTCACAATGCTGGCGCCTGATGGGGCTTGGGGAACCAGGCACGGTAAAAACCCGTCATTTTAACGGAAACAAGGCGCCACCGCCATGAATAGGAAGCGATATGGCCAGGATCGGGGTGGGGTTGGCTCCCGGCCGGGGGGCTACAATGGCAGTAGGGGCGAGGTGGCGGCCTGTTCTCCACCCACTCCCCGGCGGCAGGGGCGGGTGCTGGCTCAGGTACCAGGCTCACGCCAGATCACCAGGGCCGGCAAGGCCGGGTCAGCATAAGGAATCATCGCCATGTTCAAACCTTGTCTTCTCTCCCTCGCGCTCTTCAGCGGTTTCACCTTCGCGGTCGATTCGTTGCCCGCCACGCCCATGATGGGGGACATCACCAAGACGCAGTTCATGACGCGCGCCGAGCAGCGCTTCGCCCTGCAGGATCACAATGGGGACGGCGTGCTCTCGGTTGCCGAGAAAGAGGCCGCCCTGACCAAGATGGAAGCCTTGATGAAGCAGGCGGGCAAGCCCGTGCCGGAGCGGATGAAGGGCCTGAAGCCGAAAGGTAACACCACCAAGGCGCAGTTCATGGAGCGCCAGGAGATCATCTTCTCTCGCCTGGACAAGAACGGGGACGGGGTGATCGGCGAGACGGAGCGGGCCGACATCAAAGCCCATCTCGACAAGCGGGTGATGGAATCGACTCAATAGGTTGCGCCTGAGCTGTGCGTGCCATGCCATAAAAAAGGCTCTGTCCCAATTACGTGTTGAAAGGCTAACCTTGAAATAGGTCATCACCCTGAGGGCCACCATCATGGATACCCAAGCCTTTCAACACCTGCTGTCTCTCTTCCCACTGCTCACCTTGCGCCAGCGTCGTCTCGCACAACATGAACTCACAACTCCCCATCCCATCACCTCGCTGGTCACCCAGT
>NZ_JRGL01000125.1 GCF_000764655.1 Aeromonas aquatica
ACCGGCCTTGACCAGGTTCAGCACCACCCGCATGGAGGAGTCTTTGAGGGTACGCAACGCGACGATCGGTTTATCACCCATGGCAACGACCTGGGAGGCATGGACAAAACGAACGCGGGGATGAGTCAGCAAGCCATGTTGCTGTAACAAGGAGGCGGTCTGGTGTTGGTCACCGACCAGAATAAGTTTTAGCTGAGGCAGAAGAGACAGTGCCTGCACGGCGGCAGGCACTGTTTCCGAGGGGCCAATATCTCCCCCCATTATGTCTAGCGCGACAGTTTGCGTAGACAAAGGCAATCCTTAAGCGATTACCTTTTTACCGCGGTAGAAACCATCGGCAGTCACGTGGTGACGACGATGGATTTCACCACTGGTCTGATCAACAGTCAGTGCTGCAGCGGTCAGTGCATCGTGGGAACGACGCATGCCACGCTTGGCGCGGGTTTTACGGTTCTGTTGTACGGCCATGGTAGGCTAACTCCTAAAAATTCACTTACGTTTGAGCGCTTCAAGAGCTGCAAAGGGATTCGGCCGCTCATCAGCAGGCTCGATGTCACCCCAAGTCATTTCCATGTTTCCTCGCGGGCAGGCATCCATTGGATGCATAGCCACTTGAGGCAACGAGAGGATGAGTTCATCCTCCAGGATTTGATGAAGATCTATCTCGCCGTTTTCGTCCAATTCAATGGGCTCATAAGCTTCCGGCAGCTCTTCCTCGTTTGTTCTTTCGAACAGCGGAGTGTAGATAAAATCAGCTTCGCAAAGGTGCTCGAACGTCTCACCGCAACGTTGGCAAACCAGTTCGACCTTGGCATGGGCAGTGCCTTTCATAACGGTCAACTTCTGGATGTCTTTACCAAACTGCAGGGTGACGTCCACATCACTTTGCAAGCCTTCGGTTGATGCTTCCAGTCTAGGCATCTGCGACTTTTCCACTATCCCGACATAATCGAGTAGCTTCAAGGCATTACGGACTGGATCAACCTTAACGGGCAACTTCACCTTTTGCATAGGGCGCGAATATTATAGGTCCAACAAGGGATAGTCAAAGGAAAAAGTCCTTACCGCCGATGATTTTAACCACGCAGGCCCCTGAAGACAGGAACTTGCGTTCATCGGTAGCTGATTATGCCACAAACAGCGGGATCCAATACAGGATCCTGCACGATCAACCCTCCGCTCATCGGCTGCGCGGGCAAACTAGGTGAGCTTACCTGCCTGTTCAATTCCATGCTCGACCTGCTTCATCGGCCGGATCTGGTCGTGGTTCAGACCTACGCCAGGTTCTGTACTCAACATGATGACGGATCTCATTGAAGGACATTATTGGAGCTTGTTTATGAAAGGCTTGATCCCTTGCTCGTTGGCGCTGGTTTTATTGATTATCTGTTCGCAGTCATCCGCGGTCGCCGAAGAGAAGACCACCGGACACGACTACCGGGAGCAGGAGATCGAGTCTTTCATCCCCTGTGACGCGGACAATGCGTTCTGGATACAGGGTGAGAACAAGGTGCTGCAATCCCTGCGAGACAAGTTGAGCAAACGGGACGAAAGTCATCCGGCTTCCCCCCAGCCGCTCTATGTGGAAGTGACGGGGCATTTCGAAGACAACCCCAATACAGAGGGACGCACGGCCGACTACGATGGCCTCTATCGCATCGAGTCCGTGCTTGCCAGCCGACCGGATAGCCCGGCCGGTTGCCCCCTGCTGGTGATGGATGATTGAATCAATATTTCGCCCTCGCTCAAGGGTTCAGGGGGTGGCCGTACAAAGGTTTTTTGCGCTCAACAGGGATGGCTGATGCCGAGGCATAGCCTCCATCAGGCGGCGAATGGCTTGGAAGCTTTCTAGAGCCGCCTTGATGGCGACCGGATTGACTATCCAGCCCGGCAGGCTGTTGCCCGGGTTGGTGTAAGTTTCAAGCCGGACCAAGGTACTCCCATCTGGTTGTGGCAGGGCTTCCCAGCGCCCATCGCTGGCCCGGATCCGCACCAGACCCGGCTGCTCACGCAGCGCATCGGGCTCGGCCCAAACCTTGAGCGCCAATCCGCAGTCGGCCCGTCTCGACACATGGGAGCGGGTGATGAGCTCCCTGTCCTGCACCGGCCAGGGGGATTCCAGTAGGGTATAGACCAGTTCATCATCGGCACCGGATCTTGCCAGCACCCGCACCTCGCGGCTCTTGGGCAGCCACTCCCGGTGCCGACTGGTATCACGCAGCACGGTCAGGAGCGCAGTAGGTTCGGCCATGACGCGCATCTCCAGGCGAAGCGCCAGGTAGGGACCCGGTGGACGTGGCTGGGTCCAGATGTTGACTCCCCCCTCCCCCTGCTGAGGTTGCCACCCCTGCCCCCAGCTCGAGAAAGTGATCAACATCAAGGCCAGTGCACAACATTTTTTCATCCTTGCCTCCCCATTCTCACTCCTATGCTTATAGCCGTTTTTCGTGCAGCCGCCCCATCTTCGTCCTGGGACCAGTCAATGCGCCCTCATGCTCTCGATTATTACCTGCCAAACCTCAGGAACGAGAACCTGACCGGCCTGTCTGTTTGCGCCAAACCACGCTGCCATATAGAATCAACCAATTGATTTATAAATGGATATCATCAGATTATGAGCGCCCCCCTGATCCTTGCCTCGACCTCCCGCTATCGCAAGACGCTGCTGGAAAAACTTGGCTTGCCGTTTCAATGTGCCTCTCCCGAGGTTGACGAGTCGCCTCTGCCGGATGAATCGGCCCAAGCCTTGGTCGCGCGACTGGCCTTTGCCAAGGCGGATGCCGTCGCCCGACACCATGATCAGGGGTTAATCATTGGTTCTGATCAGATGTGCGTGTGTGACGGCCAGATCCTCGGCAAGCCGGGCACGGTAGAGAAGGCGGTGGCGCAGCTGATGGCGGCGCAAGGCAAGAGTGTCACCTTCTATACCGGCCTCTGCGTGCTGGATGCGGCCAGTGGCAAGGCAGAGCAGCTGGTTGAACCCTTCACCGTGCATTTTCGCCACCTCGATGAGGCCGCCATTCGCCGCTATGTGGAAGCGGAGTTACCCCTCGATTGCGCGGGCAGCTTCAAGTGTGAAGGCATGGGCATAGTGTTGTTCAAGGGGCTGGAGGGGCGCGATCCCAATGCGTTGACCGGCCTCCCCCTTATCGGTCTGATCGAGCTGCTGGCGCGCCATGGTTTGGCCTTGCCATAATTTGCTATAAAAATAGAAAATGACGAGATAAAAAACGGGAGCCAAGGCTCCCGTTTTGCTGTTGTGTCGTATAGGACACTAACTCAGCAGCCGTCTCAGCTCATCCATGGTGTCGACCACGGCAACCGGATCATGGGCTTGCAAGCGCTCCCTGTCATGTACGCCCCAGGTAACCCCCACGCGTGGCATGGCGAGCGCCTCTGCCATCGCCATGTCGTGGATGGAATCGCCGATCATCACTGCCTGTCCGGCCACCAAGTCCAGCTCATCCAGGATCTGGGTCAGCATCAGGGGATCGGGTTTGGAGTTCGCCTCGTCTGCGCCACGGGTGGCGGCAAACAAGGGACGCAGCCCAGTCTCATCCAATACCCGGTCCAGCCCACGACGGGACTTGCCGGTGGCGACCGCCAGGGCGATGCCCTGTGCGTGCCAGTGGTGCAGCAACTCGCTCGCCCCGGCAAACAGCGGGCTTGGCGTATCGTCATGCAGATAGTGATGGCGATAGCGGGCGATCAGGGCCTGAGCTCGCTCGTTTCCCTGCCCCAACCCAAACAGGCGAGGAATGCCCACCTCGAGGCTGAGCCCGATGATCTGATGCGTCTCCTGCGCCGTCGGCACGGGTTCGCCACAATCCCGGGCGGCCCCCTGCACGCAGGCGACGATCCGCCCCACCGAGTCCATCAGGGTACCGTCCCAGTCGAAGATGGCGAGCCGGATATCTTGCATCAGCGGGCCAGCTTGTTCAGGAAGCTGTCGAGCTCGGGAGCGAGCGGTGCTTCCACTTGCATCTCACGATCGTCGACCGGATGGGTGAAACTGAGCTTCCAGGCGTGCAGGAACAGCCGTTTCAAGCCTTGAGCACGCATCTTCTCGTCGAAGGCAGCCTCACCGTATTTGTCATCGCAGGCGATGGGATGGCCAGCATGCTGGGTATGAACCCGGATCTGGTGAGTACGGCCGGTGATAGGGCTGCACTCGACCAGGGTCGCCTCGGCAAATTGACGAGCGATGCGGAAGCGGGTCTCGGATGGCTTGCCATCGCCGCTGACCCGCACCACTCGCTCGCCGGACTGCAGATCATTCTTGCGCAGCGGCGCGTTGACCACCTTGACGTGGGGCTGCCATTGGCCGCGCACCAGCGCCAGATACTGCTTGCGCATGGTTTTGACGCGCAGTTGCTCGTGCAGGCTGCGCAGGGCACTGCGTTTCTTGGCGACCAGCAGCACGCCGGAGGTGTCGCGATCGAGCCGGTGCACCAGCTCCAGGAAGCGGGCCTCCGGGCGCAGGGCACGCAGCCCCTCGATGACCCCGAAGCTCAGGCCACTGCCACCGTGCACGGCCATGCCGGACGGCTTGTTGAGCACTATCATGGCCTCGTCTTCAAACAGGATCTGACTCTCCAGACGCTGGATGCTGCCGAGGTTGGCGGAGGGCAGTTCGTTCTTCTCGGCCACGCGCACGGGGGGCACCCGCACCTCGTCGCCGACACAGAGTTTGTATTCGGGTTTGATGCGTTTCTTATTGACGCGCACCTCGCCTTTACGAAGGATGCGATAGATCAGGCTCTTGGGGACGCCCTTTAGCTGAGTCTTGAGAAAATTGTCGATGCGCTGCCCTTCATGCTCAGCTTCGATGGTGAGCAGCTGCACTTGTTGATGTATCTGTGTCATGGCGCGGATTTTAACACTGCCGGTGGTCCTTGGCTGCATGCTTTGTTAAAAAATGGCGTCTTGCTATAAAAGTGGTTTAAATGGGATAATAAACAAGGTTTTGTCATTGTGTTCAAGCCTTGTACTAAGTGGCCAAAATTTATGCCACCCAATCCCGAAACACCGTGTATACAAGAACATGACGGTTCCCGGGTGCGAGGTACAACGCATGGAGAACGCAAACAGAACCGATTTAATTGTCTCCACATCGGTATCCTTAATTCGTGCCTTCTCGAGAAGGCAGAACCAGAGTGCCCTTAGTTTGCGCCTCATGCATGCCCCAACCGGGAGGTTGCCCAAGCATGCTGAAGACCCGAGGCCGGCGCCGGCAGGATCCTGTGGAGGAATCAAAATGACAAAATAATGAGAACTCAATGAAAAGAATGCTAATCAACGCGACTCAGGAAGAGGAGTTGCGCGTAGCGCTGGTTGACGGACAACAGCTCTACGATTTGGATATTGAAAGTCCGGGACACGAGCAGAAGAAAGCGAACATTTACAAGGGTAAAATCACCCGCGTAGAACCCAGTCTTGAAGCTGCTTTTGTTGACTATGGCGCCGAGCGCCACGGTTTCCTGCCATTGAAGGAAATCGCCCGCAATTACTTCCCCTCCGGTTATTCCTATCAGGGTCGTCCCAACATCAAAGAAGTGGTCCGCGAAGGCCAGGAAGTCATCGTCCAGATCGATAAGGAAGAGCGTGGCACCAAGGGTGCAGCCCTCACCACCTTTATCAGTCTGGCCGGCAGCTACCTGGTGCTGATGCCGAACAACCCCCGTGCTGGCGGCATTTCCCGTCGTATCGAGGGTGACGAGCGGACCGAGTTGAAGGAAGCCCTGAATGGTCTGACCGTGCCGGACGGCATGGGCCTCATCGTGCGTACCGCCGGTGTGGGCAAGTCCCCGGAAGAGCTGGAATGGGACTTGAACGTTCTGCTCAACCACTGGGACTCCATCCACAAAGCCTCGCAGAATCGCTCGGCGCCGGTGCTTATCCACCAGGAAAGCAACGTGATCGTGCGTGCCATTCGTGACTATCTGCGTCGCGATGTGGGCGAGATCCTGATCGACAATCCGGTCATCTTCGAACGTGCCAAGTCTCACATCGAGCTGGTTCGCCCCGATTTCCTCAATCGCGTGAAGCTGTACAAGGGTGATGTTGCCCTGTTCAACCACTTCCAGATCGAGAGCCAGATCGAGTCAGCCTTCCAGCGTGAGGTGCGCCTGCCCTCCGGCGGCAGCATCGTCATCGATCCGACCGAAGCATTGACCTCCATCGATATCAACTCCTCCCGCGCTACCAAGGGCGGCGATATCGAAGAGACAGCGCTGCAGACCAACCTGGAAGCGGCCGACGAGATTGCCCGTCAATTGCGTCTGCGTGATCTGGGTGGCCTGATTGTCATCGACTTCATCGACATGACCCCGGTGCGCCATCAGCGCGACGTGGAGAACCGTCTGCGTGAAGCCGTGCACCAAGACAGAGCCCGCATCCAGCTGGGACGGATCTCCCGTTTCGGTTTGTTGGAAATGTCCCGTCAGCGCCTGCGTCCCTCCCTCAACGAGTCCAGCAGCCATATCTGCCCTCGTTGCCAGGGTCAGGGTGTGATCCGTGACAACGAATCACTGGCCTTGTCCATCCTGCGTCTCATCGAAGAAGAGGCCATGAAGGACAATACCGAGCAGGTACACGCTCAGGTGCCGGTCGATGTCGCCGCTTATCTGCTCAACGAGAAGCGCGCTTCTATTGCCGGTCTGGAACAGCGCAATGAGATCCGTGTCTACATCATTCCGAACCAGCATCTGGAGACCCCGCACTACGAGGTCACTCGCATTCGCAAGGGTGAGATCGCAGAAGCGGCCAGCTACGAGCTGAAAACCGAGATTGCCAAGCCGGTCTACCAACCGAAGCAGGCTCAGGTGATCGAGCGCGAGCAACCGCTGCTGCAAGGCTTCGTTCAAGCACCCCAGCCTGCCGCACCGACCGCCCCTGCCCCTGTGGTAGCACCGGCTCCGGTTGCCGCCGAGCCAGGTTTGTTTGGCAAACTGTTCAAGGCCATCTCCGCTCTGTTCGCATCCGATGCGGCACCTGGCGACGTGAAAGCGCCCGCCGAGAAACCGGCCGTACGTGAGGCGAGCAAAGAAGAGGGTCACCGTCATCAACGTGACGAAACCCGCAGCCGTGGCCAACGTGGTCGTCGTGATGACAACCGCGGCAACCGCCCCTCTGCGGAAGCCGGTGAGAAGCGTGAAGGTGCAGCCAACCGCGAGGGTGGTGAGAACCGCAACCGTCGCCCACGCAAAGAACGTGAGCCTCGCCAGGAGCGTGAAGTCCGTGGTGAACAGCGCATGGATCGTGAACCCCGTCAGGAGCGTGAGCCCCGCGGTGAGCGCAACGAACAGCGTCTGGATCGCGAACCTCGTGAGCCGCGTCAGGAACGTGAACCCCGCGCCCCGCGCCCGGCTCGTGAACCCCGTGCTCCGCGCGAACCTCGCGCCGAAGTGGTCGTTGAAGCGGTAGAAGCCGTTCAGCTTGATACTGCTATTGTCAATGACGAGCCGCAGCAGGAGAAAGAGCAGAAGGTGGCCGAGCGTCGCGAACGTCGTCAACTGCGCAAGCAGGTTCGGGTCGATGTCGTGGCTGCCGAGACCCCTGCTCTGCCGGTGGACGAGCAGGTGAATGAGGTCGTCGATGCCCAGGCCGTGGCCGGTGAGCAAGAGGAGCAGACCGACGGTCAGCGCCGCTCTCGTCGTACCCCGCGCAGCCAGCGGATCGAAGGCCAGCGTCGCAAGCGCATCAACGAAGATGCCCGTGGCCAGCGTGATGATGAGCCCCAAGCTGACATTCAACTGACTGCGGCCGCTCAGGCGGATGCGGCTCAGGTGAAAGTGGAAGAGCCTGCGGTACCCGTCGTCACCATCCCGAGTGCCGAAGCCGTTGCCGCCGCACTGCAAGCCTCTGCGGCGCTGACCGAGCACGTGATCGCCGAGGCCATCGCCGAAGACGCTCACGAGCAAGCCGAAGCTGTCGTTACCGCCCCGGCCGAGGTTGCTGAAGCTGTTGTCGCTGAGCCGGTGGCCATCGTCGCAGACGTGGCGCCAATCTCTGCTGCCGAGCCGGTGACTGCTGAAGTCGAAGTGGCTGTGATCGCCGAGGACGCGCCTGTTGCCGAAGCCGTCGTAGCTGAGGTGGCACCTGCTCCGATTGCGGTTGAAACTGTGCCCGTTGTCAGCGCCGAGTCTGCTCCTGCACCACAGGTTGAAGAGGTTGTGGCCCCGGCCATTGCACCTGAAGCCGTGGTCGTTGCACCGACTGAGCCTGCTGCCAGCGCCCCTGTGACCAAATCGGTCAACAAGGGTACCGGTGTATTGGCCCGCGCTCGCAAGGCCTCTGCGCCCATGGCAACGCCAGCAGCTGTGCCTGCCCAGGCTACTCGTGAGCCGGTGGTCCAGGCACCTTTGGTTCGTAACGAGGTCGCCAGCTCAGGCCGCCACGGTGGCAGCACCGCTGCCGTCAACGTGGCTAAGAGCCCGGCGGGTCGCCCCTGATCCGCTAGCTTGCTAGCCTGATAAAAGAGCCACACATTGTGTGGCTCTTTTTTTGTTTGTGTCCCGTCCTGAATATGGTTTACACCTTTCCCCCCCAATAAATGGAGAACCCGATGGGACAAGGTGTGAAACGGACACAGCGCGATTACTCGCTGACTTTTAAACTGGCGCTGGTCGAGCAGATTGAAAAAGGCGAGCTCACCTACAAACAGGCTCAGGCCCGTTATGGC
>NZ_JRGL01000126.1 GCF_000764655.1 Aeromonas aquatica
CTGTAACTTGTAAGAGAGTTTACGTGTTTTTTTCGCCGGCTCCACCGCCACTGCGACAGGCTCTGCCACTTTGGGGGCCGCTGCCTTGACCGCCTGCTGTGCCTCTTGCAGGGCACGGGTCTCCATCATGTCGGCATAGCCGCCCACATAATCGCTGATCCGGCCATCCCCTTCAAACAGCCAGCAACCGGTGACCGTGTTGTCGATGAAACGACGATCATGGCTGACCAGCAGCAGAGTACCGGGATAATCCGACAGCAACTCCTCCAGCAATTCCAGCGTTTCGACATCCAGATCGTTGGTTGGTTCATCAAAAATCAACAAGTTACTGGGCTTCAGGAACAGCTTGGCCAACAGTAAACGGTTTTTCTCGCCCCCTGACAAGGCCTTGACCGGGGTCCGCGCCCGCTTGGGTTCGAACAGGAAGTCCTGCAGATAGCCCAGGATGTGACGAGAGCGGCCACGCACCATGACTTCCTGCTTGCCCTCCCCCACGTTTTCCATCACCGTCTGCTCGGGATCGAGCTGATCGCGGTACTGGTCAAAATAGGCCACCTCCAGCTTGGTACCGCCCTTGACCACACCACGGCTGGGCTCGAGTTGCCCCAGCAGCAGCTTGATCAGCGTGGACTTGCCGCAGCCGTTCGGGCCCACCAGCGCAATCTTGTCACCGCGCAGCACCTGCAGATCCAGCCCCTGGAACAGGGTGCGATCGCCGAAGTCCAGGCCGAGCCCCTCGGTCTCGAACACCAGCTTGCCGGAGCGGTTGACGTCGTCCATCTGCAGCTTGGCCTTGCCTTGCAGCTCGCGGCGCTGACTACGCTCCATGCGCATCGCCTCGAGGGCGCGCACCCGACCTTCGTTGCGGGTGCGACGGGCCTTGATGCCCTGGCGAACCCAGACCTCTTCCTGCGCCAGCTTGCGATCGAATTCGGCATTTTTCAGCTCTTCGACTCGCAGCCACTCTTCCTTGCCTTGCAGGTACTGATCGTAATTGCCGGGCCAGGAGGTGATCTCGCCGCGATCGAGATCGATGATCCGGGTCGCCAGCTTATGGATGAACTCCCGATCGTGGGAGATGAACACGATGGCGCCCCGGAAATCTTTCAGGAACTCTTCCAGCCAGTGAATGGCCTCGATGTCCAGGTGGTTGGTCGGTTCATCGAGCAGCAGCAGATCCGGATCGCAGGCCAGGGCGCGGGCCAGCGCCACCTTGCGCAGCCAGCCGCCAGAGAGGCTGTCGAGGGTTGCGTCGGGATCGAGGTTGAGCAGGGTCAGCACCTGGCTGATCCGGGTCTCCAGCTGCCAGCCATTCTGGTAATCGAGCTGCTCTTGCAACTCGCTCATCTTGCGGATGTTGGCGTCGGAGGGATCGTGACCCAGCTCAAGGGCGATATGGTGATACTGCTTGAGCAGCTCCCCTACCCCTGCCAACCCTTCGGCGGTGTAGTCAAACACCGTCAGATCGCTCGAGGCGGGCGGATCCTGCTCGAGGCGAGTCACCTTCAGATCCTGCTGCAACACCAGACGACCGTCATCGAGGGGCAGCTCGCCGGCGATGACCTTCATCAGGGTGGACTTGCCTGCCCCGTTGCGTCCCACCAGGCAGAGACGCTCACCGCGCTCGATCGCCAGCTCCGCATTGTCGAGCAGCGGGAAATCACTGAACGACAGATGAGCGCCATGCAACGTTAATAAAGCCATGTCTTTTCCTTATCCTTCATGAAAAAGCGGGCCAAACTGCGCCGGCCCTCTTCTTCGTTATACTGTTTGGCCCGATGCTGGCTGGCCTATGTTTTCTGATCCGGATTGGCTGCTACCCAGGCGTGGAGATCCGCCAGGGTGAAGGGCCAGCCCAGCTCGCGGCCGGCTTCATCCCGCAGCACCGGAATGCGTACCCGATAGGCCGCCAGCCATTCCTCATCGTCCAGGATGTCGCAGCGACGGCTGTGGGCGGCCAATCCCGCCTGCTCCACCAGCGTCCACGCCTGCTCGCACAGGTGGCAGCCGTCGGTATGAAACAGGGTCAGCATCAGACGGCATCTGCCGCGTTGTCGGCGTGGGTGATGATCCAGCAGTTATGGATGTGCTGGTTGCGCTCGAAATCCTTGGGCCGGGTCTGCTGGGTGATGTTCTTGGCCTTGAGGCCCGTGGCCTCGAGACCGGCCAAGTCCATCTTGAAGTGACGCTTGTTGTTGGAGAACACCAGGGTGCCGTCCGCTGCCAGCAGGCGCTTGAGGTGTTGCATCAGCAGCAGGTGATCTCGCTGCACGTCGAAGCTCTCGTCCATCCGCTTGGAGTTGGAGAAGGTGGGCGGATCGATGAAGATGAGGTCGTACTGACCGTCCGCCTCGGAGAGCCACTTCAGGCAGTCGGCCTGCACGAACTTGTGCTGGCGACCCACCTGCAGGTTCAGCCGCATGTTGTCCTGCGCCCAATCCAGGTAGGTGTAAGACATGTCCACCGTGGTGGTCTCGCTGGCGCCACCCAGCGCCGCGTGCACGGTGGCACTGCCGGTGTAGGCGAACAGGTTCAGGAAACGCTTGCCCTTGGCCATCTGACCCAGCATGCGGCGGGTCTGACGGTGATCCAGGAACAGACCGGTATCCAGGTAGTCGTAGAGGTTGACCCAGAGGCGTACCCCGTACTCCTGCACTTCCATCCGGTGTTGCTCGGTGGAGAGCTTCTGATACTGCTGCTTGCCTTCCTGGCGCTCGCGCACCTTGAGGATCACCTTCTCGCCGTCCATGCCGGTCACCTTGATGGCGGCCTGCACCATGTCGAGCAGACGCTGACGGGTCTTCTGGGCGGGGATGTCCTTGGGCGCGGCGTACTCCTGCACTACCAGGTAATCCTGATAGCGGTCGATGGCGGCGTTGTATTCCGGCAGGTCCGCATCGTAGATGCGGTAGCAGTCGATGTTCTCTTTCTGCGCCCACTTCTCTAGGGTCTTCAAATTCTTGCGCAGGCGGTTCGCGAAGTCCTGGGCCACCTCTTTCTGGGAGGCCACGGAGTCCAGCGCTATCTGGTAGTTGCGCAGCTGACACTCGAGCGCGCCGTTGAACAGGCGATACTGCTTGTCGGCCCGCAGACGCAGGCAGCTCAGCAATTCCGGCGAGGCAGACAGAATGGAGACGCGCCAGCCCTGGAAGCTGCGACGCAGGGCATCGCCCAGCGCCTGGTGCACTTCCAAGAGGGCCGGGAATTCGCCGAGGCGCTCGCCATAGGGCGGGTTGGAGATCAACATCCCCACCTGACGAGCCTCATCCTCACCAGTCGGCATGGGCAGCGGGTTTTCCAGCGCGCTCACATCGGCCTGCTTGAAGGTGATGAGGTGAGCGACACCGGCGGCCTTGGCGTTGTCACGGGCCTTCATCAGCACCCGGGGATCGGCGTCACAACCAAACAGCTTGACCTCGCAGCGCTGCATGCCGCGCTTGGCACGCACCTGGGCTTCCATCATCAGGCTCTGCCACAGCTCGGCATCGTGTTGCAGCCAGCGATCGAAACCGAAGCGCTCGCGGCGCAGGGCCGGTGCCATGTCGGCGGCGATGAAGGCCGCTTCGATAAGCAAGGTGCCGGAGCCACACATGGGGTCCATCATCGGCTCACCGGCCCAACCGCTGCGGGCTATCATGGCGCAGGCCAGGTTCTCCTTGAGCGGCGCCTCACCGGTGCCCTGGCGATAGAAACGCTGGTGCAGGGCCGGACCGGACAAGTCCAGGGTGATGTTGGCCTTGCCCTTGCCAAGGTGCGCCATGATGCGGATATCCGGCGACTTCTTGTCGATGTCCGGGCGCACATGACCACGCTTGGTGAAGCGATCGACGATGGCATCCTTGATCTTCAGGGCGCCATACTGGGTATTGCGAATGGCCGGGTTGGTACCGGTGAAGTCCACCGCTATGGTGGAGGTCCCGGGGAAGTGCTCCTCCCAGGGGATGGTGTGGGCGCCGAGATAGAGATCCAGATCGTCGTTCATCTGGAATTCGGACAGCACCAGCACGATGCGGGAGGCGAAGCGGCTCCACAGGCAGGCCTTGTAGCCCATCGCCAGTTCGCCTTTGAAATGCACGCCGGCCACGGTCTCACGGACCTGCTCTGCGCCCAGGGTGGTCAGCTCGTCGGCCAACAGGTTTTCCAGCCCCTTGGGGCAGGTTGCAAAGAATTCTTTCATCACGCTCACGGGGATGCCATAAAAATAGTGCCGCATTATACCTTATCGGCCTGCACTCGGCATCCGAACCTTGGGTCCCGCGGGAATATAAAGGGCCAGCGGCCTGGAGAACGGCCAAGGGAAGAGCGGGATATCGCCGACATCCGGCCTGCAATCGGGGGTTATGTGCCTATAGTGCAATCTGACAGCAGTTTTGAACTGTTTTATCGATAGGGGGCAGTGCAACATGCTACCACCTTGCCCACGATGAACCGGCAGCTCATAGGGTCGCCGCGCAGCAATAACCGGATATCGGAGAGGGAAGGAAGGGATAGAAAATAAACACCAATACAGGATCTGTCTGACGATCTCTTTATCCGTCAGCTAACTTGTCGATATTGCGCCGCGGGCGCAACCCTGAGCTGCATGCGATTATTCATCACCTTGATCACCCCGAAACGGGGCAGGATCTTGCTGGTGGTCAATATCAGATCCTCGGTCAGGTTCAGGCAGACACTCGCCTGTTCCCCCGCCTCGATCACCATAAATTCGCCCTTGCCATGTGCGGTTTGCATACAGACCAGGGTGCCTGTTTCCAGTGCACATTGCGCATGCTGTTCATTAAAGAACCAGCTTTGTGGCATCAGGGGTTTATAAAAGCGGCTGACGGCGATGGCATTCAGTACCAGTTGAACCTGATGGGGTGTACTCCAATTGAGTTCGGCAATCTTGTCCATCAACTGATAATAGAGGGCGGCATCGTCCACACAGAATGGCTGAGTGGTGAAGGAGCAAGGCACCAGCTGTCGCCCTTTATATTCGGTGGCAAATATCATGCGATCGGATAAATCCAGCATCAGACGATCATCCTGAGCATCATAATGCCACTGCCAATTGTCATTGGGTTGGATACACATGAAGTTGCCCTTACTTAAGCCGTTACTCGACTTTATTCCATGTCGAGAATTTGAGCAACTTTAAATAAGGGCAACGGATTATTTTTTAAATATGGGTGACGATCTCTTTGACCAGACTCGGACCTTTATAAATAAAGCCGCTGTAAATTTGGACCAGTGTGGCACCCGCGGCCAATTTCTCCCGGGCGGCCATGGCACTGTCGATGCCCCCGACTCCGATAATCGGCAGGGCGCCATCGAGGGCCTTGGCCAGCAGGCGGATCACCTCGGTGCTCTTGTACTGCAGCGGGCGACCGCTCAGGCCACCCGCCTCACCGGCGTGGGGCAGGTCATAGATCATCTCGCGATCCAGGGTGGTATTAGTGGCGATGACCCCATCGATCCCGTTTTTGATCAAGGACGCGGCTACCTGATTAATTTCATCCAGGCTCAAGTCAGGGGCAATTTTAACGGCGAGCGGCACGTATTTTTTATATTTCGCCGCCAGCTCCTGTTGCCGTACTTTCAGTGCCGCCAGCAACTCATCCAGCGCCTCGCCGTATTGCAATTGACGCAGGCCCGGGGTGTTGGGAGAGGAAATATTGACCGCAATATAACCGGCATGATCATAAACCTTGTCCATGCAGATCAGGTAATCGTCCTTGCCCTGCTCGATGGGGGTGTCCTTGTTCTTGCCGATATTGATGCCGATGACGCCCTGATATTTGGCTTCCCTGACCCGGGCCACCAGATGATCGACACCCTTGTTGTTGAACCCCATGCGGTTGATGATCCCCTCCGCCGGAATAACCCGGAACAGGCGAGGCTTGTCATTTCCACTCTGGGGTTTGGGGGTCACGGTGCCGACTTCGATAAAGCCAAACCCCATGGCGCCAAATGCATCGATACACTCCCCGTCTTTATCCAGACCGGCGGCCAATCCCACCGGATTGGCAAAATTAAGCCCCATACAGGTGACGGGGCGTTTGGGCAGTGAATGGCGGAAGAAACAATCGAGTGGCGTACCGAGAAGGCGGGGCAAATATTTGATGGAGAGATCGTGTGCCTGTTCAGGATTGAGCTTGAACAGGAAATGCCTTGCGAGGGGGTACAGCATGTTTGCTCCTTAAAAAAGCCCCGGCAACTGGCCGGGGCTTTTGGTGTGATGATGCCAATAAACGTTATATCGAGGTTCGGCAATTCAACTGGAGCAGGTTCAACTCTCGCAAGGCCACCGAGAACTTGGCGAACTCGTGAGTACTGGTGGTCTTGAAGTCGGCCAACATGTGGGTCCAACGGGACAAGAGTTGCTCATGCTCCGAAATCCAGTCGGCCAGTATGGTAGCGCATTCGCCCTGCTCTTTGCACCCTTCCAGTACCACGGAAGTTAGGCTGCGTTGCTGCCAGTCCAGATCTTCGCGGAAGGAGGCCCGCGCCATCGCCTGCCAGTGGTTGCCCACGGGTTGATGGTTGATCTGCTCGAGGAACCAGTGCAGGTCGAGCTTGGCGCCGAGGCGGTAGTAGACGTTGGCGGCGCGCAGGATGTCGGTCTTGTGCTCCGCGGCGATCTGCGCCAGGTCCAGGCTGGAGAACAGGCTGCTCATGTGCGCCACCTGACGGGCGATGTGCTCGGGCACCTGCTTGGCCACCAGATCGGCGACCTTCTGCTGATGCTCGGCCACTTCGCTCTCGTCCATCACCTCGTAGAGGTGCGTCCCCAGGGTCTCGAAGGCCGGGCGGAAGAAGGCGATGTTTTCGCTGATGCTCCAGCTGCGGTTGCGGGCGCGCAGGAACCAGCGGGTGGCACGGCGCACGATGCGGCGGCTGTAGAACATCAGCTCGAGCTGGGTCTCTGCCGCCACCAGGTTGTCACACCCTTCGATGTCACGCCACAGCTGGTTCAGGCCGAATACCTCCCGGGCCATGGCGAAGCAGCAGGCCACTTCGGCCACGGAGGCACCGGTCTCGTCCTTCATCCGGCTGGCAAAGTTCAGCCCCATGTCGTTGACCAGCATGTTGGCCACCCGGGTCGCGATGATCTCGGAGCGCAATGGATGCTGGGCAAGCTCTGCCCCGAAGCGCTGCTGCAGCTGAGCCGGGAAGCTGGTCACCAGCATGTTGGCGAGGAAGGGCTCGTCGGTCACTTCCGGGCAGTTGAGCTGCTCCTTGAGCACCATCTTGCCGTAGGCCACCAGCACCGCCAACTCTGGGCGGGTCAGACCCTGCCCTGCGGCCATCCGCTCGGACAGCTCCTCATCGGAGGGCAGGAACTCCAGCGCGCGGTCCAGCTTGCCTTCGCGCTCCAACCCCTGGATGAAGCGTTGCTGCTCTTTGAGCTGCTCGGCGCCGCGGAAGGCGGTGACCGAGATGGACTGGGACTGGCGATAGGCGTTGGTGATGACGACTTGCGCCACCGCGTCCGTCATCTCGTACAGCATCTGGTTGCGCTGTTTGAGGGTCATGTCTCCTGCAGCCACCAGCTGGTTCAGCAGGATCTTGATGTTGACCTCGTTGTCGGAGCAATCCACCCCGCCCACGTTGTCGGTAAAGTCGGTGTTGATGCGACCGCCCTGGCTCGCGTATTCCACCCGACCGAGCTGGGTGAAGCCGAGGTTGCCGCCCTCCCCCACGATCCTGGCGCGCAGATCGCGACCGTTGACCCGCAACACATCGTTGCTGCGATCGCCGACGTCCGCATCGCTCTCGCGGGCACTCTTCACATAGGTGCCGATGCCGCCGTTCCAGAGCAAGTCCACGTTCAGGCACAGCAGCGCCTTGATAAGCTCATTCGGCGCCATGCTGGCCTTGTCGGTGCCGAGCAGGGTCTGCATCTGCGGGCTCAGCTTGATGGACTTGGCCGAGCGCAGGAAGATGCCGCCGCCTTCGGAGATTAGCTCGCGGTTGTAATCATCCCAGCTCGAGCCCGGCAGATCGAACAGGCGCTGGCGCTCGACGACGCTCTTGGCCGCATCCGGTGTCGGGTCGATGAAGATGTGCATGTGGTTGAAGGCGCCCACCAGCCGGGTGTGCGCGGAGAGCAGCATGCCGTTACCGAACACATCGCCCGCCATGTCGCCGATCCCCACGCAGGTGAAGTCCGTGGTCTGGCAGTTGAGGCCGACTTCGCGGAAGTGGCGCTTGACCGACTCCCAGGCGCCGCGCGCCGTGATGGCCATCTTCTTGTGGTCGTAGCCAACCGAGCCGCCGGAGGCGAACGCATCGCCGAGCCAGTGGCCGTATTCGTGGCTCAGCTCGTTGGCGATGTCGGAGAAGGTGGCGGTGCCCTTGTCGGCGGCGACCACCAGGTAGTAGTCATCCTCGTCGTGGCGAACCACGTCACGGGGCGGGATCACCTCGCCGGCGATGATGTTGTCGGTCACGTCCAGCAGGCCGCGGATGAAGAGGCGATAACAGGCCTTGCCCTCCTCCTGAATGACGGCGCGAGGGGCGCCCACCGGCATCTGCTTGCAATAGAAGCAACCCTTGGCGCCAACCGGCACTATAACGGTGTTCTTGACCTGCTGTGCCTTCACCAGACCCAGCACCTCGGTGCGGAAGTCTTCCTTGCGATCGGACCAGCGCAGGCCGCCACGGGCCACCTTGCCCCAGCGCAAATGCACCCCTTCCACTCGCGGCGAGTAGACGAAGATCTCGAACTTCGGCAGCGGCAGCGGCATGTCGGTGATGCTGGAGGGGGCCAGCTTGAAGGAGATGTAGGGCTTGATCTGACCTTCGTTGTCCAGCTGATAGAAGTTGGTGCGCAGGGTGGCGTCGATCATCTCCATGTAGCGGCGGATGATGCGATCGTCGTCCAGGTTCGCAACCTGATCCAGCTTGGCGGCCAGCTGCTCGTGCAGCTTGGTCTGGGCCTTGGCGTCCTGTTTCACGGCCGGGTTCAGGCGCAGATCGAACAGGGTGAACAACAGCTGGGCGATGTCGGGGTAACGAGTCAGCGTCTCCTCGATGTAGGACTGGCTGAAGGAGACACCGGTCTGGCGCATGTATTTGGCATAGGCGCGCAGCACCGAGACCTGACGACCACAGAGACCGGCCCCCAGCACCAGACGGTTGAAGCCGTCATCTTCCAGGGTCTTGTTCCAGATGGCGGCGAAGGCCTGCTGGAAGCGCTGCTGGCTCTGGGCCAGGCTGAACGGCTGCTCGCCGCGCAGCAGCATGGAGAAGTCGAGGATCCAGAACACCTCGCCGGTGGGAGTCCGTACCTGGTACGGAGTCTCGCCGATGACCCTCAGTCCCATGTTTTCCAGCATGGGCAGGACATCGGAGAGATGGATGGGCTCGGTGCGGTGGAATAGCTTGAGACGCACCCGGCGATCGTTCTCCTCCTCCTGGGCACGGTAGAACAACATACCGAGCGGCTCGGCTTCGCTGAGACCATCCAGCGCCATGATGTCCGCCACGGCAGAGCCCGGCAGCACGTCTTCTTTATAGGCGCGGGGGAAGGCGGTGCTGAAGCGACGGCGCAGGGCGTTGCCACGGGCTTCCCCATAGTGGGAGAGCAGCACTGAGTCGAGTCGGTCGTCCCAGCTACGGGCGGCTTCAATGAGGTTGTTCTGTACTTCGTTCACATCGACATCCACGTTGTTATTGTTGACCCGCACTATGTAGTGGGTCCGGGCCAGCACGCCTTCGGAGAAGTAGACGTTGAATTCCACATCAAAGCTGCTGCCAAAATATTGCTGCAGGATCTGCTGGGTCTTGACCCGCAGCGCCGTGTTGTAGCGCTCCTTGGTGACATAGACCATGCAGGAGAAGAAGCGGCCATAGACATCCCGGCGCACGAACAGGCGCAGCATGTCGCGCTCCTGCATCTCCAGCACCCCGAGACCGGTGGCCAGCAGCTCCTCTTCCCGGGCCTGGATCAGCTCATCGCGCGGGTAGGTTTCCAGCACGTTCAGCAGCGCCTTGTAGGCGTGGGAGCCCTTCTCGTGACCGGAGGCGGCCATGATGCGCTCGAGACGGTGGCTGATGAGCGGGATCTGGGTGGCACTGGTGTTGTAGATGGAAGAGGCGTAGAGACCGATGAAGCGATCCTCCCCCACCACCTTGCCGTGCTCGTCGAAGCGCTTGATGCCGATGTAGTCCACATAGGCCGGGCGGTGCACGCGGGCCTTGCTGTTGGATTTGGTCAGGATCAGCAGATCCGAGCTCAGGGCCGCGTGGCGGGCGCTGGCGGGCATGTTGCCCAGGCGCTGGCCCTCGTCCTTGATGGAGTTCTTCATCAGGCCGAGGCTAGACTCCGCCAGCGGCAGGATCTCGTGATCCCCTTCCACCGCCTTGACGTCATAACGGCGATAGCCCATCAGGGTGAAGTTGTTGGCCGCCACCCATTTGAGGAAGGCGACGCTGGAGTCCACCTCGGCCTGGCTGACCGGGTTCTTGCGCCTCGGCAGCTCGTCGATGATCTCGTTGAGACGGGCCAGCATCGGCTGCCAGTCCCCCACCGCCAGCGCCACTTCACCGGCCACCGAGTTCAATTCGGCGGTCAGCGCCTCCATCTCTTCTTCACTGGTGAGATGGTCGATCTCGATGAGGAAGGCGGTCTCCACCGAGGTCTGTCCATCGGTGTTGTCGAGATCCAGGATGGCGCCTATCTTGCCTTCATCGCCACGAATGAGGTGCAGCGGTTGATGCAGCATCATGTGGGCGGTGATGCCCCGGCGTTTGAGGGCCATGCGAATGGAGTCCACCAGGAAGGGGGAATCCTGCAGAATGATTTCGACAATGGTGTGGGGAGATTGCCATCCGTGGCGGGTCAGCTCGGGGTTGTAGACCCGGATATAGGGCTCCGTGCCGGTGCGCAGGTTGAGCGCATTCCACAGGCTCAGCGCCGCCCCGTAGAGATCGCTGTCATTGCGATCGTGCAGATCGGTGCTGGCCATGTTGCCGTAGAACTTGGCAACGAAGCACTCGACCAGAGAAGCACTCTTCTTGGGCAACTTTTGGTGGATCAGGCTGAGAACGTTTTCGAGCAGAACTGAGGTAGGGGCGTCTTTCAATGCCATTGCTAGTTTCCTTATCGGACGACATCACCGACACGGCGGCACCCACCCTGGATGCCCGCCGGTACAGAGTTGCTGCGAAGTGTAATGGCTTGGATCCAGGAAGGCGAGCAAAGGTGCTAACGAGATGTTAAAAACAAGGGGCAGATCACGGCTTGGGTTGTGGTAAATTTTGCCAAGTTGGCAAAATTCAGAAAATACAACTGGCTTCAAGCGGATTGACCGGATAGATAATGACTTTAAGCGGGTATTTACGCGGAAAAATGTGCCGTTTTTGTTAATTTATGCGTTTAAGGCTAATGAATCGATGATCGTCCTGAGTTTGAAGTGAAAAGTAGCCGTATACACCACTCAAAGCGACGAAAGGTCGAATTTTATCCAACCCCAGCTCCAGGGTCAGCCCCTGCTCGGTGCGCACCACCAGCCGCCTGGCTTGGCCCCGATACATCAGCATGATCTCCTCGTGGCTCAGGGCCAGTCGAAAGGTATATTGCCTCATGGTGGATGTCTCCTCGTGCCATGGGGTTGTCACAATGAAACGGGCAGGAGAGCCTGGCTCCCCTGCCCGCGTTTAAGGCTCGTGGCCTATTACTGCGCCAGCGCCTTGCTTACCTTCTCGAACAGGTCGCGCGCCAGTCCATCCAGCTTGGCCAGTCGGGTCAGCTCGGCGCGGATCAGCCCCTTGCGCTGCTCGTCCAGCCGTTTGAACTGAATGAGCGGCGTGATGAGGCGCGATGCCACCTGGGGATTGACCTCGTTGAGCGCGATCAACAGATCGGTCAGGAAGCAGTAGCCGCTGCCGTCCCGGGCGTGGAACTGCACCTGGTTGCTCATGGCGAAGCTGCCCACCAGGGCCCGCAGCCGGTTCGGGTTGCGGATGCTGAAGGTGGGGTGCGCCATGGCCTGCTTCACCTCGACCAGCACATCGCTCGCCGGTTTGCTGCCCACCAGTCGCAGCCAGTTGTCCAGCACCAGGCCGTCATGGGCCCATTTGCCCTCGAAGTCGGCCAGGAGCTCGGCGCGGCACGGTAGCAGATAGCCATTGGCCACCTGTAGCGCCGCCAGGGTGTCGGTCATGTTGTCCGCTGCGGCGTATTGCTCGCGCACCAGGGCATCGGCCTGGGCCGGGCTCAGGGCCGCCAGATAACCGAGCACCACCCCCTTGAGGGCACGCTTGGCCACATCCTCGTGGATCACCCGATAACCGGTCAGGCGCAGGCTCTGGTAGGTCGCCGCCAGCCGTGCGCCGAATGCCTCGGCCAGCGCGCCCTGGATGGCGTTACGAACCTGATGGATGGCGTCGATGTCGGCGCAGTCGAACAGCTCGGCCAGGGTCGCCTCCCCCGGCAACGCCAGGATCTCCGCCTTGAGGGCCGGGTCCAGCGCGGCGTCGTCGAAGATGGCGACGAAGGCGGCCAGCAGGGACTCGGAGACCCGAACGGCCTGCCCTTGCCCAACCTTCGCCACCCCGGCGATCACCGCCTTGTTGACCAGCATCTGGGCCGCGTCCCAACGGGCGAACTCATTGCGGGCATGGCGCATCAGGAAGGCCAACGCCTCGTCGCTGTAGTCATAGTGCAGCTTGACCGGGGCACTGAAGTCCCGCAGCAGGGAGGGCACTGGCTTCACTGCAACATGGTCGAACACGAAGGTCTGCTCTTCTTCCAGCACGTTCAGCACCTGGCCTATCTTCTCGCCCTGATATTGGAGCGGGATGGCGGCGCCGCGCTCGTCATACAGCTCGATGTCGAGCGGGATGTGCAGCGGCAGCTTCTGGGGCTGATCCTGGGTCGGCGGGGTGTGCTGGCGCACGTGCAGGCGATAGATACCGGTGGCGGCGTCGTATTCGTCGGTCACGGTGAGCTCCGGGGTGCCGGACTGGCTGTACCAGCGACGGAAACGGCCGAGATCGACACCGGAGGCATCCTCCATCGCCTGCACGAAGTCGTCGCAGGTGGCGGCGGAGCCGTCGTGGCGCTCGAAGTAGAGCTTCATGCCAGCCTGGAAGTTGGCTTCACCCAGCAGGGTATGCAGCATGCGAATGACTTCCGAGCCCTTCTCGTAGACGGTCAGGGTGTAGAAGTTGTTCATCTCGATCACCACATCCGGGCGGATGGGGTGCGCCATGGGGCCGGCATCTTCGGCAAACTGCGGGCCGCGCACGGTGCGCACGTTGTTGATGCGGTTGACCCCGCGCGAGCCCAGATCGGAGGAGAACTCCTGATCCCGGAACACGGTCAGCCCCTCTTTCAGACTGAGCTGGAACCAGTCGCGGCAGGTGACGCGGTTGCCGGTCCAGTTGTGGAAGTATTCGTGGGCGATGACCCGCTCGATGCCGTGGTAGTCGCCGTCGGTGGCGGTGGCGGGGTTGGCCAGCACGAACTTGGAGTTGAAGATGTTCAGCCCCTTGTTCTCCATGGCACCCATGTTGAAGAAGTCCACCGCGACGATCATATAGATGTCGAGATCGTACTCGAGGCCGAAGCGCTGCTCATCCCAGCGCATGGCGTTGATCAGGCTCTCCATGGCGAAGCCGGCGCGATCCAGGTTGCCTCTATCCACGAAGATCTCGAGGGCCACCTCGCGGCCGCTCTTGGTGTGGTAGCTGCTGCGCTCCACGTCGAAGTCACCGGCCACCAGAGCAAAAAGATAGCTCGGCTTGGGGAAGGGATCCTGCCACTGCACGAAGTGGCGGCCGCCGTCCAGATCGCCGCTCGCCACCTTGTTGCCGTTGGAGAGCAGGAAGGAATACTTGGCTTTGTCGGCGCTGATGCGGGTGCTGTAACGGGCCAGGATGTCGGGCCTGTCCAGGTAATAGGTGATGCGACGGAAACCTTCGGCCTCGCACTGGGTGCAGTAGGCGTCGCCGGACTTGTAGAGCCCCTCGAGCGCCGTGTTGGCGGCGGGATCCAGCAGGGTGACGACGGTCAGCACGCACTCGGCCGGCAGGTTGAACAGGGTCAGGCTGCTCTCTCCCTGCTCGTACTGGGTGAAGGGCACCCCATCCACGCTGATGCTGTGCAGGGAGAGTCCCTCGCCATCGAGCACCAGCGGCTCCTTGTGCTCGCCGTTGCGACGCAGGCGGGAGATGGCGGTGACCTGGGTCAGCGGCTCCTGCAGCTGGAAGTCGAGATCGATGCTGTCGATCCAGTAGAGCGGCGCCCGGTAATCCTGGCGATATTTGGCCGTCATGGCCTGGGAGTGATCGGTCATTATTATCTGCTTCCACGCGTTGTTATAGACGTGTCAGAGGCTGTCACAACGCTCCGGCAGGGTCAAATAGTTTGCATTCAGTGCCCGGCGCAGACAAAAAGAAAGGGCGACCCAAGTCGCCCTTTTCAACACAGATATCTGTGATGTGTCAGCTTTTCTTGCTCAGGCCGGCGAGATCCGCCGTGATGTTGGCGGCCTCAACCTGATACTCGTCCGGTGCCTCAAAATCGGTCGGCAAGGCATCCAGACTCTTCACCGTCGGCTTGCCAAGACGGGTCAGTCGCTCGTTGGCTCGCGCCAGCGCCTTCTCGTCCTGCTTGGCCTGTTCGGCCAGCCGCTCGGCTTCGTTCAGGGAGACGGACTTCTTGTCCTTGTCCGCCTGATACTCCTTGATGTCCTGCATCACGTAGGCAAATTCCGGATCCTTGTTGATCCGCGCCTCGTGATCCGCCTTCAGCTTGGGCAACAGGCTGCTGAAGTCCCCGAGTTTACCGTAGCTGGCCGAGGCGATCTGATCCCAGGGCAGCGCGTTGAACTCCTGACTCTCCCCGGTCTCGTCCGACGAGGCGGCCGTGGGGAAACCGATGTCCGGTGCCACGCCCTTGTTCTGGGTGCTGCCACCGTTGATCCGGTAGAACTTGGCGATGGTGTACTGCACGCTACCCAGCGGCTGCTCGTAGAAGTCGTACACCTTGGCGAGGCTGCGATGCTGCTGCACCGTGCCCTTGCCGAACGAGTTCTCGCCGAGGATCAGGGCGCGGCCGTAGTCTTGCATGGCGGCGGCGAAGATCTCGGAGGCCGAGGCACTGTATCTGTCGATCATCACCGACATGGGGCCGCCGTAGTAGACGTTGCCGTCATCGTCGCCATTGACCGTGATACGGCCCATGTGATCACGAATTTGCACCACAGGACCGCTGGCGAAGAACAAACCGCTCAGGGCCGAGGCTTCGGTCAGGGCGCCGCCGCCGTTGCCGCGCAGATCGACGATGAGGCCATCGATCTTCTGCTTGTTGAGGCTGGAGAGCTCCTTGATGGCATCGTCGTGCAGATTGACGTAGAAGCTCGGGATCTCGAGTACCCCTATCTTCTTGCCTTCCGCATTGATCACCTTGGACTTGGCGGCCCTGTCTTCCAGACGTACCTTGTCACGGGTCAGCTCGATCAGCTCGGTCTTGGCGCTGGCACCCTTGCCGCGCTGGATCTCCAGCTTCACCTTGCTGCCTTTGGGACCCTTGATGAGTTCGACCACGTCATCCAGACGCCAGCCGATCACATCGACAATCTTGCCGTCGTCCTGCCCGACCCCGGTGATCTTGTCATCGGGTTTGAGGTGATTGGACTTGGCGGCCGGGCCACCAGGCACCAGGGATCGAATGACGGTGAAGTCATCCTCCGCCTGCAGCACGGCCCCTATCCCTTCCAGCGAGAGGTTCATCTCGGTGTTGAAGCGATCGGCACTGCGCGGCGACAGATAGCTGGTGTGCGGTTCGATGGCACGGGCGAAGGAGTTCATGAAGAGCTGGAACACGTCCTCGCTTTCGGTCTGGGACATCCGCTTGATGGCGTTGTTGTAACGCTTGCCAAGCAGCTCCTTGATCTCGGGCCACTCCTTGCCGCTGAGCTTGAGGCTCAGGGCGTCGAATTTGACCCGCTGGCGCCACAGCTCGTTGAGCTCGCCCTCGTCCTTGGGCCAGGCAGCCCCTTCCCGATCGAAGATGTAGTTATCTTTCTGGGTGAAATCGAAGGGAGTGTCGAGCAGTTTAAGGGCGTATTCGAACCGCTCGTAACGCCGCTGCTGACTCAGGTTGAACATCTCGTAGGCCGGCGCCAGCCGCCCTCTTTCGAGGTCGGTGTCAAAACCGGTACGGTATTTTTCAAAACGGCTGATGTCAGAGGCCAAAAACAGGTTACGGCTGAAGTCCAGGTTTTCCAGATACTTGTCGAAGATCACGGAAGAAAAGGCATCATCCAGCTTGAACTGTTTGTAATGAGAGCGGGTAAACAGATTGGCAATTCGCTTGCTGGCCGTAGCATGTTGGCTCTCTTGAGCCAACACAGGCAAATCACTTTCCTTGAGCACCGGCTCGATGGCCTGTGCAAGCCCGGCAAGCGCCAGGCTACAGGCAACGAGGGAAAAACGAATTACGCCATGCTTCAACATTTGTCTCCTTAGAGAACCAGATGCTCGAACTTGACCCGCAACATCATGCCGGTCTGCAATTGAACCTGTACGTCATCCTTGGTCACTTCCTTGATGGTCGCAGGCACAGGAGACTTGCCGAGCACCACGCGCACACCCTGATCCACCTTCAGCGTAGCGGCATCGACTTTCACCAGCGGGGCTTCGGCAACGGGGGCAGCCTTGGGAGCGGCTTTAGGCTTGTCGGAGCGGGCGGCATCGGCCTTGCGCGGCGCGGGACGGCGCGGCTGCTTGGGCTTGTCTTCCTTTTCCTTGGTATTGGTGCGGCGGCTGGCAAAGACACGTTCTTTGCTCTCTTTGAGCGCCTGCTTGGCATGTTCGATGTGCTCTTCGGTCAGCACTTCACCCGGATTGCCGTCCAGGTCGACACGGGCCTGGCCAGCCTTGAGGCCATGCAGGTAACGCCAGCTGGAGGTGTATTGACGCAGAGCAGAGCGCAGCATGGTCTTGGAGACTCTCTCGTCGTCAGCAAGACGCGCGGCCAGATCCTGGAAGATGCCAATCTTGAGTGGCTTGGCCTCTCCTTCAGCGATGAAGCAGGCCGGGAATTTCTCGACCAGGTAGGCAACGATCTCTTTACTGTTCTTCAGCTTTTCAGTGTTTTCCATGTATAACCTTGGCTTTCATATAGACGTACGGGGCAACCCCGAACACAACAAAGGCCCTATTATAGAGAGCTTGGGGCCTTTTGCGAACCATCTAGCAATGACTTAGAGCATGCTTTCCAAAATTTGCACCGTTTCTTCCAGACCAACGCGGTCTTCGGCGTCGAAACGGTTAAAAATCGGACTATCAATATCCAGCACCCCAATGATCTCGCCACCCCGGCGCAGCGGGATCACGATTTCCGAGTTGCTGGCACCGTCACAGGCGATGTGGCCCACGAACTGATGCACATCGTCCACCAGTTGGGTCTTGCCCTCGGCCACCGCGGTGCCGCAGACGCCCCGGCCCACCGGAATGCGCACACAGGCAGGCTTGCCCTGGAAGGGACCCAGCACCAGAGTATCCCCTTGCAGCAGGTAAAAGCCGACCCAGTTGATATCGGTCAGCTCCTGATTGAGCAAGGCAGAGAGGTTCGCCAGGGTGGCGATAAGATCCGGCTCCCCTTCCAGCAGCGCCTGGGCCTGCTGGTTGAGGGTGCGATAAAATGCTTGTTTTTCAATCATGATTAAATGAACTTCACTCCTTGATAATCACTGCAAGGTACCGTCCTGCCTGAAAAATTCAAATCAAATTTCACTTACTCCCCCCGCTTGGCTCCAAATAATACGCAGATTTAACGGGAGACGGAGAGCGCCAACTGCTGGCGCTGGCCATTGCTCCACTCGATGTTGAGCAGCCAGGTCATGGTCGCCGAGGTGCAGGAACCGACCTGAGCCTTTCCCTGCCAACCGCCGTCGCTGGCCTCAAATTGCACCGGGATCCGGCCCATGAACATCTCCTTGCCTTCCAGCCAGGCGTTGACCGGGGTGATGGCGGCATCTCCGCCCTGAAGACGCAAAACAAAGTCATGTTCAGCCTTGACCGGCAGCGTCTCGACGCCGGCCGTCAGCGGCTTGTCGCCGACCAGCAGGGGGCACGGGCTGTGGGACAGATCACAAATCTGATCATTTGTTCCCGCGGCGACCGTCGTTTGCGGGCCCGAAAACCAGGTTCGATAGGCCACCAGGGAGAGCAAAATAGCCAGAACTATCGCCAAGTGTCCGATTTTGCGTGAAGTGAGTCTCTCTTTCATGAAAAAACAGCCCTGTAAGGTACTTAAAAAATGCCATTTTCGTGATCTCGCGCAAGGTAAAAACTGACAAGCACGGGACCCGCCGGAGCCAAATATATCACTGTTTGTACTGTTATTTTACCGGTCAGTTCAGTATCATTCCCAATGAATTTTCATTTAACCACCTTTTGCTTTTCCTTTTATTAACAGATGTTAACGAGAGAATTTCGCAAATATGGGGTGAAAATGGTCCAGGTCACCGGACAAAAAACAAACAACAGCATCGGAAGCGGAAAACAACGATGAGCCATACAACAAACCACCCTGAGTACAACTACACCGTTGTGCGCCAGTTCACCGTTATGACGATCGTCTGGGGAATTGTCGGCATGTCGGTAGGCGTACTGATCGCAGCCCAGTTGATCTGGCCTGCCCTCAACTTCGACACCCCCTGGCTGACTTACAGCCGCCTGCGTCCCCTGCACACCAACGCGGTCATCTTCGCATTTGGTTGCAGCGCCCTGATGGCTACCTCCTTCTACGTGGTGCAACGCACCTGCCAGACCCGACTGTTCGGCGGCAAACTCGCCTCCTTCGTGTTCTGGGGCTGGCAAGCCATCATCCTCTCTGCCGCCATCTCGCTGCCGATGGGATTCACCTCCGCCAAGGAATACGCCGAGCTGGAGTGGCCCATCGACATCGCCATCACAGTGGTTTGGGTCGCTTACGCCGTGGTCTTCTTCGGTACCCTGGTCAAGCGCACCACCTCCCACATCTATGTGGCGAACTGGTTCTTTGGTGCCTTCATCATCACGGTGGCCGTGCTGCACATCGTCAATAACATGGAGGTGCCGCTGTCGGGCATGAAGTCCTACTCCATGTATTCCGGTGCCATGGATGCCATGGTGCAGTGGTGGTATGGTCACAACGCGGTAGGCTTCCTGTTGACCGCCGGCTTCCTTGGCATGATGTACTACTTCGTGCCCAAGCAAGCGGGACGTCCGGTTTACTCCTACCGCCTCTCCATCGTCCACTTCTGGGCGCTGATCTCCCTCTACATCTGGGCCGGTCCGCACCACCTGCACTACACCGCGCTGCCAGACTGGGCCCAGTCCCTGGGGATGGTGATGTCCCTCATCCTGTTCGTTCCCTCCTGGGGCGGCATGATCAACGGCATCATGACCCTGTCCGGCGCCTGGCACAAACTGCGCTATGACCCCATCCTGCGCTTCCTGATCGTGTCCCTGTCGTTCTACGGCATGTCCACCTTCGAAGGCCCCATGATGGCGATCAAGACGGTCAACGCCCTCTCCCACTACACCGACTGGACCGTAGGTCACGTTCACTCCGGTGCCCTGGGCTGGGTTGCCATGGTATCCATTGGCGCCGTGTACCATCTGATCCCGAACCTGTTCGAGCAGGGCCGCATGTACAGCATCCGTCTCATCAACATTCACTTCTGGCTGGCGACCGTGGGCACTGTGCTCTACATCGTCTCCATGTGGATTTCCGGTGTGATGCAGGGTCTGATGTGGCGCGCGGTCAACGACGACGGCACCCTGACCTACAGCTTCGTGGAAGCGCTGCAGGCCTCTTATCCCTTCTACTTCGTGCGCTTCCTGGGTGGCTGTTTCTTCGTCACCGGTATGTTGCTGATGGCCTACAACGCCTATCGCACCATCACTGCGCCCAAGGGTTCCCTGGAACCCGTCGCCCAGCCCGCATGATTGAAGAGGTCCAAGCATGAGCAACAATAACCGTCACGAGATCTTCGAAAAAAGCGTCCCCATGCTGGTGGTCGGCATCATCTTTGCCATCAGCCTGGGGGGCCTGGTCGAGATCACCCCGCTGTTCTTCCAGAAGCAGACCACTGAGCCGGTGGAGGGCCTCACCCCCTACACCGCGCTGCAGATGGAAGGCCGCGATATCTTCATCCGCGAAGGCTGCACCAACTGCCACAGCCAGATGATCCGTCCGTTCCGCGCCGAGACCGAGCGTTATGGCCACTACTCGGTCGCCGGCGAAAGCGTGTGGGAGCACCCCTTCCTGTGGGGCTCCAAGCGTACCGGTCCGGACCTGGCCCGGGTCGGCGGTCGTTACTCCGACGACTGGCACCGCGCTCACCTGATCAACCCGCGCGACGTGGTCCCCGAGTCCAACATGCCGGGCTACCCCTGGCTTGATCGCAACGTCCTGACCGGCGAGCTGACCGGCAAGAAGCTGGCGCTGTTCCGCGACAACTTCGGCGTGCCTTATACCGATGCCGACGTCGCAGGTGCGAGCGAAGCCGTCAAGGGCAAGACCGAGCTGGATGCCCTGGTGGCCTATCTGCAATCACTGGGTCATGCCCTGAAATAAGGAGTCGGGATATGGATTACGGCACATTTCGCGGCCTGTATACCCTGCTGTTGATGATCATCATGATCGCCATCATCGTCTGGGCTTACAGCAAGCGCCGCAAGGCCTCCTTCGACGAGGCTGCCAACCTGGTTTTTGCCGACGACGAGCAACCCAGTGCTGATAACAAGAACGCAGGAGCGAAGCAATAATGAGCACTTTGTTTAGCATTTTTGTGACCGTCATAAGTCTGGGCACCATCATCGGCTGCTTCTTGCTGCTGATGTGGTGCATGAAGGACAAGATGGGCACCGAAGAAGGTCAACCCATGGGGCACACCTTCGACGGCATCGAGGAGATCAACAACCCCTTGCCGAAGTGGTGGTCCTACATGTTCCTCTTCTTCATCGTAACCGGGCTCATCTACCTGCTCGCCTTCCCGGGCCTTGGCAACTTCAAGGGACTGCTGGGCTGGCAGAGCTCCAACCAGGACATTCGCTCCCTGGAAGAGTCCAAGGCAGCGGTTGCCTCCGCCAAGGCCGAGGGGCGCGCGGTCG
Organism: Aeromonas aquatica; assembly: GCF_000764655.1. GTDB lineage: Bacteria > Pseudomonadota > Gammaproteobacteria > Enterobacterales > Aeromonadaceae > Aeromonas > Aeromonas aquatica. The sequence continues at coordinate 21,100 of NZ_JRGL01000126.1, forward strand.
AGTATGATCGCGAGCTCGCCAAGGCCGATGCCGTCTACGGCGCCAAGTTCCGCGAGCTGGCCTATCAGGCCGATGGCAAGACCTATCGCGCCATCGAGGAGATCGCCGCCGATCCGGAGGCCCGCAAGGTGGGTCAGCGTCTGTTCCTGCAGAACTGCTCCCAGTGCCATGGCTCCGATGCTCGTGGCGGGCGCGGCTTCCCGAACCTGACCGACAGCGAATGGCAATGGGGCGGTCAGCCAGACCAGATCAAGACCACCATCATGGGCGGTCGGCAAGGGGTCATGGCGGCCTGGGGCGAGATCCTGGGTCAGGACGGGGTGAAGGAGGTGGCCTCCTATGTGCTGAGCCTGTCCGGTCGCAAGGTCGATCTGGTGGAAGCCAAGAAGGGGGAAGCCCGTTTCGCCATGTGCGCCGCCTGTCATGGCCCGGATGCCAAGGGCGGCACCGCCTTCGGCGCCCCGGATCTCACCAACAACACCTGGTTGTACGGCGGCTCCCGTCAGGTGGTCGAACAGACTATCACCCACGGCCGTCATGGGGTCATGCCCGCCTGGAAGGATATTCTGGGGGAAGACAAGGTCCAACTGCTGGCATCCTACGTCTACAGCTTGTCCCACAATACAGAGCAAAGTAAGCAGTAACATGTGATAAGCACGTGATTACGCAGCAAAAAGCCTCGACTCTTCGAGGCTTTTTGTTATCTTGTCTTGGCTAAAACCCCTCCATTTTGTTAATCATAGGTTTCGGTAGCACTATGACCCAACCCTGGTATCGCCAATTCTGGCCCTGGTTCATCATCGCCCTCCCCTGCGCCGCCGTGGTCGCGAGCATCGCCACCGCCATCATCGCCAGCAAGGACGGTGTCAATCTGGTGGCCGAGGACTATTACAAACAGGGCAAGGAGATCAATCAGGATCTCAGCAAGTTCGATCGCGCCGAGGCTTTGGGCATCCGCATCGCCCTCGAGGTCAGCGACCGCGAACTCACCCTCAAGCCGCTGGCCGGCGAGATCCCCCCCGGTCAGGCGCTGCGCCTCTCCCTGTTCCACCCGACCCTGGCAGGCCATGACAGCGAGCACCTGATGACGGCCGACGGCAATGGCGTCTATCGCCTCATGCTGGACAAGCCCCTCACCGGCAAGTGGCACATTAGGGTCGATGCCTTCGACCACGACTGGCGCCTGCAAGAGACAGTCCAGTTGCCGACCAAGGCCCCCATAGAGCTGGATCCCAAGGGGCGATAAGCCCCCCATGGACGGCAGTGTTCACCGCGGTTAATCCATCCCACGCACGACAACCCCTTGCTCCGCTTCGGATCGCCATCTCAAGGAGGCATCAATACCATGACCGGCTGTTTTCACTGTGGTGAGTCGGTGCCCGATGGCAGTCACGACTATGCCCTCGAGATCAAGGGCATAGTGCAACCCATGTGCTGCCCCGGCTGCCGGGCCGTGGCCCAGACCATTCTCGAATGCGGCCTCGCCAGTTATTACGAACATCGCACCGCCCCCGGCATCAAGGGGGAGCTGGTACCCAGCGAGCTGGCCGCCCTCACCCACTACGATTTGGCCGAGGTGCAGCAGGATTTCGTGGTGGAAACCGGTTCTGGCAGTCAAACACTTCGCGAAATACAGCTCAGCGTGGAAGGTCTCACCTGCGCCGCCTGCGCCTGGCTCATCGAGCGCCACCTGACCAAACTGCCCGGCCTGCACTATGTCAACGTCAACACCACCACCCACAGGGCTCGCATCAAGTGGGATCCGGCCACCCTCTCGTTGAGCGACATCCTCAAGGGCTTCGCCAAAATTGGCTATCGCGCCTATCCGTTCCAGACCCACAGCCAGGAGGCACTCTACGCCCGCGAGGTGCGCAGCTACATGTTCCGCATGGCGTTGGCGGGTCTGGGCTCCATGCAGGTGATGATGTGCGCCGTGGCGCTCTACATGGATCTCTTCATCAGCGTCGAAGAAGAGTTCATGATCTACTTCAAGTGGATCAGCCTCTTGCTCTCGACCCCCATCATGATCTACTCCGCCCAGCCGTTCTACGTGGGGGCCTGGCGAAGCCTGAAACAGGGCCACCTCTCCATGGACGTGTCGGTGTCGCTGGCGCTGATCGGTGCCTTCGCCGCCTCCATCTGGGCCACGGTGTTCAACACAGGTGAGGTCTATTACGACTCCATCACCATGTTTGTCTTCTTCCTGCTGCTGGGCCGGTTGCTTGAGCTGCGGGCCAGGCGCAAGGCGTCGGAGTCGAGCTCCAACCTGGCGCGGCTGGTGCCCATCATGGCGACCCGCATCGACGAAGACGGCGAGCACGAGGTGGCCGCCAAGACCCTGCGCGTCGGCGACAGGGTGCGGGTACTGGCCGGTGCCACCCTGCCCGCCGACGGCATCATAGTGGCGGGGACCGCCAGCCTCGACGAATCCATGCTGACCGGCGAGCAGCTGCCTTTGCTCAAGCAGGGGGGAGATCCCGTCTATGCCGGCACCATCAATACCGATGCGCCGCTGGAGATCCGGGTCAGCCACGCCATCGAGGAGTCGCGCCTCGCCCAGATCATGCGGCTGCAAGACAGCGCCCTCGATGACAAGCCCGCCATCGCGCAGCTGGCCGATGTGCTCTCCCGCCACTTCATTCTGGTACTGCTCCTCATTGCGGCCGCGGTTTGGACCTTCTGGCACTTCCACGAGCCACAGCGGGCCTTCTGGGTCACCCTGGCGGTGCTGGTGGCGACCTGCCCCTGCGCCCTGTCGCTCGCCACCCCGACCGCGCTCACCTCGGCCACCGCCAATCTCACTCGCAACGGCATCTTGCTGCGCCGTGGCCATGTACTGGACGTGTTGACCCGCGCCAACCGGGTGGTGATGGACAAGACCGGCACCCTGACCACGGGCAATATCAGCCTGGTGAGCACCCAACTGCTGGCCGAACTGAGTGAGGCCGACTGTCTCGCCATCGCCTGCGCCCTGGAGAGCCATTCCGAGCACCCCATCGCCCGCGCCTTCAAGCACCTGGATTCCACCGATGCCCTGCTGACGGCCAGCGAGGTCACCCCCGTGATTGGATACGGCATTCAGGGTCTGGTAGCAGGCACCCAATACCGGATCGGCAGTGCCCGCTGGTTGGGGTTGGCAGGCGATAAGGGGCAGGATAACCAGGAGAGCGGCCTCGCCATCTACCTGGCCGACGACCGCCGGCTGCTGGCCCGTTTCAGCCTGGCCGACACAGTGAGAGCGGATGCCAAGGCGCTCATTGCGGCCTTCCAGGCCGCTGGCCTCAAGACCACCATACTCACCGGCGACGGCTCTACCGAGGCCGATGCGGTGGCCCGCGAGCTCGGGGTGGATGAGCTGGTGAAGGGCATGACCCCCGATGGCAAGCTCGCCTACCTCAAGGCGCGGGAGGCCGCGGGGGACATCAGCATCATGGTGGGGGATGGCATCAACGACGCCCCCGTGCTGGCGGGTGCCCACGCCTCCTTTGCCATGGCGGGGGGCACGGATCTGGCCAAGAACAGTGCCGATGCCATCTTGCTGGCGGACGATCTCTCCCGCCTGCTGACGGCCCGTACCCTGGCGCTGCGCACCCGCAAGATCATCAAGGAGAACTTCGCCTGGTCCATCGGTTATAACCTGCTGGTGCTGCCGCTGGCGGCCAGCGGCTGGTTGCCCCCCTATCTGGCGGCGGCGGGCATGTCCCTGAGCTCCCTCATCGTGGTCACCAACTCCATGCGCCTGAACCGCTGACTCCCATCGCTACATTCATGGCCTGCCTGCGTCGCAGGCCACATTTCTGGCCGATGGCGGCTGGCCCCGGGCCCGAACAGGGTTACCATGGGGCTTCGCCGCCAAAGGCACCACTGCCAAGGTAGAGACCATGAACATCATCTTCGTCCTCATCCCCATCGCCATCCTGTTCGTCATCATCGCCGGGGTCGTCTTCTTCTGGGCCATTCGCTCCGAACAATTCGAGGATCTCGACCGCCAGGGCTCCAACATACTGTTCGACGAGGAAGAGCGCATGACCAAGCCGCAGGACAAGCAGCGTGATGACCAGCAGTCTTGATCTGATGGGAGCCCTGCTGGTAGGGCTGGCAGGCTCTGGCCACTGCATCGCCATGTGCGGCGGGGTCTCCGCCGCCCTCTCCATGGCCATTCCTCCCGAGAAACAGCACTTTTGGGGCAGGTTGAGTTACCTGCTCAACTACAACCTTGGCCGGCTCCTGAGTTATGTGATCGCGGGCGCCCTGGTGGGAGGCTTGCTGGCCACCGCCGGCGAGCTGGGGGCCGGCAAACACGCCATCGCCGGCCTGAGGCTGGTGGCGGCCCTGCTGATGATCGCCCTTGGCCTCTATCTGGCGGGCTGGTGGCAGGGCGTTCTGCTACTGGAGCGTGTTGGTGCGAAATTTTGGCCCTATATCAAGCCGCTGGCAGGTAGATTCATCCCCTTCCACTCGGCCCTGCAGGCCTTCCCCTTCGGCATGGTGTGGGGCTGGCTGCCCTGTGGTCTGGTCTACTCCATGCTGACCTGGAGCGCGGCGGCGGGTTCGGCCAGCGGCGGGGCACTCCTCATGCTGAGCTTTGGCCTGGGGACCCTGCCGACCCTGTTTGCATTGGGCGGTCTGGCGGACAGGTTGCGTTACTGGCTGACCCTGCGCAGCCTGCGCGTCGGAGGGGCTCTGCTGCTCATCCTGTATGGACTGCATACCCTCTGGATCAGCATTGCATCCTTTTGAAACCCTATCCAAAACGGATGAGTTAATGGTAAACTTGTTTGATATAAATCAATTATTCATATGAGCCTATGATCCCGGACAAGAAACCTGGCAGACGTATTCAGAGCGGTGGCTGTGCAATTCATTGCCAGGATTGCAGCATCAGCCAGCTCTGCATTCCCTTCACGCTGAACGACAGCGAGCTCGATCAGCTGGACAGCATCATCGAGCGCAAGAAGCCGATCCAGAAGGGTGAGGAACTGTTCAAGGCCGGCGATGAGCTGAAGTCGCTCTATGCCATTCGCTCCGGGACCATCAAGTCATACACCATCACCGAACAGGGTGACGAGCAGATCACCGCCTTCCATCTCGCGGGCGATCTGGTCGGCTTCGACGCCATCCACAAACAGGCACACCCCTCCTTCGCCCAGGCGCTGGAAACTGCCATGGTGTGTGAAATTCCGTTCGATGTGCTCGACGATCTCTCCGGCAAGATGCCCAAGCTCCGTCAACAGATCATGCGGTTGATGAGCAGCGAGATCATGGGGGATCAGGAGATGATACTGCTGCTCTCCAAGAAGAATGCCGAAGAGCGTCTCGCGGCCTTCCTGCACAATCTGTCGGTGCGCTTCTCCGAGCGCGGCTTCTCCGCCAAGGAGTTCCGTCTCTCCATGACCCGCGGTGACATCGGCAACTACCTCGGCCTCACCGTCGAGACCATCAGTCGTCTGCTCGGTCGCTTCCAGAAGTCCGGCCTCATCAGCGTCAAGGGCAAGTACATCACAGTGCTGGATCACGTGGCCCTCGGCGTCATGGCCGGTGCAACCCGCCCCTCCTGCGGCTGATCTGCTGCCCCGCACAATTTATCCCCAGCCGGATCGGTTTGACCCGAAATTTGATCCGGCACACCTTCTCGTGCCCCCCCTTGGACTAAGCTGTAAAAGCTAAAGAACTGCCATCATTGGCTTTTTGCCAAGGAGGAGAACATGGTCAAGTACCGAAACATTCTGGTGGTGATCAACCCGGAAGAGGAGCGCCAGATCGCGCTCGAACGCGCGGTCAAGGTCGCCGAGCTGGACGAGGGCGCCCAGCTGACCCTGTTGCTGACCATCTACGACTTCTCGTACGAGATGACCGCCATGCTGTCGGTGGATGAGCGCGAAGAGATGCGTCACGGCGTCATCTCCCAGCGCCGGGAATGGCTCGACGAGATCTTGCGGCCCTATCGCGCCAGGGGGCTGGAGTGCGAGATCAAGGTGCTCTGGCACAATCGTCCCTTCGAGTGCGTGATCCAGGAGGTGCTGACCCAGCGCCATGATCTGGTGGTCAAGGCGACCCACAAACACTCCTTCCTGCAGACCTTCATTTTCACCCCGACCGACTGGCACCTGCTGCGCAAGTGCCCCTGCCCCGTCCTGCTGGTCAAGGAGGGTCACTGGCAGCGCGGTGGCAACATCATCGCCGCCATCAACTGCTCGAGCGACGATCTGGAGCAGAAGGTGCTCAACGAGCGCATCACCCGCGAGGGTATCGCCATCGCCGACTTGCTCGGCTCCAACCTCTATCTGGTCAACACCTACCCGGGTACCCCGGTCAATGTGGCCATCGAGTTGCCCGAGTTCGACCCCAACGCCTACAACGACGCCATTCGCAAACACCACGAGGATCTGCTGCGCGAGCATGCCGATCAGTTCGGTATCGGCCATATGTGGACCCGGGTCGCCGAAGGGTTGCCGGAAGAGGTGCTGCCCGACATGGCGGACGATCTCAAGGCCACCCTGATGATCATGGGCTGCGTCGGCCGCACCGGCCTCTCCGCCGCCCTGCTCGGCAATACCGCGGAGCATGTGGTGGATCGGCTCAACTGCGACATCCTGATCCTCAAACCGGACGATTACAGCTGCCCGGTGGATGACAGGCGCCATCCGGCATAAGCGTTTCTTGCCCTCCCCCGGGACATGGCTATAATAAGCCGCTTATTTTTGTCCCGGGTTTGAGGCCATGCACGAAGAGCTTAACGCCAAAGAGAAATACAGTTTCAACAAGCTGCAGAAACGCCTGCGGCGCAACGTGGGTCAGGCCATCGCCGACTTCAACATGATTGAAGAGGGTGACAAGATCATGGTATGCCTGTCTGGCGGCAAAGACAGCTTCGCCATGCTCGACATCCTGATGAGCCTCAAGGCGAGCGCCCCCATCCATTTCGATCTGGTGGCCGTCAACCTGGATCAGAAACAACCCGGCTTCCCCGAGCACGTGCTGCCAGAGTACCTGGCCACCCTCGGCATCGACTTCAAGATCGTCGAGGAGGACACCTACTCCATCGTCAAGGACAAGGTACCGGAAGGCAAGACCACCTGTGCCCTCTGCTCCCGCCTGCGTCGCGGTATTCTCTACCGCAGCGCCCTGGAGCTGGGTTGCACCAAGATTGCCCTGGGTCACCACCGCGACGACATTCTTGAGACCCTGTTCCTCAACATGTTCTACGGCGGCAAGCTCAAGTCCATGCCCCCCAAGCTGGTGAGTGACGATGGCAAGAACGTGGTGATCCGCCCGCTGGCCTACTGCAAGGAGAAGGACCTGGTGCGTTACGCCGAGGTCAAGGCCTTCCCCATCATCCCCTGCAACCTGTGCGGCTCCCAGGAGAACCTGCAGCGCCAGGCCATCAAGCAGATGATGCAGGATTGGGATCGCCGCTTCCCCGGCCGCATCGAGACCATGTTCACCGCCATTCAGGACGTGATCCCGAGCCACCTGCTCGATCACAAGCTGTTTGACTTCAAGAGCATCAATCGCGACTCCGGCATCATAGATGGCGGTGACAAGGCCTTCGATCCGCCCGAGCTGCCGACCGCGCCCCTGCTCAACATCGACGAGATGGACGTGCTGGATGTGATCGAGGTGCGGTAAACCCGCGTTAGCCCCATCATGCAACCATGAAAAAGGAGCGCCCGGCGCTCCTTTTTCATTCATCGGTCTGACGCCCTCACTCCTTGTGCAGCCAGGGCGTGAGGCGCAGGATCTCCCCCTGCACTTGCAATGAACCCGCAGCAAACTCGGTGAGCTGCTCGTTGCCGAGCAGCAATTGACCCCCTTGCCAGGGCAAGGCCTGCTGGCGGGCGCCGTCGATGAGATAGGCGGTGCCGCTCGGCTGCGCCAGGCTTATCCGCACCCCTTCCATGCTGGGCAGGAAGTATTTGCCGATCATGCCCGCCAGCTTGTCCAACAGCCTCTGCATGTCCTGCTGGCCTGCTTGCAATGCGCTCACCTCAAGCGCCCCCTTGGGCACATCCGCCATCACCTGCACCGACAGATCGCAGCGCTCATGAGGCTCGCCCAATTCGACCAGCACGCTGGCCTTGTCGAGGTTGAGATCGTCGTCATAGGGCAGGCGCAGCTCGCTGTCCATGGTGACCTCGGCGGCCACCTCCCGATCCGCCGTCGTCACCCGCGCCGAGGTCAGGGTACAGCGCTGACCGTTTTGTGGATCGGTCAGATAAAACCCCAGCCGGGCCTGACCAAACTCGCCCTTGGCAAAGGTCTTCATCTGGCTGTAGAAGGTGCCGTATTGCAGCTCAAGGGAGGGCTGCGCCAGCACCAGGGCCGGCAGCATCAGCAAGCTTGCCGCCGCGCCGTATCGAAACCGCTTCATGTGCCATCCTTTTGCGTCACGCATGGTTCATGCATTGAAATGATCAGGGCCGGCCTCGGGGTTGTTATCACCCACCTCGGTCACCTCGACGGCGATCCCGCACAAGTCCCGATAGAGGATCCCCTTGCAGTTGAAATAGAGGGGGGCCAGCCAGATAAGTCCCAACCCCATGGGGATCAAGGCCAGGAAGAACAGCGCCATCATGACGCCATGCAGCAGCACTATGCTGGGCCAGCCGCGGGCAAACAGCTTGAGGGAGACCAGAATGGCCTGGGCGGGCGACAGGCCGCGCTCCAGCACCAGCGGCACGGTGAACACCAGCCCCATGCCCACCAGCGCGGAGGGAATGAAGGCCAGCACCACCGGCAGCCCCACCAGCTCGAACAGCGGGCCAAACAGACTGGTGATGAGGCTGCCCAGCAGACTCAGGCTGCCCAGGCGCAGGAAGTGGCGGAAGAAGTCGAACACCTGGTTTGGACGGGCCCGAACCCCCACCGATTGCTGCAATCCCAGCATGTCGAGGGAGGAGGTCATGGGGGACATGATAACGGTGATGAGCAGGCTGATCACCAGCGCCATGTCCATGTCACCCTCCTGGCTGACATAGGGCGCCAACAGCTGGTTGCTCAGCAGGATCCAGATCGCCATGACCCCACCGATGGCCAGCGCCAGGCCGAAACCGGTGCGGCGGGTCTGTTGCCAGCCCTCTTTCAACACCTCTTGCAGGTCCAGACGGTATCCCTGGTTGAGGGACTGTTCGAGGGTTCCACCGATCCGCATTTTATTACTCAATTGACTATCCAACATCGAAAGCGACTGATCCAAGGTGGCACATTATAGCGATTTGACCGGGCATGCGTAGCCGTTTTTCCTGTTATCTTCTGTTCAGAAAGCCATTGATTTCACTGAGGGGTGTTCAGTTTTTCCATACAACTATGAGGCCCTGACGCGACCACGGCAGCGACTCGAACAAGCCTCCCTTGGCCCGGGCGGCACATGGGGGTAGGATGCCGAAGGCTCGCCCGGTTACCCGCCGGGCGAAACCTGACTCGCTGCATAACCCGTACACAAGGAGATCTGCCATGTCTGACCTGACGCTCTATCTCGCCCCCGGCACCTGCGCCATGGCGGTCCGCATCGCCCTGGTGGAGGCCGACGCCCCGCACCAGCTGAAGTTGCTCGACTTCGCCGCCGGTGAGCAGCGCTCCCCCGCCTATCTCGCCATCAACCCCAAGGGGCGAGTGCCGGCGCTGGTCACCGAGCGCGGCGTGCTGACCGAAACCCCGGCCCTGCTGCTCTATGTGGCTCAGCGCTTCCCGGCAGCACGGCTCGCCCCGCTTGAGGATCCCTTCCTGCTGGCCCGCATGCAGGAGGTCAACAGCTTCCTCGCCTCCACTGTGCACGTCTCTCATGCCCACGGCCGGCGCGCCAGTCGCTGGGCCGACGACGAACAGGCCATCGCCGCCATGCAGGCCAAGATGCCGCAAAACATGCGTGACGGCTTTGCCGAGATAGAGCACCACTACCTTGCCGGCCCCTGGGTGCTGGGTGAGCAGTTCAGCCTGGCCGACATCTATCTGTTCGTGGTCGCCAGCTGGCTTGCGAACGACGGCGTCGCTATCGACGAATTCCCCAAGGTGGCGGCGCACAGTCGCCGGATGCTGGCCCGCCCCGCCGTGCAGCAGGCCCTCTCCCTCTGAATTTTTCGCATGATCGGGTGCCAGTGCTCTTCTGGCACCCGCTTTGCCCCACTGTCCCACCCGCATTGAGATCGTTTTCACACTTTCATCATCTGTCGCTAGACCCGTTAACGGTTAGCGCCTATCTTTCGCCTCAAGACGCAACCGGTTGCGTAACCGGTTGCCTGACAGGATAACAGAGATGCGGGGTCCACCCGCCGAGGTGCTGTATGAAACGAGGCAAGCTGCTCAATGCCCCCCTGAGTGCCCTGGTGGCACAGATGGGTCACACCGACGAGATCACCGTTTGCGATGCCGGTCTGCCGATCCCGGCGGGCCCGGAGCGCATCGATCTGGCGCTGATGGCGGGCACCCCCAGCCTTGAGGCAGTGCTGACCGCACTCTTTACCGATCTGGTGGTGGAGAAGGTGATCATGGCGAGCGAGCTCAAGCTGATCAGTCCGCTCGCTCACCAGGCACTGCTCGATCAGATTGCGTCGCACGCGCTCGATCAGGGCAAGCCCATCGCCGTCGAATATTGCCTGCACGAAACGTTCAAGAGCCGTACCCGGCAGAGCAAGGCCATAGTGCGCACCGGCGAGGTGACGCCCTACGCCAACCTCATCCTCTGCGCCGGCGTGGCGTTTTAAGGCCATCCTAAGGAAACTGCCATGAGCACCCTCTCCTCGCCTTCCCCCGACCTCACCGGGAACGCCAAGGCCCTCCCCTCGCCCATTCTGGAGCTCACCGGGATCGTCAAGACCTTCCCCGGGGTGCGCGCCCTCGATGAGGCCGGCCTGCGAGTCTACCCGGGCCAGGTAATGGCCCTGCTCGGTGAAAACGGCGCCGGCAAATCCACCTTGATGAAGGTGCTGACCGGCATCTATCAGGCCGACAGCGGCGCTGTCAGCTATCGCGGCCAGCCGGTCCACTTCAAGGGGCCGCGAGACTCTCAGGATCAGGGCATCAGCATCATCCATCAGGAGCTGAACCTGCTGCCGGAGCTCTCCATTGCCGCCAACATCTTCCTCGGCCGCGAACCGCGCACCCGCTTTGGCAACATCGATCACCCGCAGTTGCGCGCGCGGGCCGGCACCCTGCTGGCTCGACTCGGGGTCAAGCATGGCCCGGACACCCGGCTCGGGGATCTCTCCATCGGTGAACAGCAGATGGTGGAGATCGCCAAGGCGCTGTCGTTCGATGCCAGCGTCATCATCATGGATGAGCCCACCGATGCGCTGACCGACACCGAGACCGAGCAGCTGTTTGTTGTCATCCGCGAACTGCGTGAGCAGGGCTGCGGCATCGTCTACATCTCCCATCGCCTGAAGGAGATCTTCCAGATCTGCGACCGCGTCACCGTGCTGCGGGACGGCAAGTGGATTGGCGAGCAGGCGGTGAGCGAGCTGGACGAGGACAGGATCATCGAGATGATGGTCGGCCGCCGGCTGGAGGAGCAGTACCCGCGCCTCGCCCGCGAGCTCGGCCCCGTCAGCCTGCAGGTGAAAGATCTGAGCGGCCCCGGCGTGCGCGGGGTGAGCTTCTCCCTGCGCCAGGGAGAGATCCTGGGCTTCAGCGGCCTGATGGGCTCGGGGCGCACCGAGCTGATGAAGCTCATCTACGGCGCCAACCTTATCAGCGCCGGTGAGATTGCCGTGGATGGTCACGCCCTGCGGCCCCGCAGCCCCGCCGATGGCCTCAAGGCCGGCATCGCCTACATCTCCGAGGATCGCAAGGGGGATGGCCTGGTGCTGGAGCTGTCGGTGCGGGAGAACATGAGCCTCTGTGCCCTTAACGAATTCAACAAGGGTGGCCGGATCGACGGCAAGGCGGAGCGCCAGGCGGTGGCCGACTACGTGCGGCTGTTCAACATCAAGACCCCGAGCGGCGAACAGCTGATCAAGCTGCTCTCCGGCGGCAACCAGCAGAAGGTCGCCATCGCCAAGGGACTGTTGACTCGTCCCAAGGTGCTGATCCTCGACGAGCCTACCCGCGGCGTCGACGTGGGGGCAAAAAAAGAGATCTACCAGCTCATCAACCAGTTCAAGAAGGAGGGGATGAGCATCATCCTGGTCTCCTCCGAGATGCCGGAGGTGCTCGGCATGAGCGACCGCATCCTGGTGATGCACGAGGGACGCATCAGCGCAGAATTCATGTCCCGTGACGCCAATCAGGAGAAACTGATGGCCGCGGCAGTCGGTAAACAGTGGCAAGCAGAGCAAGAGGCACAGCAATGACAACCCAAACCCTTCCCCGCCGTGGCGTCATGAGCAAGGCCTGGTGGATCGAGAACAAATCCCTGGTAGCCCTCTTGGTGCTGATCGGCGTGGTCTCCTTCCTGAGCCCGAACTTCTTCACCGCCGACAACCTGCTCAACATACTGCGCCAGACCTCGGTCAACGCCATCATGGCGGTCGGCATGACGCTGGTCATCCTCACCGCCGGCATCGATCTCTCGGTCGGCTCCGTGCTGGCCCTGTGCGGCGCCTTGGCCGCCACCATGGTGGCCATGGAGCTGCCGATCTGGCTGGTGGTGCCGCTCACCCTGGGCGCCGGCGCCCTGCTCGGCGGCGTCAGCGGGCTCATCATCGCCAAGGGCAAGGTGCAGGCCTTCATCGCCACCCTGGTGACCATGACAGCCCTGCGCGGCGTGACCATGGTCTACACCGAGGGGCGCCCCATCTCCACCGGCTTCAGCGACGGTGCCGATCACTTCGCCTGGCTGGGGACCGGTTACCTGTTTGGCCTGCCGGTGCCCATCTGGCTGATGGCCATCGTCTTCCTGCTGGCCTGGTACCTGCTCAATCACACCCGCCTCGGCCGTTACATCTACGCCCTCGGCGGCAACGAGTCGGCCACCCGCCTCTCCGGCATCAACGTGGCCCGGGTCAAGCTCGCGGTCTACGGCCTGTGCGGCATGCTGTCGGCCCTGGCCGGCCTCATCGTCACCTCCCGCCTGTCGTCGGCCCAGCCGACCGCCGGCATGGGCTACGAGCTGGATGCCATCGCCGCCGTGGTGCTGGGGGGTACCAGCCTGATGGGGGGCAAGGGCCGCATCATGGGGACCCTGATCGGGGCACTCATCATCGGCTTCCTCAACAACGCCCTCAACCTGCTCGACGTCTCGTCCTATTACCAGATGATTGCCAAGGCCAGCGTGATCCTGCTCGCCGTGATGATCGATAACAAAAGCAAGTAATGCACACACAAGGAATGAAACGATGAAAAAGCTCAATACCCTGCTCGCCGCCGCCATCATGTCCGTGCTGGGCACTGCCCAGGCTGCCGATCACACCCTGGCCATGGTGGTGTCCACCCTCAACAACCCCTTCTTCGTCACCATGAAAGAAGGGGCCGAAGCCAAGGCCAAGGAGCTTGGCTACGAGCTGGTGGTGCTGGACTCCCAGAACGATCCGGCCAAGGAGCTCTCCAACGTGGAAGATCTCACCGTGCGCAAGGTCGACGCCATCCTGATCAACCCGACCGACTCCGAGGCCGTGGGCAACGCCATCCGCCTGGCCAACAAGGCGAACATTCCGGTGCTGACCCTGGACCGCGGCGCGGCCCAAGGTGAGGTCAAGGCTCACATCGCCTCCGACAACGTGGCCGGTGGCAAGCTGGCCGGTGACTTCATCACCGAGAAACTGGGTACCGGCACCAAGGTGATCCAGCTCGAAGGGATCGCCGGTACCTCAGCCGCCCGTGACCGCGGTGAGGGCTTCGCCCTGGCGGTGGCCGCCAACAAGCTGCAGGTGCTGGCTTCCCAACCCGCCGACTTCGATCGCACCAAGGGTCTGAACGTCATGGAGAACCTGCTGGCCGCCCACCCCACCGTGCAGGCCGTGTTCGCCCAGAACGACGAGATGGCGCTCGGTGCCATCCGCGCCGTACAGGCGGCCGGCAAAGAGGTGATGATCGTCGGCTTCGACGGCACGGACGATGGCAAGGCGGCGGTGGCCAAGGGTAAACTGGCCGCCACCGTGGCCCAGCAACCGGCCCTGATCGGTGCCATCGGCGTGGAAACCGCCGACAAGGTGCTCAAGGGTCAGCCGGTGGAGCAATCCATCCCGGTGCCGCTGCAAATCGTCAGCAAATAAGTCTGATAAAGGGGGAGGCGAGCCTCCCCCTTTGCTGGTTCTTACAGAGCCGCTCGGCTTGGGCCCACTCAAGCCAAGATGTTCTCAAGCAAGGGTGATCGATATGAATCGTCTCGTAGTTCTCGGCAGCGTCAATGCGGATCATGTGCTGCGCGTCCCCCACTTTCCCCGTCCCGGTGAAACCCTGACCGGCCACGGCTACCAGGTCGTCCCCGGTGGCAAGGGGGCCAATCAGGCGGTGGCCGCCGCCCGCCTCGGTGCGGCCGTCTCCTTTATCGCCCGCATCGGCGATGATGCCATCGGCCATCAGATGAAGGCTGGCTTCGCCGGCGACGGCATCGACGTCAGCGCGGTGGAGCAGGATGAGCGGCTGCCCACCGGCATCGCCATCATCTATGTGAGCGACGAGGGGGAGAACAGCATCGGCATCTCCGCCGAAGCCAATGGCGCCCTCTCCCCCGCCATGGTCAAGCGCCATGAGACCCTGATTGCCAACGCCCATACCCTGCTGCTGCAGCTGGAGGTGCCGCTCGAGAGCGTGTTCGAAGCCGCCAGGCTGGCTCGCACCCAGGGCACCCGGGTGGTGCTCAATCCGGCGCCCGCCCAACCGCTGTCAGCCGATCTGCTGGCGCTGGTGGATCTCATCACCCCCAACCAGACCGAGGCCGAGTTGCTGACCGGGGTCAAGGTGACCGACGAGGCCAGCGCCGCAGAGGCAGCCGCCCGCTTCCACCAGATGGGCATCGCGGAGGTGATGATCACCCTTGGCTCCCAGGGGGTCTATTGCAGCAACGGTTCCCGACAGATGCTTGCACCTGGATTTAAGGTAGAAGCTGTGGATACCACTGCCGCAGGGGACACTTTCAATGGCGCCCTGCTGGCGGCTGAGCTTGCGGGAGCCGATTTTAACGCTGCGGTGCGCTTCGCTCACGGGGCGGCGGCGCTGTCGGTCACCCGACTCGGTGCCCAGAGCTCCATCCCGGCCAAGGCCGAAGTCGACACATTCCTGCTCGCGCAAGCCGCGCAGGGACACTGATGGCCAACATCAAGGAGGTCGCGGCGCGGGCGGGAGTCTCCACCACCACGGTGTCCCACGTCATCAACGAGACCCGCGTCGTGGCGCAGGAGACCCGGGAGCGGGTGTTCGCGGCCATGCAGGCGCTCAACTACGCCCCCAGTCTGGTGGCCCGCAGCCTCAAGGTGAAGGAGACCAACAGCATCGGCATGCTGGTCACCACCTCCAGCAACCCCTTCTTCGCCGAGGTGGTGCGCGGGGTGGAGCGTTACTGTTTCGAGCAAGGCTACAACCTGATGCTGGGCAACACCGAGGGCCAGGCCGAGACCGCCCTCTCCTACCTCAAGATGATGCTCAGGAAACGGGTGGATGGCCTGCTCATCATGTGCAGCGAGGGGCAACAGGAGGTGTTCAACCAGCTCGACTGGCTCAAGAGCCTGCCGGTGGTGGTGATGGACTGGGGCATGGAGAGCCGCGAGGTGGATCTCATCGCCGACAACTCCCATCAGGGGGGCTATCTTGCCACCCGCCATCTGATCGAGCTCGGTCACCGCGATATCGGCTGCATCACGGGCCCCCAGAGCCGGGCCCCTGCCGATCAGCGCCTGGCGGGCTTCGAGCAGGCGATGCGGGAGGCTGGCCTGGCCATCAACCCGTCCTGGATCCTGGAGGGGGATTTCGACTGTGCCAGTGGTCACGACGCCATGCTCCACCTGCTGGCTCTGCCGACACGACCGAGTGCGCTCTTCGTGTGCAACGACATGATGGCCATGGGGGTCATCAGCGCAGCGCACCGCGCAGGCCTCGCCATCCCGCGGGATCTCTCCCTCGTCGGCTACGACAACGTGGCCCTGGCCCAATACATGTCGCCCCCGTTGACCACGGTCAATCAGCCGAAAGAGGAGCTGGGTCGCCTCGCCGTCACCCGCCTGCTGGCCAGGATCAACGGCGAGACCATCGATAATCACATGATCACCGTCGACCCTGACCTGGTGATCAGGGACTCCTGCGCTCCCTTCCTTCCCCTGCTCGACTGAACCGACGCGAGCAAGAGCAAGAGATAATGAGAAGGGCAGCCCATTGGCTGCCCTTCTCTTTTTCCATTCACAGCGCGAACTCAGGCCACGCCAACCTCGCCTTGCGCCGGCGCGGTCCTGACCAGGCGCCGCAATGCCAGCCTGGTCGCCAGGGGTTGCAGCAAGGCCTCGAACTCGGAAGGGGCTGGCAGCCAGTAGCGAATTGGCCAACCGGCCTGCAGCAGCTCAGGCGCCTGGCTGCCAAGCTCACGCAGCGCCAGCAGGCAGCCGCTCTGGCGTACCTGCGCCAGCAAGACGGCATCCGGCACCAGGGTCGGCAACGCCAGGATCAACCTCCCCTCGGGCAGTGCAGGCAAATAGGCCAGCACATGGGCCAATTGCGCCTGTTGCTGCAGCCTGAAAAGTTGCGGTAACGAACCGGTTGCGTCAGCCAGCAGCCGAGCCACCACTGGGCCCAGGATGCCATGCGCCTGCAGCCAGCTCATTTCGCACTCCTGGCCTGCTCGCCAGCGCAGGCTGATGGCCACGACCCGCTCACCCTGCTCGTCTTCCAGCTCATCCCGCACGGCCTCCAGTGGGGATGTTGCCACCCCCTCCAGCCAGCCCCGCAGCTGATGCAGCTGGCGTTGATGCACGTTCAGGGCGGCTCGCATCCCGGGCTGGAACCAGACCAAGGCAGCATTGTCCCGCTTGGCCTGATTGAGCGCCAATATGGCCTGCTCCAGCAACAGATTGCCATCCGTCCCCCGCTCGGCCCGTGCCACCCCGAAGCGGCAGGCAAGATCGAAGCTGCTCTCCCGGGTCACAAACTCGAACTGCAACAGGCTTTGCAAGGCGGTCATCTGCTCATCTGTCTGCGCCTGATCGCCGGCCAGGAACACCGCAAATTCATCGCCACCCAGGCGATAGGCTCGCCCGGGATGGGCCTGCCGCAGCTTGGCGGCAACCGTCTGCAGCAGGCGATCGCCGACCTGGTAGCCGAGCAGATCATTGACCTGCTTGAAACGCTTCAGATCCAGCACCACCAGGCTTGAGGTCGGGCTCTTCAACAAGGCTTGTCTCAACTGCGCCTGCAGGGCACGGCGATTACCCAGCCGCGTCATGGGGTCGATCAGGGAGAGGCGACGGTTTTGCAGGTTCGCCCTAATCAGGGCAAGCACCAGGATTCCCCCCGTCAGCAGCAGGATAAGCTGCCAGATCTGGAGCCAGAACAGGCTCTGGCGCATCTGGTTGACCGAGGCCTCCCGCTCCTGGCCGGAGAGGATATGCTCCCCGATCTGCTCCACCTGGCGGGTCAGCTCGGCAAGATTGGTCTGGATCCGGTCCAGCGCCTCCCCCTCCTGCAGTGCGCCGGCCTGCATCTGGGGCTCCAGCAGTTTTATCTGGTAAAACATCTTGGCCAGCACCTCCCCCAGTCCGTGCCGGGCACGCGCATCGGCGGTTTCGCTGCTGACCAAAAAGATGTCCAGCCGGTTCCACAACAGATCGTAATCCAGGCTCAGGGTGGCCATGTCCAGCTCGCCCACCCGATAGAGTCGCAGATCGTAGAGGAAGCGCTGGGACTCCAGCATGGCCTGGCTGATATTCCAGTGGGTGTTGCGATAGAAGATATCGACCAGCTGTTCGTGCCGGCTCTGCAGGTAGAGACCCCAGACGGAGGAGAACAGGAAGGAGAGCGAGATGAGGGCGAGCAGCAGATTGTGGCGTTGACGACGGGTCACTTGATGACCTCGATGCGGATCACCTGCCACACCATGCCGCTGTGAATGGTGGGCACATCCAGCTCGGGATATGCCGAGAAGGGCATCAACAGCCAGAGCGGCCCCTTGTTGCGGCGCGTCAGCGGCTTGTCATCCTGATAACGCACCAGCGCCAGCGGCACCTGCTCGAACAGGGAGAGATCCAGCTGCTGTTGATAGCCGTTGAGGGCAGAGGCCTCGATAAGACTCGCGTGCTCGACCCCCTGCGCCGCCAGCACGGATGCCAGGGTCGGGCCACGGTAACTGTGGGTGCCCGTGGTCCAGGGAGTCTGGGTCTTGAACTCGGTCTGGGACAAGGCGGCCAGCGCCGCCTCATCCAGATTGACGACCCGCTTGTCAGCCAGCACCAGCTGCAGCAGGGGGGAATAGGCCTGGGCGCCGAAGGTGATCAGCGCCAGCAATAAACAAGAAAACCAGTGCTTGGAGATACGCATCTTGGGTCGCGCCAGCTGCATTCGGGATTTTATGGGCCAGTGTGGCGACTTCATTAACCCATTGCAACTGTGTTGTTACGCAATAGTTATTGGCCGCGCATCTCCATCCAGTTGTGCCCCGGGATGGCCTTGGGCTGATGCACGCCCAGCTGCAGCAGCAGCTCATCCACGAAGGCCGGTACCAGCACGGACGCCGGACCGTAGCGCTTCTCGTCAAACTGGCTGCCCACCTCGCTCGGTTCCAGATTGAGCTCTATGGTGTGGGCACCGTTGAGACCGGCCTCGTGCACGAAGCCAGCCGCTGGATAGACGGCCCCGGAGGTGCCGATGGAGATGAAGAGATCGCATTGCGCCAAGGCGCTATAGATCCTGTCCAGCCCGAGCGGCATCTCGCCAAACCAGACCACATGAGGTCGCAGCGGCTGGGGTAGCTGACAGCAAGAGCAGAGCTCATCCTGATGCAGATCGCCGCGCCACTCGATCACCTGGCCCGACACAGGACAGCGTGCCTTGAGCAGCTCCCCGTGCATGTGGATCAGGCTCTTGCTGCCCGCCTCGGCGTGCAGGTTGTCGATGTTCTGGGTCACCAGGGTCACCCGCCCCGGCAACAAACGCTCCAGCCTGGCCAGAGCGTAGTGGGCCGGATTGGGGTGGATCTCGGCTCTTTGCAGTTGTTCACGGCGCGCGTTGTAGAAGCGCTGCACCAGCACGGGGTCCCGGGCATAGCCCTCCGGCGTCGCCACATCCTCAACCCTGTGCTCTTCCCACAGGCCGTCGCTGGCCCGAAATGTCTTGATGCCGGACTCTGCCGAGATGCCGGCACCGGTGAGGATCACGATATGTTTGGCTGACTGCACCATGGTGGATTTCCTCCGACGAATGACAGCCTGACCTTAGCACAGGGGGCGAAGCAGGCACATTCGCCCTTGGTCTTATGAGCGATCCTGATCCAGGCCGTCGAGCACGCTCAAGTCCAGCCTGACGAATATCATCTCCCGCCCCGTCACCAGGGTCAGCGGCAACCCCAACCCCTTGAGCAGGGCCAGCATGGGGCGATTCTGGCTCAGCACCTCCGCCGTCCACTCCCGGATCCCCTCCGCCCGCGCCAGCAGGGCCAGCGCCAGCAAGATGCGCCGCCCGGCCCCGCGATGCTGAAAGTGGTCTGCGACTATGCAGGAGAACTCGGCCCGATCCGGGTGCAACCGGCGTTGGATGGACTGGGCCATGGCCAGAGGCACGCCGTCCGCATCGGTCAGTAGCAGGCCAATCTGGGGAGCACGAGGATAATCGATAAAAAAGGCGACCTGCTCGGCACTGGGGGGCAATTTGGGGCGCATGAAGCGCAGATAAATACTCTGCTCGCTCTGGGCGGCGTAGGCAGTCTCAAGCAGGGCGCTGTCGTAGCCCGCCAGCTCCCGCAACCAGCAATCTCGCCCACCCACCACCATCATGATGGGCAGCGCGCTCCGGCCGGCGGGATGCAGCCAGCCCGCCAGCCCCGCGCGCAGACGCGCCTCGTCGGCCGGCCAGCACAGATAGCGCGTCACCAGCGCCCCGAGATGCCGCGATCCTGCCAGAGGGCGACATCCTGCACGTTGAAGGGATCGTCAAGATAGAGGGCGATGCCTAACTCTCTGGCACGGCCGATGAAGCGGCCAAGCAGGGAGTCCACCGCCATCGCCTCCAGCTCCTGCAACAGTTGCTGTCCCAGCAACAGGTACTGGAACGGCAACCGCTCCAGCTCATCGAATGGCAGATGCTGGGCGTTGTCGAGCAGCAGCGCCAGGCGTCCCCCCGCCATGCTCGCCTGCAACGCCAAGGCGAAGCGATCCGCCTGACTCAGCACCTGATCCCGCTTGTGAACCACCAGGGTCAACTCGACCGCCTGCCGGCCGTGCTGCTCCAGCCACGCCTTGAGCTTATCCCAGTAGGGAGGCAGCCCGCTCACAGCCAGCCAGATGGGCAAATTCGATGAGGCGGCATCCGCCAGCAAGCCGAATTGGCCGAGGGGATCCCCCTGCCAGCTGCGGATGGTCCGCTTCAAGCCGCCGAGCCTCAGCGGGTATTGCGGCCCCAGATACAGCGCCTTGAGCAGACGCAGCAGATCGTTGTTCTTGAGCGGCTTGGCCAGTGCCGCCAGCACATTGAAAC
This sequence comes from Aeromonas aquatica, assembly GCF_000764655.1. Classification (GTDB taxonomy): domain Bacteria; phylum Pseudomonadota; class Gammaproteobacteria; order Enterobacterales; family Aeromonadaceae; genus Aeromonas; species Aeromonas aquatica. Next base: position 41,644 of record NZ_JRGL01000126.1, read on the forward strand.
CGGCATCGTGCAGCAGGCGACGGGCACCGTCGATCAGAGTCTGATCGTGGGCGGAGAGCAAAATGATGGGCAGACCATTGCGGCAGGACTGGGGGTGGCCCATCAGCAAGCTGATGGCATCCTGTTCCGCCAGGCTGAGATCGCAAATCAGCAGCCCCACCTCGCCCCCTTCCAGGGCCTGGAGGCAGGCGTCACCATTCTGTACCCAGTGGCAGGGCAAACCCAGCCCTTGAACCTCCTGCGCAATGCAGGCGCCCTGGAAGGGGTGATCCTCCAGTAACAGCACCCGCAATCCCGCCAGCCAAGTGCGCCAGCGCTGCTCTCGCTCCTGCAGTCCCGCAAGCCAGGGGTCCGTCATCTGGAAGATCCCCCGTCCCGGGGTCATCAACTGCTCGGCATAGGCCTTTCCCACATGGGCCGCCGGATCGAACAGGGCGATGTCACTGGCGGTGAATCCCCCTTCCCAGCGCCAGTCGGCGTCGGGTTGAGTGCGATGCAAGCTGGCATAGGCAGGTACTCCCACCGCTTTTACCGCCTGATAGGAGACCGCATCCAGGGCATAGATGCTGACAGGGTGGAACAGGGACTCCAGGCTCACGTCCTCCTCCAGCAGCGCTAACAACTCTTCCTCTGTGATGATCATCTCATGTTCTCTTGTTCAGTTGCCGACAGACCTCATCCACGGCCTCTGTCAGCGGCTCAATCAAGGGGTGTTCAGGATCCTGCTGCCAGGTTTCGATGACCTGTACCAGCTGGCTGGCCCCCACCATTTTGGCGGCCCCCTTCATCTTGTGTAAAGCAGTCTTGAGGGCTGTCCCATCCCCTTGTGTGACACAGCGCTCAATGTCGGCCAAATCCTGCCTGGTCGATGCCAGATAGAGGCTGACAAGCTCGGGGCTGAGCGGGATCAACGTGCTATCGGACCGACCTACGGCATCTTCCTCCTGCGCGATCGCAAGCTCGCCCCCCTGGCCGGAGACGCTACGCAGCAAGATGGCCAGATCATTCAACAGGACCGGCTTGTCCAGATGACCGTGACAACCGCAGTCGGCCAGCCGCTCTGCCGCCTGCTCGCTCAAGTCGGCGGTGATCACATAGACCGGCAGATGCTGCCAGGCCGCAGAGCCCCGCAACTGCTTGCACAGCTCGGCGCCGTCCATTACCGGCATCTGCAGGTCGGTTAGCACCAGATCGACCGACTCGTGCTGCAGGATCTCGAGCGCCAGACGACCGTTGGCGGCGCTCAGTACCCGGGCACCCAACTGGCTGAGCTGCATGCTGATCAATACCCGATTCACCTCGTGATCTTCCACCAGCAAGACGCACATGCCTGCACCCGGCAGGCTGGTCATCTCCTCGGGCCCCTGGCTGAGCCTGGGTTGCAACAGGGTGACCACTGAGCCCGGGATCCAGGGCTCGTCCTGCCAGTACCAGTGGCGCAGGCCCCGCTCATCCACCGTGGCGCTCAGGCAGGGCCCGGTCGGTGTTTCCGTCACCCCTACCTCGCGCAGCCAGCTGCGCATGTAGTCAAGCTCCTCACCCACCAGTTGCAGGCAGATCTCGCGCACCCTTGGCTGCCAGGGAGATCCCTCCTGCAGGGGGCGCAGGGGCAAGGTGCAGCGGAAGCGGCTGCCGCCATGGGCCAGTGACTCGACCCCGATGGTGCCTCCCATCTGCTCCATCAGCTGACGGCAGATGGCAAGCCCGAGCCCGGTGCCCTGCGCCCTCGTCTGACCCGGCGCCTCCCCCTGTTCGAAGGGCAGGAACAACCGGGGCAACAACTCGGCACTGATGCCGGGCCCCTCGTCATCCACCCCGCACGCGATCCACTCCCCCTGGCGCCGCGCCCATATCACCACCTCGCCAACCGAGCTGAACTTGATGGCATTGGAAATCAGGTTATGCAGCACCTGCTGCACTCGATGGGGATCGAGCTCCATCAGTGCCGGCAGCGCGGGATCGAGTGCGAGGCGCAGTTGCAACCCCTTGGAGCGCGCCTTGGACCAGTGCACCGCCGCCACGTGCTCGCACAGCTCCACCAGATCGGTTGGCTGGGGCGAGAGCCGCAGCTGGCGCGTCTCGTTGCGGCTAAAATCGAGCACGTCGTTGAGCAGCCCCAGCAACTCGTTACCCGCTTGCCTGACGTGGGTCAGCGCCGATGCCTGCTCCGGCGAGAGTTCGGTCTGATCGAGCCACTCCAGCAACCCCAGAATGGCGTTCATGGGGGTGCGGATCTCGTGGCTCACGGCAGCGAGGAAGCGTCCCTTGGCGAGCACGGCCTGCTGGGCCTGCTCGTGTGAAATCTGCAGCGCCTTCTCCTGCTCGACCCGGATGGTCACATCCTGTACCACCCCATAGATGCGCCATCCCTCCCCCTGACGACGGCCCCGACCGGAGAACTGCAGCCAGCAGGTGCCCTTGGTCGGATGGCGATAGCGCAGCAGATGGGCAAAGGGGCGCCCCATCTGCAACATGGTCAGCATGGGCGCCCGCATCTCCCGCCTGTCCTGGTGTGCCAGCCGGGTGAGGGTCTCGTTGGGATTGAGCCGGATCTGCTGGCTGGCCAGCCCCAGCAGCTCATAGCTGCCGCGACTGACAAACTCCACCCGGGAGATGGCGCCCCTGTGCAGGGTGAACTGGAGCACCACCCCGGGCACCGTATTGGTGAGGGCGCGCAGACGGCGCTCCGCCTGGCGCAGCAACCGGGTGCGTTCGCGCAGGGCGCTGATGTCGGACAGGGCGATGAGATCGCCGGCCGGCGCCTGCTCCCCCAACCGCAGCGGGATCTGGGCGTAGGAGAAGATCTGCTCGCGCAGGGCAAACTCCCCTTCCGCCCCTTGCAACTGGGGCGCAGGCAGGACCAGGGCGGCGGAGTAGCGCGCCTCCAGCCGCTTGGCCCGCTTGTTGCGCTTGATGATCTCCCCCTGCGCATTGCGCAGGAACACCGGCACGGGCAGCGCCTGGAACAGGGACTCCCGGAACTTGCTCTCCAGCGCCAGCGCCTGTTCGGCCTTGCGCCGCTCCCTTGCCTCCTGGGCCAGTTGCTGACGGGAGCGCCAGACCGACCAGATCACGGCCGCGCTGACGAGCAGCGCCAGCAACACCGAGCCGAGCCAGAAGCCGTAACTGACCCCCTCCTGCTGGGTGAGGATCAGCCGGCGCCAACGTTGGACCAGTTCATCCACCTGCCGATCGTTGATGGTCATCAGGCTCTGCTCGATCACCCCCGCCAGCCTGGGTTGATCAGATCGGATGGCAAACCCCAGCCCGAAGGTCTGGGGCAGCTCCTTGATGGTCAGCTCGCTCAGCTGGTTGTTGCGCAGCGGATACTGCAACTGATATAGCTCGGCCAGCATGGCCTCCGCCTTGCCGTCCTGCACCGCCGCCAGCCCCTGCACCAGATCGTCGGCCTCCACCCATTCATGTTGCCCGAAGAGGGCGAGCAGGCTGGTGTCATACAGCATCTTGGGCACCACCACCTTGCCCTTGACCTCGGCAAGGGACTGATGAGCGATGCGCTTGCGGCTGATCAGGGCGTAACGACTCATGGCCACGGTACGGGTGAAGTCGAACTCCGCCTCCAGCGCCGGAGACTCCAGCAGGCCGGCCATCATGACGGCCTCCCCGCTGCGCAGCTTGGCCAGCGCCTCCTCCTTGCTGGCCACCGGAATGAGCTCGAAATCCAGCCCGGTCTGCCGGCTCACCCGCCGCAGCACGTCGCCGCTCCAGCCGACGAGATCCCCTTGCTGATTGACGCCGCTATAGGGCATGAACCCGGGATCCGCCACCAGCTTGATGGTGCGGGCGTTGCCGATAAGCCAAGCCTGCTCCTTGTCGTTGAAGTGCAGCGGATTGATGTCCTGCTCGCTCTGGGGCAGATAGCGCCCCAGATCCCGATAGAGACTGCCCGGCGGCAGGAAACGGATCGCCGTGTCCACCAGTTGCAGCAACTCGGGTCGATCGCGCATCATCAGCCGGTAGCCGATCACCAGATCGTCGCTGCGCAGGCGCCGCAGGCGTAGCCCCTCGTCCGGGTATTCGCGCATCAGGTAGCGCAGTTGCAGATAATCCCCCAGATAGGCGCTGCCCCTGCCTGCGATCAGCGCCCCATACCAGTTATCGGCATCGGTCAGCTCCTGCTGGGATGAAAGGGGATAGAGCCGCTTGAGGGTCTCCTGTGCCTGCCAGATGGGCGATACCAGAAAGGTGGCGTGCTCGAGCTCCCCCTGATAGAGGATGGCGGACTCCGCTTCCAGCATGGCCCGGCTCAGCGCCATGCCCGGCAGCGTCTGTAAGGAGGGGCCGACATGGGGGATGAGATCGCAACGCCCGTCGAGCAGCCCCTGCTCCACCGCCGACCAGTTGGGCAGCTTCTCGAAGCGCAGGGGTACCGGCAGTTGCTGTGCCAGCCGCTTCATCTGATCGATGAGCAATCCCCCCTGTTTTTCCAGATAGGGAGGGCGCTGCAGGGCGGGATAGCAGAAGGTCAGTTCGCTGAGTGAATCGACATACGCCTGGGTCTCAGACGACAGGGGAAGCACGGCGGCGCGCAGTGGCAAGGCCAGCAGCGCCCCCAACAGGAGGAGTATTTTTCTCATCGAAACGCAAAAGCCAGGCGGTTGCCTGGCTTTCTATTACTCGTTGGGTTCAACATTTTCTACCCTGGCCTTGAGCTTCTGGCCAGGCCGGAAGGTCACCACCCGCCGGGCGCTGATGGGAATATCCTCGCCCGTCTTGGGGTTACGTCCGGGACGCTGGTTCTTCTCGCGAAGATCGAAGTTACCGAAGCCTGAAATCTTGACTTGTTCACCGCGCTCAAGCGCCTGTCTGATTTCCTCAAAGAAGGCTTCCACCATATCTTTGGCTTCACGCTTGCTCATCCCGAGTTGGGTGAACAGGTGCTCTGCAATGTCGGCTTTGGTAAGCGCCATAGATCAATCCCTCAAGGATGCATTCAACTCTTCACCGAGGGCCCGCACGACATTGTCTACGGTCTCGGCAATCTCTTTCTCCTCCAGGGTGCGCTGGTTGTCTTGTAAAACTAGACTGATGGCCAGGCTCTTCTTGTCCTCTGCCATACCAGCACCCTGGTATACGTCGAACAAGTTTATTCCAACTAACTGATTTCCGCCAACTTTTTTAATTACTGCGAGCACATCACCGGCCAGAACCTGGTGGTCAACCACCACGGCGATGTCGCGGCGGTTGGCCGGGAAGCGGGAAACTTCGGCCGCAACCGGCACCTTGGCGGGGATCAGCTTGTTCAACTCCAGCTCGAACATGATGGCACGGGTCTTGAGACCCAGCTTCTTCTCGAGGCTCGGGTGGATCACGCCGATATGGCCGATGACGGCGCCGTTGCGCAGGATGACCGCGCTCTGGCCCGGGTGCAGGGCACTGTGCTCGGTGCGCTCGAAGCTGAAGGTTGCCCCTTCGGCGGTGAGATCCAGCACGGCTTCCAGATCCCCTTTCAAATCAAAGAAGTCGCTGCCACGGCTCTTGATGTCCCAGTGCTCGTCGCTCTGGTTGCCGGTGATGATGCCGGCCAGCATGGGCTCCTGACGGATGCCGTTCTCGGCGCTCTCGTCTTTGATGAAGCGCAGGCCCTGCTCGAACAGACGCACACGACCTTGCTGACGGTTCTGGTTGTAGACCACCGCCTGCACCAGCCCCGGGAACAGGGAGACGCGCATGGCGGACATCTCGACCGAGATGGGGTTCGGCAGCACGATGGCGTCGCTCTGCGGGAACAGGGTCTGCTGGGCCTTGGGATCCACGAAGCTGTAGGTGATGGCTTCCTGGAAGCCACGGTCCACCAGCAAGTCGCGCACCCGCTTGAGGGTCACCTGACCTTCCGCCTGCTCGACCATGGCCAGAGAGGCCGCCGGTTTCAGGTTCGGGATGTTGTTGTAGCCGTAGATACGGGCCACTTCCTCGATGAGGTCTTCCTCGATGGCGATGTCGAAACGCCAGGACGGCGCCAGTGCGGTCCAGCCATCGGCTTCTACCGTCACCTGCATGCCGAGGCGAGTCAGGATCTCGAGTACCTGGGCATCGCCCACGCTGATGCCGATCACCTTGTCGAGCTTGGTGCGGCGCAGCTTGATGGGGGCAGCCTTCGGCAGATGAGCGTCAGACTTGACCTCGACCACCGGGCCCGCTTCGCCGCCGCAGATGTCCAGCAGCAGACGGGTGGCGCGGTCCATGACCTTGGCTTGCAGTTGTGGATCCACCCCACGTTCGAAGCGGTGGGAGGAGTCGGTGTGCAGGCCATAGGCACGGGCGCGGCCGGTGATGGAGAGCGGCGCGAAGAAGGCACACTCCAGCAGCACGTCGGTGGTCTCGGTGGACACACCGGTACGCTCGCCGCCGAAGATGCCGGCCATGCAGGCAGGGCCTTTGCTATCTGCGATTACGAGCGTGGTCTCTTTGAGCTTGACCTCGTTACCGTCCAGCAGGGTCATGGGCTCGTCGGCCTTGGCACGACGTACCACCAGCTCCCCGTCCAGCTTGGCCAGATCGAAGGCATGCATCGGCTGACCATATTCCAGCAGCAGGAAGTTGGTGATGTCGACGATGGCATCGATGGAGCGAATGCCGCCACGGCGCAGCTTCTCTTGCATCCAGAGCGGGCTCTGGGCGTGCAGATTCAGCCCCTTGATGACACGGCCGAGGTAACGGGGGCAGTCTGCCGGCGCATCGACCCGGATCGGGAAGCTGGCGTCTATGGTGGCAGGCGCCGGAGTCCAGCTCGGCTCGACCACGTCGACGCTGTTGAGCACGCCGATCTCGCGGGCAAGCCCTGCAATCCCGAGGCAATCGGCCCGGTTCGGGGTCAGATCCACGTCGATCGCCACGTCATTGAGATTGAGGTAGTCGCGAATGTCAGTGCCGATAGGGGCATCGGCCGGCAGCTCTATGATACCGTCCGCTTCCACCTCGATGCCGAGCTCACTGAAGGAGCAGAGCATGCCGTGGGACGGCTGGCCGCGCAGCTTGGCCTTCTTGATGGTGAAATCGCCCGGCAGGGTCGCACCCACTTTGGCCACGCAGACCTTGAGGCCGGTGCGGCAGTTCGGCGCGCCACAGACGATGTCCAGCAGATCGCTCTCGCCCACGTTGACCTTGGTCACCCGCAGCTTGTCGGCGTCCGGGTGCTGGGCGCACTCGACCACTTCACCGACCACGACATTGTTGAACTGACCGGCCACCGCCTCGATGGCGTCCACTTCCAGACCGGCCATGGTGATCTGTTCGGCCAGTGCGTTATCACTCAACTCGGTGCGGACCCACTCCATCACCCAGGATTTACTGAATTTCATGTTCTCTCGCCCTTACTTGAACTGCTTGAGGAAGCGCAGGTCGTTTTCGAAGAAGGCACGCAGGTCGTTGACCCCGTAACGCAGCATGGTCAGGCGCTCAACGCCCATGCCGAAGGCAAAGCCGGAGTATTTTTCCGGATCGATGCCGACCGAACGCAGCACGTTCGGGTGCACCATGCCGCAGCCCAGCACTTCCAGCCACTTGCCGTTCTTGCCCATCACGTCCACTTCGGCGCTCGGCTCGGTGAACGGGAAATAGGAGGGACGGAAACGGATGGTGAGATCTTCCTCGAAGTAGTTGCGCAGGAAGTCGTGCAAGATCCCCTTCAGCTCGGTAAAGCTGGCATGTTCGTCTACCAGCAGGCCTTCGACCTGGTGGAACATGGGGGTGTGGGTCATGTCGTAGTCGTTACGATAGACGCGGCCCGGCGCGATTATGCGGATCGGCGGCTGTTGCTGCTGCATGGTGCGGATCTGCACACCTGAGGTGTGGGTACGCAGCATCAGGTCCGGGTTGAAGTAGAAGGTGTCGTGATCGGTCCGGGCCGGGTGATGGGCCGGGATGTTCAGGGCATCGAAGTTGTGGAAACCATCTTCGATTTCGGGACCGCGCTCCACTTTGAAACCCATCTCGCCAAACAGGCGCTCGATGCGCTCGACGGTGCGAGTCACCGGGTGCAGACCACCGTTCTCGATGCGACGGCCCGGCAGGCTGATGTCGATGGTCTCGGCAGCCAGCTTCTGGTTCAGCTCCTGGGCGGCCAGCTCATCGCGGCGCGCGTTCAGGGCATCCTGAACCTGTTGCTTTGCCTGGTTGATCACGGCACCCGCGGCGGGACGCTCTTCGGCGGACAAGGCGCCGAGGGTCTTCATCTGCTCGGTAAAAAAGCCTTTTTTACCCAGATATTTGACCCGGATCTCGTCGAGGGTCGCAACGTCGTTGACGCCCTCAATTTCGGCCTTGGCCTGGCCGACTACTTCTTCAAGCTGTTGCATGTCTTCCTCGTCACCACTCCCGGAACAGGAGCCTGTTAGGCTAAATAAGGTCAAGAGGGGGATAATACAAAAAAAGCCCCTCGGCTGACCATAGTTAAGGTGGGCTTTTCTCCCGAGAAATCATTTTGTTATGACAAGCGGAGTCAGTGGCGACCAGACCCCTGTGCCTGACGGTCATTTTTGCAACGGCCATGCCCTGCCCGATCACGTTCTAGAATATAGTGCCAAATCAATATGATGGATTTTTTCTCCCCGGATTCCTGCCGCCAGCTTGCCGCTTCCCCCGCCAAGTCCCGTGTCTACCGGGCATTTCGTCTGCTCAAGAGCCGCGTCTGACGCTGGCGATGACCAACCGGGGCTGAGATAAGAGGGAGCATCCCCACCGCGAAGAGCCCTCCTCGTGAAGACGACAGCGAAAAAACTGGTGATTCGTCCGGTGCGATCCGGGTCGAGGCACGCCGATTGATGAGCCCGGTCGATAGGCCCTAGCGGATACCGCTATCTAATCCGATGAATGCTGCCGCGTTATGCTACCTGCACCGCACAGAGAGGATAACGTCATGCAAACAGTCCGATTGAACAACGGAAACGCCATGCCCCAGCTGGGTTTCGGGGTCTTTCAGATGACGGAGGCAGCCGAGTGCGAGCGGGCCGTCATCGATGCCATCGAGAGCGGCTATCGCCTCATCGACACCGCCGCCTCCTACCAGAATGAAACCGAGGTGGGCAACGGGATCAGGCGCAGCGGGATCGAGCGCGGCGAGCTGTTCGTCACCACCAAGCTGTGGCTGCAGGACGCCAGTTACGAGGGGGCCAAGGCCCAATTCGAGCGATCCCTGAACCGGCTGCAACTGGACCATGTGGATCTCTACCTCATCCATCAGCCCTACGGGGATGTGCATGGCGCCTGGCGCGCCATGGAAGAGCTCCATCGGGCGGGCAAGTGCCGCGCCATCGGGGTCAGCAACTTCCACCCGGATCGGCTGGCGGATCTCGTCGCCTTCAACCAGATCCCCCCTGCGGTCAACCAGATAGAGGTGAACCCCTTCCATCAGCAGCTGCACCCCGTACCCTGGATGCAGAGCCGCGGCATTATGCCCCAGGCTTGGGCCCCCTTTGCCGAGGGGCGCAACGGCCTGTTCCAGCACCCGCTGCTCGCGACCATTGGCGAGCGCCATGGCAAGAGCGTGGGCCAGGTCGTGCTGCGCTGGCTGCTGCAACGCGGCATCCCCTCCCTCGCCAAGACGGTGCGCAAAGGGCGAATGGCGGAAAACCTCGACCTTTTCGATTTTACATTGAGCGACGCAGAGATGTTGCAGGTAGCCGCCCTGGATACCGGTACCAGCGCCTTCTTCTCTCACCGGGATCCGGCCAGGGTGGAGTGGCTGACCGGCCGCCGGCTCGACGTTTAAACCCGCGAACACGACTCGAACACCAATAACCCATTGAGGAACTTGATGATGCAGACCCGTCTTCTTGGTCAATCCGGCCTGAGCGTCAGCACGCTCGGCCTTGGCTGCATGGGGCTGAGCCAGGGTTATGGCCCGGCCACCGATCGCCACCAGGCGATCGCCCTTATTCGCGCCGCCGTGGAGCGTGGCGTGACCTTCTTTGACACCGCCGAGGTGTATGGCCCCTATCTCAACGAAGAGGTGGTGGGTGAGGCCTTGAAACCGCTGCGGGATCGGGTGGTGATCGCCACCAAGTTCGGCTTCAACCTTGGCGATGACAGCCAACAACGGCCCCTCGACAGTCGCCCAGAGCATATCCGGGCGGCGGTCGAAGGCTCCTTGCGCCGCCTGCAGACGGAAGTGATCGATCTGCTCTATCAGCATCGCGTCGATCCCGAGGTGCCGATTGAAGAGGTCGCTGGCACGGTGAAAGATCTGATAGCCGAGGGCAAGGTCAAGCACTTTGGCCTGTCGGAGGCCGGTGCCCAGACCATTCGGCGAGCCCACGCGGTCCAACCGGTGACGGCGCTGCAGAGTGAATATTCCCTCTGGTGGCGGGAGCCCGAGCGGGAAATCTTGCCGCTGCTGGAAGAGCTGGGAATAGGTTTTGTGCCGTTCAGCCCGCTGGGCAGAGGCTTCCTGACTGGCGCCATCAAGACGGGTACGACCTTCGCGGCGGACGATTTTCGCAGCAAGGTGCCCCGCTTCGCCGCCGATGCGCTGGCGGCCAATGAGCGACTGGTGGCGTTGCTCCGTGCGCTGGCCGCACAAAGAGGGGTCACCCCGGCCCAGATCGCCCTCGCCTGGCTGTTGGCACAGAAACCCTGGATAGTGCCCATTCCCGGCACCACCAAGTTGCCGCGCCTCGATGAGAATCTGGGGGCGGCGCAGCTGGGGCTGACACCGGCGGAGCTTGCTCAGATAGCCGGCCTGCTCGAGCAGGTGCAGATCGTCGGAGATCGTTATCCGGCCGCGCTGCAGGCCCACGTCGGGCGTTGATGGCAAGATGGGCCTTGCTCGGGTCTGGCGATTATCGTCAATCCTTGCTGGCAAGGCCCTCATTGCCCATGACGCAGCGCCTCAATCAGGAGTGCAAAGGCGGGGGTGTGCTGCTTGCGACTCGGGTAGTAGAGATGATAACCCGCGAAGGTGGGGCACCAATCGGCCAGCACCTGCACCAGGGTCCCCGCCCCCAAGGCCCCTTGCACCATGTCTTCCGGCACACAGGCAAGCCCCAGTCCCTCCTCGGCGGCCTCGATCCGCTCGCCCAGCAGATTGAGGATCAGCTGGCCCTCCACTCTTACCCGCAATGGCTTGCCGCCTTGTTCGAACTCCCAGTGATAGAGGCCGCCAGCGGTGGGCAGGCGCATGTTGATGCAGCAATGATGCGACAGCTCATGGGGCGTCTGCGGCGTGCCCCGGCTCGCCAGATAGGCGGGAGCGCCGACCACCACCATGCGTATGTCAGGCCCTATCCGCACCGCCACCATGTCCTTGTCGACGCTCTCCCCCAACCGGACACCCCCATCGAAGCGCCCGGCAACGATATCGACGAAGCCGTTGTCGACCACCAGCTCTACCTTGATCTGCGGGTGGGCCTTGAGAAAGGGTTTGAGCTTCGGCCACAGCAGGCTACGCACCGCATGCTCACCGGCGGAGAGGCGCAGGTTGCCGGTGGCGGTACCGTTGATCTGAAGGATGGCCCCCAGCGCCAGCTCGAGATCCGCCAGGCGGGGCTCCAGGCAGGCGATGATCCTCTCTCCCACCTCTGTAGGCGCCACACTGCGGGTGGTACGTGTCAGCAGACGCATATTCAACCGCTCTTCCAGCGCCTTGATGGCATGGCTCAGGGCGGATTGGGAGACCCCCAGTTTGCTCGCCGCCCGGGTGAAGCTTCGCTCTCTCGCAACGGCCAGAAAGAGCTGGAGTTCATTGAAGTTTTCTTTCAGCACGCACTTTTCCTTGAGTGATCACCGAGTGAGCCCGCAATAAACAACATGGCTGTGGATGCCACGTCATCCCTTCCCTCTTGAAAGGTGAGAACAGGCATCGCCGAACCTTGTCGTCGTCGACCTGATGATTGAGCATGAGCTGGGACGTCAATCTCCGGCACCATGCCACCCATGACCTTTTGCCGGGGTGGATGCGGGGTGGCTGGCATGTTAGCAAGCTTGCCACCAGATCAAAAACCGCGTGCAGGCCAGCCGCGACTCACTGGATTGGCCGTCACTATACTGGTGTACTGTCAACGACCCACAAGTGGCCGCCTGGTTACCACGAGGAGAACGGCACCATGAACGAACAACCCACCATCATTCTGGTTCACGGCTTTTGGGGCGGTGCCATGCACTGGCGCAGAGTCATCACCCAATTGTTTCGACACGGTTTTACCCAGTTGCATGCGGTTGAGCTGCCCCTGACCTCGTTGGCTGAGGATGCCGAGCGAACCCGCAAGATGGTGGCGCAGCAGGCCGGTCCCGTGCTGCTGGTCGGTCACTCCTACGGCGGCGCCGTGATCACCGAGATGGGCGACATGCCCAACGTCATCGGCCTGGTCTATATCGCCGCCTTCGCTCCCGATGCGGGTGAGAGCCCAGGCACCATTACTCATGCCAGCCCACCGGTAGCCATGGCCAACATAGTCCCCGACAGTGACGGTTATCTCTGGCTAAAGCAAAGCGAGTTTCACGCCAGTTTCTGCCAGGATCTCACCCCGGAAGAGGCGCAGGTGATGGCCGTCACCCAGAAGGCACCACTGGGTTCCACCTTCGGCAACAACATCCAGGCGCCGGCCTGGCAGCAGAAGCCGAGCTGGTACCAGATCTCCAGCGAAGACCGCATGATAAGCCCGGATAACCAGCAACGGATGGCGGCGCGGATCCAGCCACGCAAATGCATCACGCTCACGGCCAGCCATGCGTCTCTGGTCTCAAGCCGACGAGGTGACAGCCCTCATCATTGAAGCCGCCACCCAGACGAAATGAACCCTCTTTCGCGGCGCCTCCCCCGATGGCGGGCGGTAGCGCCGCTGCTCATTCAGACATACAAGGGCGTGGCCAATGGCTACGCCCTTAACTTTGGCTCTGTCCCAATTACGTGTTGAAAGGCTAACCTTGAA
>NZ_JRGL01000127.1 GCF_000764655.1 Aeromonas aquatica
GACTTGTCCAGTACCACGTTGCGGCCTTTCGGGCCCAGGGTCACCTTGACGGCGTCGGCCAGGATGTTGACGCCTTCCAGCATTTTGATGCGGGCTTCGTTGCCAAACTTAACTTCTTTAGCTGCCATGTTCTTCAGTCCTTAAATCAATTCGGGAAAAGGGGGGAGGTGATTACTCTTCGACAATCGCCAGGATGTCGGTCTCGGACAGGATCAGCACGTCCTGGCCATCCAGCTTCTCGGTCTTCACGCCGTAGCCTTCGTTGAAGATCACCTTGTCACCCACCTTGACGGCGAGGGCTTTGACATCGCCATTGTCCAGAATTCGGCCAGTCCCCACGGCAAGAACTTCACCACGGGTGGACTTCTGGGCCGCAGTGCCAGTCAAGACGATGCCGCCAGCGGATTTGGCTTCAGCTTCGATGCGCTTGATGATGACGCGGTCGTGCAGTGGACGAATTTTCATCGATAACTCTCCCAAAATGAGTATCTTGTGTTGCTTGAGGAATGGCCGCAGTCGGCCAAATTTGTTATGTCCCTGATCTGGGGCAATTTGGGTAGCCCTTCAAGGGCAAATACAAAAAAAATATTTTCACGTACTATGAGTATCTTCGATGGATCTCGCCCCAATCAGGAAGGGGGATGGACGCGGCCAGCATTTAGGCCCAGAGCACATAGAGACCCTGCCTTGAGCCGACCCAATCCCATGCTGACCGAGCCCATGACGCCAGTGCTGCTGCGCATGACGGGCCCCATGATCCTCGGCATCGTTGCCATCCTCGCCTTCAACCTGGTCGATACCTTCTTCATCGGCATGCTGGGTACCCAAGCGCTCGCCGCCATCAGCTTCACCTTCCCGGTCACCTTCGTGGTCACCTCCCTCACCATGGGGCTGGGAGCGGGACTGTGCGCCCTGCTCGGCCATACTCTGGGTCAGGGGCGCCACGAAGAGGCGGCTCGCATCACCACGGACTGCCTGTTCCTTGCCGTCCTGCTGGTGACCCTGCTCTCCGTGCTGGGTGCCCTGACGATAGTCCCCCTCTTCACCCTGCTCGGAGCCAGTCGCGAGCTCATCTCGCTGATCCACGACTACATGCTGATCTGGTATCTCACCGTGCCTCTGCTGGCCCTGCCCATGGTCGGCAACGCCGCCATCCGGGCGACCGGGGATACCAAGACCCCGAGCCTGGTGATGGCCGTGGCCGGTCTGGTCAACGGGGTGCTGGATCCCCTGCTCATCTTCGGCGTGGGCCCCTTCCCCGAGTGGGGCATTCGCGGCGCCGCCATCGCCACCTCCCTCTCCTGGCTGATGGCGACCCTGGTCAGCCTCCATATTCTGCGCAAACGAGAGGGGCTCCTGCTGTGGCACCTGTCCCCTCGCCCACGGCTATTGGCCCATTGGCGTGCCCTGCTACACGTAGCGGTGCCCGCCTCTTTCACCAACATGCTCAATCCGCTGGCCAACGCCGTGCTGATGATCATCTTCGCCGGGCTGGGCACCGAGGTGGTGGCCGCCTACGGGGCCGCGTCACGAGTAGAAGCCTTGCTGCTGATCGTGATGATGGCGCTCTCCTCGGTGCTGGCCCCCTTCGTCTCGCAGAACTGCGGGGCGGGCAATCCGGCAAGGGCCAGGGCCGCCCTGCTGCTGTGCATGCGGTTCGCCCTGCTGTTCCAGCTCGCCGTCTACGGCCTCGTCTGGCTGCTGGCCCCCCTCATCGCCAACCTGTTCAGCGATCACCCTCAAGTCGTTCGACTGATCGTGCTCTATCTGCATCTGGTCCCCATCGGCTACGGCTTCCAGGGCATGGTGATGCTGCTGGCGTCCGCATTCAATGGCGCGCGGGCCTCGGCAGTCTCATTCGTCTTCAACGGAATGCGGCTATTTGTCTTCTTGCTGCCAGGGGCCTGGCTGGGGGCGAAACTGGGGGGAGAACAGGGGATCTATCTGGGGATACTGCTGGCGAACCTGGCGGCGGGCCTGTTGGCATGGGCCTATGCCCACCGCAGGTTCGAGAGGCTGTGCCATCAGGGTACTCCCTGATCGGCACGGCCTCCCCACGGCGGCCTACTCTTTACGCTCGAATTCACCCTCTATGGTGGTGCCGCCCCGCTTATCCTGTCCGGGGCCATCGGCCGGACCTGCACCAAAAGGCGGTTGCTGCGCCTGGAAGCCCCCCATCTGCATCCTGAACTGACTGCTGCCCACCAGCTTGTCGGCCAATCTGTTGCGTAGCCAGGGCTGCAACAGCAGGATCCCGAAGAAATCGGTGACGAAGCCCGGAATGATCAGCAGCAGACCGGCCAATGCCAGCATCATGCCCCCCATCACCTCACGGCCCGGCATCTCCCCTTGATGCATTTTTTGCTGGGCACTGAACAGGGTCTTGATCCCCTCGCTGCGCACCAGAGAAGAGCCCAGCACCGCGGTCAGCACCAGCAAGCCCACCGTCGGCAGGGCGCCGATCACGGAGCCCACCTCGATCATCACGGTGAGCTCCAGCAATACCAGGCCGACCAACAACAGTAATAACTTGCCCATAACAACCTCAGTGCGGTGAATAAATGAACCTGCGATCGGTGTGTCCTGCGGAGAATCGAGCGCCGTGACCCACCATCGTATCGGTTTCTTACCCATAAAATGGGGTGTCATCCCCCTTTTTCAAGTCTGCCGGGTGATGTAGCCCCGGATCCGGAGAAATATTTCCCCGCCCAACTGGGATTGAAGTGGCTGTTCTGTCACAGTTAATCGCTCGATTGCAATATCTGTTTAATGACCACAAGATCTTTGGGGCTGTCTCAAATTTAGTGATCCAGGTCTAATATCAGGTACCTCAATTGAGGTAATATTCACATCAGTTTTAAACAGGGAGCAACAGGCTCCCAACTGCCCCACTCGATGTGTGGTGCTTCAGGATGAACCGTGCGTAGGGAAGTCGCGACCACTCGGTGAGGATTATTTCCATTTATCTGATTTCTGAGGCATTACAATGAGCGACATCAAGAACGTCCGCATTGAAGAAGACCTGCTGGGCACCAAAGAAGTTTCCAACGATCTCTATTACGGCGTCCACACCCTGCGCGCGGTCGAGAACTTCAAGCTGAGCACTCAGAAGATTTCTGACGTTCCCGAATTTGTCCGTGGCATGGTGCTGACCAAGAAGGCCGCCGCACTGGCCAACGGTGAGCTCGGCACCATCCGTCCCGAAATCGCCGACAAGATCATCGAAGCCTGTGATCTGATGCTGAACACCGGCAAATGCTTCGACCAGTTCCCGGTCGACGTCTACCAGGGCGGTGCCGGTACCTCCGTCAACATGAACACCAACGAGGTGTTGGCCAACATCGCCCTCGAGCTGATGGGTCTGGAGAAGGGTCGCTACGACGTCATCAACCCGAACGATCACGTCAACAAGTGCCAGTCCACCAACGATGCCTACCCGACCGGTTTCCGCGTGGCCGTGGTCAACAGCACCGACACCACCCTGTTTGCCCTCGAAGCGCTGATCGCCTCCTTCGATGCCAAGGCCAATGAATTCAAGAACATCCTCAAGATGGGCCGGACCCAGCTGCAGGATGCCGTTCCCATGACCCTGGGTCAGGAATTCCACGCCTTCGCCGTCACCCTGCGCGAAGAGATCAAGTCCATCAAGCGTTGCCAGGAGCTGTTGCTGGAAGTGAACCTGGGGGCCACCGCCATCGGTACCGGCCTGAATACCCCGCCCGAGTACTCCGCCCTGGCCATCAAGCGCCTGGCCGAGATCACCGGTCGCGCCTATGTGCCGGCGGAAGATCTGATCGAAGCAACTTCAGATTGCGGCGCCTACGTGATGCTGCACAGCGCCATCAAGCGTCTGGCCATGAAGCTGTCCAAGATCTGTAACGATCTGCGTCTGCTCTCCTCCGGCCCGCGTACCGCCCTCAAAGAGATCAACTTGCCGGAAATGCAGGCAGGCTCCTCCATCATGCCGGCCAAGGTCAACCCGGTCATCCCGGAAGTGGTCAACCAGGCCTGCTTCAAGGTGTTCGGCAACGACATCACCGTCACCTTCGCCTCCGAAGCGGGTCAGCTGCAGCTGAACGTGATGGAGCCGGTGATTGGTCAGGCCATGTTCGAATCCCTGAGCCTGATGGAAAAAGCCTGTATCTCCCTGCGCGAGAAGTGCGTGGACGGGATCACCGCCAACCCGGAAATCTGCATGAATCACGTGCTGAACTCCATCGGCATCGTGACCTACCTGAACCCCTTCATCGGCCACCACGAGGGTGACATCGTCGGCAAGATCTGCGCCCAGACCGGCAAGAACGTCCGCGAAGTCGTGCTGGATCGCGGCCTGCTGACCGCCGAGCAGCTGGACGAAATTCTCTCCATCGAGAACCTGATGAACCCGCAATACAAGGCCAAGCGTTACACTCGCGAAGCCACCGTATAAGCGTATCGATGGGCCGGGATCACTCCCGGCCCATAGAGCCAGTTCCCGATCGGCCTCCTCTCAGCCCTATCGGGAACTGGCTTTCTGCCACATAAAACCTAAAAAAACTGGAAAATGGAGTGTTCGCTATGATTGGAATCGAGTTACTTGTCGTGCTCGCCGCTATCTATCTGGGGGCCCGAATTGGTAGCATCGGCATCGGCTTTGCCGGTGGTCTGGGGGTACTGGTACTGACCTGGGGTCTGGGCATGCCCATCCCGAGTGATCAGTTGGTGACCTATCTGCCATGGGACGTGATCATGATCATCGCGTCCGTCATCTGTGCCATCGCCTGTATGCAACTGGCTGGCGGGATGGACTACCTGGTCTCCCTGGCCGAGAAGGCGCTGCGCAAGAATCCCAAGCACATCACCTTCGCCGCCCCGGTCGTCACCTACCTGATGACCATGCTGGCCGGTACCGGTCACACCGCCTTCTCCACCCTGCCGGTGATCGCCGAAGTGGCCAAGGAACAGGGCATTCGCCCCTCCCGCCCACTCTCCATCGCGGTTGTCGCCTCCCAAATCGCCATCACCGCCTCCCCCATCTCGGCGGCCGTGGTTGCCTTCTCCGGCATGCTTGAGCCACTCGGTGTCGACTACCTGACCCTGCTGGCCATCTGCATCCCGTCCAGCTTCCTCGCCTGTATTCTGGGTGCCTTCGTGGCCAACATGCTGGGCAAACCCCTGGACCAGGACGAAGTCTACCTGGAGCGCAAGGCCAAGGGCCTGATCAAGCTGCGCGGTACCAGCAAGGTTGAGCTCAAGCCTTATGCCAAGCTCTCCGTCGGCATCTTCATCGCCGCCATCGTTGCCGTCATGGCGTATGCCACCGCCATCTCCGGCAACGTGGGCCTGATTTCCAGCCCGCCGATCCCCCGTGACGGTGCCATCATGGGCATCATGCTCTCCGCCGCCACCCTGATGGTGCTGTTCTGCAAACTGGACGCCGCCCAGATCACCAACATGCCGACCTTCAAGTCCGGTATGTCCGCCTGTATCTGTGTACTGGGTGTGGCCTGGCTGGGCAACGTCTTCGTGAAGGGCAACATGGTCGAGATCCAGGCCTTCGCCGGCGATTTGCTGAGCCAATACAGCTGGCTGCTGGCCGTGGTGCTGTTCTTCTCCTCCATGCTGCTCTACTCCCAGGGCGCCACCACCAAGGCGCTGATGCCTGCCGCCCTGGCACTGGGTGTCAGCCCGCTGGCCGCCATCGCCTCCTTCGCCGCGGTGAGCGCCCTGTTCGTGCTGCCGACCTACCCGACCCTGCTGGCGGCGGTCGAGATGGACGACACCGGTTCCACCCGTATCGGCAAAGCGGTGTTCAACCACCCCTTCTTCATCCCGGGTGTCGCCACCATCGCCATGGCAGTGGCGCTGGGCTTCTTCTTCGGTGGCCTTATCCTCTGATAGCGAGCAGCTCCTTGCCAAACGGCCCTTCGGGGCCGTTTTTTTATGCCTGCTGACACAGGAGCCGACACTGACGCCAATAAAAAAGCCGCTCCGGGGAGCGGCTTTGATCATCCAAGGCAGGCTATCAACTGGTGGTCTGCCGGGTGCCGAAGTAGTCGGCGAGGAAGTCATCGAACGACAGGCTGTCACCGCGCTCCCGCTCCCGCTGCTTGGCCAGGGACTCGCGCGCCTCGCCAGCGAAGTAGGCCTGATCCCAATACTGCAGCTCGCCGCTCAGCATCTCCTCCCGGTAACGGCTCGCCAGCTCGTCACCGAAGCAGCCGTTGTCCTGGCCGCTCTCCAGCAACTGCTTGAGCAGGCGGGCGGAATAGGTCAGCTCCGGATTGAGCAGCTTCTCGCGGTGCATGGCCAGCGTCTCGCGGTAGCGGTTGCGGCCACAGCAACGATCCAGCAGATCGGCGACCTGATCCAGCTCGTCGAACAGCTTGAGGCCGAACTCCTTGAGGCCGACGGAGTTACCCTGCTCGTCTTCCAACTCGAGGCTGGGACGACGCCCCTCCAGCACCACCTTGTTCTGGTTGCGACGGTTGCGCGCGATCTCTTCGGCGGTCAGCACGGGGGACGGGCGCAGCAGGCACCAGACCAGGAACAGGTCGAAGAAGCGGATCTGATCCACGTCTATGCCGAAGGGGGTGAAGGGATTCACATCCACGGTGCGCAGCTCGATGTATTCGATGCCGCGCTGCTCCAGCGCATCCGACGGCTTCTCGCCGCTGCGCGGGGTGCGCTTGGGACGGATCGGCGCATACAGCTCGTTCTCCAGCTGCAGCACGTTGTCGTTGAGCTGGCGGTATTCGCCGTTCACCTTGACCCCTATCTTGGCGAACTCGGGATCATGGGTGCTGATGGCGCGGCGCAGGCTGGCCACATAGGCAGGCAAGTTGTCGTGGCTGATATTGAGCCGGCTCTGGGAACTGCTGGTATAGCCGAGATCGGACAGGCGCAGCGCGGTGGCATAGGGCAGGTAGAGGGTACCCTTGCCGGTCTTCTGGAACGGCAACGCGCTCTTGCGCCCCTTCAGGAAGGAGTCGCAGATGGCCGGCGAGGCGCCGAACAGATAGGGCACCAGCCAGCCGAAGCGGTAGACGTTGCGAATAAGCCCCATGTACTTCTCTGAGATGAAGCGCTGGCTGCAGCAGCCCTCGCCCACCAGATCCTGCCACTCGCACCAGAAGCTGTCCGGCATGGAGAAGTTGAAGTGCACCCCGGCGATCACCTGCATCAAGCTGCCGTAGCGGTTCTTCAGCCCCTGCCGGTACAGGGTCTTCATCTTGCCGATATTGGAGCTGCCGTACTGGGCCAGCCGGATGCTCTCCTCGTCGCCGATGAAGCAGGGCATGGAGAGCGGCCAGATCCGCTCGTCACCGAGGTGATGAATGGTGTGGCGATGGATGTCGCCGAGCTGTTCTATCAGGCTCTCGATGGAGTCGGTGGCCGGGGTGATGAACTCCAGCAGGCTCTCCGAGTAGTCGGTGGTGATGTTGGCATGGGTCAGCGCCGACCCCAGACCCCTCGGGTGATCGGTCTGGGAGAGGGAGCCTTCGGGGGTAATGCGCAGACATTCACGTTCGATCCCGCGCCGGATCCCCTTTAGGGCGGTCACCCGTTCCGGGGTTCCCAGGGCGGTCAACAACTCGGTGAGCGACAAGCTAGTAGTAGTCATATTCACGGCTCATGATGGGCCGCCCCAGGAGGGCGGCGCTTATTTTTTGCAGTGTCACTCAGGGCAACTGCAGTGGATAGATGGGAAGATGAAGCTCCGCCAGCGGTTTTTCAAGCTTTTGCTTGTCACCTACCACCACAATCACCATCTCGGCCGGATCCAGCCAGCGGGCCGCGCTGGCCTTTAACGTCTCAGGCGACACTGTTTTGATCAGCTCACCCTGGGCCTGCACATAGTCCGGCTTCAGGTCATACATGATCATCTGCAGCAGGAAGCCTGCCTTCTGGGCCAGGGTCTCGTAGGAGAGCGCATCCTGCTGGGAAACGGCGCTGCGCATGTAGGCCAGCTCCACCGGCGTCGGGCCGCTCGCCCGGTAGCCGTCCATCTCCTTGAGGAACTGGCGGATGGCGTCCACGGTCGCGTCGGTGCGCACGTTGGCACCGGTGGCGAAGACGCCGGCCTCGCGGTTGGCCTGGAAGCCGGAGCTGGCACCATAGGTGTAACCCTTGTCTTCCCGCAGGTTGAGATTGATCCGGCTGTTGAAGTTGCCCCCCAGATTGAAGTTCATCAGGTTCGCGGTGAAGTAATCCCCCGTGGTGTCAAACGCCATGGCACGGCGGCCGATGCGGATCACCGACTGGGGCGCCCCCGGTTTGTCCACCAGATAGATGCCGGGTTTGGCTTGCTCCCCCTTGGGCTTGAGATCACCCAG
Organism: Aeromonas aquatica; assembly: GCF_000764655.1. Taxonomy (GTDB): domain Bacteria; phylum Pseudomonadota; class Gammaproteobacteria; order Enterobacterales; family Aeromonadaceae; genus Aeromonas; species Aeromonas aquatica. The sequence goes on from NZ_JRGL01000127.1 coordinate 8,316, forward strand.
GGTGGGGGTTGCCCCCTTCCACTCGGTCAGGAAACCGAGTTCGGACTCGACCTGTTGCTGGGTCACGTCACCGGTCACCACCACCTTGGCGTTGGTCGGGTTGTAATAGTCCTGATAGAAGCGCTTCACGTCCGCCAGGGTCAGCTTCTCCACGTCGGTCAGCACCCCATTGGTCGGTTGGCCAAGCCGGCTCTGCTTGCCGTAGACCAGCTCCCGGAACGCCTGACCCGCCAGCCACTCGGGCTGCTGCTCGCTCTGCTTCATGCCCTGCAGCATCTGCGCCTTGAGTCGCTCGAAGTCCGCCTCCCGCATCCCGGGTCGCATCAAGACCTCGCGCACCAGCGCCATCGTCTGGGGCAACTTGTCGGTCAGACTGCTGATGGTGATAAGGTTGTTGTACTGGGCGGTCGAGACGCTGATGCTGGCCCCGAGCTTTTGCAGCTCGTCGCTGAGTTCGGCCTCGCTCATGCGCACCGTGCCCTGCTCCAGCATGGCGGCGGTGAGGCTCGCCAGCCCCAGTTCGCCCTTGCCCTCGGCCCGGATGCCGCCCGGCAGGGCGATCATGATGGAGACAGCCGGGATCTCGTCGCTCTGGGTGCCGATGATCTCGATCCCCTTGTCCAGCTTGCCGTGCCAGATGGCCGGCACCTTGACGCTGACCGCCGCCCCCACCTTGGGCTGTACGCTCCGGTCTAAATTGTCTTTCACCGGCCGCAGGGCCAGCGGTTCCCCGTGCTGGCTGTAATCCGGCAGCACCCGCTTGGCCGGGGTAAAGTTCGGCTCGCCGGCCTGCCACTGGGTCTTGCCCTTGGGCACCACGCTCAGCACCACGGCGGGCTTGCCCGCGATGAACTTGTCATAGGCGGCCTTGACGTCTGACGCCTTGACCTGGCTGATGGCATCCAGATTCTTGAACACATAGTTCGGATCCTGAGCCAGTACCTGGCCCATGGCGAGCTGGCTCACCTTGCCCTCGATGCTGTCCAGCCCCCAGATGGCAGCGGCGCGGTAGCTGCTGATGGCTTTTTCCAGATCCGCAGGCTTGATGCCCCGGTTGGCGAAGTCACCTATCACCTTGTCCACCTCCCCCTTGAGGGTCTTGAGGCTGCCGTCTTGAGCCGGATTCGGGTAGGCATAGACCGTCAGGGTGCAGGCCAGCTCCTCACAGGAGTGGGACGCACCGACCTCGATGGCCTTGCCGGTCTTCACCAGGGACTGATAGAGCATGGAGCTGGCGGAGCCACCGAGCACGTCGGCGAAGATATCCAGTGCCGGCTCCTGCGGGTCACCGAGGGCCACCGTCGGGTAACTGATGTAGAGCAGCGGCAGGTGTACCTTGTCTTCCAGGGTGACGTAGCGGGTCTTGGGCAGGCTCACCGGCTCGGGGGTCGGCTCGGCCACGTCGGGCCCGCGAGGAATGGAGCCGAAGTATTGCTCAATCCAGGCCAGCGCCTGTTGGGTGTCGAAGTCGCCCCCCAGGGTCAGGGTCGCGTTGTTCGGCCCGTACCAGCGCAGGAAGAACTGTTTGAGATCATCCACTCCGACCCGGTCCAGATCCTCCACATAGCCGATGGGCTGCCAGGAGTAAGGGTGAGTGCGCGGGTAGAGCGCCTCCCCCGCCTTCTCGCCCACCAGGCCATAGGGCTGGTTGTCGATGCGCTGGGCCCGCTCGTTCTTGACAGTGGCGCGCTGGATCTCGAACTTCTTCTGGCTCACCGCATCGAGCAGGAAGCCCATGCGATCCGCCTCCAGCCAGAGCACTTTTTCCAGCTGGTTGGCCGGCACGGTTTCGTAATAGTTGGTCCTGTCCTTGTTGGTGGTGCCGTTCATCTCGCCGCCGGCCTCGTTGATGATCCGCATGTGCTCCTGATCGCCGACGTGCTTGGAGCCCTGGAACATCATGTGCTCGAAGAAGTGGGCGAAGCCGGACTTGCCCACGGTCTCGCGAGACGAGCCCACGTGATAGGTCACGTCGAGGTGCACCAGGGGATCGGACTTGTCGGGGGCCAGGATCACGGTCAGGCCGTTGTCCAGCTTGTACATCTGGTAGGGGATGCCGAGCTTGCCTTCCTGCTTGATCTGTTCCGATACCAGGGTCGGAGCCGCCAGCACCGGCAGGGCAACCCCAAGGAGAATGCTTAATGGAATGAATTTGTTCACGGTTACCTCGTGAGTAAAGAGATACAGCTAGAAGATCTGCCTGGCCAGCAGAAACACCAGGGCATAACGAAGCAATTTGCCAAGCCCGATCAGAATGAGAGAGCGCCAGAACGAGAGGCGCAGCCAGCCGGCCAGCAGACAGAGACCATCACCTATCACCGGTGCCCAGGCGAGTAGCAGGCACCAGTGACCATGCAGTTTGAGCCAACCGAGAGCCTTTTGTTCCCCACGGCCTTTAAAATCTTCCGGCTTTTTCTTGTAAGTGGCAAGCCAGCCGAGCCACCAGGTGGTCATGGAGCCGAGCGTATTGCCGAGGGTCGCCCACAGCAGTAGGCTGGCCATGTTCCACTGTCCCTGGTTTGCCATGACCCCCAGCAGCACTTCCGAGCTGCCGGGCAACAGGGTCGCCGAGGTGAAGGCGCTGAGAAACAGCCAGCCCAACCCGGTTTCCAGCGTCGCCATCATCCAGGATAACGCCCGGCGGCGGGCATTCGCAGCACCAGCTTGCCGCGGACGTGGCCGCTCTCGAGGGCCTGATGGGCCAGGGCCCCCTCCGCCAGCTCGTACTCACCGGCCAAGGTGATGTGGACATCGCCCTGGCGCAGCAGCATCAGCATCTGGGCCAGCTGTTTGCCGTCCGGGTGAACCAGCATACCGCTCACGGCGATCCCCGACGCGGCGCCGGCGTCCTTGATGCTCTGCGCCGTGATGGTCGGCACCGTTACCAGATGGCCACCCGGCTTGACGCAGGCGAGCGCCGCCTTGCCGCTCTCGCCCCCTATCAGATCCAGCACCAGATCCACCTGGCCGACTTGGGCAACCCAATCGGCGTCGTGGTAGTCCACCATGGCGGTGGCCCCGATACCGTGCAAGAAACCGTGGTTCTCCTTGCTGGCCGTCACCACCACCTCGGCACCATAGGCGCTGGCAAACTGCACCGCCAGATGACCCACGCCGCCGGCAGCAGCCAGGATCAGCACCCGCTGCCCCGCCTTGAGGCCGCCGTGCTCGAACAATCCCTGCCAGGCGGTGAGCCCGGCCAGCGGCAGGGCCGCCCCCTGCTTGAGGCTCACGCCGTCAAGCTGGACCAGCTCCCCCTCGCTCACCACTATGCTCTCGGCATAGCCGCCCCCCGCCAGCGGGAAACCGACCATGCCGCACACGGGATCCCCTTCCTTCAGGCTTGCGACGCCCGGGCCCACCTTGTCGACCACCCCCGCCACGTCATAACCCGGCGTCCAGGGCAGCTTGTCCTTGTTCTGGGCCGCCGCCCAGCCGAGTCCGGCCCGAGTCTTGGCATCGATGGGATTGACGCCGGCAAAACAGATGCGCACCCGCACCTCCCCCTCGGCGGGCACCTTGTCGAGGGAGGGGTTGAGCTTAAGTACCGAGGGGGCGCCGAATGCGGTAATCTGTAACTGCGTCATTGCACAATCCATCCTGTTGATTGATCAAGGATCCACAGAATAACAGCGAGGACCACATGGCTCGAATGTTTCTTATTCCTCTGTTGCTGACCCTGGGATGGTGGGCGTTTCTGCTCTACTTCCGCATCCCGCTCAAGCAAGGGGCCAGGGGGTTCTACTGGATCATTGGCTTGGGGGGGGGACTGGCTGCCTTCCTCAGCCTGATGATGATACTGACCCACTAGCCTCTGTCCCCATCAGTTGCAATAAGGCCACCCTGAGGTGGCCTTGTGGTCAGTTTGTCTGAAGATGGTAATGGCGGTTGCTGCCCTGCCCCAGCACCCCTTCTGCCAGCAGATGCTGGAACACCCTGTCCACCTCCTCCAACGGCAGGGCCAGCGCCTCGGCCACCTTGCGCTTGCTGCACTTGAGCTCACCGCTCTCCAGCACGGCACGCACCCGTGCCACCAGTGCGGGGGCGGGGGCCGGCTTGCTCACCACCAGCGGCTCGGCTGACACAGCCACCGCCTCGACATCTGCCTGCTGGCGTTGCCACTGGCGGCGGAAGCGGTTCTCTCCCCCGATCAGGCTGACGAAGTAGGCACCGAACGCATCGAGCAGGATGGAGAGGAAGCAGACAAGCAGAAACTGCACCTGGCTGATGCTCATGCCCACTCCGTCCGCCAGGCTGCTCATCAGCCCCAGCATGGAGGATTGCTCGTTGAGCGGCTTGGCATCCCGCTCCTGGCGCAGCTCGTCCTGCTTCAACCTGAGCTGGGTGTTGGCCTGCTGCAGACCGCTGACGCCGCTGGAGATGCGCGCCATCTCGATGTATTTGCGAGCCGCCTCCTCGTTGAGCTGGATCTGCCGCTCTATGCTGGCGATCTGCTCGTCGAAGCGCGCCAGCTCCCGCTCATGGCGGGCCTGCTGGCTCAAGATGGTGTTGGTGGCGCTGTTGATGCCGCCGATACTGCCGCCGATGGAGATGGCCGCCAGCACGCTGTAGAACAGCAGGGACCAGAAGGCACCGCCGAGATCGCGGCGCGCCTTGCACTCGCCGTATTCATACCAGACGTAGAACTTGCCCAGCTCGAAGATGATGGCGAGCCCACCAAACAACCACTTCATCAGTGGATTGTCGTCGATGGAGAGAAACAGCAGCAGGGAGAAGACGATGGAGGCCAGTATGGCCAACCCGGTAAAACTGTAAACCGTGGTCAGTGCGAACCACCCCTTGGGGTAGCGCAGTGCGGCGGTGTCCTGTGTAGTCATGATGAAGAGACGATGTGGTGCAGAGGAAATTTGGCTGCCGATTATAGTCATCGGACTCGTGGAGAGAAGGCTATTCGGGTGAATTCCTTCATATCCTGCTCTGGATGGGTAGAACGCGACCGAATTGGGCAAATAGCCGCCCAGCGAGAGGGTCACCGCAGGATGAGCAGGGAAGCATCCGCCCCCGGTGCCGCCGCGCTTGGGCGCAAGAGCATTACACTCACCAATATGCTCCCCTGGTATCGAGGCCATCATGCACCAAGTCACCCCTCTCCTGCTCTCCCTGCTCCTGGCCCATGGCGTGGCTGTTGCGGCCCCGCCCTCCAAACACGGCGACGACATCCGGCTCTCGACCGACAGAGACCAGATCAAGCTGGATTGGGACGACAAGGAATATGGCTGGTGGCAAGACAACTGCCTGAATGTCAGCACCCGCAGCAGCCGCATCAAACTCAACTGTGACAACATGGATGGCAAGTATCGCGATCACTACAACCGCAGCATCCACAGCGGCAACAACCCGGGCAAGGGCCACGACAAGAACGGCTGGGACGACGACAAGGTCAAATACAAGGAGAAAGGCAACGGCAACGGCAAAAACAAGGGGTGAACCGGGACCAAGCTGATACGTGCCTCGCCCTGTATAAAGGCTAATCGATTGAATTCCTTTATATCCTTGCCTGAAGCGAGCCAGAAGCCAGCCCAATCAAGCACGTTGACCTCCGTTTCATGACCAAACCGGGGGGTCTTGCGCAAGAATGGTTCCGTTTCCGTTAAGCTTGGCGACGATAGACTGCCCGTCCTCCTGCTGTTAAGAGGCCATCATGCGCAACACCGTTTCCCACCTGCTCTCCCGACTGCTCAACAGCGGTGCGGCATTCGAGGCACCCCATGCCCGCCGCGATACCGCCGCACCCCGCCAGGACGCACCTCCTCAGGGGAATCGAGGCACTCCGACATTGCAGCATAAAGAACCAAATTCCATCAAATCAACAAAAGAAGTGAACGGGAATAATTAACCTAGCAGCTTATTTGACTACCTTCTCTACCAGTAATTCTCCGCACTGATATTGCCGGGAGCCCGCCGCAGGTTCTTGGCTAATCCCGTCTCCTGCAAGGTCTGTTGCGTCTCCTTCACCATGGCTGGATTGCCGCAGATCATCACCTGACTGTGCTCGGCCGCAAACTCGAGTCCGACCCGCGCCTGCAGCCGACCATCGGCAATCGCCACCGGGATCCGGCCGGCCATGGCCCCCGGCCACTCTTCGCGGCTGACGAAGGGGACATACCGAAAGCGAGGCCCATGCTGCTCAACCAGGCTGGTGATGAGGGCCTGATAGGTGAGCTCTTCTCCCTTTCGCACCCCGTGTACCAGCACCAGATTCTCAAACCGCTCGAACGCCTCACCGTCCGCCAGCATGGCGAGGAAAGGGCCGATGGCGGTGCCAGTGGAGAGCAGCCAGAGATCCCGCCCGGCGGGGAGCTCGTCCAGGGTCAGAAAACCGGCAGCCAGGGACTGGACCTGCAGGCTGTCCCCCACTCGCAAGGCCGCGAGGGAGGGCGTCAGCTGACCATCGGGGATCTCCACCAGATAGAATTCGTGATAGGGGGCATTGGGAGGATTGACGAAGGAGTAGGCCCGTTGCACCCGTTGCTCACCCCGTTGCAGGGCCAGCTTGGTAAATTGCCCCGCCTTGTAGGGCGCGAGCTCCGCCGCCACACGCAGAGAAAACAGGGTGGGTGTCCATTCGATGCGCTCGATGACACGGCCTTCGACCCAGGCTGCCATAAGGATCTCCTCCAAAAGAACAGAACCTCACTCTACCCCTTGATCCCCTCTTGATTCAAAAAGAAAAAAACCCGCGCATGTGCGCGGGTTTTTTCTGCAAAGCGAAACGCTATTACAGAGCAACAACCTGGATCTGTACGGTTGCTTTGACGTCAGCGTGCAGCTGAACAACAACGTCGTACTCGCCGGTGTTACGCAGAACGTTGCCCATGCGGACCTCGCTCTTGGCAACGGCGACGCCGGCAGCAGTGATGGCGTCAGCCACGTCACGGGTACCGATGGAACCGAACAGCTTGCCTTCGTCGCCAGATTTGGAGGCGATGACAACGGCAGCCAGTTCACCCAGCTTGGCAGCGCGCTCTTCAGCGGCAGCTTTACCGGCAGCCAGTTTGGCTTCCAGTTCAGCACGGCGAGCATCGAAAGTCTCGATGTTGGCCTTGGTAGCCATAACGGCTTTGCCTTGCGGGATCAGATAGTTACGGGCGTAGCCAGCTTTAACAGCGACTTGGTCACCCAGACCGCCCAGTTTGGCGATTTTGTCGAGCAGAATAACTTGCATTACCTTTCCTCTAAGAAAGTTGAGTTAGGCCTAAGTGCCGGACCGATTCTTACTTGTTGTGCAGATCGGTGTACGGCAGCAGAGCCAGGTAACGAGCACGCTTGATGGCGCGTGCCAGCTGACGCTGATACTTGGCGCGGGTACCGGTGATACGGCTCGGTACGATCTTGCCAGATTCAGTGACGTAGTTTTTCAGAGTAACGATATCTTTGTAGTCGATCTCGGTAACGTTCTCGGCGGTGAAGCGGCAGAACTTACGACGACGGAAATAACGTGCCATGGCCTTTATCCTCTATTCAGTGATCCAGAATTACTCTTCGGAAGAAGCTTCAACAGCATCTTCGCGGCGCTCGTCGTCACGACGTGGGAAGCGCTCTTCCTTGGCCTTGGCCATCGGAGAAACTTCAGTCACGGCGTGCTTGGTGCGCATGATCATGTTGCGGATAACGGCATCGTTGAAGCGGAAGTTGGTTTCCAGTTCATCGATAACGGCTTGCTCGGCTTCCACGTTCATCAGAACGTAGTGAGCCTTGTGCAGCTTGTCGATCGGGTAAGCCAGTTGACGACGGCCCCAATCTTCCAAGCGATGAATAGTACCACCAGCGGTGGTGATAGCGCCGGTGTAACGCTCGATCATGCCAGGTACTTGCTCGCTCTGGTCCGGGTGAACCATGAAGACGATTTCGTAATGACGCATTAATTAGCTCCTTACGGATTAATTCAGCCTCCGCCCAGGTGCAGCCAGACCTCGGAGGCAAGGAACATAGTGGTGTTTAGACACTGCTTTCTAGGGCGGCGTATTGTACGAAATCGCCTCTCTCACTGCAACCGGCATGGGCAGTTGTTTTTATCTATGGCCGCGATACAAAACTTCAATTGATAACAATTATCATTTAGATCTATTCTGTCTTCATATCCTTATGGAGGATGACAGTATGCAACCTGCACTGAGCACGGCCATCCCGGCCCGCAAATTCAAGCTGACCCTGCTGGGGCCCGCCTTCATCGCCGCCATCGGCTATATCGATCCGGGCAACTTCGCCACCAATCTCCAGGCGGGTTCCACCTTCGGCTATCAGCTGCTGTGGGTGGTGGTGTGGGCCAACCTGATGGCCATGCTGGTGCAGACCCTCTCCGCCAAGCTCGGCATCGTCACCGGCAAGAACCTGGCGGAACACATTCGGGACAAATTGCCCAGACCCGCCGTCTGGGCCTACTGGGTGCAGGCGGAGATCATCGCCATGGCCACCGATCTCGCCGAGTTCATCGGCGCGGCCGTGGGTTTCAAGCTGCTGCTCGGTGTCACCCTGCTGGAAGGGGCCTGCATCACCGCCGTGGTCACCTGGGGCATTCTCATGCTGCAATCCCGCGGTCAGAAGCCGCTGGAGTTCGTGGTGGGCGGCCTGCTGCTGTTTGTAGCCGCGGCCTATATCGTCGAGCTGGTATTCTCCCGCCCTCACCTGCCGAGCCTGCTGGAGGGTGCCCTCTTCCCCGGCCTGCCCAACAGCGATGCGGTCTATCTCGCCGCCGGCGTGCTGGGGGCGACCGTCATGCCCCACGTCATCTACCTGCACTCGGCGCTGACCCAGCACACCCAGGATCAGGGCACGGTCACCCAGCGCCTGCACACCACCAAGGTGGATGTGGCCATCGCCATGACCATCGCCGGTTTCGTCAACCTGGCCATGATGGCCATGGCCGCAGCCGCCTTCCACGGCACGGGCAATCAACCGGTAGCCGAACTGGAAACCGCCTACCAGACGCTGACGCCCTTGCTCGGGCCGGCGGCGGCCACCCTGTTTGGTCTCTCCCTGGTGGCGTCCGGCATCTCCTCCACCGTGGTGGGCACCCTCGCCGGCCAGGTGGTGATGCAGGGCTTCGTACGCTTCACCATTCCACTCTGGCTGCGCCGGGCCATCACTATGGCGCCCGCCTTCGTGGTGATCGCCATGGGGCTCAACACCACCGAGATCCTGGTGCTGAGCCAGGTGATCCTGAGCTTCGGCATCGCCCTTGCGCTCATTCCCTTGCTGATCCTGACCGGCGATCGCACCCTGATGGGCCAGCATCGCAACCATCCCGTCACCCAGGCGCTGGGGCGGCTCATCGTCACCCTGGTGATCGGCCTCAATGCTTATCTGCTGGTCTCCATGATCTAGCGCTCACAACCCGCTATGTGGGCCGACTCATTAACCCAGGTTAATGAGTCGGCCCGCACTTTGGCGTATGCTGCGGCTCTCTCTTCTTCTTCGATTTGCGGGAGCCATCCATGGAACATACCCGAGCCAGCTTCATGCTGGGCCATCATCACGAACAGGCCAAGGTGGCCTATTGCCTGGTCGGTGAGCCGACCCTGCTGGTCACCGAGATCACGCCCTTCCATCCCCAGAGCCACCTCTGGCCCGATCAACCGGGAGATGTGGGCACAGTCTTATGGGATGGTGGTGAGGCCGTTGTGGGCCCCTGCCGCATGGGCGCCATCAGCCCGAATGGAGAGCTGTTCGTCGATCAGGCGATTCCGGTCAAGCGGGGTGCCGAAGGCTGGGCCTTCGTGGTGGTACACCCGCTGTCAGGCAGGCATGAGCTGGCGGTCGGCAGCGCGGTCGAACTGCGGGTGGATGCCGAGGCCCGCCATGCCCTGAGCCTGGGCCACAGCGGCTGCCATCTGGTGGCATTGGCGCTCAACCGGGTGCTGATCCCCTACTGGCGTAAGGAGGTGAGCGAGCGCGATGCCCTCGGTCAACCGGATTTCGACCGTCTCGCCATCCAGACCTCCCGCGTCGAACCCATGGGCTCCCGAGAGCAGTACCGGATCGGCAAGAGCCTGCGCAAGAAGGGGGTCAACGGTGAGGCCCTGCTGGCTGAACTCGCGCAGATAGAAGAGCTCATCAACGAGCAGCTGGCGCAGTGGCTGGCAACTGGCGGCGAGATCCGCCGTACGCGAGCAGGTGAGGCCATCATCGACTCCCGCTACTGGCACTGCGTGCTGGAGGGACAGGAGCTGAGCATCCCCTGCGGCGGCACCCATGTCGGCAACCTGGCCGAGCTGGGCCGAGTCTCGGTGCAACTGAGCCCCGCCGAGGAGGGCTTCACCCTGATCACCCGCATCGCCCCTTAAGCAAAATGCCGGGTCGCCCATGTCTCGACTCGGCCCCCCCCTCCTATCAGGCGAGCCTGATCAACAGGATGCCGCACAGGATCACCAGCGCGGCTCCCAGCCTGACCCGCCCCAACTTCTCCCCCAGCCAGAGCCAGGAGAGCAGCACGGCAAACAGCACGCTGCTCTCGCGCAGGGCCGCCACCAACCCGATGGGAGCCTGGGTCATGGCCCAGATGACGATGCCGTAGGCAAGCAGCGACAGCAGGCCACCAAGCGCCCCCGTGTGCCAATCCCCCCGGCTCAGGCTGCGCAAGGAGGAGCGGCTCTGCCAGCGCATCAGCAGCGGCATCAACAGCGCCGTCAGGAAGAACAACCAGAGGGTGTAGCGTATGGGTGCACCGGCCGAGCGAGCCCCCATGCCGTCGGACAGGGTGTAGGCGGCGGTAAAGAGCGCCGTGATCAGCACGGCCGTCAGGGCGGCGGGGGCCAGCCTGATGCCACCGCGCCAGGCCATCAGCAGGACGCCGCTTACCAGCACCAGGGCCCCCACGACCGCCAGCCATCCGGGCCATTCCCCCAGCAGCAGTGCCCCGAGCAACAAGGTCAGCAGCGGTGCACTGCCACGGGCCAGGGGATAGATCTGGCCAAACTCCCCCAGCCGATAGGCTCGACCGAGAAACAGGCAGTAGCCGCTGTGCAGCAGAATGGAGAGCGCCAACCAGGGGTATTCGGCGGGATCCGGCAGCCCCACCAGCGGCAGGAAGGGGAGAGAGAACAGACCGGAGCAGAGGGCGACCAGCAGCACGCTGACCCGGCCCGCGGCCTGGCGCTTGGCCAGTGCATTCCAGAGGGCATGTAGCAAGGCGGCCAACAAGATGGCCGCGAAGATGGTGGGGGTCACGACGGGGTTCCAGTCAACATGGGCGCATCATCATACCCGTTTGTATCGCAGTAATCTGGGCGCCACCTCATGGTCGCTCCATCATCTCGCGGCAACACCCCAGCTCAACCCTGTCGTTTGCGCATGCCCATGTGGGGAATGTCGTCTTCTATGTATCCTTCCCCCTCCGGCTCGAAGCCGTGCCGGCCATAGAAGCCTTGCAGATGGGCCTGGGCACCGAGCCAGATGCTGTGTGCCGGCCAGCGGGCCTCGCAGCCTCTGACGGCTTCGCTCAACAGCCGATGACCCAGGCCATCGCCACGAGAGCGGGGCGAGGTCACCACCCGACCGATGGCACTGCCCTGCTCGTCGCCGATGCCGGGCGCCATGATGCGGGCGTAGGCGGCCAAATGATCGCCGTCGTAGCCGAGCAGGTGCAGCACGCCATCACGGCGATCCAGCCCGTCCAGATCCTGGAAGGGGCAGGTCTGCTCCACCACGAACACCTCGGCGCGCAGGGCAAGCAGCTCATACAATTCGTCCGTGGAGAGTTCACTCCAGGCCTTGAGACTCCAGTTCACGGGTCACTCCTTATGTCATGTCGGCCCGCCAGCATAGGGGCTCAAGCCCCGCCCGGCATTAACCTTGGTTAAGACTCTTCAGTCGTTTGCGAATGCGGCTCAGGCTGATGGGGGTAATGCCCAGGTAGGCGGCAATCTGGTGATCCGGCACCCTGGCGTCCAGCGCCGGGAAATTGTCCAGGAAGTGCTGATAGCGGGCCTGAGGGCCCTCGGTCAGCAGCAACAGCTCCTTCTCTTCCTTGATCCGCAGTTGCACCGCCAGCAGGTGCTGATACCAGGCGGGCCAGCAGTTGAGCTGGCGCAGATCCGCCAGGGCGAACAGCTGCAGCCGGCAGGGCTCCAGCGCCTCCACGCTGTAGCGGGCGGGCTCGCCACTGAGCAGGTGGTGGAAGTCGATGAATTCGTCCCCCTCCCAATAGAACTCCTTGATGTACTCGCGTCCGTCCGCCAGCACCACCTTGGCCCGCAGCAGGCCTTGTTCCACCCTGATCAGCAGATCGGGGCTGTCACCGGCGTGCCAGAGGCAAGACTTGGGGGCGAGCGTCAGCGAGCGGGCAAAAAAGAGGAGGCGCTCGGCCTCCTGCTCATTCATGACCCTATCCAGACTGAACTGGGGTCTGTCCATCGCCGCAGGCTCAGGCGCGACGCTGGCGCACGGCTTCGAACAGACAGACGCCGGTCGCCACCGAGACGTTGAGGCTGGATACGGCCCCCGCCATCGGGATGCTCACCAGCTCGTCGCAATGTTCGCGGGTCAGGCGACGCATCCCCTTGCCCTCGGCGCCCATCACCAGCGCCATGGGGCCGGTCAGCTTGGCCTGATAGAGGTCGTGGTCCGCCTCGCCGGCGGTGCCGACGATCCAGACGCCGCGCTCCTGCAACTCACGCAGGGTGCGGGCCAGGTTGGTGACCTGAATGAGCGGCACCACTTCGGCGGCGCCACAGGCGACCTTGCGCACTATGGAGGTCAGGCCGCTGGCCTTGTCCCGCGGCACTATCACCGCATGGACCCCAGCCGCATCGGCGCTGCGCAGGCAGGCGCCGAGGTTGTGCGGGTCAGTCACCCCATCGAGCACCAGCAGGAAAGGCTGGGCCTTTTGATCGGCCAGGCTGTCCAGCAGGCTGGCCAGGTCGTGCTCGGCCAGCTTGGGCGCCTCTATCACCTTGGCCATGATGCCCTGGTGATTGTTGCCCTCGGCTTTATCATCGAGCGTCTTGCGGTTCACGCTCTGCACCTTGATGCCGAGGGATTCCAGCTCGGTCAGCAAGGGTTGCAGCCGGTCGTCATCACGGCCCTTGAGGGCCCATACCTCGATGAAACGCTCCGGGGTGCGCTCAAGCAGCGCGGATACAGCGTGAATGCCGTAGATCAGTTCAGTACTCATTTAGTGCTCTTGGCCTTGTCGCGAGCCTTCTTGCTCGGTCGTCTGTTGCTGGGTTTGGCACGGCCACCCTTGTCGGATTTGCCACCGTCCTTGCTCTCGGTGCGTCTCTCACCACGAGGAGCGCCCTTGGCAGGCTTGCGTCCCGTCCCTTTGGCATTCTTGCCATTGGCGGGAAGCGGCTCTTCCACCATCACGAAGTCGATCTTGCGATCGTCCAGGTTCACGCCCATCACCTTGACGCGCACCTTGTCACCCAGACGGTAGCGACGGCGGGAGTTCTCGCCGATCAGCTGCATGTGCAGGGGATCAAACTGGTAGTAGTCGTTGGTGAGGGTGCTGACGTGTACCAGGCCGTCGATGTGGATCTCGGCGAGGCGCACGAAGAAACCGAAGCCGGTGACGCTGGCGATGACGCCATCGAACTCGTCACCCACGTGATCCAGCATGTACTCGCACTTGAGCCAGTCGGCCACGTCACGGGTGGCATCGTCGGCACGGCGTTCGGTCATGGAGCAGTGCTCGCCCATGGGATCCACTTCTTCCAGCTGGTAGTGATAACCACCGCTCGGAGTCCACTTGTGGCGCAGATTACCCTGCTGTTCCTTGGCCGTCTGGTATTTGATGGCGCGGTGCAGGATCAGATCCGGATAACGGCGGATCGGCGAGGTGAAGTGGGCGTAGGACTTTAGGGCCAGACCGAAGTGACCTATGTTGTCGGCCTGATAGACGGCCTGACGCATGGAGCGCAGCAACATGGTGGAGAGCAGCTCGGCATCCGGGCGCCCCTCGAACTGGGCGGCCAGTTCGGCGAAGTCCTTCGGCTCGGGTTCGAGTCCGCCCTTGAGCTCCAGGCCCAGTTCGGCCAGGAAGTCGCGGAAACCGGTCAGGCGCTCCTCACCCGGGCGATCGTGCACCCGGAACAGGGCAGAGGCCTCGTTCTTCTCGATGTAGCGGGCAGCCGCCACGTTCGCCTGGATCATGCACTCTTCAATGATCTTGTGGGCGTCGTTGCGCACCAGCGGCACGATGCGATCGATCTTGCGCTGGGCATTGAAGATGAAGCGGGTCTCTTCGCTCTCGAACTCCACGGCACCGCGTTGGTGACGGCTGTGCTTGAGCGCCTTGTAGAGGTTGTTGAGCTCCTCGATGTGGCCCACCAGCGGCTCGTACTGCTGGCGCAGCTTGGGATCGCCCTCCAGGATCGCCGCGACCTTGTTGTAGGTCATGCGGGCGTGGGAGTTCATCACCGCCTCGTAGAACTTGTAACCGGACATGCGGCCGGTGGCGGAGATGGTCATCTCGCACACCATGCACAGACGGTCAACCTGCGGGTTCAGGGAACACAAGCCGTTGGAGAGCACCTCCGGCAGCATGGGCACCACGAACTCGGGGAAGTAGACGGAGTTGCCGCGCTGATAGGCTTCCGCGTCCAGCGCGGTGCCGGGCTTCACGTAGGCGGACACATCCGCGATGGCGACCCACAGCCGCCAGCCGCCGCCGCGCTTGGCTTCACAGAAGACGGCGTCATCGAAGTCACGGGCGTCTTCCCCGTCGATGGTCACCAGCGGCAGGGCACGCAGGTCGATACGACCCTCTTTGGCCGTCGAAGGCACCTGTTCGCCCAGACCCGCGACCTCCTTGGTCACCTCGTCCGGCCAGGTATGGGGAATGCCGTGGGTACGCAGGGCAATTTCAATCTCCATGCCCGGCGCCATGTTCTCACCCAGCACGTCCAGCACGGTACCGACCGAGCTGGTGCGACCGTTGGAGCGCTGGTTGATGCGCACCACCACCACCTGGCTCTGGCGGGCACCCTTGTTCTCCCCTTCCGGGATGATGATGTCCTGGCCGATCCGGCTGTCATCCGGCACCACGAAGCCGACGCCGTTCTCGACGAAGTAGCGACCGACTATGTCAGCCTCACGGGGTTTGAGCAGACGCACCAGCCGCGCTTCCTGGCGACCCTTGCGATCGACTTCGGTCGGCTGCACCAGCGCATAGTCGCCGTGCATCAGGCGTTGCATCTCGCGGTTGTTCAGGAACAGATCCGATCCACCGCTCTCGGGGCGCAGAAAACCGAAGCCATCCTTATGACCGAGCACATAGCCTTTGACCAGATTCAGGCGATCCGGCAGGGCATAACATTGGTTGCGAGTGAAGACCAACTGCCCATCACGCTCCATGGCGCGCAGGCGACGGCGCAAGGCTTCCAACGGCTCTTCGTCGGTCAGCTTGAGGACCGTGGCCAGCTCTTCACGGGACATGGGTTTCTCATGGCCTCGAATGAGCTCCAGCAGCATCTCGCGACTGGCGATGGGGTTTTCGTATTTTTCGGCCTCGCGTTGGAGGAAAGGATCTTTTTGAGACATAAGCAGGCCTTTGGGTAGGTAATAACGAAGACATTATATCGAAGGGGGGAGCTATTGGCATCCATCGACTGCCTTTTGGCCAATCTCTCTGTCATACTGGGCGCAGTTTGCAGGTATGTGAGACTCGGAACTCATGAGCAAGGACTCGTTCGCCCAATCTGCCGCCTATTTGAAACAGGCGGTTCCCCTGATGATCAAGTATCAAATTCCCACCACCCCGAACAATTACCACCTCTGGTACAGCTACGTCTCCGGCGACATGCCAGAGCTGAACGGCGCCATCGATCAGGCGGTCAAGTTGCAGGGTACCTGCTCTCTCACGACCTGTGAGCGGCTCTATCACCGGCACCTCGCCAGTCAGGATGAGCAGCAGATGGAGGCCATGAAGCTCAACCTGGCCGCCATGGCCAACGAGCTCGGTCACTCCATGCAGGATGCGCTGGTCGACACCGGCCAGTTCCAGGCGATGCTCGACAAGAGCTTCGACCGACTCAGCCTCATCGACGACGAGGGGCTGAGCCTGGATGACACCATGACCATACTGCGCGAGCTGGTGCGTGAGTCGCGGGACGTGCGCATGTCCACCATGCACTTTCGCAATCAGCTCAGCAGCGCCGAGAAGGAGATCAAGGAGCTGAAGGAGGCGCTGAGCGAAACCCGCAAGCTGGCCACCGAGGACGCTCTCACCGGCCTGCTGAACCGGCGCGCCTTCGATCTGGAGATGGACAGCCTGATCCGCAGCAAGCAGCCCTTCTCGCTGATCCTGGTGGACATCGACCGCTTCAAGAGCTTCAACGACGAATACGGTCACCTGCTGGGGGATCAAGTGCTGCGCATCTTCGGCAAGCGCCTGCGAGAAGCCAGCAAGGAGGGCATCACCGCCTATCGACTGGGGGGTGAAGAGTTTGCCCTGCTGGCGCCACGCCGCTCCCTGGCGTTGACCCGGCAGATGGCGGAGAGCCTGCGCCGGGCCATCGAGAAGATGTCGATCCTGGATCGCAAGTCAGGCCGCCGCATCGATCACATCACCGCCTCGTTCGGGGTCGGCGAATACAGTGGGCAGGAGGCGGCCGATACCCTGGTCGAGCGCACCGACAAGCTGCTCTACAAGGCCAAGGAGCTGGGCCGCAACCGGGTGATGCCGCTCCCGTCCTGACATCCATGCAGCAAAAAGGCCGGTCAATGACCGGCCTTTTTCATTCTGGTGTCCCGTCCTGAATATGGTTTACACCTTTCCCCCCAATAAATGGAGACCCCGATGGGACAAGGTGTGAAACGGACACAGCGCGATTACTCGCTGACTTTTAAATTAGCCGTGGTCGAGCAGATTGAAAAAGGCGAGCTCACCTACAAACAGGCACAAGCCCGTTATGGC
>NZ_JRGL01000128.1 GCF_000764655.1 Aeromonas aquatica
TGATTTGGGAAACAACGCCCTAAGAAACCGTGATAACCAGACGGCTGCCTCAGCCGGTTCAAGTTGACGTTCCCCTACGTAAAAGCGCTCCCGGTCGAGTCTAGATGTCAGCAGTTGAGTGATGAGCTGTTCATAAATGCCGCATTGTTGCATCGCACACTGACCTTGAACGTTGTACATAAGGGTGGTGAGAAGAGTATCATTTTTTACAACTAAATCAGTAAGCTGTTATCGCCTGTTACTCGTTTGAAAATCGCTCCGGTTTTCCGTTGTGCAGGTCGATAGGGCAACCACAGGGAGGTGGTAATGGATCCGGTTTCTTGGCTTTTTTCGGCCTATCTCAACCTGGTGCAACAACAGGTGTCGGATATCTATGGCACCGAGCCCAAGGCGTTGGTGGTGGAGTATGAGGGGGAGCAGGTTCCCTTTGCCTTCCAGTTTTGGCAGATCCAGCCAAAAAGCGTTTGCCGCCCCCATGAGCAGGACGTACAGCGATTCAGTCGCTGCACCGTCAAGGCTGCCGCCCTGTTTGGCAGGTTGTGCGACGAATTGTCGCGTCAGGATGACAGTAGCTGGCAGCTCCCTAAGTACCGCACCATGTACTGCTCGGCCGCCATCGGCTATCGCCCCATGATTGCGGAGATCGCCGATGCCAAGCAGAGCCCGGCGAAGCTCGCGGAGCGGGCCTGCAATCAGGCTATTCTGGCGGCCATGGAGAGCGAGGACGAAGCCCTGCTTGCCCAGCGCGACAAGGCCTGTGCCGCCGTACGATAAGGCGTATTTCCCTGATAAAATAAATGGTTAGGAATATTTGATGTGCGCCAAGGCACAGTCTCTGCCAAGGGGACGGGCTATTATGGGGCGGCGATCACCACCACAGGGAAGAAGCATGATCAGCCATATCGACCATCTGGTATTGACGGTGAGCGACATAGAGCGGGCGGTGGGATTTTACAGCCGCGCCTTCAAGATGGAGCCCATCACCTTCGGGGCCGGGCGCCGGGCCCTGCGCTTTGGCAACCAGAAGATCAATCTGCAATTGCTGGGGCAGGAGCCGCGCAACCGGGCACAGGTAGGTTCGGGGGATCTCTGCCTCATCACCCGCTGGCCCCTGGATCAGGTGATGGCCCAGCTCGAGAGCCAGGGGGTCGAGATAGTGGAGGGGCCCGTGATGAAGAGCGGTGCCTGCGGCCCCATCGAGTCGGTCTATTGCCTGGACCCGGATCAGAACCTGATCGAGATCAGCCGTTATCGCTAAGCTGAACCTCGTCGCCCAGCGTGCTGATAAGAAGGGATAGGACAGGCCGGTGACGGCCGGGTGCCAGACTCAGGATCACACCAGACAACAACGGCAGCCATGGGCTGCCGTTGTTGTGTTGATGCCGCACCTTGAGAGGTTAACAGACCCCTTGCGCCAGCATGGCGTCGGCTACCTTGACGAAGCCGGCGATGTTGGCGCCCGACTCGTAGTTCACGTGGGACTCGCCATCCTGACCGTAACGCACGCAGGTGGCGTGGATGCTGTTCATGATCCCCTTGAGGCGCGCATCCACCTCTTCCCGGCTCCAGGAGAGGCGTTGAGCATTCTGGCTCATCTCGAGGCCGGAGGTGGCGACGCCGCCCGCGTTGGCGGCCTTGCCTGGGGCAAACAGCACGCGGGCGGCATGGAAGGCCTGGATGGCGGCCGCGCTGCTCGGCATGTTGGCCCCCTCGGCCACCAGTTGCACTCCGTTGGCGATGAGGTTGGCGGCATCATCTTCCCCCAGCTCGTTCTGGGTGGCGCAGGGCAGGGCGACCTGAGCCGGCAGGTGCCAGGGGGTGCGGCCGGTGAAGAACTCCAGCCCCAGCTCATGGGCGTAATCCGCCACCCGCTTGCGCTGCTCGTTCTTGAGCTCCATCAGGCGGGCCAGCTTCTCTGGGGTGAAGCCGTCCGGATCATGGACGGTGCCGCCGGAGTCGGAGGCGCTGATCACCTTGGCGCCGAGCTCCATCGCCTTCTCGATGGCGTATTGCGCCACGTTGCCGGAGCCCGAGACCGACACCGTCATGCCTGCCAGGGACTGGCCGCGGTGGGCCAGCATGGCCTCGACGAAGTAGAGCAGGCCGTAGCCGGTGGCTTCCGGGCGAATGAGGCTGCCCCCGAAGGAGAGTCCCTTGCCGGTAAAGACGCACTCGGCGCTGTTGGTGAGCTTCTTCATCATGCCCGCCATGTAGCTCACCTCGCGCCCGCCGACGCCGATGTCACCGGCCGGCACGTCGATGTTGGCACCCAGGTGGCGGTAGAGCTCCAGCATCAGCGCCTGACAGAAGCGCATCACCTCGCCCTCGCTCTTGCCCTTGGGATCGAAGTCACTGCCGCCCTTGCCGCCGCCCATGGGCAGGGTGGTGAGGGCGTTCTTGAAGGTCTGCTCGAAGGCGAGGAATTTCAGCACCGAGAGATCCACCGAGGGGTGGAAGCGCATGCCGCCCTTGAAGGGACCGATGGCGGAGCTGTGCTGGATGCGGTAGCCACGGTTCACCTGCACCTGACCCCTGTCGTCCACCCAGCTGACTCTGAACTGCACCAAGCGCTCCGGCTCCACCAGTCGCTCCAGCAGGCCGTGCTGCAGGTAACGGGGATGGCGGGTCAGATAGGGCCAGATGGAGGCGACCACTTCGCTCACCGCCTGGATGAACTCGGGCTGATGGGCGTTGCGCTTGGCGACCTGGGCCAGAAAATCGGCCTGGGATAGGGAATGACTCATCTGTAACTCCTGTAATGAATGGTAAAAATGGCCTCATGCCAGAGAAGGATTCATGCCCCGTATCCAAATTTATGTTCGGTGTTTTAGGTGAATACGGACAACAATTTGGTTTCCTGTGATGTTTGCCGACAGAGGGCGCAATGGCGCCCGTGGGCGTTCAACCTTGGCAAGATAATTCGTGCTGACGAAAATCTTTTTATGCATTTTCAGTCAATAAATAGCAAGTCTTAGTTCTCCCTTTTCACGTCGGACGGGCTCGCCATCGGCGGTGGCCATTCCGGCCCGGCAATAAAAGGGGGGGGGGCGAATGAATCGGTGAAACTGATCCGGGGAGGTCAGCTCGGGGAGAATGGCACGGAGCAAGTGGCGCCGCCGATGGCGCAGGCTGAGTGGCGACCTGTGCCCTGCCACCCCCATTGGCAGGGGCGGGATCCGGGGCGGCTGCAAGTATCCGGCGAACGGAGCGGGGCAATATGCTACTGTAGCGGCGTTTTTTTGAAGAATGCGCAGGCTTTGACCCTTTTAATGATGGAATGCTATGCACACTAACCCGATGACGACCCGGCTGACCCAGCCGACAACCCCCCTCAACCCCATGATCTGGCAGGTGACCCATGCTGGCCGATGAATCCATGCGCCTGAACAAGTACATCAGCGAGAGTGGCATCTGCTCGCGCCGTGAGGCCGACCGCTTCATCGAGCAGGGCCAGGTCTTCATCAACGGCAAGCGCGCCGGCATCGGCGATCAGGTGTTTGCCGGGGATCTGGTCAAGGTCAACGGTCAGGTGATCGAGGCGCGGGAAGCGGACAGCCTGGTGTTCATCGTGCTGAACAAGCCGGTGGGCATCGTCTCCACCACCGAGGCGGGGGAGAAGGACAACATCGTCGACTTCGTCAACCACAGCACCCGCATCTTCCCCATAGGCCGGCTCGACAAGGACTCCCAGGGGCTCATTTTCCTCACCAACCACGGGGATCTGGTGAACAAGATCCTGCGGGCGGGCAACGATCACGAGAAAGAGTACCTGGTGACCGTCGACAAGCCGGTGACCGATGAGTTCATCAAGGGGATGGGGGCCGGGGTGCCGATCCTCGGCGCCGTCACCAAGAAGTGCAAGGTGAAGCGAGAGGCCCCCTTCGTGTTCCGCATCACCCTGGTGCAGGGCCTGAACCGCCAGATCCGCCGCATGTGCGAGCACTTCGGCTTCGAGGTCACCAAGCTCGAGCGCATCCGCATCATGAACGTCAGCCTCAAGGGGCTGCCGGTGGGGGAGTGGCGGGATCTCACCGACGACGAGCTGATCGAGCTGTTCAAGCTCATCGAGGATTCCTCCTCCGAGGTGAAGCCGGCCAAGGGGGCGCAGCCTGCCAACAAGCCGGTTGCCAAGGCGGCGCAGGGCAAGAAGCCGCGCCGGGACGACGATCACGAGATAGGCGGGCGTCCCAACGTACCGGGTCCGGCCGCATTCGAAAACAAGAGTCCGGCGGGCAAGGGCGGCGCAGGCAAGGGGACAGCGTCTAAAGGCGCCGCTGGCAAGGGAGCTCCGGCCAAGGGCGGCAAACCCGCCGCGGCGGGCAAACCGCGCACCAACCAGGGTGGACGGCAGAAGAAGGGGCGCTAAGGCGCCCCGTCACACGGTTGTCCATGCACCCAATACACCGGCCCTAGGCCGGTGTATTGCTTTTGGCGCTCAGCGGAGTGGCCGTCTTGCCAGCCACGGGCAGGCGCATCGCGCTTGGATAGTGCAGGGGGTTGAGGCGCAGCACCAGCAGGCTCATCAGCGCCAGGCCGCCCAGCTGCCACTGCCAGGCGCTGGCGAAGTCGCCGCTTAAGTGATGCAGGCGCGCCGCCACCCAGGGCCCGGTCGCCGCCAGCATGAAGCCAAACCCCTGCATCAGGGCGCTGAGGGTGCCGGCGCGGCGTGGATCCGGCAAATGATCGAGCGCTATCACCATGATGAGGGAGAAGCTGCCGCCAAGGCCTGCGCCGCACAGCATGCACCAGAGGATGGGGGCGCTGGTCGGCGCCAGCCAGAGGCCGCCAAAGCCGAGCACCTGCAGCAGGATGGCGAGCCCCATCCAGGGGCGCCTGTCCTCCTTGCGCGCCGCCAGCAGCGGCAGGCCGAGACCGCTCAGGGTCTGGGCCAGGGCCAGCCAGGCCACCAGCTCACCCCCTTGCTGGGCACTCCAGCCCAGCGCCATGTAGGCCGGCGCCAGCCAGGCCACGACGATGCCATAGCCGCTGTTGATGATGCCAAAGCACAGGATCAGCAGCCAGCTGCGGGGCAGGGCGAGCAGGCGCTGCTCCCCCTCGGGCGTGGGCGGTGCAGGGGTGACGGGCAGGCGCACGCGCCAGCCGAGCCAGCCGAGCGCCAGCAGAACCGGCAGGCTCCAGAGCGCCAGCACCCGCGACCAGTCCAGCTGGCTCACGAGCTGGGGACTGAGCACGGCGCCGAGGGCGCCGCCCCCCATCATGCAGGCGGAGAAGATCCCCATCACCAGCGGTACCCGGTTGGCGAAGACCTGCTTGATGAGGCCGGGCAGTACCCCCTGCACCAGGGCCGAGCCCAGCCCGCAGAGGGCGGCGCTGGCGATGAGCAGGGCGCCGCTCGTCAGATCGAAACGCAGGGCGCTGCCGAGGGCCAGCAGCAGCAGGGCCGCGGCCAGCAGCGGGCGCGGGCCGGCCAGGGTGCGCAGGGTCGGGGTGAACAGCACGCCCACTCCGATCAGCAGCAGCGGCAGCAGGGTCACCCAGGCCAGGTTGTCCATGCCGAGTGCCAGCCGCGCGTCTATCTGCCCCGCCAGGGGGCCGATGGCGGTGAGGAAGGGGCGCAGGTTGATGCCGATCAGCATGACCAGCACCAGCAGGGCGCTGGATCCTTGCTTACTCATGGGGCAGGGCCCCGTAGAGGGCGGCGGCCGGGAGCGGGCTCGGCAGCTTGATCAGCGGCAGCGGCGGCGGGCTGAGGGGCAGTCGCAGCTTGTCATAGCTCGATGTGCTGTCGAAACCGAAGGGGGCCGCATCCTGGTTGTCGAAGGCGTAGTAGACGGCGCCGATGCCGTTCATCACCAGGGCGCACAGGCACATGGGGCAGGGGTGGCCGCTGGCATAGACCACGGCGTCCTTGAGGGCGCCGTGCTGGCTGGCTTCGCGCAGCGCCTCCAGCTCGGCGTGACGGGTGGGATCCCCCGCCTCCAGCATGCGATTGACGGCGCTCGCCAGCAGCTTGCCCTCCTTCACCAGCAGGGCGGCGAAGGGGCGGCCCCCCTGTTGGCGGTGGGTCAGCGCCAGGTGCAGCGTCTGTTCGAGCCACTCCTGATGAGTGGGAGCACAGAGCGCGGTCAGCGAGTTGACGAGACGGGTGCCGGACTGGGGGAGATGGGCCTGTGGCATGGGAGATCCTGCGAAAGAGGGGGATGGGAGCAGCCTAGCGGGCCGCCATGTCATTTGGAAATTAAATGATAGAATGACTATCAGTGATTTTATAAATGGGAAAACCCCTCAAATGGACAGCCCCCTGCTGGATCCCCAGCTCTTGCGCAGCTTTGTCGCCATCCTCGAGACCGGCAGTTTCACCCGCGCCGGCGAGCGGGTGCACCTGACCCAGTCCACCATCAGCCAGCAGATGCGCCGCCTCGAGCAGCAGCTCGGCTGCCCGCTGCTGGACAGAAGCGGCCGCACCGTGGTGGCCACGGTGGCCGGGGAGAAACTGCTGGGGCTGGCGCGCCGCATCCTGGCGCTGCTGGCACAGGCCGGGGAGCGGGTCAGCGAGGCCAGCCTGCCGCTGCGGATCGGGGTGCCGGAGGATTTCGTCGCCGGCGTCATGGCACCGGTGCTCGCCGCCTTCGCCCGCCAGTATCCGATGGTGCGGCTGGAGGTGCAGAGCGGGCTCAGCCACGAGTTGTGGCGCAGTTTCGAGGAAGGGGGGCTGGATCTGGCCCTGGTCAAGCAGGCGCGGGGGCAGGGGGACCCCGTCGCCCGCTGGCGCGAGCCGCTCGCCTGGGTCGACAGCCGCGACTGGCCCGCCTGCGGGCGGGATCCGGTGCCCCTGGTAGTGTTCCCGAGTGAGGGGCTTTATCGGCGCCAGCTGACGGAGGCCCTCGACGCCAAGGGGCTGCGCTGGCACATCGCCTATGTCAGCGCTAGCCTCGTCAGCCTGCAGGGGGCGGTGAGCGCGGGGATAGGGGTCAGCCTGCTGCCGGCGCGGTTGCTGCTGCCGGATCAGGTGGCGCTGACAGACTGGCCCCAGGTGCGCTCGGTGGAGCTGGCGCTGCACCTGGGGATGGACAAGGGGGCACCGCTCGAGGGGCTGAGCCAGGCGCTCATTCGCCTGTGCGACGAGGTGATGGGGCCGCGCTGAGCGCAGGCCGCGAGATGAGCCGCGCTAGCGCACCCTGAAGCGGACGATCAGTGCGGCCACCAGGGCCAGGGCGAAGATGGCGGGGGCCCAGGTGCCGTGATGGCTCAGCAGGGTGGCGCCTGCGGCGGCGATACCCGCCAGCCCCTGTTGCAAGAAGCCGCACAATGCCATGGCATAGGCGCCATGTTCCCTGGCATCGCTGACCGCCAGCGCCATGCTGTTGGGGAAGAGCACCGCCTGCCCGAAGATGATGAGGCAGTAGAGCCCCATCATGATCACCAGCACCCCCTCTCCCTGTAGATCGGACAGCATAGACAGCACCACCATGCCGGCAGCGGCCAGCAAGATGAGGCCGGCCCCTTGCCTCATCAGCCGCTTGCCGCCCACCCTGGCGACCTGCCGATTGACCGCCATGGCCCCCGCGAAGTAGGCGACCCCGATCAGCAGCCCCAGCGCCCCGAAGGTGGTGACCTCCAGCTCAAATCCTTGTTGCAGGACGAAGGGGCTGATCTCTTGCAGGGTGACCGTGATGGCAAAGCCCAGACCCCCGGCGCAGGCGGGCCAGAGGAAGCCGGGGCGTTGCAGCAGGCTGGCGTAGCGCCGCCACATGCCGGTAGTGGGGGCGGCGGCATTGGGGCCCTGCAGCGGCAGGCGGATCATCAGCGCCAGTGCCACCATGCCAACGGCCGCCACCAGGACGAACCCTAACTGCCAGTGGGCATAGCGACTGATGAGCCCACCTATCCATTGGCCGCCACCGAGCGCGGTGATGAAGGCGATGGAGAGGACAGAGAGGCGGCGAGCCAGCTCATCCCCCTGCCAGTGATCCCGTATCAGGATGCGGGCGATGATGGTGGCGCCCCCCGCCGCAATGCCCTGCAGGGTACGCAAGACCAGCAACAGCGGCCCCTGGCTCGTGGTGGCGAGCAGCAGGCTGATCCCGACAAACAGCAGCAGTGACAGGACCAGGGGAAGCCGGCGGCCATAGCGATCGGCGGCGGCGCCCCAAAACAGCAGTGGCAGGGCGGCGCCAATCACGAACAGGGAGATGGAGAGCTCCGCATCTTGTCTCGTCATGGCGAGATCGCTCATCACGACCGGCAGGGAGGGGAGGTAAACCGTGGTGGCCATCTGGGCCATGAAGACGATGAGGCAGGCCAGCGTCATGAGCCGGGCCGACAGGCTCCAGGGCCCTGGCCGTTCGATGCAATTGGGGTTATCCATCACGAGGCTCACGCAAAGAGGGGCTCCATCCTTGCATGGCCTTCGTTCGGCGTCACCCCATTTATAAGCTGTTGTTATGCATATTTATCCGCGCTTGAGCGGTCGGTGCCTGAGTGGATCAGGCGATCGCCTGTCCGGGCCTTACGGCGAGCCAGACTTCCAGCTCACCGCCGCCGGTTTCGGGGTCAAACGCGGCGCCGTAGCGCTCGAAGTCCGGTTTGTGGGCAGACTCATAATCGGACCGGGCCAGCCAGTCGAGCGCCCCTTGCCAGGTCTGCGGCAGGGTGGAGACGTGGCCCTTGTGCAGGAAGACGGCGTAGGTCTGGGGGTCGATGCGCATCCGGCCAAGGGTCTTGGGCAAGACCTCCAGCGCCGCGACTTCCACCGCGCACATGTATTCGCAACTGGTGGCGTCGGCACCGCAGATGACGCCGTAGGCGTGCTCCCCGAGCTGGCCGGGCAGCGGGCCCAGGGCGCCGAAGTCGCGCCACTGACCGCCGAAGTCCCCTTGCTGGAACTCATGGCGGCGGCGCAGGCCCCCCAGCAGCATGGGGCGACCGGTCTCGAAACGGATGGGATCTGTCATGTAACCTCCTGGTGTGGGCGCAACCGAGCCGCGCTCAGTGATCCTTGCCTTCTTTGAGCTTGCGTTGATAGTCCTGAGTGACGATGGCCAGCGCCGCCAGCGCCAGCTCTGGCGCTATCCGGTTGGTCTCCAGCAGTTCGATAAGATCCACCGCGAGCTTGACCTCGGGGGGGGCATTTTCCAGTGACATGGGTTGCTCCGATACTCGTCTGTCGATGGCGGCCATTATACAGGGCAGCGCCCGGATCGGGAGCTGGCCTGAAGCGTATCTGGCATACAGCCCTCACAGATGCTGGCGCATCTCCTTGTCTATCTCCTCGCGCAGGGCCATCAGCTTCCTGGCGTACTGCTGCAACTGCCGATCCTCATCCGAAACGGGCTGCCACTGGGGCACCTTGTTCGGTTTGCCGCCCTCGTCCATGGCGACGAAGATGATGATGCAGTGAGTGGTCTTGTGGCGTTCCCGCTCGGTGGGGTGGCGGCTGTAGACGTCCACCGCCAGGTGCATGCTGGTGGTGCCGGTGTGGATCACCCGGGCGTGCACCTCCACCAGCTGGCCTATCTGGATGGGGCGCAGGAAGCGGATGCCCCCCACGTAGACGGTGACGGCGTAGCCGCCGCACCAGCCGGCGGCGCAGGCGTAGCCCGCCTGATCGATCCACTTCATCACCATGCCGCCGTGCACCTTGCCGCCGAAGTTGACGTCGGCGGGCTCGGCCAGAAACTGCAGGGTCAGCTCGCGGGGTGGGGTCATGCTCTCTCCTTGTATCCGGTTCATTGCCGATCACTCTTGCGGTAAGCCTCGGCCTGCTGGCAGGGCGCCAGGGGCGACACATAGGGGCGCTCGTTGCCGGTGCGCTGGCCGACGCTGGCGTATTGCTGCTGGCATCGGGTCGCCTTGCCCCCGGCCCTGACGCAGGCATCGATGAGTTGCTGCCTGTCTTGCCCCGTCTGTTGTTGGCGGGCGTTGATGCAGGCTCTGTCCAGCCCGGCCTGATGGGTTGCCCTGTCCGGGTTGGCGGCAAGCAGGCCGGTCGAGAAGGTAAGTCCGAGCAGCAGTATGGCGATCTTCATGGTTTGTCTCCCGCCGGGGGGCGTCCCGAGATGACCAGGGCTATGCCCCCCAGAATGCCCAGCGATGACAATAACAACCGCAGCGACCAGGACTCATCCAACCAGATGAGCCCGGCCATGGCCGCGAGCAGGGGCACCAGCAGCTGGACGCTGGCGGCCAGGGTGCGTCCCAGCTGGGGCAGCACGCTATACCAGAGCGCATACCCCAGGCCGGAGGCGAGGGCCCCCGAGGCCAGGGCATAACCGATGGCGGCCGGGCTGGCCTCGAGCCGGCCCAGCAGCAGATAGAGCAGGGCCGCAGGCAGGCTGGCGCGCAGGAAGTGGCCGGCATTGGCGGCGACGGGATCGCCAAAGCGCGAGGCCCGCAGGGTATAACAGGCCCAGGCGATGCCGGCGGTGACCATCAGGACCGCCCCCAGGAGATCCGGCGCCTGGATGCCGGGCAGCAACAGCAGCACCAACCCCGCCATGGCGAGCAGCAAGCCGGCCCATTGGCGAGCAGGCAGGCGCTCGCCCCGCAGCAGAGGGGGCGCCAGCATGCTGAGCTGGACGGCCGCAAACAGCAGCAGGGCACCCGTGCCCGTGGTCAGGGTGAGGTAGGCAAAGGAGAAGGCGGCGGCGTAGACGAGGAGGGCCAGGGCGCCCCCCCAGTCTCCCTGGCGGGGCGGCGTGGGGCTGCGGGCTGCACAGAGCAGGAGCAGCACCAGGGCCCCGCTGGTCAGTCGCAGCAGGGTGAACAGCGCCGGATCCATCCGCTCTTCGAACAGGGCCAGGCGGCAGAGCAGGGAGTTGGCCGCGAAGGCGAGCAGGGTAAAGAGGGTCAGCAGGGCCAGTCTTGGGAGCGGCATTCATTCACCTCAGATTCAGTCAGGCCAACCTAGCATGAAAACCACCGTGGAGGAGGACCTATGAAACAAATACTCGACCAACTGCTGGGTGCCGGCAAGGGCTGGCTCAACGACGGCGGCGACAGCCGCAAGGCCCAGATGAAGGGCATGGCGCAGGGCGGTCTGGCCGCCGGGGCCATGGCCTTGCTGCTTGGCAACAAGAAGGTGCGCAAGTATGGCGGCAAGGTCGCGGCGGTAGGCGGTGCGGCGGCCCTGGGCGGCCTCGCCTACAAGCTCTATCAGGACTGGCAGTCCCAGCAGGGGGGCGCGAGCCAGCCTGCCCAGCCCCTCGATACGCTGCAAGGGCAGGCGCTTGACGCCCGCTCGACCCTGCTGGTGCGCGCCATGGTGGCGGCGGCCCGGGCCGACGGCCACATCGACGACGCCGAGCGTCAGAAGATCCAGCAATACCTGACCGAGCAGGGGCAGAGCGATGCGGCGCGCTGGATTGATGCCGAGCTCGCCCGTCCGCTGGATCCCCAGGCGCTGGCCCGGGAGGTCACCGACATGGAGCAGGCCACCGAGGTCTACCTCGCCTCCCTGCTCGCCATCGACGTGGATCACTTCATGGAACGCGGCTACCTCGACGAGCTGGCGCGGGCCCTCAAGCTCGACGACAACCTCAGGGGCAGCATAGAGCGGCAGGTGGCCCAGCTGAACGGGCCGGGCTAAGCCTCGGTCATCGCTTTAACAACAAGGCCCCGTGAAGGGGCCTTGTTGTTGGTGTCGGCAAAACAGAAAAAGCTTCAAATGGGTTTCTTTTTCGCTTTGGCTGCCGTTATGATTGACCCTCGTCCCCCTGTTGAGGGGGACTTCGGAAGTGTGACATTGCAGGGAGCATCCATTGAACATACGCAAGGCTACTGAGCAGGATATCGACGCCATTCTCGAACTGAATCGGCAAATCGGATTGATCCATTTTGAGCAGGCCCCAGAGGTGTTTTGCCCACCCTCGTCCCAGGAGCGTGTATTTCTGCTGGGCGCCATAGGCTGCGAGGAACGGCTGTTCTGCGTGGCGGTGGACAGCGAACGGGTGCTGGGATTTCTGACGGCCAGGATCGAGATCAATGAAGCCGTCCCCTTCCTCTCCAAGCTCCCCATCTGCCGTATCGGTTCCGTGGTAGTCGATGAGGATCATCGCTCCCGCGGCATCGGCAAGGCGTTGATGGCTCACTGCGATGACTGGGCAAAGGCCCATGATGCGAGCCAGATCCGGCTGGAGGTGATGTCATTCAATGAGAGGGCCAAGTCCCTTTACGAATCCCTTGGTTTCACCAGACAGTCCGAAATTTATGCCCGATAGGCGGGCCCTTTCTCGATGAACGAGGCCCCGTCATGGGGCCTCGTGGTTTATGTCGCGGGTTTGATGGCAACATTTGTGCCTAGCTCTGTGTCGGCCAGGGGCCGAGCTCGATGCAGTGGCCGCGATAGAGTGGACGTTCGTCCCCCTTCGCCATCACCAGCAACTCGCTGCTCGCCTTGAGCTGCTGCCACTCGGTCGGGCTCATCAGGCGACCCGCCATGACCTCTTTGAGGGGGGCCAGGGGCACCAGCTTGGCGGACGTTTTGTCGCGCATCCAGAGCATGGCGTCGGCGGGCAGGTGCAGCGGGCTCGCCTGATTCTGCTGCAAGCGGATGCTGGACTGGCCCGGCTGCTTGCCTTGGTAGGCGACCAACACGAAGGGAGCCTCCTCGCCCGCGGAAGACATCATGGCCAGGTAGCGCACGGGCTGGATGGGGGCGGAGGGCGAGGGGAGCAGGGGTTGCAGCCACAGGCCCAGCAGCAGGGAAGCGGCCATGGCCAAAGGCCACCACAGGCGATGGGGCCTGGGTTTGGGGGAGATCCCCTGTTCTATGTTGCGCCAGACGCTGCGGGGCAGGGGCGGGGCGGGCTGGGGTTGATGCAGCAGGGGATCCAGGTGTTGTTGCCACTGGGCTATCCACTGCCACCAGTCGGGATCGCGGGCCATCAGGCGGGTCATCCTGGCCTGCACCCGCGGGCTCAGGGTGCCCAGCACGTATTCGCCGGCGAGCCGCTCGCGAAGGGCGGGATCCCGGTAGCGTTTGGGGGTCATTGGGTCAGGCATAGTTTGAGCTCCTCCAGTCCGCGCCGGATCCAGGACTTGACGGTGCCAAGCGGAGTCTGGGTGTGGGTGACGATCTCCTGGTGGCTCAGGCCGTGCCGATAGGCCAGGACGATGGCGTTGCGCTTGTCGGCGGAGAGTTGCCCGAGGCAGCGTTCGAGGGAAAAAGAGGGGGCAAGCCCCCCTTCCGTACTCTGACCGGGTTTCTCCTCGAAGGACTCCTCCAGCGGGATCTCCCCGTGGCGGGCCTTGGCCCGCAGGGCATCGATGGCCAGATTGCGCATGCACTGGCAGAGCCAGGCCCAGGGATAGTCGACCGGATAGGCGCTCTGGCCGTGCCAGATCTTCAAAAAGCCCTCCTGCAGTACGTCCGCGGCCCACTGCTTGTCCTTGAGCAGGGCGTGGAGCAGGGCGAACAGGGGCTGGCCCGTCAGCTGGTAGAGCGCTTCAAACGCCTGCTTGTCCCTGAGCCGACTGCGGGCGAGCAGGTGGGCGAGCTGCTGATTGTCGATATTCACTCAGACCTCATCGTTGGACGCGGTGCCAGACATTCTTCATGCCATCCCCGCTGCTCTGGCCGGGCTGCTCATCCTTGATCCAGCGATAGAGCGGCTGGCCACGGTAGCTCCACTGATAGCGGCCGTCGTCGCGCAGGACCAAGCCGACCCCGGCGTCGGCCGCGCTGCCGACCCCGGCCTTGACCTCGCTGTCGCTGGCCAATGCCGGCGGCCATTTCTCGGCGCATTCAGCATAACAGTTTGATTTTCCTTGGGCATCCTTGTCGAAGCGGTAGAGGCTAAAGCCCTTGGCATCGACCAGATAGGCCTTGCCGTTCTCGGTCATCTGGGCGAGGGGCACCTGCTCGGCCCCGTTCAGGGGCTGGGTCTCGAGGGCCCAGGCCGAGGCGAGGGGCAGGCAGGCGAGGGTGATGAGGAACTTGTTCATGGTGTGTCTCCTGAGATGCATGGGGTTGGGGTTAACGGGTCCAGCCATCCTGGGCGAAGAGGGGCTCGCCCCGGGGGCTGTCGATGAAGTCGAGGAAGCGCTGGGTGCTGGCGTCGGCCCCCGCGGCTTTGGCGATGACAAGATCGCGATAGATGCGGCGCTCCGGCTCGATTTCGACGAAGTCGGCCTTGTCCTGGTGGTTCAGGGGCCAGTGCACCCAGGTGATCCAGGCATCGGCCTGCTGGCCGGTGAAGGCCCGGAAGCTGGCGCCGCTGCCCTGCTCGAAAGCAACGATGTTTCGTCTGAGCTTCTGCACATCGGCCAGGGAGCCCTTGCGCCCGGCCACGTCTTCCCAGAGGCCGGTGCCGGAGGTGTTGTAGCTGCCGAGCCCCTCGGTCACCACCACCTTGAGGGGGCGGTTGATCAGATCCTCGATGCCGCGGATCCCCGTCGGATTGCCCTTCTGCACGGCGATGACGCTGCGCCTCAGGTAGTAGGCGTGGGCACTCTGCTTGTCGAGGAAGGGGTAGCGCTCCAGGTAGGCGGACATGGATTGCTCGGCGCCAGCGAAGAACAGATCGGCATCCTGCAGCGCCCTATCGCGCCAGCTGGACTCGGGGCCAGCGGTGACCTCGACCTTGATCCCGGTCTCCTGCTGGAAGGCCGCGGCCGCTCGTTTCAGCGCGGTATCGGGCCCGCCCGGGCCATAGAGGCGGATCACGCCGTCGCCGGCCTGATGGGCAACGGCGGTCTGGGGGGAGGCGCCAGCCTGATCAGCATTTGGGGCGGCCTGCAGCGGCAGTTGAACGAGGGCCGCGCAGAGCAGGGCCGGCCATAGGGGGTGGGGTTTCATCGTCTCTCCTTGATTGAGGTTCAAGCAAGAGACGACGGGGGGAAGCGATTGGATGCAGCCGCCCGGAAAAAAAGATGGGTTATGGGGCGGGGGGATCGGCGTTGAAGGGGAGCCCGCTACTCTGGCGGGTTCTGACGGACGTTGCTAACCGGCGTCCAGTTGCCGGTGAATGAGATTGGCCAGCTGCTCCAGAGCCGCCTCCAGCGCCGGGCTCCAGGGATGGGAGCTGTTGATGCGCAGGCAGTGGTTGTGCTGGCCCTGGCTGGAGAACAGCGCCCCCGGCGCCAGCGAGAAACCGCAGGCCAGCGCCTGGGCGTGCAGGGCCCGGCCGTCGAGGCGGGGGTCAAACTCCAGCCAGAGGAAGTAGCCGCCATCCGGGGCGCTGATGCGCACCTCATCCGGGAAGAGGCGCAGCAAGGCCGCCCGCATCTGCTGCTGACGCTGGGCCAGGGTGTGGCGCAGGCGCCGAAAGTGGGCGTCCACCCCGCCCTGGCGCAGCATGTCGGCGAGCGCCAGCTGGCTCGGCACATTGGTCGACAGGGTCGACATCAGCTGCAGCCGCTGGATGCGCTCGGCGTGGGGGCCTGCCACCACCCAGCCGACCCGAAAACCCGGCGCCAGGCACTTGGTCCAGGAGCTGCACAGCAGGCTGTCTCCCCGCGCATCCCAATGCTTGATGGGGCGAGGCCGCTCCCGGCCGAAATAGAGCTCGGCGTAGACGTCGTCCTCCACCAGCGGCACCCGGTGTTCGTTGAGCAGGGCCATCAGCGCCTGCTTGTGCCCGTCCGGCATCGTATGGCCGAGCGGGTGCTGGACGTTGCCCATCAGCCAGCACGCCTTGATGGGGCGCAGGATCAGCGCCTCCACCAGCAGGGCGAGATCGATGCCGACCCCGGGGATCACCGGGATCTCCACCACGTTGAGCTTCAAGCGCTCGATGGCCTGCAGGGCGCCGTAGAAGGTGGGGGACTCCACCACCACCCAGTCCCCCGGCTCGGTCAGGGCCTGCAGCCCGAGGGAGAGCGCCTCCATGGCGCCGGTGGTGATGATGATCTGCTGGGGGTCGACCGCCAGCCCGTCGCCGGCATAGCGCTGGGCGATGGCGCGGCGCAGCGCCTCGTTACCGGGGGGGAGGTCTGCGACCGTGCTGAAGGGGTCGAGCCGGCGCATGCAGCTGGCCAGAGCCCGGCCGAGCTGGGGGTGGGGGAAGAGCGCGGGATCCGCCACCGCCATGCCGAGGGGCACCAGCGCCCGGGACTTGCTCGCCTGCAACACCTCGAACACCAGATCGTTGATGTCCACCGAGCCGCTGTAGTGGGCCTGTTGCGGCGTGCTGGCCCGCAGCGGGGAGGGGGCGGCCTTGACGTAGTAGCCGGACTGGGGCCTGGCCAGGATCAGGCCGCGGCTCTCCAGCAGTTGATAGGCCTGCAGCACCGTCATGGGGCTGAGGGCGTGGGTCTTGCAGCTCTGGCGAATGGAGGGAATGCGCTCCCCCGGTTGCCAGACGCCGCGCTCTATCTGTTGTTGCAGCAGGGCTGCCAGCTGGCCGTAGCGGGACATGGTGGGCTCAAACTGTTCTAGGTGTATTTCAATATAACTGCATCTGTTATAGGTGTCATGACTCATGGTGTACTTGGCAGGCGAAAACCTGTCTGTTAAATGCAACATAGAGAGTCCTGCATGATTAGCCTGGATGATGTGGTAAGCCTGTCCCGATTGCAGTTCGGGGCCACGGCCATGTTTCACTTCCTGTTTGTGCCCCTCACCCTAGGGTTGTCCTGGATCCTGGTGATCGCCGAATCCGCCTACGTGATGACCGGCAAGGTGATCTACAAGGACATCACCCGCTTCTGGGGCAAGTTGTTCGGTATCAACTTCGTGATGGGGGTGACCACGGGGATCACCCTGGAGTTTCAATTCGGCACCAACTGGGCCTACTACTCCCACTATGTCGGCGACATCTTCGGCGCCCCCCTGGCGGTGGAAGGACTGATGGCCTTCTTCCTCGAGTCCACCCTGGTGGGCCTGTTCTTCTTCGGCTGGGACAGGCTCTCCCGCGGTCAGCACCTGATGGTGACCATGCTGGTGGCACTCGGCTCCAACCTCTCCGCCCTCTGGATCCTGATCGCCAACGGCTGGATGCAGAACCCGGTCGGCGCCGAGTTCAATCCCATGACGATGCGCATGGAGCTGACCGACGTCACCGCCGTGCTGTTCAACCCGGTGGCCCAGGTCAAGTTCGTGCACACGGTGGCGGCGGGTTACGTGGCCGCGTCCCTGTTCGTGATGGGGGTGAGCAGCTGGTATCTGCTGCGCCGCATGGAGGTGCGCTTCGCCCTGCGCTCCTTCGCCATCGCCTCCGGCTTCGGTCTGGCCGCCATCCTCTCGGTCATAGTACTCGGGGACGAGTCCGGTTATCGCACCGGTGAGGTGCAGAAGGTCAAGCTCGCCGCCATCGAGGCGGAGTGGGAGACAGAGCCCGCCCCGGCGGCCTTCACCCTGTTCGGCTGGCCCGATCAAAGCGCCGAGACCACCCACGCGGCCGTCAAGATCCCCTATCTGATGGGTATCATCGCCACTCGCTCCCTGGATGAGGCGGTGACCGGCATCAAGGATCTCAAGGCCGAGCACGAGGTGCGCATCCGCAGCGGCATGCTGGCCTATGGCGCCCTGGAGGCGCTGCGCCAGGACGGTGGCAACGACGCCGCCCGCGCCACCTTCGAGCAGCACCGCCAGGATCTCGGCTACGGCCTGCTGTTGACCCCTCATGCCAAAGACATTGCCAAAGCCGACGAGGCGGCCATCGCCCAGGCGGTGGCGGATTCAGTGCCCCTGGTGGCGCCGCTGTTCTGGAGTTTCAGGCTGATGGTGGGCATAGGGGTGGTGTTGCTGGTGCTCTTTGCCGCGGCCTTCCTGCAACTGTGCCGGGGTCGGCTGGTGCAATCGCCGCGCCTGCTGAAAGTGCTGTTCTGGAGCATTCCGCTGCCCTGGGTCGCCATCGAGGCGGGCTGGTTCGTGGCCGAGTTTGGCCGCCAGCCCTGGACCATCAGCGAGGTGTTGCCGGTGTCGGCCTCGGTCTCCTTGCTGCAGCCGGGCCAGATCTGGTTCAGCCTCATCTCCATCAGCCTCATCTACACCAGCTTGCTGGTGGTGGAGCTGTTCTTGTTGCGTCATGTGATCCGCAAAGGGCCGGCCAGCCTGCAGACGGGTCGTTATCAAGGTGAAGTCTTGGCAAGCGGGAGTGCGCTCTGATGGATTACGAAACCCTGAAAGTGATCTGGTGGGGGCTGGTGCTGTTCATGCTCATCGGCTTCGTGGTGATGGACGGCTTCGATCTGGGGGTGGGCCTGTTGCTGCCCATCGTCGGCAAGACAGATGAGGAGCGGCGGGTGCTGCTCAACAGCGTGGGCCCGGTGTGGGAGGGCAACCAGGTGTGGCTCATCGCCGGTGCCGGCGCCCTGTTCGCCGCCTGGCCGCTGGTCTATGCCGCCGCCTTCTCGGCGCTCTACGTGCCCTTCATGTTCCTGCTGTTAGGCCTCTTCCTGCGCCCGGTCGGTTTTGACTATCGCAGCAAGCTGGAATCGGCCCAGTGGCGCCGCTGGTGGGACCGGGCCCTGGTGACGGGGGCCCTGCTGCCGACCCTGGTGTTCGGCGCGACGCTGGGCTTCCTGCTGCAAGGCTTGCCGTTTCGCTTCGACTCGCATTTGCGTATCCACTACGGCGCCTTCGAGTTCAACTGGCCGCTGCTGTTGACCTGCATGGGCACGGCGCTGGCCCTGCTGATGCTGCACGGCGCCAGCTTCCTGCAGTGCAAGACCCAGGGGGTGATCGCCGAGCGCTGCGCCCGCCAGAGCCTCTGGCTCGGCCCCCTGGCGAGCGGCCTGTTTGCCCTCGGCGGCGTCTGGCTCAGCCAGATGGAAGGCTACCGCGTGCAGGAGATCGGCGATCTCAATGGCGCCCTCACCCCGCTGATGAAGCAGGTGGCGCTGGCACCGGATGGCTGGTTCAGCAACTTCGCGGCGCAGCCCTGGCTCTGGTGCGTGCCGGCCCTGGGCCTGCTGCTGCCCATGGTGAGCAGCCTCGCCAGTGCCCGCGGCCTGCCGCGCCTGGCGATCATGGCCAGCGGCGGCGCCTGCGCCACCATGATGCTGACCATCGCCATCGCCCTGTTCCCCTTTGTGCTGCCCTCGTCCCTGGATCCGTCGAGCAGCCTGACCCTGTGGGACGGCACCTCCAGCGAGGGCACCCTGCTGATCATGCTGGGGATAGTGGGGGTGCTGATGCCCATCAACATCGGTTACACCCTCTGGGTCTACCGGGTGGTGCGCGGCAAGGTCAGCACGGATCAGGTTCGCCAGCACGGCCACAGCCTCTACTAACCGTCTTCTACTCAAGGGAGTTTCGACTATGTGGTATTTCACCTGGATTCTGGGGCTGGGCTTTGCCCTGCTCTGCGGCCTGGTCAACCTGCTCTGGCTGGAGGCCCGCTGGGCCGCTGACGAGGATCTCAAGGAGTCTTGAGCCCCGGACTCTGGAAATGCAAAAGGCCGACACTCAGTGTCGGCCTTTTCGTTTGAGGGGGTTAGACCGCCAGCGCCAATTTGGCCTCGCGCTTCTCGCTGATGTGGGTCAGGCCGTAGGCCAGCAGCACGATCAGCGCGCCTATCCAGGGAGTGTGCATCAGCCCGAGGTGCTCCACCACGAAGCCACCAACGACTGAACCCAAGGCGATGCCGACGTTGAAGGCGGCGATGTTGAGGCCGGAGGCCACGTCAACGGCGTTGGGGGTATGGATCTCCGCCTGTTTCACCACCAGCACCTGCAGCCCAGGCACGTTGCCAAAGGCGAAGGCACCCCACACCAGCACGGTCAGCACCGCCAGCACCGGGTGCGGTGCGGTGAAGGTGAGCATCAGCAAGATGAGCGCCAGCCCGGCAAACATCAGCTTGAGGGCGGGCAGGGGGCCCATCTTGTCCGCCAGCTTGCCACCCCAGATGTTGCCGAACGCCACCGATACCCCGTACACCAGCAGGATCAGGCTCACCGCGTTGGCGCCGAAGCCGCTCACCTGTTGCAAGATGGGGGCGAGGAAGGTAAACGCCGTGAAGGCGCCGCCGTACCCGAGCGCTGTCTTGGCATAGACCAGCAGCAGCGGCTTCTTGGTCAGCACCAGCAGTTGTTCACGGATGCTGGAGGCGGCCCCCTTTGGCAGGTTGCTCGGGATCAGCAGCAGGCTGCCCACCATGGCGATGAGGCCGAGCAGGCTGACCACCAGGAAGGTCTCGCGCCAGCCAAACTGTTGGCCAATCCAGGTGCCGAGCGGCACGCCGGTCACCAGGGCCACGGTCAGGCCGCTGAACATGATGGCGATGGCGCTGGCCGCCTTCTCTTTGGCTACCAGACCGGTGGCGATGGTGCTGCCCACCGAGAAGAAGACCCCGTGGGCCAGACCGGTCAGCACCCGGGCGACGATCAGGCTCTCGTAGCCCGGAGCCTGCCAGGCCAGCAGGTTGCCGGCGGTGAACAGCGCCATCAACCCCACCAGCAGCCACTTGCGCGGCAACTTGCCGGTGAGCGCGGTCAACAGCGGCGCACCTATGGCGACGCCGAGGGCGTAGAGGCTGACCAAGAGGCCCGCCGAGGGCAGGGAGACATGAAGTTGCTCGGCGATGGTGGGAATGAGCCCCACTATCACAAATTCGGTGGTGCCGATCGCAAAGGCACTCAGGGTGAGGGCAAATAACGCCAGTGGCATACAAACTCCTTGGATAGGACTCCCGACGGGAGAATGGCGCCAGTATGCCGATGAGCTTTGTTGGCAAAAATGACGATGACATCAAATTACTTTTGCTTAATCAGCAGCAATAACCGAGGGGAGGTGGGTGTTATCGGGCGGGGAAAGGGGGTTGGCAGCGCACCAAACCAAAAAAAGCGGGAGGCACAGTGCCTCCCGCTTTCACATATTTATGATGCAGTTAAATATTCTTATGGATTAATCCCAGGCAGGTGAAAACTCCGGGTTGGCGCAGCGCTCGCCCCGCTCCAGAGTGGCAATTTGAGCCATCTCCTCGGCACTGAGTGTGATCTCGAGGGCACCCAGGTTGGCGGCCAGATTGGCGCGCTTGGTGGAGCTCGGGATCACCGTCATGTCCTGCGCCAGCAGCCAGGCCAGCGACACCTGGGCCGCCGAGACGCCGTGGCGCGCGGCAATTTGTTGCATCAGGGGCTCGGCGAGCACCTTGCCGTAGGCCAGCGGCATATAGGCGGTGATGGCGATGCCCTGCTCGCGGCAGAACTCCACCACCTTGCGGTTTTGCAGCAAGGGGTGAATTTCCACCTGCTGGTGGGTGATGGCACCCGGTCCCAGGATGTCGATGGCTTCTTTAAGCTGAGCGACCGTGAAGTTGGATACCCCGATCTCCCGGGTCAGGCCCTGGGCCTTGGCTTCGGCCAGTTGCTCCAGATAGACCGCCATCGGCACCTCATCCTTGGGGGAGGGCCAGTGAATGAGGGCCAAGTCCAGGTAGTCAGTACGCAGCTTCTCGAGGCTCACCTTCAGGCTCGGTATCACCTTGCCCGGACCGAACTCGCTGGTCCACACCTTGGTAGTGAGATAGATATCCTGGCGGGGAACACCGCTCTCGCTCATCAGCAGGCCGACTTCGGCCTCGTTGTCATAGATCTGGGCGGTGTCGATATGGCGATAGCCGAGCTCGAGTCCCATGGTCAGCGAATCGCGCAGGGGTTGGTCTTTCAGGCGGAAGGTCCCCAGACCCATCTTTGGCATTTTCATCATCAAACTCCTCATGTTCTGCATTTTTACGTTCTTGTTTATCGGGTTTACCCATCAGTCAGTTCGCCGTCGGCGGCCGAACTGCTGGTGGGCAGCAAAGTGGTGCAGGCGGTCAGGCCAAGTGATAACGGCGAACCTGGCTGCTGGCAAACCAGCCCTGGGTGTCGGCCACGAAGGCAATGAAGTGGGGCTCTTGCTGGTGGGCGTCGAGGGCCCCCTCGCTCACCCACTCCTCGTGCAGCATCCAGGATTGGGGGTTATCCAGGCTCTGGTGCAACTGATAGCGCAGGCAGCCAGCCTCCTGCAAGGTGGCCGCGATCAGTGAGTCCAAGACTGCGCGAAACTGGGCGGCAAATTCGGGTTTGGCGTCGAGCTGGGCAATCACTATGACGGGGGCGGACATCTGACTCTCCTCGAGACAACAAGAGCCAGTATGCCTGCGGCGGCGTGCGGATAAGAGGGGCGCTGTCGCAAAACACTATTGAGGTGAGCGCAGCAATGGGGGAGATATAAGAAAAAAGACACCGATTTAATACCGGTGTCAGGTGACAACTAAGTAAGAAAGTATTATGTGCACACGCTTAGCCTGATTTTTGATGTTGTCGTTCAAAAACGGAAGCATGATGTTGGTCAATCTTATCATTGACATAGTTATCTGTCGCTTTAACGAGATCTTTGATAAAACGAATAACTTTTTCAAGTTCATCACGTTTAATCAGATGTGCTGATGGGATACCTGAGTTAATGGGCTTGGAGCGGTGAACTGCATCGCCACGCTTTTTAATCCATTGATTCAGAGTTGATCTTGCCTTATCTGGTTCATAGTTAGGCCATTTCCATCCTTCCGTGACATCAAACCCAAGATAATCTTGAAATATCTTCTTTGTTTTATCTGAGCTAGGGGTATTAAATATTTTTAAATCGGTATGTAGTTTTTTTAAAATAAATTCACCGAGGTAGCTACCTTGCACGATGGCGAGTTTTTTGTGCATTTCTTCAACAAGACGATCCTCCACATATGTTTCCCAAGCCGTAAGAGCCATTACAAGACTAGCTCGCTTTAATACCTCACTATTTGGTGGTGGAGGGTTCGCATTAATGCTATCGAAATGAGCTAGGAGTTCTTCGGCATCTTTTATTGAATATTCGAATCCTTGAATTGCTTTTGACATATTATCTTCCTGATAAGATGGTTTGGTAGTTATGTATGATTATTCATCGTTGCCTTGGTTAATATATTACGGCTCAGTTTTTTAAGTTCATTGTAAAGAGAGATGAGCATTGTTCTATTAGTTTTTGTGCACTTATGCTAAGTGACTAGCATCCTATCGTGATGATGGTTGGATCACAAATTGAAAATTCAATTAGCATTTTTCATAAATGGGAGATGTAGCATCTAATTTGGCGAATGGATAGAGACGGATATTACATTGTCCCTATCCACCTTGGTTCTATCAGGCGCCGGCCGCCTCGGACCAGACCGCAAACTCATTGCCGCTGGGCTCGACGAAGTGGAAACGGCGGCCACCGGGGAAGTCGAACAGCGGGCGAATGATGGTGCCCCCATGCTGGAACACCTTGGCCTGGGTCGCGGCAATGTCGGCGCTGTAGAACACCAGCAGGGCGCCGCCCTGGGCGCTCTGACCGCAGAGATCCGCCCGGTAGAAGCCGCCATCGAGCCCTTCCCCCGCAAAGGCGCAGTAGTCGGGGCCGTAATCCACAAACTGCCAGCCGAAGGCGGCGGTAAAGAAGGTCTTGGTGGCCGCGATATTCCGGGCGGCAAACTCCACATAGTTCAGTTTTTCATGGGCCTTGGTCATATGGCTTCCTGGCTTGTCGATTGATGTTCCATTACTGACACCTTACTGCTTGGGTTGCCAGCGCTTCTGGGTCCGCGGCGTGGAGTGGGGCAGTGCCTCCCATGGGGTCAACTTGAGCTGTCGGCGGCGAATCTGGAAGGCGATGGCCATCAGCAGGCCGACACCGATGGCAAAGAAACTGGTTTGGCGCAGGGCATACCCCAGGCTCACCTCATGCTCCCAGCCGAAGAACCACATCAGCAGACCCCAGATGATGCCCACCGGTAGCCCCATGGCGATCAGGTTGACCATAAAGCGCTCATAGTGGGGCGGTTTCAGTTGCCAGCCGAATTTGCGAAGCAACTGGCACAGGGGCGGGTTGTAGTTGATCTCCTTCACGCCCTTGCTGGCCAGCTCTTGATGGGCGGCGTACAGGCGATGTTCAAATGACATTGTGCTTCCTTCGTGTGACAGCAGGGCTGGTGATAAGACGCCTGCTCAACATCCTTATGTGGGCGCCGATTGTAGCCTGATTCTCGGTTGGGGTGTTTGCACAGGATCACATCGTCGGTGCGAGGGGAGGGCAGTGTCTGCGAGAAGGTCGGTGGCGGGGAGAGGGGGCATCCTGACGGCTGATCGCACGCCGGGGCTTCATTGCCCCAGCGTGCGGATGGCTTGGCTCAGCGCCCAGTCACAGGGCCCGGCCATCGTAGTGCTGCACCGGCACCGAATCCGGCTCAACCCCCTCCAGGCAGCGAATATTGATGGCGGCGATGTGGTTGCCCTTGGGATCGATACCTTCGCCATAGGGGTGCATGCCGCAGATCGGGCAGAAGCGGTGTTTGACCACGTGCTTGTTGAAGGTGTAGGTGCTGGCCGCCGCATCCGGGGTCAGCAGGTGCAGCTTGTCGTGCGGCACGAACCAGAGCAGGGAGCCCTTGCGCTGGCAGATGGAGCAGTTGCAGGCCATAGCCTGGGTCAGCTCCCCCTCGACTTCGAATGCCACTCTGCCACAGTGGCAGCTTCCCTTGTATTTCATGACCGACTCCTTGATTGATGGAGCCCCGAGCAGGCGCCGACACTGCGGTCTGCTTGACCCAGGGCGCGCTGTCTCGGGGCGATAAGCGACCCGCCTCAGTATAGTCAGGCCCTATTTTGGAGGCCGGGAGCGGCAGGGGAACCTGTCTGCAAAGGGCTGTAGCAACGCCAGTAAAGGGCCGTGCGCCCTCATCCGTCTTGCCAACTAACCGGTATTACGCCTATAAAGGCCCATCTTTCTTGCCAGGATAACAACAATGAAGACCCATTCCGATGAGCTGACCCTGTTCGTGGCCGTGGTGGAGGCGGGCAGCTTTCGCCAGGCGGCGGAGAACCTGGGGATGGACAATTCAGTGGTGAGCCGTGGCATCAAGCGGTTGGAGGAGAAGCTCGCTACCGTGTTGCTCAATCGTACCACCCGGCGGGTCAGTCTGACCGAGGAGGGGAGCTGGTTCTATCAGCGGGCGGTCAAGGTGCTGACCGAGATGAGCGAGGCGGAGAGCCACCTGCTGATGCGCCGGGAGCAACCGGAGGGGATATTGCGGGTCGATGCCGCCACCCCCTTCATCCTGCATCGGCTGGTGCCCATCATCGGGGAGTTTCGCCGCCGCTACCCGGCCATCGAGCTGCAGCTGCACAGCTCCGAGGGCTTCATCAACCTGATGGAGCGGCGGGTGGACATGGCCATTCGCATCGGCGAGCTGACGGATTCTTCCCTGCGCGCCCTGCCGCTCGGTCGCTCCAAGCTGCGGCTGCTGGCCTCTCCCGCGTACTTAAGCGAGCGCGGCACCCCGCGCCAGCCGGCGGATCTGCTGGAAGGGCACGAGCTGCTCGGCTTTTTGCACCCCGATCACCTCAACCACTGGCCGCT
This sequence comes from Aeromonas aquatica, assembly GCF_000764655.1. GTDB lineage: Bacteria > Pseudomonadota > Gammaproteobacteria > Enterobacterales > Aeromonadaceae > Aeromonas > Aeromonas aquatica. The sequence continues at coordinate 25,260 of NZ_JRGL01000128.1, forward strand.
GCTGAGCGCGGAGCAGGGAGACCGTTTTGCCATCACCCCGACCCTGAGGGCCAGCAGCGGCGAGACCCTGCGTCAGCTGGCGCTGGGGGGGCAGGGGATCGTCTGCCTGTCGGACTTCATGACCGGGGAGGACAGGGCGAGCGGGGCCCTGGTGGAGGTGCTGGCGCGCAGCAACAGCGGTGCCTCGCGGCCCATCAATGCGGTGTTCTACTCCGATGCCCAGCGCGACATCCGGCTGCGGGTCTGGCTCGACTTTATCAAGGAGCAGCTCGGCAACCATTCCCTGTAGGGGAAATAGCCGGCGTCTGTGTGCCCGCTCTGCACTGAAGCACAAGAGAGAATAATAAAAGAGGCCGACATCGCTGTCGGCCTCTTGGCATTTTCACCTGGGTGAAAGGATCTTGCTGTTAATCCTCAATGGCCCAGCGGCGTGAGCGTTCAACCGCCTTTTGCCAGCCGCGATAGCGCTTGTCCCGATCCGCGTGATCCATCTGCGGGATAAACTCGCGATCGACGCTGAACTTGTCTTGCAGCTCGTCGGAGCTCTTCCAGAAGCCCACGGCCAGGCCGGCCAGGAAGGCGGCGCCCATGGCGGTGGTCTCGATGCGGGTCGGGCGCACCACTGGGGTGTGCATCATGTCGGACTGGAACTGCATCAGGAAGTCGTTGGCCACGGCGCCGCCGTCTACCTTCAGGGCCGCCAGCTTGATACCGGAGTCCTGCTGCATGGCATCCAGTACGTCGCGGCTCTGGTAGGCGATGGATTCCAGCGCGGCGCGGATGATGTGGTTGCGGTTCGCGCCACGGGTCAGACCGACCATGGTGCCACGAGCGTAAGGATCCCAGTAGGGCGCGCCCAGACCGACGAAGGCCGGCACCAGGTAGACGCCGTTGGTGTCACCCACCTTGGAGGCGAAGTAGTCGGTGTCACGGGCGTCGTGAATGATCTTCAGCTCATCACGCAGCCACTGGATGGTGGCGCCGCCCATAAACACGGCCCCTTCCAGCGCGTAGTTCACTTCCCCTTTAGGACCGATGGCGACCGTGGTCAGCAGGCCGTTGTGGGAGCGAACCGGCTCGGTACCGGTGTTCATCAGCATGAAGCAGCCGGTGCCATAGGTGTTCTTGGCCATGCCTTTCTCGAAGCACAGCTGGCCGAACAGGGCGGACTGCTGGTCACCGGCGATGCCGGCGATGGGGATACGGGTGCCGCCGCCACGGGTGGTGTAGCCATAGACCTCGGAGGAGGGTTTGATTTGTGGCAGCATGGACATGGGGATGCCGAGCTCGTCCAGCATGCGCTCATCCCACTTCAGATCGCGGATGTTGTAGAGCATGGTGCGGGAGGCGTTGGTCGGATCGGTGACATGCACCTCGCCATTGGTCATCTTCCACACCAGCCAGGTGTCGATGGTGCCGAACAGCAGCTCGCCGTTGATCGCCTTCTCGCGGGCCCCTTCCACGTTGTCGAGGATCCACTTCACCTTGGTGCCGGAGAAGTAGGCATCCAGCACCAGGCCGGTGTTCTCGCGCACATAGTCTTCCAGGCCGCGGGCCTTGAGCTCCTCGCAGATGGCGGCGGTGCGACGGCATTGCCAGACGATGGCGTTGTAGATGGGCTTGCCGGTGGCTTTTTCCCACACAACGGTCGTTTCACGCTGGTTGGTGATGCCGATGGCGGCGATCTGTTCGCTGTGCAGGCCGCTCTTGGCCAGCACCTCGGTGAACACGGAAGACTGGGTGGCCCAGATCTCCATGGGATCGTGCTCGACCCAACCCGCCTTGGGGTAGTGCTGGGTGAACTCGCGCTGGGAGGTCGCGACTATATTGGCGTCCTGATCGAACACGATGGCACGGGACGAGGTGGTGCCTTGATCCAGGGCGACGACATATTTCTTTTCAGCAGACATGATGTTCTCCACGTTTTAGGGGGCCACTCTTATGCGGCGGCTTTGTCTTTAGCGAGTTGGTCGGCTTGCTCGGTGGCGGCAACACGGTTGCCCGGCACGCAGGGAGCCAATACTTTCACATAGAGCGCGGTTCCCAGCTGGGCGCCGACGATGGGGCCGAGGATGGGGACCCAGAAGTAGGGGTTGTCACGACCGCCGGTCAGGGCCACATCACCCCAGCCTGCGACGAAGGCGAACAGCTTGGGACCGAAGTCACGGGCCGGGTTCATGGCGAAGCCGGTCAAGGGGCCGAGGGAGGCGCCGATCACCGCGATCAGGATGCCGATCAGCAGGGCGGCGGCGAAGCCTTTGGGGGCGCCGTTGTTGTTGTCACCCAGTGCCATGATGCCCAGCATCAGCACGGCGGTGATCACCAGCTCGACCGCGAACGCCTGCATGTTGGAGAGCAGGGCATTGGGGTAGGTGGAGAAGATGCCGGCGGTGCCGAGGCTCTCGACGCTGCCGCGCACCACGTTGTGGGTCAGCTCCCACTGGGTGAACAGGCCGCCGTAGAGGAAGTAGACCAGGGCGGCGGAGCAGAAGGCACCGGCCACCTGGGCGATGATGAAGGGCACAACCTTGCGTTTGTCAAAGCCGGCGAAGGTCATCAGCGCCAGGGTGACGGCCGGGTTCAGGTGGGCACCTGAAATACCGCCGGTCACATAGATGGCGATGGCGACACCCAGACCCCAGGTAATGGAGATTTCCCATTGTCCGAAGTTGGCACCGGCCAGCACCAGGGCGGCCACACAACCGACGCCGAAAAATATCAGCAGGCCGGTTCCGATAAACTCGGCGATGCACTCGCCAAGCAGGGTATTGGGTCTTTGTATGCTCATAACTTGTTATTCCTTATATCCACCCAGAGTAGGTTTGATGTTCCATCTCGTTATCGTTCAGTTCCATTTGTTGCGTCCGCAAACGTTTTTTCTTGTTTTTTGAGCCGGCGCAAACGTTATGCTCGTTTGCGCTCGTTCTTGGACGAGAGAGAAAATAAACCTTCTGTATCAATTCACCATACCCCCGCCACAGGAAATGTGGACAAGATCCCACTCATTGCTAAGAAAATGTGACGAAAAGCAACTTATGTCGAGCGCGATACCACTAATGGGGTATGTAAAAGCCGTGCTATATAAGGGCTCGCGGCTATTGAGTCCTCACTCATCCGATGACTTTCTCTGTAATAAAACTGCAATATTTCCGCCTACATCACAGATTGAATGTTCACATGTGAGCACAATAGGCTCGCTTGCGAATCGGGACTCATCTGGTTTGTCTGCACGAACGGGGCACCCTCAACCGCCCATAACAACAATAAGGAAGCGAACATGCTTAGTCTCTTCAGGCCAGCACCCCACATCGACCGGCTACCCGCCGACAAGGTCGATCCCTTCTACAAACGCATGCGCTGGCAGGTGTTCTTCGGGATCTTCTTCGGTTATGCCGGCTACTACCTGGTACGCAAAAACTTCAGCCTGGCCATGCCCTATCTGATCGAGCAGGGCTTCTCCCGCGGCGATCTGGGCCTGGCCCTGTCCGGGGTCTCCATCGCCTACGGTCTGTCCAAGTTCCTGATGGGGAACGTGTCGGATCGCTCGAACGCGCGCTACTTCCTCTCCGCCGGCTTGCTGCTGTCGGCCGGTATCATGTTCATGATGGGCACCATGCACTGGGCCACCTCCAGCATCGCCATCATGTTTGTGCTCTTGTTCCTGAACGGCTGGGCGCAGGGCATGGGCTGGCCCCCCTGTGGTCGCACCATGGTGCACTGGTGGTCACAGAAAGAGCGTGGCGAAGTGGTTGCGGTCTGGAACGTGGCCCACAACGTGGGGGGCGGCATGATAGGTCCGCTGTTCATCCTGGGGATGGGCTGGTTCAACGACTGGCGCAGCGCCTTCTATGTGCCGGCTGCCGCCGCCGCCGCCATCGCGGTGATCGCCTTCTTCGTGATGCGCGATACCCCGCAATCCGTCGGCCTGCCGCCCATCGAGGAGTACAAGGAAGATTATCCGAAGGATTACAACGAGAGCCACGAGCAGGAGTTCTCTGCCAAGGAGATCTTCGTCAAATACGTGCTGCACAACAAGCTGCTGTGGTACATCGCCATCGCCAACGCCTTCGTCTACCTCATCCGCTACGGGGTGCTGGACTGGGCGCCGACCTATCTCAAGGAGGCCAAGGACTTCAGCGTTGACAGCTCCTCCTGGGCTTACTTCCTCTACGAGTGGGCCGGTATTCCGGGCACCCTGCTGTGTGGCTGGATCTCGGACAAGCTGTTCCAGGGTCGCCGTGCCCCGGCCGGTATCCTGTTCATGGTGCTGGTGACCGTCGCCGTGCTGGTCTACTGGCTCAACCCGGCCGGCAACCCGACCATCGACATGATGGCGCTGGTGGCCATCGGTTTCCTCATCTACGGCCCCGTCATGCTGATCGGTCTGTATGCGCTGGAGCTGGCACCCAAGAAGGCGGCCGGTACCGCGGCAGGCTTCACCGGGCTGTTCGGTTACCTGGGTGGCGCCGTGGCGGCCAACGCCATGCTGGGCTACACGGTTGACCACTTCGGCTGGGATGGTGGCTTCATGGTGCTGACCGCGTCTTGCGTGCTCTCCATCATCTTGCTGGCCATGACCCTCAAGCACGAGAACATTGCCGTCGCGGCCAAGAAAGCGGCTGCCGATAAGGCATAAAACGTGATCCTGACCTTATCGATCCCAAAGGGGATAAGGTAAACTCCGAGAGGCCCCGCATTGCCGGGGCCTTTTTTCGTCCCATCAGCGGAGTGCAAGCGTGAAGCAAACCCAACGACATCTGGAGATCCTGGACGTCCTGACGCGGCAGGGTTTCGTCTCGACCGACGATCTGGTGACCCATTTTGACGTCAGCCCCCAGACCATTCGCCGGGATCTGAACGATCTCGCCGAACAGAACAAGATCCGGCGCCATCACGGCGGGGCCTCCCTGCATTCGAGTACCGTCAACACCGCCTACAGCGCCCGCAAGGTGATGCAACTCAAGGAGAAAGAGCGCATCGCCCGCGAGGTCGTCGCCCACATTCCCGATGGCTCCTCCCTCTTCATCGACATCGGCACCACCACCGAAGCCATCGCCCGCGCCCTGCTCGATCACCGCGAACTGCGCATCGTCACCAACAACCTGAACGTCGCCAGCATCCTCACCGCCAAGGATGACTTCACCGTCATCATCGCCGGTGGCGAGATCCGCAACCGGGATGGCGGCATTGTCGGGGAGGCGACCCGCGACTTCATCGGCCAGTTCCGCATGGACTATGGCGTCATTGGCATCTCGGGCATCGACAACGACGGCTCCCTGCTCGATTTCGATTACCACGAGGTGAAGATCGCCCAGGCCATCATGGCCCACTCCCGCCAGGTGTTCCTGGCCGCCGACCACACCAAGTTCGGCCGCAATGCCATGGTCAACCTCGGCAATATCAACCAGATCCACGCCCTGTTCACCGATCAGGAGCCGCCGGAGCGGCTGCTGCGGCTGATGTCCCAGCACCAGATAGAATGCCACATCTGCTGATAACCCCTTAACCCGCACCGGCATCAGGCCGCCGCGCTGGCGGCCGCTTCTTTTCTTCCATATTCCTGTTTCCATCCTCTCTACCCGCGCCGCGGGTCAGCCCCGGCATCTCCCCTGTCTCGCACCCTGTGCGCGCCGCATCCCTTCCTGGCTATTCCGTCACCGACTGGCAGCATTTTTAGCATTGTCGGAACAATCCCGATCACATTCTCATCATAAAATGTTCGTTTATCATTTTTTCATGTTCTAATATGAGCGAAATAAAACATTGCCCACATGGCAAACACAAAATAAGAAAGTAGGTGAACATGAGCGAACATTATGATCTGGTCGTCGTCGGCGGCGGCATCAACGGGGTCGGCATCGCGGCGGATGCGGCGGGGCGGGGGCTGAAGGTGGCGTTGTTCGAGGCACAGGATCTCGCCTCGGCCACCTCTTCCAACTCCAGCAAGCTGATCCACGGTGGCCTGCGCTACCTCGAACACTACGAATTCCGGTTGGTGAAGGAGGCGTTGGCGGAGCGGGAGGTGCTGCTCGGCATGGCGCCGCACATCGCCCGTCCCATGCGTTTTCGCTTGCCGCACCGCCCGCACCTGCGCCCGGCCTGGATGATCCGTGCCGGCCTCTTCCTCTATGACAACCTGGCCAAGCGCGACAGGCTCAAGGGCAGCTGCGGTCTGCGCTTCCTGCCGCAAGACGGCCTCAAGAGCGGCATCAACAAGGGCTTCGAATACTCGGACGCCTGGGTCGACGACGCCCGCCTGGTGGTGCTCAACGCCATGATGGCCCGCGACAAGGGCGCCGAGGTGCAGACCCGCACCCGCTGCATCAAGGCAGTGCGTGGCTCCAAGCACTGGACCCTGACCCTGGAGCGGGAAGGGGGCGAGCAGTTCACCGTCACCTGCCGTGGCCTGGTCAATGCGGCCGGGCCCTGGGTCAAGACCTTCTATGACGAGAGCCTGCACGAGAAATCTCCGCGTGGCATCCGCCTCATCAAGGGCAGCCACATCATAGTGCCGCGCATCCATGAGCGCGAAGAGGCCTATATCCTGCAAAACGAGGACAACCGCATCGTCTTCGTCATCCCCTATCAGCAGGATTACTCCCTGATCGGCACCACGGACGTGGAACACAAGGGCGATCCGCGGGAGGCGAAGATCAGCGCCGCCGAGGTGGATTACCTGTGCAAGGTGGTCAACGCCCACTTCACCCGCCAGATTGCGCCCTCCGAGGTGATCTGGACCTATGCGGGGGTGCGCCCGCTCTGCGATGACGAGTCTGACTCACCCCAGGCGGTGACCCGCGACTACACCCTCGAACTGTCCGGTGAATCCGATGGGGCGCCGCTCTTGTCGGTGTTTGGCGGCAAGCTCACCACCTACCGCAAGCTGGCCCAGGCCGCCTGCAACAAGCTCAAGCCCTGGTTCAGCCAGATGGGGGATGACTGGACCGCCAGCAGCCGTCTGCCCGGTGGCGAGTTCGACTGCTCCACCACAGAGCTGGCCCGCGCCTACCTGCTCGAATTCGACTGGCTGGATGAGCGCAGCGCCCGCCGCATCGCCGAGGCCTATGGCAGTCATGCCCGTCTCTGGTTGCACGAGGAGCGCGGCCAACACTTTGGTGCCGGGCTGTACGAGTCGGAAGTGCGCTATCTGATGAGCCGCGAGTGGGCCCATTCGATGGAAGACATACTGTGGCGCCGCAGCAAGCTGGGGCTGCGCCTCTCCGATACCGAACAGCAGCAACTGCACGCCTGGCTGGAGCAACACCATCACGCCCTGCCCAAGGCAAGCTGATGACAAGGCGGGCGGCCTTTGCCGCCCGCCGATAAACTGCAATAAACCTCTGCTATAACAACTACCTACAATAACAAAGAGCCGTTTTTATGAAACAACCTCACCTCTCCCTGGTGGCCCTTGGCCTCGGGGCTGCCCTCGCCTTGCCCGCCCTGGCCGCCGACGAAGGCAAGATAGTGATCGCCCATCGCGGCGCCTCCGGTTACCTGCCCGAACACACCCTGGCGTCCAAGGCGCTGGCCTACGGCATGGGGGCCGATTATCTGGAGCAGGATCTGGTGATGACCAAGGATGACCAGCTGGTGGTGATGCACGATCACTTCCTCGACGGCATCACAGACGTGGCCGAGCGCTTCCCCGGCCGGGCTCGCCCGGATGGTCGCTACTATGTGGTGGACTTCACCCTGGCCGAGGTGCGTTCATTGCGTATGACGGAGCCGTTCCAGCTGGTGGATGGCAAGCAGGTGCCCGTCTATCCGGCCCGCTTCCCGCTCTGGCAATCCCGCTTCGAGATCCACACCTTCCAGGAAGAGATCGAGATGATCCAGGGGCTCAACAAGAGCACCGGCAACAACATCGGCATCTACCCGGAGATCAAGGCCCCCTGGCTGTTCCGCCACGAGGGCAAGGACATCTCCAGCGCCGTGCTCAAGGTGCTCAAGCAGTACGGCTACACCAATAAAGAGAGCAAGATCTACCTGCAGAGCTTCGATGCCGACGAGCTCAAGCGCATCGACACCGAGCTGATGCCTGCCTTAGGGATGGACTTGAAGCTGGTGCAGCTGATGGCCGAGACCGACTGGAATGAGACCATGGTCTACGATGCCAAGGGCAAGGCGACCCCCTACGACTACGACTGGATGTTCAAGCCGGGGGCCATGAAGACGATCGCCGGCTACGCCGACGGCATAGGCCCCTGGAAGCCGATGATAGTCACCGAGCCGGGCACCCCGGGCAAGCCGGTGTTCACCGGCATGGTCAAGGAGGCCCACGCCGCCGGCCTCAAAGTGCATCCCTATACCTTCCGCCAGGATCAGGGGCAGATCCCGGCCTATGCGAAAGACTTCACCGACCTGCTCAACATCTTCCTCTATCAGGCCGATGTGGACGGGGTGTTCAGCGATTTCCCGGACAAGGCGGTGGCGGTCATCAAGGCCCACGGCAAATAATAAAAGAAGAGCAACACGGGAACGCAAGCGGGGCCAGGTGCCCCGCTTTTTTATGCCCGAGAGAGAAACAAGAAGGGAACCAGTCGTCTGGACTCATGCGAATGACTTTGTTGTAAATTAAAATTTACGATATTTTGTTCTTTGGGGATTATGGACGCCCGATTTTATGGCTGCCGAGGTCAATAATCTGGTCATTTATTCACCTGCTGAGCCATTGCACCGCTGATTTCACTTGATTGTTTGTTTTTCCTTGGTAAGGTGAGGGCGGTTGCGTAACAAAGTGCTGACTTGTGTAAACAATAAAATACACCCGGCGCGATTGGCTTAAATACAGTAGAGAGAATGAGAAAATGCAGAGAGACCCCCTGAACAACATCCATATCCAGTCCGAACAAGTGATGATCACGCCTGCCCAGCTCAAGGAGAAGTTACCCATCTCCGAGCGTGCGCTGGCCTTCGTGCAAGGGGCTCGCACCACCATCGCCGACATCATCCACCGTCGTGATCACCGTCTGCTGGTGATCTGTGGACCCTGCTCCATTCACGACATGGACGCCGCCAAAGAGTACGCAACCAGACTCAAAGCGCTGCATGATGCCTACCAGGACTCTCTCTACATTGTCATGCGGGTCTACTTTGAGAAGCCACGCACCACGGTCGGCTGGAAGGGCTTTATCAACGATCCTAACCTCGATGGCACCTTTGACGTGGAGCTGGGGCTGCACCGCGCCCGCGAGCTGCTCTGCTGGCTCGCCGAGCTGGAGCTGCCACTCGCGACCGAGGCACTCGACCCTATCAGCCCGCAATACCTGGCGGAGCTGTTCTCCTGGTCGGCCATCGGCGCCCGTACCACCGAATCCCAGACCCACAGGGAGATGGCCTCCGGCCTCTCCATGCCGGTTGGCTTCAAGAACGGCACCGACGGCAACCTCGGCACCGCCATCAACGCACTGCAGGCGGCCTCCAGCCCCCATGCCTTCATGGGCATCAACCAGCAGGGTCAGGTCGCGCTGCTGCAGACCCAGGGCAACCCGGATGGCCACGTGATCCTGCGCGGTGGCAAGCACCCGAACTACGATTCGGTCAATGTTTCCCTGGCGGAAGAGGCGTTGGAGAAGGCGGGTCTGCTGCCCGGCCTGGTGGTGGATTGCAGCCACGGCAACTCCAGCAAGGATCACCGCCTGCAACCCAAGGTGGCGGACAACGTCATCCACCAGATCCAGGAGGGCAACCGCTCCATCATAGGGGTGATGCTCGAATCCAATCTGCTGGAGGGCAACCAGTCCAGCGAGCAGCCCAAGGAGCAGATGCGCTACGGGGTCTCCATCACCGATGCCTGCATCGACTGGGACACCACCGCCGACTTGCTGGCCCGCTGCCATCGTCAGCTGGCGGCGCCGCTTCAGGGCAGAACTGCGTCTTAAGCCGTGGTATCTTGTCATCATCTGGAGCAGGAGGGCGCCACGGCCAACGGCGGTGGCGCCCTCCTGACATCTGTTGCAATCGATTGAATCACAAGGCGTCGCCGCCAGCGGCGCCAGCAAGGATTGGACATGGCCGAAGAATTGAATGCCCTCAGGGACAAGATTGATGCGGTGGACAGGCAGTTGATCGATCTGTTCGCCGAGCGCCTGGCCCTGGTGGGGGAAGTGGGGGAAGTGAAGAGCCGGCACGGCCTGCCCATCTATGCGCCGGATCGGGAGGCGAGCATGCTGGCCCGCCGCCGCGCCGAGGCAGAGTCCCTCGGGGTGCCGGGGGATCTCATCGAGGACGTGCTGCGCCGTGTGATGCGCGAGTCCTATATCCTGGAATCGGCAAGCGACAAGGAACACCACTTCAAGTGCATGAAGCCGACCCTCGGCAAGGTGGTGATCATCGGCGGTCAGGGCCAGCTCGGCCGGCTGTTCGGTCAGCTGTTCAGCCTGTCGGGTTACAGAGTCGAGAGCCTGGAGCAGGCCGATTGGCCGCGGGCGGACGCCATCCTGGCCGGGGCCGGGCTGGTGATGGTGGCGGTGCCCATCGATGTCACCTGCCAGATCATCGACCGGCTCGGTGCGTTGCCCGAGGATTGCCTGCTGGTGGATGTCACCAGCGTGAAGGCACAGCCGCTGTCACACATGCTGGCGGTGCACAAGGGGCCGGTCCTCGGGCTGCACCCCATGTTCGGGCCGGACGTGGCGAGCCTCGCCAAGCAGGTGATCGTCTGCTGCCAGGGCCGGGACCCGGCAGCCAGCCAGTGGCTGCTGGATCAGATGACCATCTGGGGCGCGCGGCTGCAACAGGTGGAGGCCAAAGCCCACGACGAGGCCATGACCTTCATCCAGGCGCTGCGCCACTTCGCGACCTTCGCCTACGGCTGGCACCTCTCCCGGGAGCAGGCCAACCTGGATCGGCTGCTGACTCTGAGTTCCCCCATCTACCGGCTGGAGCTCGCCATGGTGGGACGGCTGTTTGCCCAGGATCCGCACCTCTATGCCGACATCATACTGTCGTCACCGGAGAACCTGGCGATGATCCGCCGCTACTACCAGAACTTCGGCGAGGTGCTGGGGATATTGGAGCAGGGGGACAGGGCGGGTTTCATCGATGCCTTCGAACAGGTCTCCGGCTTCTTCGGCGAGCGGGCGGACGAGTTCCTGCGCGAGAGCCGCATGTTGCTGGCCCAGGCCAACGACCGCCGACAACACGGCTGAGGTTAGAACTCATCCATACAAAAGGGGCCATCAGGCCCCTTTTTCGTTGCGGTTACGCTGCTTTGTGCAAACCCGGTAGAGAAATACGCAGGTAAAATGCCATCCAGGCAGCTGCTTGCTTCACTCGAGCGACGGCGGTCGCAGCTCGGCCTCGTCCCAGCCGAGCGGCAGGGTCAGCAACTGATCGATGAGCTCCCGGCGATCGGATTTCTCCAGATAGGCGAGGTAGAGCGGGCGGCTGAGCGGCTGCCCTCCTTCCACCAGGTGCAGCCGTCCCTGTTCGAGGAAGGGGCTCACCATCCGCCGCGGCAGGTAGGCGGCGCCACCGTTGGACAGCACGAACTGCAGCGCCATGCTGGCGGAGCTCGAATGCAGCACAGGTGTCTTCTGCAGGCTCTGCAAGCGACTGGATTGGGGCTCGAAGCTGGTGCCCCAGTCAAGGTGAATGTGCGGCATCTGCATCAGGCTGTCGGCGTTGGCGGCACTGTCCCGACTCACCAGCACGAACACCAGCTCACCGATGGGGTGCAGGGCGATCTCGTCGATCTTGGTCGGCTCTGAGAGCAAGGCCAAGTCGAGGGAGCGCTCCAGCAACTGGCGGCACAGGTGCTCGCGCGACGCGGTTTCGAGCCGCACCGCGAGGCCGGGGGCCAGTGCATAGACGTGATTGAGCCAGTCGTTGAAATCGAGCTCCCAGAACACCGCGGGAGCGCCGATGGCGAGCTGCTGACTGAAGCCGGGGGAGAGAGCCACGTCCTGTTTGGCGCGGCCTAGCGTGTGCAAGATGGCGTCTGCGTAGGGCAGCAGACGTTCACCGGAGGCGGTCAGGCGGATGTTGTTGCGATGACGGGCAAACAGGCTGACCCCGAGTTGCTGCTCAAGCTGGCGGATCCGAAAGCTCACCGCCGACTGGGTCAGGTAGAGATTCTCGGCAGCCCGGCCAAAGTGCCGGGTCTTGCTGACCTCGATGAAGGTCCGAAGCAGCTCGGTATCCATTAATCGAGGGACTCGTCGCTGCCACCGCCGCCGCCAGCGCTGCTTTCAAAACTGCCGCCCATGTCTTCATTGGCGCCACCGGCGACGGTGCACAGACGATGCACCCGCTTGGGACCAATCACCTTCAGATACTTGAACCACACCTTGGCGTGGGGGTTGCTGCCGGCGGTGCCAGACTTGACCTGCTCGATGAAGGCACTCTCGACCTCGTCGCGCGGAGCCAAGTTGCCCTGGTAGAGCGCCAGCATGACGGTGCCGTATTTTTCCAGACTGTCCGCTTCGGCCACGGTGAATTCGCCGCTGCGACGCAGGCCACGGGGAAAATGTTTGAAGTCATTGAAACGCTTGTCTGATTCGAAGCTCATAGTGCTCTTATTCTGGTTAGTTTGACCTTTGCGGGCAAGTATCATCAGGCCGTCGCAGAGTGCAAAATCAATTTTTTTACTATGTTAATAAATATATTTCATCGAACTGGGTTTCGCTCATCCCGAGGCGGGATTTTGCGGTGAGTGCCACAAAAAAGCCTGAAAAATAGTGGAGTTATGTCAGCTTCTGTAAAGGAAATGGCGGCATTGACGCGCGAAAAACCCAAAAAATAAGGCGCCATGTGGCGCCTTATTTGGATGTTTATGAACAACTGTACCCGAGCATCAGGCACTCATTCGATCATGGCTGGCTGCGCGAGGTTGTCGGCACGCCACAGACGATAGCGCACTTCATACTCTTGCGGCACATAGATGACGAACGGCAGTTTGGAGTTGTAGTTCACGAAGAAGCCCTGGCCATAGATCTGGACGAAGGTATCCTTCTTCTGGCCATCCGGGCAGGCCATCAGGGTACTGACGGGGCCGGAGACCTGGCCCAGGGTCAGGTAGTTGTAGCCCCAGCCCTTGACGCTGTGCTGTTCCAGGTTGCCGGCGAAGCGCGGCAGGTTGCAGTCGACCAGCATCTTCTTGCCGACCTGCAGTTCGACCATCATGTCGGCTTCATTCTCGACTTCCGGCAGACGGATCACGACACGTTCCTGGTTCACTTCGGCGGCGGGGAACATGCTGATATCAAATTTTTTCGGTTCGGCGGCGAAGGCATGGCCACCCAATAACAAGGCGCCCAGCAGGCTAAAACGCAATACGGTTTTCATCTGTACCTCATGGGATTGCTTCAACGCCGCTAGACTAACCGCTCTGCCGTTTTCATGCCAGCGCTGCGGGGCGCAAAACCTGCCGTTACCGGCACACAATGACGTAATTTGATGCTTTTTTGACGGCTTGCCTCACAAACAGGCAACAGGGTAGGGGTCATGAGACCCCCACCCAGGCCATCAACGCACCAACAACACCTGCTTGGCCCAGGCGCTGGGGGCCCGCAGGCCGACGGAGCCACTGGTGATGTCGAGATAGGCCACCGTCTTGCCCGCCGGGAAGGGGGTGGCGGACCAGAGATAGACGTAGCCGTCATTCACCTCTTTCCCGTCACCGGCCATGGCGCGGGGGAAGATGGTCTCGTTCAATGCCGGCTTGTAGCAGGCGGACTCCAGTATGCTGGTCAGCTCCTTGATGGTGGGCAGGCGCCAGTCCTGGTGGCCACCGAAGCCATGGAGGGCGTGATTGGGTTCGGTGCGGATCCGCTCGGCGGTCAGCAGCGCCTGCTGCCAGTAGAGCCGGGTAGGCTCGCCGCGACAGCTGTCATTTTGCCAGGTTTGCCCCAGCTGGCAGCGCATCCAGGTGAGGCCGGAGGCCCGGTCGGTCACGGTGCCGTTACCGTGATCGAGGAAGCGGGAGCTGGGGCTGGTTCTGGGCATGTTGTCGTCGCAGATGGCGATGGCCAGTGCCAGCGGGCTGCACAGACCGAGCAGCAGGGTCAGGAGAAACTTGTTCATCGGGTTACCTCGGCCACCAGGCGCAGTTGCAGGGCATTGGTGTCGTCAGGGGTTTGTACGGGGGTCGGGTAATCGGTGCCGGCATCCTCACCCCAGAAGAGCGGGGCAATGACGCTGAGCGGTGCGCTCTCGAGGCGACGGGACGGGGTCAGGGTCTGACTCCAGTAATAGCCATCGAAGCCATTGAACCCGGTGCCCAGATCGGGGAAGTAGCGCACATCCAGGGTCGCTATCTGACCATCCTGCTGACTGAGGGAGCCAAAATGCTGCAGGCTCATCAGCTCCTGGGCCTCGGGCAGGCGCCAGTGCGCGATGCCGCACAGCTGCTGGCTGTTGAGCCACTGACGGTATTGCTCCGTGGTGCAGATGGCCTCGCCGTTCGGGCAGGCGTAATCCAGCTCCTCCTGCAAGGGATGGTAGTTGCCAAATTCCCAGGCGAAGGCCCGGTGCAGATCCCGCGGGCTGTCCGGATCATCCAGCTTCTTCTCCCAGACGAGACCCGTATTGAGATCCTCCACGCAGTCCCACAGAGTTGCGCTGTCCGGCAGCGGCTGCCCCTGGTTGTCGAGCTTGCGATAGCGCAAGGGGGACTGCTTGAGGCTGGCGTCCTGGCCCGGATGATCCGCGGGCTCGCTGGTCAGCAGGTAGTCCACCCCGTCGCTGTAAGTGGTGACACCGCTGGCGGTGATCAGGGCTCTTGGCTGCTGCTGCAGCAAGACGGCACTGAGTCTGGCCTGCAGGCTCTGCAGCTCGGGGCTGTTGGCAAAGTGCTGGCCGAGCTCGGGCAGCAGGGTGACCAGCCCCTGCCAGATCTGACGTCGGCGCTCATCGGCAGAGAGCCCCGGCAAGGTGCCGGCGTCACCGAGGGCGGCCAGCGCCAGCTCGGAGAGGGCCTGGTTGAAGGCGGTCAGCTGAGCGAGGGCAGCGAGATCCTGGCCAGGCTGGAGCGGGGCCAGAGCCAGCAGCAGCTCGGCCAGTGCCTGGGCTGGGGGGATACCGTCGCCGATGCGGGTCTGCAACAGGCTGCTCAAGAGGGTGGGGGTGAGCTGTTGTCCATCCAGACGCGCCGCCGGGTGGGTCAGGGTCAGGGCGGCCGGATCGCGTGGGATGAACAGCAAGGGGCTGGTCAGCAAGGTGGGGGAGGTGCCGCTCAGCTGACGGGCACCGGCGGCGCCACTGACTTCGGGTTCGCCGGCATCGCAGCGATCGTTCTGGTTGAGGTTGACGCACAGGGTGCCCGCCTGGGGCAGCTCAACCGTCAGGCGATAATCCGGCGCCGCCAGCGGCGCCTCATCCGTGCTGCCACCACCACAGGCGGTGAGCAGGGGGGCCAGCAAACAGGCCAGCGGGGTCATTCTCATCTTCATTTATTGTCCTTGGAGGGGCCCTGGGCCCCTCGCTGTTTTTTAGCCATTAATAATGTCGAGGGGCGTCTCAGCCGCGGCGACTGACACGGCGCCAGAGGGCGAGCGGCAACAACCAGAGCAGATTGAGGCTGCCGCCACCGCTGCTGTCCGCGGTGTCGAAGTGGATGATGCCGTCATCCGGCAGCACTATGGGCTCGCCACACTGGGCGCCGGTGCGCTGGCTGATGCTCCAGCCATTGAGGCGACCCTGCTTGCCGGGGGCGTTGTCCACCACTTCCAGGGTCCATTGGCCGGCCAGCGGCTCGCCGATGAACTGACTCAGGGGTTGCAAGGATTGCAGCTCGGTCGGGAAGACACCCTTGAGGCGCGGCAGCGGGCTGTAGCCCTTGTCCCAGATCTGGACCCGGGTGCCGGAGGGGGAGTTGAGCCAGATCTCCAGCTCGTCCAGCGCCTCGTGTTGCAAGTCCAGGCTCAGCTGCAGTTGGTCGCTCACCCGGGTCTGGGTCTTCTCCAGCAGCAGGCTGGCCTGGCTCAACCCTTTCTCCTCCGCGCTCTGCGCATCCTTGAGGGTCAGGGCCTGGCCGTTGGCCCGGCTGATGACGGGGGTACCGATGGGCAGGCTCAGGGGCTGTTGCCATTGGCGCTCGCTCGGGCTGGCACCGGTCAGGGTCAGGTTGACGGGCAGGGCGGCCACGTCGCCGCAGGCGAGGGGGCTCTGGGCCAGCAGTCGCAGGGTGGTGCTCATGCTGGCGCCCGCCGCCAGGGTGCTGGCCTGCCACTGATAGGGGTCGACTTGCAGGCCGGTCGGCAGGGTCAGGGTCAGATCGTGCAGGGTCACCGCCGTGTTGCCCGGGTTGCTCAGGGTGAGCACCACGGACTGGCGTTGACCCAGCTCGATGGCGCTGCCATCGGCCAGGGCCAGGTTGACCGGGGCCTGCAGCAGGCCGTGCTGACGAAATGCCTGCTCCAGGTGGCGGCCATAATGGCGCGCCGGGTAGAGCCGCTCGGCGGTGTCCACCGTGAGGCGGGCCAGCTGCGGCATGCGGATGGCCGGGCCCAGACCGAAGTGGGACTCGATGATCAGGCGATCGAACTCGTCCCGCGCCACCTCACCGTACTCGGCGACCGAGGCCAGCAGGGCCTGGAACAGCGGCGTGCCCCACAGCTGATCCCCGTTGCTGCCGTTGATGGTTCTGTGGGCCGGGTAGTTGTAGTCCGGGTGGTAGCGGGCGCGCAGATCGTCCAGCTGACGCGGGGCCCGGTCGGTGAAGCGGGCATCCCAGTTGAACACCAGGGCCGGCTCGAAGTTGCGACCGGCCTCGCTGCGCTGGCGGTGGCTGGCGGCGAGATAGTCGCTGAAGCCCTCGCCGATGGCGCCCCAGTCCGCCTCGTCACCGAGATCCGGCACTATGTGGTGCTGCACCGCGTGGCCGAACTCGTGCCAGATGACCATGGGATCCTCGGCATCGGGCACGCCGCTGCGGCCCAGCTCCAGCCTGCGCTCGAAGGGGTCATAGAGGGAGTTGTCCTGATAACCCGCATCGGTGTCGATGTCGAGGGCGCCGGGGATGAGGTCGGTGAAACCGAGCGCCTTGAGGTGCCGCTGGGCAAGATCCAGGTGGTAGTAGGCATTGATGTCGGCAAAGCCGGCATCGTCTCGGATCAGGCGAAATGCCTGGGGGTTGTCGGTGCTGTAGGGGGCCGTGGCGGGCTCCATGGCATCCACCACCCGGGCATTGGGGCCGCTCAGCACATAGTCACTGCCTCGCAGGCTGACCGGCAGGGCCACATTGTCCTGATAGGCTGCCTCTGCCAGCACCAGGGATTCGTGCCAGACCAGGCTGGCATCCTGCAACTGGGTGCGGGGATCCGGGTCAAACACCCGGGCCAGTACGGACTGATCCCCCGCATCCGGGGTGAAGGGTGCCGCCGTGGTGGCGGCGTCCATCCAGCGGCCGAGCTCCTGGCTGCCGTCACAGCTGGCAAACAGCTGCTGGTAGGCGGCCTTGGCGTTGCCGTCCTTGTGCTCGCGCACCCGCAGGCGCAGGGCCGGCACCAGGGTGTCGCCGTCGCGCCAGTACCAGGCCTCGACCGGCCCCAGCGTATCTACCTCGGCACCCGCATCACGCAGGCTGGTGAGCAGGGGATCCAGGCTGGTGGCGGGGTCGCAGACGGGCTCGGTGCTCTGCAGCGGACGCAGGTTGTGATAGAGGCGCCAGGGCTTGCCGGTCGGATCGATGCTGACGGCGGCCTGGGTGGTGGCCACCGGCAGGCCGTTGACCAATTGATGGAAGCTATGGTGGTGGCCGAGCAGGCTGACCCTGTCGTAGTCGGGGACGAGGGTCACGCCGAGGCGGCTCTCCAGCCAGGCTTGGGGCGTGGTGGTGAGCGGCGGTGCATCGACATACAGCAGCTCGGCGGCCTGCAGAGGCTGAGCGAGCAGGGTCGCCGTCAGCCAGAGGGCCAGGGATGAGGGTTTCATAGGTGACTCCAAAGCAGAAAAGATGAGGCGTGGCATCAGTGGTTCACCCCGGCGAGGGTGAGCAGGAAGGCATACTCCTGGGCCGCGCGCAGCTGCGCCGTACGGGGGTTGGCGAGGTGGCCGCCATCGAGCTCGGTCCTGAGCAGATAAGGGCCCTTGCCTGTGCTGTGGGCCCGCAGGCGGGCTATCCACTTGAGCGGCTCCCAGTAGGGGACCTGACTGTCATGGAGCCCTGCCGTCACATAAAGTGGCGGGTAGGGGGCAGCGTGCAGATTGTCATAGGGGCTGAGTCGGCGCATGGCAGCATAATCGGCGGCGTTCGCCGGGTTGCCCCACTCCGCATACTCCTGGCGGGTGAGCGGCAGCTCGGGATCCATCATGGTGCCGAGCATGTCGACGAAGGGCACCTGCAGCACGGCGCCGGCGAAACGGGTCGGCGCCTGATTGAGGGCCGCCGCCACCAGCAGACCGCCAGCGCTGCCGCCCATGGCAAACAACCGGGCGGGATCGATGGCGGGATCCCGGGCGAGGCTGTCTGCCACCGCCAGGAAGTCGTCCACGCTGTGCTGCTTCTGCTGGCCACGGCCATCCAGATACCAGGCCTCCCCCAGCATGCCGCCGCCGCGCACATGGGCGATGGCGTAGACGAAGCCGCGATCCAGCAGGCTCAGCACCTGGGACTGGTAGTAGGGGCGCATGGGGGTGCCGTAGGCACCATAGCCATAGAGCAGCAGCGCCTTGGGTTGGCTGATGTCCTTGCGCCAGACCAGGGAGACCGGCACCCTGACCCCATCCTTGCTCTGCACCCAGCGCCGCTCACTCTGATAGGGAGAGGCCTGGGTCGGCTTGTCGCCAGTCAGCCAGGCGCCCGAGTCCAGATCCAGCCAGCGCTGGTGCGGGGCCTCGGCCATGCCCTGACGGCGAATGAGGACCCGCTCGCTCGCAGGATCCTGGGCGCCCTGGATCCAGGCCGTGCCGGCTCCTTCGGTGAGCGGCAGGCTGTGGGTCAGCTTGCCGTCGGCGTCCAGCACGTCGAGCCAGTCGTCCCCGTCTTTGCGGTATTGCAGCACGGTATGGGCGGCAAACAGGCGCCACTTCTCGAGGCTGCGATCCTGCCCGGACCAGAGCGGTCGCCAGGGTTTGCTACCTACCTCGGCCAGGCTGGCTGCCTGGTAGAGGCCGAGCTCCCCATCCCGATTGCTCTTGATGAGCACCCGCTCGGCCAGGGTGTCCAGGTAGTATTCGACCCCGGGCTGGCGCGCCTTGACAAGGGCCGCCTTGCCGCCGTCCAGCAGGTATTGTTCCGAGCTGTCGTGGTTGTTGCTCTGCAGGATCAGGTGGCGCTTGTCCGTGGTGCGATAGAGACTGAGTAGCCAGGCGGCGTCCGCCTCTTGATGCACCATGGTTTCTTTGCCGTCTCGCCAGGCCCAGAGTTGCCAGGGGCGCAGGGTGTTGCGCTCGTTGGCGACCGTGTAGAGGGTCTTGCCATCCAGGCTCCAGAGCAGATCGCTGGTTCTGTGGGGCAGGGTGGCCAGGGTCTCGCCGCTTGCCAAGTCCAGCAAGGTGATGCGGTAGTCTCTATCGCCTCGGCTGTCTTCGGCCAGGGCCAGCCAGCGCCCGTTCGGGTGCAGGGACCAGGCGGCGAGCTCGTAGTAGCCGTCGGCTGGCTGACGCGGTGCCAGCCGTTGGCGGGGCTCCGCCTGCTCATCGTTGCGTTGCCACAGGCTGCCATCGGCACTCATGCGCCACTGGCTGCCGGCCTGGCTCAGCCACTCGACGGGCATGGGCTCGCCCCGCTCCCGGTGCTGCCACTCGGTTTGCAGCTTGGCTGCGAGAGGCTTCTGGCCAGCGAGCTGTTGCTCGGTCCAGCGGTTCTGCTCGCGCAGCAGCGTCAGCAACTCGTGAGAGTTGCGGCTGTCATCGCGCCAGCCGCCATAGGCGTCGAAGCGGGCTATCTCTCCCTTGTGCAGTTGTGGACGCTCGGGGATGAGGGGCGCCGCGGCTTGGGTCACTTCATGGACAGAGGCGGGCGCCGGGGTGGCCAGCAGGCTGGCCAGGATCAAAAGAGCGTGCATCAGATCCCCACGAAGGTGTAGCGCAGGCTGGCACTCAGGGTGCGACCGCTTTGGGTGAAGAGGGAGGCATCGGTACCGGCTTCCAGCCCGGCCACATCCTGATAGCGGGTGTAGCGGGTGTCGAACAGGTTATCGAGCTTGAGGTTGACCTTGAGGGCATCGGTGACCAGCCAGTCGGCGGTCATACCTAAGCTGAACCAGCCGGCGCTCTTGAGGCAGTCGTCCTGGCTGCTGGTCAGGCTGTTGCCACAGGTGGGCACCCGGTTCATGGCGGCGGCGTAATCCGCCTGCAGCCCCAGGCTCCAGTCGTTGGCCTGATAGCTCAGGCGGGTGTTGCCCTCCAGCGGGGTGAGGGTACGCAGCGCCTCGCCCTGACTGTCTTGCCCGTCGACCCAGCCGAGCTTGGTGGCGACTTCCCATTCCTGGGTCAGCCAGTAGCTGGCGGCGACTTCCGCTCCCCAGGTTTCGGCCTTGGCCACGTTGCGGTACTGGCGCAGTATGACCCCGTCGCGCAGGCGCAACCCCACCTCACGCCAATCGATGAAGTTGTAGTAGCGGTTGTAGAACAGGGCCGGTTTGATGCTCCAGTTCTGTCCCTCACCACTCAATCCCCACTCGAAACTGTGGCTGGTCTCCTCCTGCAGCTCGGTGTTGGCGATGATCTCGAACGGCGGCAGGGCGAAGTAGTGGGGTATGTTGCCGTACACCTTGTCATAGGAGGGGGCGCGGAAGCCGTTGGCGTAGCTCAGCCAACTGCGCCACTCCTCGTTGAAGCGATAGCTGGTGGCCAGGCTCGGGGAGATGTGCCAGCTGTGGTTCTCGCCGTTGCTGCCATCGAGCGGCTGCAGCCATTGGTGATCCATGCGCAGGGTGGGGGTGAATTGCCACTGGCCCAGGGTTGCCACGTCGCTCAGCCAGACGCCGGCCCTGTCGGTGCGGGCCCGGCTGAAGGGGGCAGACTGCTGGGGTTGCGGCACGCCGGCCTCCAGGCTCAGCTTCTCCACCGGTCGCTCGTGGTTGGTGCGCTCCAGCTCCAGGCCGTAGCTCAGCTTGTGGGCGATGTCACCCGTGGTCAGATCACGGCGCACATCCAGCTCGGTGCCGACCCTGTCTTCGGTGAAGGTGGCGAGCTCGCGCTCGCTGCGATAGCGGGGATAGCCGCTCAGCAGATCGTTTTGCAGCAGGCTGCGCTTGTTGGCGGTGTTTTTGGCGTGATTGCCGTAGGCACTCCAGGTGAAGCTGTCGGCCAGCAGGGTATCGAGGCTGCGGGCCTCCCAGCTCAGCTTGCCGCCCTGGGTCTTCTGGGAGGCGTCTTCGCGGTACTGGCGCACCTGCCACTTGCCGTCGGGCTGGGGCACCTCGCGGGGTCCCTGATCCCGCTGGGCGTTGTCCTCGAAGTAATCGAGCTCGAGGCGCAGCAGGTGGTGATCGCTCAGATCGAAGCGGGAGCTGGTGGAGGCGCTCAGGCCGTCCAGATCCGCCGGGATGCGACTCTCGTCATAGTTGGCGGTCTCGTGCCCCTGCCAGCCGGAGAGGCGCAGCAGGTGCTCGGTATCCCATACCCGGGCGGCGCCGGTGGCGCTCAGCTTCTGCTTGTCGCTGCTGCCATCCTGCAACACCTTGCTGCTCAGATAGGCATCCTGACCCTGCAGGTAGTCTTCCGGTTGCTTGGTGCTGATGACGATGGTGCCGCCGATGGCATCGGAGCCATGGAGGGAGGAGCCGGCGCCCTTGGCGACTTCGATCTGCTTGACGTCGTCCAGGTCGAAGCTGAAGCGGCCCACCTTGTCGTTGAGGTCGTCAGCGCCGAAGCCGTCGCTGACCCGAACCCCGTCCTTGATGATCAACACCCGGTTGCCGCCCATGCCGCGAATGATGATGTTCTGCGGCCGGCCGGCGGAGCCGGTCACCGAGACGCCGGGCTCATTCTTGAACACGTCGGTGAGTTCGGTGGCGACCTGGCGATCCAGATCCTCCTCGGTGATGACGGTGATGGAGCCCGACACGTCGGACAATTTCTGCTCTATGCGCTGGCCCTTGACCACTATGGTCTCGCGCGCCTTGAGCTCGGGGTTCATCTCGGTTGAGTCGATCCTGGCCGGATCGCTGGCGGCCAAGGCTGTACCGGACAGCAGCATGGGCCAGTAGTGCAGTAGTCTTTTCATTGTTGATAATGATTATTATTTAAGCCTGAAGGGCGCGGATTATTACAGATGAATCCTTTTGGTTCAATGACTGATAATCATTATCATTTTGTTTTTATGATCTTGATCAGACTGACTTTTTTGACTTATACATCATTAGTGGAAGGGATACGTTTGCGGATATGGGGGATAAAACAGGGCAACATGGAGACGATGACAGGGGGCCTTTTCAGTCCCTAAGCGAGTCTTTAGGCAATAAAAAGCCCGCCAAGGCGGCGGGCTTTAAGGGACGGGGTCAAGCCCGTTATGGGGCGCGATAGAAGCGGTTGAGCTCGTTCATCACCTGGATCATGGCGCCCATGTCCGGGGTGCCGTGCTTGATGGGGCGATAGGTGTTGCGATCCAGCAGCTCGAAGTCACCCTGCTTGTTGAAGTGGGTGATGGTGTTGCCCTGATAGATGGCGAAATCGTTCTGATCCCCCGCCAGCAACCAGCCACGGGGGCTGTCGTCAAACAGGCTGCGACCTATGCTGTAGTCGCGCACCGGATTGCGTACCCCCAGCATGCCCTTCATCAGGGTTGGCACCAGATCCAGGTGGCTGCTGGCCTGCGGCTGCGGCTTGTTCTCGGCACCGGGCCAGGCGAGCACCAGCGGCACCTGCACCTGATAGGGGGAGTAGTTGCTGCCATAGCCCCAGCTGTTGCTCTGAGTCTCATTGAACTCCTGGCCGTGATTGGAGGTGATGACGACGATGGTCTGTTCGCTCAATCCCTGTTGCTGCAACCGGGTCAGCATCTGTTCCAGCAGCTGATCGGTGTAGAACACCGTGTTCTTGTAGCGATTCTCCAGCTTCTGCAGGTTCTCTGGCTTATAGGCGGTGGCCGGGTTGAAGCGGGTCAGTTCCGGCTGGAAGGGGCCTTTCACATCGGCAGGCACCTGATAATCCCCCGGGCTGGACAGGTAGACCAGGGAGAACCAGGGTCTGTCCGCCGAACGTTTGGCGAGCCACTGCTGCCAGTCACCGATGAGACGGGTGTCGTCGGTCTGCTCGGAGACGAACACCTGCTTGCGCAGGCCGGCGAGCAGGCTCTGCTGATATTGCTGGGCGTCTTCCAGCGCCCCGAACAGGCCGAACTGGTAGTCCTGGCGCAGCATCTCGTCGAACAGCACCGGCGGGCGCTTGTCGGTGCGGATGTCGCCGTAATAGTGGCCTGGCAGCCCGTAGAAGAGGCTGAACATCCCCATCACATCGTCATTGCCGCCACTCATGTGGTTCTGGAAATTAAGGTGCTGATCCGCGTAACGCTGCAGATTGGGCATGTTGATGTTGTTGAGCATGTCGGCCCGCAGGGAGTCGACCACCACCACCAGCAGGTTCTTGTGTTCAGCGGGCGCGCTCACGTTCAGCGGGCGCAGCGGATAGATCAACCGGTTCTCGGCGCTGCCCTGATCCTCGGCCCGCTTCTCATACTGCTCCAGATCCAGCCAGCCATGCTTGGCCAGGAAGCTCCTGGCGGTCATGGGGTAGGAGAGCGGGAAGTTGGCGCGCTGCATGGTGATGGGCTGATACAGGGTTGCATCGGCCCAGCTGTTGACCAGATGGGTCAGTATGAAGCAGACCAGCAGGGCCAGCCCGACCTGGTTGCCGTACTGGCGCCGTTTGCGTTTGTTGATCTTGCGCCACACATAGGCCGACAGCAGCAACTGCAGCAGGAAGATGGTCGGCACTGCCACGAAGATGATGCTCCAGATCGAGCCCTCTTCGGTCTGGGCCTGATCCAGCAGCAGTTGCCACACCTGACCATTCAAGTGGAACTTGAACAGCTGGAAGACCTGGGTGTCGATGAGCAGCAGCACCTGTGCCAGGGTGGCGATGATGGCCGAGATGAAGCGCAGTGACCTTTCCCTTGGCAGCACGAAGCTCAGGGGGAAGACGGTCAGCAGGTAGGTGACGAAGCTCAGGAACGAGAAATGGCCTATCCAGCTGATGATGAGATAGGTAATGCCGAGCGTGGTCGATGGCCAGCTGATGGAACCCAGATAGCGGGTCGCGATCAGCATGGCCAGAATGATGTTGAAGAAGGAGAACCAATGCCCCCAGGTGATCAGGCGAGAAACATTATCACGATAGGGGTTGCCGGTTTCGACCATAGTGATCCATCTGCTTGAAAAACATCAAAGAATACGAAGAAACTCAGTGAGCATCGTGGCGATGATCCACCGAGGCGGTGAGCGCCTGGATGTACTTCTCGGTGATCGCCTGACGCTGGGCCGGGGCCATACCGTTGATGATATTGGTGGTCAGATTACCAAGCACCATCAGGCTGAGATCCACCGGCGCCTTGTGTTTCTCAAGGGCGGTGATCAGATCGTTCATCAGGGCGTCAAACTGCTCGTTATTGTACTTTGATACGATGGGCATAATCTTGGGTTCATCTCGGTTCAAAGCGCCTTATAATACTTCACCCTTTCGGCTAACACTATGGCTTTGTGACATGAGTCTCGATATCGACAAGATCATTCTTCACTCCCTGCGGCCTGGCCACGATGGTCAACCCCACGCCGACACTCGTAGCCAGACTCTGCCCGCAGACGAGGCGGTACAAGGGTTGATGGCGGAGCTGCATCGCATCTATAACGGCAAGGGCGGCAAGGGGTTTGGTTTCTTTGCTGACCCCGAGGCGGCCGTCGCCGAGCTCACCGACGGCGAGGAGGCTCCGAAGCAGCCTTCCCCGGCCTTTCGCATCGCCCTCGAGCAACTGCTTGGCGAACAGACCGACTTCGTTCCCTTCTCGGTGGCCATGACCCAGTTGCTGGTGAAAAATCTGGTGGATCACGCCCTGGATGAGCAGGGTGTGCTGCTATTTGCCAAATACAACTATGTCGGCGTGGATTATCTGATGCTCGCCCTGCTGGAAGGCAAGGAGAGTGTCACCGTCAGCGAGGCGCTGGAATTGCGTCATATCCAGTATCTGGATATCGGCAAACTCAATCTGGTGGCGCGCATCGACCTGACCGAATGGAAAACCCAGCCGGATTCACGCCGTTATATCACCTTCAGCAAGGGGCGAGTCGGCCGCAAGCTGGGGGATTTCTTCATGGACTTGCTGGGTGCTCGCGAGGGCATGGATGCCAAGGTGCAGAATAAGGGGCTGCTGCAGGCGGTGGACGATTATTGCGACAGCCGTCAGCTCGAGCCCGCCGAACGCAATGACTACAAGAAACAGGTCTTCAAATATTGCACCGAGCAGGCCAGTGCCGGTGAGGAAATTGAAATCAAGGAGCTGTCGGCAGAATTGCCGGGGGAGGGCGACCTCGATTTCTACAGCTTCATCGGCCAGGAGTACGAGCTCGAGGACCGCTTCCCGGCGGACAGATCCACCCTGCGTGGCCTGACCAAGTTCGTCGGCTCCGGCGGTGGCCTGACCCTGAGCTTCGAGCAGAAGTTATTGAACAGCCGTGTATTTTATGACCCGCAGACCGATACCCTGACCATCAGGGGCGTGCCGCCGAACCTCAAGGATCAGCTGCTGCGCCAGTCATAATGTGATCCAGTCATCACTTTTAGCAAAAAGACACCGGGGCTCGCTCCGGTGTCTTTTTATTTAAGGGGTTGGCGCACGTCGAAATTGACTCGGTACTTTGTTAACACATTAAACAAAATAATGGGTGTGAAAGGGTTTTCAATGGGGTGAAAGCCCTTTCATTGGTGTAATTTTATTTCTATTCGGTAATTATTTTTCTGTGTGCAGACAAAAATATGGCGATAAACCCCGATAAGTCGCTGAAATAAGAAAATGTTTTCAGAACTTTCTGGAAGAAAATACGTAATTGCATTTCAAAAATGCGAGGCATGTCATGTGAGGCATTGGCGGCTTGGGATAATATTCATCTCGCACACAATGCTCTTACAGCGCGGAACTCATACAAGGAAAGGCTCATGAAAAAGAAATTGCTGTCATCCCTGATCGGTCTGGCTACCCTGGGTGTGGCTTGTTCAGCCACCGCCGCCATTGACGAAGGTCAGCTGACCATCTGGATCAACGGTGACAAGGGCTACAACGGCCTGGCCGAAGTAGGCAAGAAATTTGAAGCCGAGACCGGCATCAAGGTGACCGTCGCTCACCCGGATCAGGTTGAAGTGAAATTCCAGCAAGCCGCTGCTACCGGCAATGGTCCGGACATCTTCCTCTGGGCTCACGACCGTTACGGTGAGTGGGTCAAGGCCGGTCTGCTGGTGCCGGTCGCTCCGAACGCCGCCACCAAGGCCAAGTTTGAGCAGTTCGCCTGGGATGCCATGACCGTCGATGGCAAGACCTACGGTTACCCGGTTGCGGTGGAAGCCGTGAGCCTGATTTACAACAAGGATCTGCTGCCGAACCCGCCGAAGACCTTCGAAGAGATCGCCAAGATCGACGAAGATCTGAAGAAAAATGGCAAGCGCGCCATCATGTGGGCCTATGACACCCCTTACTTCAGCTACCCGCTGGTGGCCGCCAACGGCGGTTATGCCTTCAAGAAGACCGCTACCGGTTATGACGTGAAAGACACCGGCGTGAACAACGCAGGTGCCAAGGCCGGCGTCGGCTACATCTCCGAGATGATCAAGTCCGGTCACCTGGAGAAGGGCATCGACTACGGTGTCATGGATGCCAAGTTCAACAAGGGCGAAGTGGCCATGATGATCAACGGTCCCTGGGCCTGGAGCAACCTGGACAAGAGCGGCATCAAGTACGGCGTAGCGCCGCTGCCGACCCTGAATGGCAAGCCGGCCAAGGCCTTCGTTGGCGTGCTGGGCGCGACCATCAACGCCGCCAGCCCGAACAAGGATCTGGCTGTCGAGTTCCTCGAGAACTACCTGCTGACCGATGCTGGCCTGGCGCCGGTGAATGCCGACAAACCGCTGGGCGCCGTGGCGTTGAAATCCTTCCAGAAGACCCTGGAATCCGACGCCAACATCAAGGCCACCATGCAGAACGCCCAGAATGGCGAGCCGATGCCGTCCGTGCCTGAGATGAGCCGTTTCTGGTCCTCCTTCGAAACAGCCCTCAAGAACGTCACCTCCGGCCGTCAGAGCGTTGACGAAGCCCTGGATACCGCTGCCAAGCGTATCGTTCAGTAAGCATGCACCAGGGAGGCCTTCGGGCCTCCCACTCTCTCCAATCTCTCTTGGCGTAATAAAGGTTAATTGGCATGGAAGTAGTACCTTCTATCGAATCCTATGCCGGTCCGAAGGATAAGCACACCTGGCTTAAGTGGACCCTCGCTGCCCTGGTCGCCATTCTCAACGGCTATGCTGCCGTGATGATGTATGCCAGCGGTGAGTGGGTGTTCGCCCTGCTCGATCTGGTGGTGGTCTCCGTCGGTCTGTATGTCTTCATGAACAAGAAGACCTATGCCCACCGCTATATTTTCCCCGGTGTGGCTGGCATGGTGGTGTTCATCATCTTCCCTCTTGCCTACACGATCGGCATCGCCTTCACCAACTACTCGGGTGCCAACCTGCTCTCCCTCGAGCAGGCGCGGGAATTCCATCTTAAAAAGATCTACAAGGTGGCGGGCGGTGAATTCGATTTCACCCTGCTTGGCGGCGAGAACAATCAGTTCCAGCTGTTGCTGCAACAGGATGACCAGTCCTTCATCAGCCAGCCCCTTAGTCTGCTGAACAACAAGGCGCATGCCCTGGCCGTCCGTGAGGGCAAGGTCCGTGACGAGGCGCAGGTTGTCCAGTTGCAACCCCTGAACGGGGCATCCATCGGCCAGGCGGCCCCCATTCGCGCCATCGTCGATCATCGCACTCATCTCACTGCGCTGGATCTGGTGCTGCCGGAAGGCAACATCCACCTGACCATGAGCAGCCTGCGCAAGTTTGCGGCGCAAAAACCTCTCTACACCCAGCTGGCGGATGGCGCCGTGCTGCCGTCCGGCGTGGTGATCAAGGACAGCAACCTGCTGCGCGACAACCAGAGCGGCGAGCTGATGCTGCCCAACGGTGACACCGGCTTCTACCAGTACATCGATGCCAATGGCGAGTTCGTCGGCAAGGGCATGGCCCCCGGTTTCGTGGTGAGCGTGGGCTGGAAGAACTTCGTCCGCATCATGACAGACCCGGGTATCCAGGGTCCCTTCATGCAGATCTTCGTCTGGACCGTGATCTTCTCCGCCTGCTCGGTGTTCTTCACCCTGGCCATCGGCACCGTGATGGCCTGTCTGGTGCAGTGGGATCAGGTCAGGGGGCGCGGTTTCTACCGGGTCATGCTGATCCTGCCCTATGCCATACCAGCGTTTATCTCCATCCTGGTGTTCAAGGGCTTGTTCAACCAGAACTTCGGTGAGATCAACCTGTTCCTGGAAGCGGCGTTCGGCATCAAGCCGGACTGGTACACCACCCCCTTCCTGGCCAAGGTGATGATCCTCATCGTCAACACCTGGCTCGGCTACCCCTACATGATGATCCTCTGCATGGGGCTGCTCAAGGCGATCCCGGAGGACCTCTACGAGGCGTCGGCCATGGACGGTGCGGGTCCGGTACAGAACTTCTTCAAGATCACGGTACCGCTGTTGATGAAGCCGCTCACGCCGCTGCTGATCGCATCCTTTGCGTTCAACTTCAACAACTTCGTACTCATCCAGTTGTTGACCAACGGGGCACCGGACATCATAGGGGCCAGTACCCCGGCCGGGACCACGGATCTGCTGGTGAACTATACCTACCGGATCGCGTTCCAGGGCTCGGGTGGTCAGGACTACGGTCTGGCCAGTGCCATCGCCACCGCCATCTTCCTGATCGTCGGCGCGCTCGCACTGCTCAACCTGAAATTGTCCAAAGCCGACAAGCAACAGTAAGGAGGCTTCTCAATGGCAATCGTACAACCCAAGTCAGTCAAATACCGGGTGTGGGCAACCCACCTGGTCATGTGGGGCTTCCTCGCACTGATCATCTTCCCGGTGATCATGGTCATCGCCATCTCGTTTCGTAACGGCAACTTCTCGGTGGGGGAGATCATCCCCTCCGATCCGACCCTGGATCACTGGAAGCTGGCCCTTGGCATGTCCATCACCAACGCCGATGGCAGCATCACGCCGCCACCCTTCCCGGTGCTGACCTGGCTGTGGAACTCCATCAAGATCGCCGGCATCACCGCCGTGATGATAGTGGCGCTGTCGACCACCTGTGCCTATGCGTTTGCCCGCCTGCGGTTCCGTGGCAAGCAGACCATTCTGCAGGGGATGCTGATCTTCCAGATGTTCCCGGCGGTGCTGGCCCTGGTGGCCATCTATGCGCTGTTCAACAAGATTGGTGACTACATCCCCTGGCTGGGTCTCAACACCCACGGCGGCCTGATCCTGGCCTACATGGGCGGCATAGCGCTGCACGTCTGGACCATCAAGGGCTACTTCGAGACCATCGACTCCTCCCTGGAGGAGGCGGCGGCCATCGACGGCGCCACCCCGTGGCAGGCTTTCCGCCTGATCCTGCTGCCCCTGTCGGTGCCCATCCTGGCGGTGGTGTTCATCCTGGCCTTCATCGGCACCATCACCGAGGTGCCCGTGGCCTCCATCCTGCTGCAGGATGTGAACAACCTGACCCTGGCGGTCGGTGCCCAGCAATACCTCTATCCGCAGAACTATCTGTGGGGTGACTTCGCGGCCGCCGCCGTGCTGTCGGGTCTGCCCATCACAGTGGTGTTCCTGCTCGCCCAGCGCTGGCTGGTCGGCGGTCTCACCGCCGGTGGCGTCAAAGGTTAAGGTTTGTGGCCGGGGGAGTGCGCTCCCCCCGCCATCACGATTTGCAAAGATTCAAGAGCGGAGCTCGTCATGGCTGAAGTAGTACTCAACAACGTTCGCAAGAACTACGATCCGGCGGTCCACAAGGACACGCTGCGCAACATCAACCTGGCCATCAAGGAAGGGGAGTTCATCGTCTTCGTCGGCCCGTCCGGTTGTGGCAAGTCCACCCTGCTGCGGATGATCGCGGGCCTGGAGGACATCACCAGCGGTGAGCTGACCATAGGCGGCCGCTACATGAACGACGTGCCACCGGTGGAGCGCAACGTCGGCATGGTGTTCCAGTCCTACGCCCTCTACCCGCACATGAACATCTACGAGAACATGGCCTTCGGCCTCAAGCTCAAGAAGATGGACAAGGAGAACATCCACAAGCGGGTGATGCGCGCCGCCGAGATCCTGGGGCTGGAGCCGCTGCTGGACAGAAAGCCCAAGGCGCTCTCCGGTGGCCAGCGCCAGCGGGTGGCCATAGGTCGCTCCATCGTGCAGCAGCCGCAGGTGTTCCTGTTCGACGAACCCTTGTCGAACCTGGATGCCGCGCTGCGGGTCAAGATGCGCATCGAGATCGCCAAGCTGCACAAGGAGCTCAACTCCACCATTATCTACGTGACCCACGATCAGGTGGAGGCCATGACCCTGGCCAACCGCATCGTGGTGCTGAGCCCGCTCAAGGGCGAGGCCGAGACCAACCTGGAGCAGTTCGGTACGCCACTCGATCTCTACCACAACCCGGACAACAAGTTCGTGGCGGGCTTCATCGGCTCTCCCAAGATGAACTTCCTGGCGGGCGAGCTGCAGGAGATAGGCGAGCAGGAGTGTGTGGTTCGGCTGACCTCAGGTGACACCGTGCGTGCCCGGATCGATGCCCGCAGCGGCGCGGTCGGTGACAAGGTCGAGCTGGGGGTGCGCCCCGAGCATCTGGTGACTCTGGATCACCCCCATGCCCATAGCAAGGTGACCGGCATAGTGCAGGTGGCCGAGCATCTGGGGGCCGAGTCCTTCGTCTACATGGATGTGAATGGTCACGACTTCACCGTCAAGGCCCATTCCGATATCGATGTGGTCACCGGCGAGCAGTACAGCGTCGGCATTCCGGCCGAGGCCTGCTACCTGTTCGATGCCAAGGAGCAAGCCTTCCCGCGCACGGCCAAATATATCCGCGCCTGAGAGCGTTCAGGTTTTCCTTGTATTCAATGCCTTTTTGCCGGTCGTCAGACCGGCTTTTTATTGCCTGCCGTTTGGGATCTGTCCGGCAGGCATAGCACCCGAGCTTATGCACAGGCCTCCAGCGCGGCCGTGATGTCGGGTACGAAGGTCTGGCTGGTCAGTGGGGGGCGCTCATAACCTTCGGTCTTGATGGGGGGCAGCTTGATGGGTTCGTAATGGATCGCCTCGTAGGGCACCTTGCCGAGCAGGTGGGCGATGCAGTTGAGGCGGGCGCGGCGCTTGTCGTCGGCATCGACCACGAACCAGGGGCAGTCCTCGGTATCCGTGTAGGTGAACATGTCATCCTTGGCGCGGGAGTACTCCACCCAGCGAGAGCGGGACTGCAAGTCCATGGGGCTGAACTTCCAGCGCTTGATGGGAGTGTTGATGCGCTCCTTGAAGCGTTTCTCCTGCTCCTCGTCCGACACCGAGAACCAGTACTTGATGAGGGTGATGCCGGAGCGAGTCAGCATCCGCTCGAACTCGGGGCAGGCACGCAGAAACTCGCGGTATTCGGCATCGGTGCAAAAGCCCATCACCCGCTCTACCCCGGCCCGGTTGTACCAGGAGCGATCGAACAGCACCATCTCACCCGCCGAGGGCAGGTGGGCGGCATAGCGCTGGAAGTACCACTGGGTACGCTCCCTGTCAGAAGGGGCGGGCAGGGCGGTGACCCGGCAGACCCGGGGGTTAAGGGGTTCGGTGATGGTTTTGATGACGCCGCCCTTGCCGGCGGCATCGCGCCCCTCGAACAACACCACCACTTTCAGTCCCTCCTGCTTGACCCACTCCTGCAGCTTGACCAGCTCCTCTTGCAGCTGAGCGAGGTGGTGTTCATAGGTTTTTTTGTCCAGGCGCGGGCGTTTCTTGCTCTTTTCCTTCGGCATGCTCTTCTCCTGTTTGAGTCTGATCCAGCTTGCACCAGGGAGGCGTCACTGCCAATAGGGACGTGCTACACTGCCGCCCCCTTTGCGGCAACAGGAGCAAACATGAAAAAAGTGATGGAGATAGCGGGTCGTCAACTGGCCTACCTGGACGAGGGTCAGGGCCCGGTCCTGCTGTTTGGCCACAGCTATCTGTGGGACAGCGCCATGTGGGCGCCGCAGGTTGCCGCGCTCGAGGGGCAATATCGCTGCATCGTGCCCGAGCTGTGGGGCCACGGTGATTCCGATGTCTTGCCCGCAGGCCCCTGCACCCTGGGAACCCTGGCCCGGGATCATCTCGCCCTGCTCGATGCCCTCGGCGTCGACGACTTCGTGCTGGTGGGCCTCTCCATCGGCGGCATGTGGGGTGTCGAGTTGGCAAGAGCCGCCCCTGCTCGCCTCAAGGGACTGGTGCTGATGGACAGCTTCGTCGGTTGGGAGCCCCAGATCCCCTGCGAGCGCTATCTCGCCATGCTCGGCGCCATCGAGCAACTTGGCAGCATCCCCGAGCCCATCGTGGAGCAGGTGGCGCCGCTGTTCTTTGCCCATCAACCGGATGCGGCGCTGATGGCTGGCTTCAAGGCTCGGCTTGCCAGCTGGCCAGCGGACAAGGTGGCGAGCCTGGTGGCGGTGGGGCGCAGCTTCGTGACCCGGGACGACAGAATGGAGTGGCTCGAGGAGATCACGGTACCGAGCCTGGTGATGACCGGCTGCGAGGACAAGGCGCGCCCGGTGCTGGAGGGTTATCTGATGGCCGAGACGCTGGCTTGTCCCTTCAAGGAGATCCCGGCTGCGGGCCATATCTCGACTCTGGAGAACCCGGCGTTCGTCAACCAGGTGCTGGCCGAGTTTTTGGCCGGACTATAGTGCTCGCCGTCAATCGATGAAAAAGAAGGGAGCCTCGGGCTCCCTTCTTGCTGTTGGCGTTTTCTTGCTACCGGGCGCTCCGGTTACCAGATATAACCGATCCCGAAGCCGGCGTAGAGCTCGCCATCGTGCTGGACGATGGGGCTGTTGGCGATGTCGTTGTCATACAGCTCGTAGTTGGCGGCAAACATGCCGATCCAGTGGGGGCTGAAGCGGTAGCTGGTGATGAGGGCGACCATGGGGGAGAGGGTGGTGCCGGTGTCCCATTCGGGGCGCTGGGCCATGGCCTCGCTGCCGGAGACGCCGCCGAAGTAGTAGTTCGCCATCTTGTCGCTGCGGATCATCACCCCCATGCCGGGCATGATGAGCAGCTTGTCGCGAATGATGGGGAAGTCGGCCCACAGCAGCAGCTCCTGGCCGTTGCTGGTCCCTGTCACGTCCGTGCTGAGGCGGGTGCTGAGCAGGGCGTAGGGGGTGATCAGGCTGGCGCCTACGCCCCCTTCCAGCTCCCACTCGCGCTCTTCCATCCCCGCGAGCTCGGGGGCATCGTCGGGATCCAGGTTGCCGAAGCGCAGCCGGCCATAGCCGTAAGCGGCAAAGTTGTCGTCCTTGTGGAAGTAGTAGCGGGCCCTGTCCCCGAGGAACATGAACTGATCGCCGAAGTAGATGGCGCCGGGCACGGCCAGGGCGGTGTTGTCCTGGCCCTGATAGCGTGCATCCCCGCCGATGACGGCGGCGCCCAGCACCAGCCCCTTGGGGACCGGGCTGGTGGGACTGTCCTGCACGAAGATGTCGAGGGAGCCGAGATCGATCTCGGCCCGGACGGCGGGTGCGAGCAGCAGGGTCAACAGGCAGCCGAGAGGCGCATGGCGCAGGGCACGGAGAGGGGGCATGGAAACATCCTTTTAGTCGGGGCCACGGCTGGGGGCACAGGGTAGTGCTGACGATGCTGTCAGTGAAGCCTGTTTTTATTTTAAATTCAAGTCGATAGAAACATTTCGGTCACCCTGACCTCCCGATGCGTCAGGGGGGGCGCTAAGCGGATCTCCTTGTCGTCGCCGTCTGGCCACGCAGACAAAAAAAGAGAGGCTGGCGCCTCTCTTTCGTATCAGGTCATCGAGCGGGGTTGATGATCCCGCTTATCTCAATATCAGGCCGTGGGACGGGGTTGTTCATCCCGCTTGGGCCAGGCATTGAGCACCGCCTTGACCAGGGTCGCCAGGGGGATGGCGAAGAAGACGCCCCAGAACCCCCAGAGACCGCCAAACACCAGCACGGCGATGATGATGGCGACCGGGTGCAGGTTGACCGCCTCCGAGAACAGCACGGGCACCAGCAGGTTGCCGTCCAGCGCCTGAATGATCAGATAGGCCACCATCAACCAGGCAAAGTCGGGGGTCAGCCCCCACTGGAACAGGGCGACCATGGCGACGGGCACGCTGATGGCGACGAAGCCGATATAGGGCACCAGCACCGAGAAACCGACCGCCACCGCCAGCAGCACCGAGTAGCGCAGCCCCATCAGCGCGAAGGGCACATAGGTCGCCACCCCGACGATCAGGATTTCGATCACCTTGCCACGGATGTAGTTGATGATCTGGTCGTTCATCTCCACCCAGACCCGGTTGACCAGGGTGCGGTTGCGCGGCAGGAAGCGGCGCAGGCCTCCCATCAGCACCGTCTTGTCCTTGAGCATGAAGAACACCATCAGCGGCACCAGGATGACGTAGATGAGGATGGCGACCACGTTGATAAGCGAGCTCAGGGAAGCGCTCACCAACTGCTCACCCCCGGCCAGGATGCGCTGGCGGATGTTGTCTATGATGGTCTCGACCAGGCTGACGTCGATGATCTCGGGGTACTTCTCCGGCAGGGTGCGCACGTAGTCCTGGGCATGGTTGAGCATGGAGGGCGCCTCCTTGGCCAGGTTGATGCCCTGATTCACCAGGGTCGGGATCAGCCCCAGGAATGCCATGGTGGTGAGCGCGATGAACAGCAGCAATATCAGGCTGGTTGCCAGGGCGCGAGAGAGCCCGGCCCGTTGCAGCCGGCTGACCGGCCACTCCAGCAGATAGGCCATCACCAGTGCGACCAAGAGCGGCGCCAGCAGATCGCCGAACAGCCAGAGCACGGCGAAGCAAAATACCAGCAGCAGGAACAGGGTGACGGCGTCCGGATCGGAAAAACGGGTCTGATACCAGCGCTTCAATACTTCTAACATCGAGGCTTCCTTAGATTACTGGGGTCATGACGACGGCATGGCCCCGACGACGGACTGCAAAGGGAGATCGCTGGCATTGGCGTCACGGTGACGGCCCGGCCCCGACGACGAGCCGCAAGACGAGACGGCTATCGGACTCCTGCTGCAGCGACACCTGATGACCCTGACGGCGCAGCCAGGCCGGAATGTCCTGTCTGGAGCCGGCATCCCCCAGTAAAATGAGCAGGGATTGACCAGCTTGGGCGCCGCGTAGCCAGAGTTTGAGCCGGATCAGGGGCTCGGGACAACGCCAGGGGGTCAGGTCGAGCCGTTCCCATTGCTGTTCCATAGAGGGAGGAGGGTTCCATCGCGTGTGTGGTCGTCATTATGGCCGTGATGGCACCGTGAAACAACGCTTGTGAGCCTTGATGGGCAAGGGTATTCTGCCGAAGCCTTTTCTGATGGAGATAGAGATAACGTGGCACGTTTTTCCCCCTTGATGGCATCACTTCCGCTGCTGGTTTCCATGATGGGCGCCACTTTTCATGCCCAGGCGAGTAATCAGCTGCCCGACATCGGCACCGCCGGCGTCGCGGCCCTGCCCATCGAGCAGGAGGTGCGCTATGGCAATGCCTTCATGCGGTTTGCGCGGGCCGGTCTGCCCATCATCGACGATCCCGTATTGAACGAGTACATCGACGATCTGGGTCAGCGACTGCTCACCAACGCCGACGGGGTGCGTTTCCCCTTTACCTTCTTCCTCATCAACGATCCCAGCATCAACGCGGCCGCCTTCCTCGGCGGGCGAGTCAAGGTGCACACAGGCCTGTTTCTCTACGCCGACAGCGAGAGCGAGCTGGCCTCGGTACTGGCTCACGAAATCACCCACGTGACCCAGCGCCACATCGCCCGTTACATGGAGGCGCAGGCCAGCAGCTCGGCCATGACCCTGGCGGGTCTGGTGGGCTCCATCGCGCTGGCGGTGATCAACCCCACCGCCGGTATCGCCGCCCTGCAGGCGACGCTCGGCCTGTCGATGCAGTCGGCCATCAACTACACCCGCGACAATGAATACGAAGCGGACCGGATCGGCATGAAGACCCTGTATGACGCCGGTTTCGATCCCATGGGCATGGCCAACTTCTTCCAGAAACTGGCGGCCGAGTACCGTTACGCCAGCAAGCCGCCCGAGATGCTGCTCACCCACCCCCTGCCGGAGACCCGGATCAGCGAGGCCCGCGCCCGCGCCGGCAGCTATGGCCAGCGGACGTTACCCCCCAGCCTCGACTTCTGGCTGGCCAAGGTGCGTATCCAGGTGCGCTACGGCACCGAGAACCCGCAGGCGCTGCTCACCTACTTCGACAGCCGCTTGCAGAAGGGGGACTATCCCCTCAAAGACGCCGCCCTCTACGGCAAGGCACTGGTGCTGCTTCAGCTCAAACGCACCGACGAGGCCGACACCCTGATGCAGCAGCTGGCGACCCGTCATCCCGAAGATCTGTTCGTGCTGGATGGCCTGACCGACATCGATCTCGCCAAGGGGCGCAGTGCCCAGGCCATCGCCCGGCTGGAGCGATTCCGCACCCGCATGCCTGACAACGAGGTCGTCGTGGTCAACCTCGGCAACGCCTATCTGGAGGGGGGTAACTACAAGAAGTCCATCGCCATCCTGGACCCTTATGCCCGCGAGCATGAAGAGAACAGCTTGGCCTGGAGCCTGCTGTCCGATGCCTATCGCAAGGCCGGCCGGATGACGGAGCTGCACATGGCGCGGGCGGAGACCCTCTCCCTGCGCGGGGACTACCAGGCGGCCATCGACGAGCTGATCGTCGCGCGGGGCACCACCAGCGACAAGCTGACCCTGGCCCGCATCGAGGCGCGCATCACCCAGCTGGAGCGTGCGAAGAAGGATCTGGACAGCCTGAAGGGCTGATCCGCCAACCCGCGTGGGTATGAGACGGGGTGCCGAGAGGCACCCCGTCTTGTCATGGTGGATTTATATGCTGGTTTTGATGTTTTATACAGGGTTAGATGGCGTTAAATCATGCCTGGATAGCAGCTTGCGCTAGGGTTGCGCCGCCAGTCGGGCCTTGAGGGCGGCGATCTTCTGCTCATCGAGCTCTCCCACCAGGGTCTCCTGCAACTTGCCCTCCCTATCGAGCAGATAGCTGGTGGGCAGCATCGTCGGCCTGGGGAAGGGGAGGTTGGCCTCATCATCGGGGATCATCAGCGGCACGGCGATATGATACTGCTGTGCCAGCACCTTCAAGTCGGCCGGGGAGGCGGGATCGAAGCTGATGGCGAGCACCCCGATCTGGCCTTCCCGGTGCAGGGCCGCCAGCAGCGGCATCTCCCGCAGGCAGGGGGCGCACCAGGGCGCGAAGTAGTTGACCAGCAGCGGCTTACCACCGAGCTGATCCAGGCCAATCTGTTTGCCCGCCCCATCGGTGAAGCTGGGGGCCGGGGTGCAGGCCCCCAGCAGGCTGGCCACAATCAGCCAACAAATTCGTTTCATTTCCATTCCCCTCCTGCTTACCCTGCGCATCGGTTTCCCCTACAATAGCGCCATTTCTTGCCCCATCTTGCGATCAATCAGGGAGTTACCATGAGCGAGACCCAAATTTACCACAATCCGCGTTGTTCCAAGAGCCGTGAGACCCTGGCCCTGCTGGAGCAGCAGGGGATCGCCCCCGAGGTGGTGCTCTATCTGGAACAGGCGCCGAGCGAGGCGCAGATCCGTACCCTGCTGAGCCAGCTCGGCTTTAGCGACCCCCGCCAGCTGATGCGCACCAAGGAAGATCTCTACAAGGAGCTGGGGCTCGGTTCGCAGAGCGGCGATGCCCTCATTAGTGCCATGCACCAACACCCCAAGCTCATCGAGCGCCCCATCGTCATCAAGAATGGCCAGGCCCGGCTCGGCC
This sequence comes from Aeromonas aquatica, assembly GCF_000764655.1. GTDB lineage: Bacteria > Pseudomonadota > Gammaproteobacteria > Enterobacterales > Aeromonadaceae > Aeromonas > Aeromonas aquatica. The sequence continues at coordinate 63,262 of NZ_JRGL01000128.1, forward strand.
GTCCGCCCGAGCTGGTGCTGGAGATCCTCAAGTGAGCACCCGCTTCGCCCGTCTGCTGACCCTGGTCGGCTTCTTCGGCCTGCTGGCCTGGGTCATACTGTGGCACCTGTGGCTCTCGCCCCACCCGGATCTCAACCCCTGGTTGCTGCCGGTGATCTGGACGGTGCCGCTGCTGTTCCCCCTCAAGGGCATAGTGCAGGGCAACCCCTACACCCACGCCTGGGGCAACTTCGTGCTGATGCCCTATTTCCTGCACGCCCTGACCCTGATCACCACGGATGAAGGGGAGCGGTGGCTGGCGGTGGTGGAGTTGGTGTTCACTACCCTCGCCTTCGTCGGCACCATCTACTACGCCCGCCTGCGCGGCCGTGAGCTGGGGCTCAGCATTCGCAAGAAGAAGGGTGAGGCTCAATAAGCCAGCCCCGATCCTGACAAGACGCCCCTCGGGGCGTTTTTTTATGGGGCCGGCGGCCGGCGTCGCTCGGTCAGCTGCCGCTCGCTATAGGCCATCAGCTCGGGATAGAAACGCAGGAAGCCCCGTTCGCCGGCCTGCCATGCCGGCGCGTCCAGAGTCGTGAGCGCCTCTCCCAGCGGCAGCGGGCGGCGCAGCCGATGGCCTATGCCGTTGAGGGCCCGAGTCAGCCCCTCCCGGCTGCGATAGGAGGCGATCCAGTCCTGCTCCGCCATCCGCTTGAGGGGCGGGGGCAAGCCCTCCGGCAAGGAGGTGTCGTCTGACAGCAAGCGGCCATAGCTCTCGTGCAGGAAGTGGGGCAGGGCCTCTTGGTGAAACTGCTGCCAATGCAGGCTGAGCCAGTGATCGTAGAGCATGTCCACCAGGATGCCGCCAAAGCGGCGCCAGGGTTGCTCGAATCGTGCGACGGCGGCCCTGTGCTCGGGATGGGCGTCGGTGAAGGCGTCTATCTTGCGGTGCAGCCAGATCCCCTCGTCGAAGGTGGGGCCCAGGGCGCTCGGCAGCGGCCCCTTGACGAAATCCCCCAGCAGGTTGCCGGTGAGGGAGCTTCGGGTATGGGCGGCCAGATGCAGGTGAGCCAGGTAGTTCATGAGCGTCGCGGTGGGCCAGCAAGGGAGAATTGTTGCTGAGCCTAGCGGATCCGGCCGCCTTTGCCTATGGCGGACGAGGTCGCATGCCGCAGAGGAAAAGCTTTCACTGAGGCGGCAATGGTGGATTAATGGGGAGATATCCGTCTCTTTGGCGCCATTAACCGGATTGCGAGGAATAACCATGATGTTGACCCTGATCGAGGGTGCCGAACTCTACTGCCCAGCCCACCTGGGGCAGCAGGATCTGCTGGTGGCCGATGGCCGGATCGCATGGATAGGCAAGGGGCTGGCCGTGCCCGACGGCTGGCCAGTGGCGCGGGTGGATGGGCGTGGCCGCTACCTGGTGCCCGGCCTGGTGGATCCCCTCGCCCACATCACCGGCGGCGGTGGAGAGGGCGGCTTTGCCTTTCGCACCCCTGAACTGGCCGCCGGGGAGGCCTTGAGGGCAGGGGTCACCACCCTGGTCGCGGCGCTCGGCACCGACAGCCTGACCCGCACGTTGGCCCAGGTGCTCGGCAAGGTGCGGGAGTTTCGCGCCGCCGGGGTGAGCGCCTTCATGTATACCGGATCCTATCATCTGCCGGTCAAGACCCTCACCGGTTCGGTGGAGTCGGACATCATGCTGATCCCCGAGGTCTTGGGGGTGGGGGAGGTCGCCATCAGCGACCACAGATCCAGCGCGCCGACTCACCACGAGCTGGCCCGGCTGGTGAGCGAGGCGCGGGTGGCGGGCCTGCTGGCGGGCAAGAGCGGGGTCAGCTTCTTCCATCTGGGGGATGGCCGTGGGGCGCTGGCACCGCTGCGGGCCCTGCGGGATGAGACCGATATCCCCCTGCGCCAGCTCTATCCGACCCACTGCAATCGCAACCCCTGGCTGTTTGCCGAGGCCATCCATTGGGGCAAGGCGGGGGGCTGGGTCGATCTCACCACCTCGAGCTTCCCGGACTTGCTGGAGGATGGCGAGCGGCTGGCCGCCGATGGGTTGGTGGAGCTGCTGGCCGCCGGGGTGCCCGCCGATCGCATCAGCTTCAGCTCGGATGCCAACGCCAGCTTGCCGCGCTTCGATGCCGAGGGGCGATTGATCGAGATGCGCAGCGGTCAGATTGGGAGCCTGTGGCAGGAGCTGGTTCAGGCTTGCGCCAAGGGGGTGGCGCTGGAGACCGCCTTGTCGGTGGTGACGGCCAATCCGGCCCGGGCCCTGGGATTGAGTGGCAAGGGAGTGATCGGGGTAGGCCAGGATGCGGATCTGCTGCTCGTCGATCCCGATACCCTCGCCATAGCGAGGGTGATGAGTAGCGGCCAGTGGCGGGTTTGAGGCTCGCAATGGCAGAGAATCGTCCGGTGGCGCAAAGAGGGTGACATCCCGGCACGAAGAAGCCCGACTTCCAGGTCGGGCTTCTTCGTTTGAGAGGTGATGCTTAGATGGCCAGGAAGCCCAGGATCAGGATGGGGCCGAGCAGGCTCAGGATAAAGCCGGAGACGATGGCCACCGGCACCATCTGGATGCCGCCGGACTTCTGGATCACCGGCAGGGTGAAGTCCAGCGCGGTGGCGCCGCCGTAGCCAATGGCGGCGGAGGGGTGACGACGCATCAGCATCGGAATGATCATGATGGCGATAAGCTCGCGCCCCAGATCGTTGATGAAGGCCGCAGAGCCGAGCACGGGCCCCAGCTTGTCCGCCACCAGGATGCCGGAGAGGGAATACCAGCCGAAGCTGGAGGCCAGCGCCAGGGCGTGGTTCCAGGGCATGCCCAGCCATTGGGCCGCCAGCAGGCTGCCGAGCCAGCTGCTCAGGATCACGGTGAGGGCGATTTTCATGCCCCAGGGGTTGAGCAGGATCTGGCGCAGCCGCATGCCGGAGTTGCGCATCTGGATACCGATGAGCAGCAACAGCAGCATCAGCGCCCACTCACTCAACTTGTCGATGGGCAGGGCGCGCAGATCGACCAGCAGCCCCAGTCCGACCCCGGCCAGCACCACGAAGCAAAGCTGCAAGGACTCCCACAACATGTGCAGCTTGTTCGGCTGCCTGGCATCGATGGCCTCGTGGGTCGGCGGGCTGCGCTTGTCCAGCCACCAGAGTGCCAGCAGGTTGCAGAGGGTGATGGCGCCGAGCATGATGGCGGCCACCTCGAAGATCACCGCCAGATTGCTGCCGAGGTTCTCCACATAGGCCAGTCCCAGCCCCATCAGGAACAAAATGAGGTAGACCATCTTGCCGAGAGACTGATTGACCAGCTTGATGAGCCGATGGGAGGAGAGGGGGATCAGATAGCCGACACCTAGCGGCAGCAGGATCAGCAACACATTCAGCAACATTGGGGCCTCGGTCACAAAACTGGGAAAACGACACATTACCACTACTTATTGGCCAAGAGTCATAAATCCATGAGTTTGTATGCTTCATTCGACCCTTTTTTTATCAGGTTGTTATCTTTTCATGGCGAAACCACCTTCCCGGAACGCCCTGGCTTCGGGTCGTCATCGCCAATGAAATCAATTCCATTTAGAAAAAAGTGCGTTTTGTTCGGCTGACCAGGGATGAATAAAGCGACTCTGAACGGCTTCTGACTGAAATGGCTGAATCTTCTTGCCACTGGTGCGTTCCGGGTATAAAAAGGCGGTATATCAGAGGTGATGCAAAGCGGATTTTATGCAGACAAAGTGCTGAAAAATACCGTCAAGACCAATAAAAATACAGATAAACCACTAAATACCTCGGTTCTGTATTGTTTTTTAACTACCTGGATGATATTTTCGCTGAAGGTTGCCATCGGTTAACTTTTTGTTAAATCTGCGATGGTGGAGTCGCGCCGTAGCGGCGTCTAGGGACAGACAAGGTTGTAATGGATGAGCGACGTTGCCGCACTGGAAGTTCGTGAACTGCACAAATATTTTGGCACCCACGAAGTGCTCAAGGGCATCGACATGACGGCCCACAAGGGGGACGTGATCTCCCTGATCGGCTCCTCCGGCTCGGGGAAGTCGACGTTTCTGCGCTGTATCAATCTGCTGGAAACCCCCTCTTCCGGCACTGTATCACTCCATGGCGAGCTGATCCGCATGAAAGCCAACCGGGCCGGTGAACGGCAACCGGAGGACATGCGGCAGGTAGAGCGTATTCGCAGCCGGTTGGCCATGGTGTTTCAAAGCTTCAATCTCTGGTCGCACATGACCATCATGCAGAACATCATCGAGGTGCCTATCCAGGTGCTGAAGGTGCCCCGTGCCGAGGCCATCGCCAAGGCGGAGCATCTGCTCAACCGGGTCGGCCTGTGGGAGCGACGCGACTATTACCCTGGTCACCTCTCCGGCGGCCAGCAGCAACGTGCGGCCATCGCCCGCGCCCTGGCGGTGGAGCCCGAGGTGATGCTGTTCGATGAACCTACCTCGGCGCTGGATCCCGAATTGGTGGGGGAGGTGCTCGGCCTGATGCGCGAGCTGGCCGAAGAGGGGCGCACCATGCTGGTGGTCACTCACGAGATGTCGTTTGCTCGCGACGTGTCGAACAAGGTGATGTTCCTGCACCAGGGCAAGGTGGAGGAGGAGGGCAATCCCAAGGAGATCTTCGCCCATCCCAAGTCGGAACGATTCAAGCAATTCATCTCCTCCATCTATTGATGGGCGGGATTTCATTATTCAACAATCTTCGTTTTCAACGATCGACGTGTTTATCAAGGAGAGATACATGAACAAGCTGATGCTGGCGACCGCCGTGGTGACTGCCCTGTGTTCCGGCAGTCTGATGGCCAAGGAGTGGAAAGAGGTACGGATCGGGGTGGAAGGGGCCTATCCTCCCTTCTCCTGGACCGAGCCAAGTGGCGAGGTGAAAGGCTTCGACATCGACATCGCCAACGCCCTGTGCGAAGAGATGAAGGTGAAGTGTACCCTGATCAAGCAAGATTGGGACGGCATCATCCCGGCGCTGCTGTCACGCAAGTATGACGCCATCATTGCCACCATGGACATCACCGAAGAGCGCAAGAAGAAGGTGGACTTCACCCAGAAGTACCAGCACATTCCGGCCCGCTTCGCCGCCAAGAAAGGCACCGAAGTGCAGCTCGACAAGGCCTTCATGGACGGCAAGACGGTCGCCGTACAGCGCGCCACCTCCATGGACACCTACATCACCGACAACTTCCCCAACGCCACCATCAAGCGCTACGGCACCGCAGACGAGGCCTATCTCGATCTGAAATCCGGCCGGGTTGACTATGTGATGGCCGACTCCGCCGCCATCAGCGATGGTCTGCTGAAGAAGGAAGGGGGCGATGCCTTCGAATTCGTCGGCCCGAAACTGACCGATCCCAAGTGGTTTGGCGAGGGTGCCGGCATCGCGGTACGCAAGGCTGACAAGGATCTGAAAGAGAAATTCAACGCCGCCATCCTGGCCCTGCGCGCCAACGGCAAGTACAAGGAAATCAACGACAAGTACTTCGACTTCGACGTTTACGGCGAATAACAGCAAGAAGTTTACGGCGCATCAAGGTCGTTCAGGACGAGTCGCTGCGATCCCCTGAGCCCCGTCAGTCGTCATAGGGCCCGTTGCCTCCCGCTGGGAGTGACGGGCCTGCTTAATTGCAATGGTGCTGCATGTGGTTGATTTGAAAGAATATGGGGCCTCTTGTGTTGGAGAGACGAACCCAGTCAATTGTTGCAATGGAGCTGCCTATGTTTGATTTGAAAGGATACGAAAACTCTCTGCTGGAGGGCGCCTGGGTCACGCTGGAGGTGGGGCTGGCCTCGCTGCTGCTGGCTTTGCTGCTCGGCATGCTGGGGGCGCTGGCCAAGCTCTCGCCCTACAAGTGGGCGCGCGGCATCGCCACCGGCTACACCACAGTCATTCGCGGCATCCCCGATCTGGTGCTGATGATGCTGCTGTTCTTCGGCGGTCAGGTGCTGATCAACAACCTCTGCACCTGGGTCAACGAGAGCTACAACAACTACCTGCTGGCGAGCAATCCGAACCAGGAGTGGGTCTCCCTGCTGCCCGATTACATCGACATCAGCCCCTTCGCGGCCGGGGTCGCCACCATCGGCTTCATCTTCGGTGCCTACATGACCGAGACCTTCCGCGGCGCCATCCTGGCGGTGGACAAGGGCGAACTGGAGGCGGCCCGTGCCTTTGGCATGCGATCCAGCCAGGTGTTTGTGCGGATCCTGTTTCCCCAGATGATGCGTCACGCCCTGCCGGGTTTTGGCAACAACTGGCTGGTGCTGCTCAAGACCACGGCGCTGGTCTCCATCATCGGGCTCGATGACATGGTGCGCAAGGCGTCCCTGGCGGCGGGCTCGACCCAGCAGCCGTTTACCTTCTACATGGCGGTGGCGCTGATCTTCCTGGTCTTCACCGCGGTTTCCACCTCGGCACTCAAGTGGGCCGAGCGTCACTACGCGATAAAGACGAGGTAAACCATGGATTTCTCAATCATTCTCGATGAGTGGCCCACCTACTGGCAGGGCCTCTACACCACCATATTGCTGGTGGCGGCGTCCCTCGTGCTGGGGCTGGCGCTGGCCGTGCCCATGGGCATACTGCGCAACAGTCACAACTGGCTGATCAAGGGGCCGATCTGGGCCTATATCTACTTCTTCCGTGGCACCCCGCTGCTGGTGCAGCTGTTCATCATCTACTACGGCGCCGCCCAGTGGGAGTGGCTGAAGAACAGTGTCGCCTGGGAGCTGTTCTCCGAGGCCTGGTTCTGTGCCCTGCTGGCATTCACCCTGAACACCGGTGCCTATACCGCCGAGATAGTGCGCGGCGCCGTGCTCAACATGCCCAAGGGCCAGATCGAGGCGGCCAATGCCTTTGGCATGACCCGCTGGCAGACCCTCACCCGCATCATCTTGCCCAACTCGTTCCGCCGTGCGCTGCCCGCCTACAGCAACGAGGTGATCTTCATGCTGCAGGGCTCGGCGGTGGCGGGCATCATCACCATCGTCGACCTGACCGGCGCGGCGCGGATCATCAACTCCCGCTACTACAGTCCGTTCGAGGCGTTCCTGACCGCCGGCCTGCTCTACATGCTGCTGACCTTCGTCATCGTCTGGCTGTTCAAGAAGTGGGAAGCCCGCTGGCACGCCCATCTGCGCCCCCGCACCGTGTAATGGAGCGCATAAAGCAGAGACAAAAAAGCCCGCATATTGCGGGCTTTTTTTATGGGTATGTCCCGTCCTGAATATGGTTTACACCTTTCCCCCCAATAAATGGAGAACCCGATGGGACAAGGTGTGAAACGGACACAGCGCGATTACTCGCTGACTTTTAAACTAGCCGTGGTCGAGCAGATTGAAAAAGGCGAGCTCACCTACAAACAGGCTCAGGCCCGTTATGGCATTCAGGGCAACTCCACCGTTCTGGTATGGTTGCGTAAACATGGTCGGCAGGATTGGAGCCAGGGGGCTTCTGTGCGCGCCGGCAGGAGCATCACCATGCCTGACCCCGACAACCAGACGCCCGAACAGCGTATCAAGGAACTCGAACAGCAGCTGGCGCTGATGAGCCAGAAGGCCCAGTTCTTTGAGGCCGTGGTCGATGT
>NZ_JRGL01000129.1 GCF_000764655.1 Aeromonas aquatica
TGGAAAATTCTGGGGTATTTTTTGGGGCAATTTTGGGGCAAATCGAGAGGGAAACTGCGGGGGAATGCGGGATGAAAGCGAACGGAGATGTTGTGATAATCCTGTAAAAGCCCAGATATGGCGCGGCTTTCGGGGGTTTTAGCTTACATATAAGTGTTGTTGCTGCTTAACAAAGGAGATGTCCCGGTTGGTCTGTCAAATGGCGCGCATTATGGCACAGATCCGCCGAAAGTTTTAGCAAGAACTGTGATCTGGCGCTATTGCATGGGGGGCAAGGGAGTATGAAAAAAGCCGGCACAGGGCCGGCTTGGAGAGAGACGACATTGCATCAGTGGGCGCTGGCGCCGGAGGCACCGAGCCCGGTCTGGGAGCGCACGAACTGCGGGAAGAACTTGGTGTGTTCGTCGGCCGCGTTCTGGGATTTGTCGGTCACCGAGAAGAACCAGATCCCGACGAAGGCCAGCGCCATGGAGAAGAGCGCAGGGTATTCGTAGGGGAAGATGGCCTCGGCGTGACCCAGTACCTTCACCCAGATGGTGGGGCCCAGGATCATCAGGGTCACGGCGCTGATGAGACCCAGCCAGCCGCCGTAGACGGCGCCACGGGTGCTCAGGCGTGACCAGAACATGGAGAGGAACAGCACAGGGAAGTTGCAGCTCGCCGCGATGGAGAAGGCCAGACCCACCATGAAGGCGATGTTCTGCTTCTCGAACAGGATGCCCAGACCGATGGCGACAACCCCCAGTACCACAGTGGTGTATTTGGAGACGCGCAGCTCGTCGGTCTCGTTGGCCTTGCCGTTCTTCAGCACGCAGGCATAGAGGTCATGGGAGACCGCGGAGGCACCCGCCAGGGTCAGACCGGCGACCACCGCCAGTATGGTGGCGAAGGCCACGGCGGAGATGAAGCCGAGGAACAGGCTGCCACCGACCGCATCGGCCAGGTGAACGGCCGCCATGTTGGTGCCGCCGAGCAGGGCGCCGGTGGCGTCCTTGAAGTCCGGGTTGGTGCTGACCAGCAGGATGGCGCCAAAGCCGATGATGAAGGTCAGGATGTAGAAGTAACCGATGAAGCCGGTGGCGTAGAACACCGATTTGCGGGCTTCCTTGGCATCACTCACGGTGAAGAAACGCATCAGGATGTGGGGCAGGCCGGCGGTACCGAACATCAGTGCCAGACCCAGCGAGATGGCGGAGATGGGATCGGCCACCAGACCGCCCGGGCTCATGATGGCGGCGCCGTTGGCATGCACCTTGACGGCCTCGCTGAACAGGGCGCCGATGTCGAAGTTGACGGACTTCATCACCATGATGGCCATGAAGCTGGCACCGGAGAGCAGCATCACCGCCTTGATGATCTGCACCCAGGTGGTGGCCAGCATGCCGCCAAACAGCACGTAGAGCACCATCAGTATGCCGACCAGTACCACGGCGATGTGGTATTGCAGGCCGAACAGCAGCTCGATGAGCTTGCCGGCACCGACCATCTGGGCGATCAGGTAGAGGGCGACCACCACCAGGGATCCGCTGGCGGAGAGGCTGCGCACCGAGGTCTGCTTGAGGCGATAGGAGGCCACGTCGGCGAAGGTGTACTTGCCGAGGTTGCGCAGCCGCTCCGCGATCAGGAACAGGATGATGGGCCAGCCCACCAGGAAGCCTATGGAGTAGATCAGGCCGTCATAGCCCGAGGTGTAGACCAGGGCGGAGATGCCGAGGAAGGAGGCGGCGGACATGTAGTCGCCGGCGATGGCCAGACCATTCTGGAAGCCGGTGATGCGTCCGCCGGCGGCATAGTAGTCGGAGGCCGAGCGGTTGCGCTTGGAGGCCCAGTAGGTGATGAACAGGGTGGCAGCCACGAAGGCCACGAACATGACGATGGCCGGCACGTTCAGGGGCTGGCGCTGTACCTCGCCGGTCAGCGCATCGGCCGCCAGCAAGGGAGTGGAGATGAGGCCGCCGAGCAGCAGCAGAGACTTGCCTTTCATGATTGCACTCCCTTGAGGATCTTCTGATTCAATTCGTCAAACTCGCCGTTGGCCCGGAACACATAGATGCCGGTCAGCACGAAGGAGGAGAGGATCAAGCCCACCCCGACCGGGATGCCGCGGGTGATGGAGGAACCCTCGCTCAAGGGGGTGCCGAGCCAGCCGGGGGCGAAGGCGATGAGCAGGATAAATGCCAGGTAGAGCCCCAGCATCAGGATGGAGAGGGTCCAGGCGAAGCGTTGGCGTTTGCTGACCAACTCCTGAAAGTTGGGATCTTGCTGGATCCTCAGATAGCGTTGCTGTTCCATTGCAGTTCTCCATGACGGTTGTGTCAGCTGTGAATGAAGGTTGTCCCTACCGAGCAGGAGGCCTGCTCATGTAATCAAAATGTGAATTAAATGTTATTCATCGGCAATTAGACTTTGGGATAAGTCAGGGGCCCGCCATGGTGCAGGCGCAGGAAGATGAGGGCGGCGGTGATGGCATCGCTCAGGGCATCGTGGGGGGGCAAGGCAGGCAGCCCCAGATGGTGGCTGATGGCGGCCAGGTGCAGATCGATGACGGCGTCCGGGTAGCGCCGGTAGAGCCTGTCGTGGTAGAGGCGGCTTACCTCTATGCCCCGCTGGGGCAGGTGCAGGCCCCACAGCCGTTGGCAGGCCAGATTGAGGATCCGCAGATCGTAGGCGATGTGATAACCCACCAGTTCACGGGGACCGATAAAGGCCAGCAGCTGGCGCAGCGCGGCCTCCAGCGTCATGCCCTGTTGCAGATCCTGATGGCGCAGGCCATGGATGACCACCGACTGCTCGCTCAGGCTGGCGGGGGGCAATACCTGCAGGGAGAGCGCCTCTCCGGTCAGCAGCCGGTTGCCCTGGATGCGCACCGCGCCGATGGCGACGATCTCGGCCCGTCCGGGATCCAGGCTGGTGGTCTCCAAATCCAGCGCCACCCACTCATCGGCCGGGGAGGCTTCGAACAGCGGGGCAAAGTCCCCGTGGCGAAAGGCGCGGCCATACCAGCGTCGACGCCAGTGATGCCAGGGCGTCATTGGCGCAGCCGAAAGTGGATACCCAGCCACTGCTGGAACTTCTTCACCTGATGCAGGGCGTGGCGCAGCAGATCCCTGTCCCCATGGCTGAGGGCATTCACTTGTACCCGATTGTTCCCCGTCTTGAGCTGCCCGCCGAGCCGCAGCCGGATAAAGAGCCGAAACGCCTCCGCCAGGTTGGCGCCATAGTCGCGGCTGAGCCGGCCCGCAGAGACCAGCGCCTCGATGCGACCCAAGGTCGATGTCTCCAATATGCCCGCCTCCAGCGCCAGCACCCGCAGGCCGTGCACCAGCGGGAACAGGCCGCCGCGCTTGAGATCCAGTCCCTCGGGAGCCTGCTCCAGTCGGCCGAACAGGGTGAGGGGAGTGTGAAAGGCGATGGCGGCACGGGCCATCTCCGCCAGCAAGTCGGGTCTGTCGCCGAGCCGCATCCGCAACTGCCGGGCGAGCGGGGCCAGCAGGGATCTCTCCCCGGCGATGGCCTGGGCGTCGGCCAGGGTGGCGAGCCAGAGCAGATCCCCTTCGCTCGCCGAGACGCAGGCCCGCTCCACCTCGTCTCGCCATTGCGCATCCTCCTTGACCCACTGGGGATTGCTGACCATCACCCGGCCCGGACAGGGCGGGTAGCCGAGTCGCGCGAGCAGGGCGCTGAACGCGGCCAGATCGGCCTGGCGGTCTGGCCAATGCAGGCCATCCGGCAGGATCAGGGCATTGTCCTGATCGGTTTTCTGGATCTGCTCGCCGCGGCCCTCGGAGCCCAGCATCAGCAGGCACACCTTATCCTGCACCTCGGCCGGGATCACCAGGGCGAAGGCCTTGGCGATCAACTGCTCGTTGAGGGTGGCAATGAGCCTCATCAGGAAGGCGGTGTGGATCCCCTGACCAAACAGGGAGCGGGTCAGCTGTTGTTGTTCCCTGGCGACCGCCTCCAGAGCGGCCAGGCTGTCTGCCCGGGCGATGCGCAGGGTCAGCACATGGGAGTGGGCGGAGAAGAGCCCGAGTACCTGGGTCAGGTGCAAGACGCCCACCACCTCCTGTCGATCCCAGACCACCAGGCGCTTGATGCGGTGGCGGGTCATCAGCAGCAGGGCATCGAACAGGTAGCTGCCAAGGGGCAGGCCGATGAGAGGGGCCGGGGTCAGGAGCGCGAGGGGTGTCGTCAACGGCAATCCTTGCAGAGTCAGGGCGTGCAGCAGGGTCTTGCGGGTCGCGAGGCTCAGGCTGCCGTCGGGGGCCGGGTAGATCAGGCAATCGGTGCCACGGGCGGCCATGGCTTCGCTCGCGGCGAGCAGGCTGCTGTGCCTGTCCAGTTGCAGGGGCGGTTGCAGGTGGCTGATGTCGATGCGGGTCAGGATGAATTCCGCCAGGTTCTGCTGGCCGAGCTGGCTGCGCCGCTCCTGCTCGCGCTGGCGCTCTGCCAGATTGGCGGTGAAGTAGCGGGCGAAGGCGGGGTTGTCCGCGCAGAGCCCCTGAAACACGGCGCGGGGAATGAGCTGGCAGAGGCAGTCTTCGAGGGCACCGAAACGGTGGCGGCAGTGGCCATCGAACTGGGCGCGCACGTCGAACAAGTCCCCTTCGCCATAATCCCCGAATGACTGGTGGGGGCTCGACTCCTCCACCGCCCCCTTGATGACGAGATAGAGGCCGGGAGGGGCGTCCCCCGGGCTCAGTACCGTCTGGCTGGCCCGAAAGTAGCAGATGCTGAGGCTCTGCCCGAGTCGCTGGCGCTCCGCTTCCCCGAGGCAGTCAAACGGCGGGCGACTGAAGTTGAACAAGATGGTCATGACAATTCTCGTCTCGGCCGGGGGCATGGGGCATGGGAGATAGCGCCAGTCTGGCAAAGGCGCCAGACAGGAACCAGCCGACTTTAGTCGCAGAGAGGGTGTTGCCTCCCTGTACCCGCTGGTAACAGTCTGGTAACGTGGTGGTATGACCAGTATTGCAGCAAGGAGGAGAGGGGACATGGATAAACCAAGGGTCAAGTGCGAGATCCGGGACGGCATCGCCGAGGTGATGCTGGCGCGGGGAGACAAGCTCAATGCGCTGGACAGTGCCATGTTTGGCGCCATCGACGAGACGCTCACCCAGTTGCGGCAGCAGAAAGGGTTGCGGGCGGTGATCCTGCACGGGGAGGGGCGCGCCTTCTGCGCCGGGCTGGATGTGAAATCCATGCTCAAGCAGCCGGTGGCGGCGCTCGACATCCTCAAACGGGAGGCGGACGAGGCGACCAATCTGGCCCAGCGGGTGGCCTATGGCTGGCATCAACTGCCGGTGCCGGTGATCGCTGTGACTCAGGGGGTCTGTTTCGGCGGTGGCTTGCAGATAGCACTCGGCGCCGATTTTCGCTTCAGCACGCCGGATTGCCGCTTCTCGGTGATGGAGATCAAGTGGGGCATCATCCCCGACATGAGTGGCAGCGTCACCCTGCGCAACCTGATGGGGGTCGACACCGCCATGGAGCTCGCCATGAGTGGGCGTGAGTGCGATGCCAGTGAGGCCAGGAGCCTGGGGCTGGTGAGTCGGGTCTGCGCGGATCCGCTGGCCGAGGCGCGGGAGTTCGCCAAGACCCTGATCACCAAGTCGCCGGATGCGCTGGCGGGGATCAAGCAGCTCTACACCCAGGCCTGGGCCCGCAGCGACGAGGTGATGCTCAAAGAAGAGACCCGCTTGCAGAAACAGATCCTGGGGCGGCCGAACCAGTGGCGCGCCACCCTCAACAGCCTGTTTCGCTGGCGCCTGCCGTTCGGCCCGCGCCGCAACGCGCTCTAGGGCCTAGCCCCAAAAAAAAGGCTATGTCCCAATTACGT
>NZ_JRGL01000013.1 GCF_000764655.1 Aeromonas aquatica
CCAGCAGTATTCGCAAGAATCTGTCCCGCCCCTGACGAACCGGGGGCGGGGAACCAGGACCGGCGTCTTGTCAGGGAAACCCACCTCAGCCCAGAACGGAACGCGCTTGGCCGTGCCCAGGAAGTTAACCCGCTGGAGATAGATCAATGTCCCGTCTGGCTTTAGCTCTTTCAAGCTCTTACGGATAAACGCCTCGGTCAGACTGAACGGCGGATTGGTAACGATCAAGTCATAGACCCCGCAACCTAGATCCGCCTCCAGGTAGTCCACGCCCTGGCGGAGCTCACACCAATCCTTGCGCTCATCCGGGAGCGGCATCAGATTGAAGATTGTGGGGAGGGGCGCGCCCTCCTCATCCAGCAAATCCCCTCGGCACGGCTCAAGGAACCGGTCCCCAGGTCTAAGGTTCAGAACCCCCATAAGGGCCCTGACTGCCGAGCCGGGTGTCGGGTAGTTTTCCGACTCGATCACGCTCCCGGTCGTGCTGCTCACTTCTTCCCCCTCACCGTGCCGATCAACCCTTTGGCATGACTCATCAAAGCCCTGGCTTTGTCTTTGGGCAGGAACACGGCAGCAAGGCCACCGATCACCAGGGCGCCGATGGCCACAGGAGGGGAAACTGCGCCAATGGCCACGCTCACAACCAGATCCAAAGCCTCGGGGCTCAGCACTACATCCGCAATCTCATCAATCATTTGTCACTCCACTTGTTCAAACGGCGCTGCTCTCTCCGATCCCGGTACACATCCCAGGCAAAGCGACCCACAACAACCAGGAAGCCACCCAAGGCCGTTACATCGCCGAGCGTCACCTCTACCAGGGGGAGGGGGATCGGAACCTGCAGAAGGGATAAGGATTTAGGGGAGGGAATGGCGCCGGTAATCAGGGGGATAGATGCCGCGCTCGCCTCAGCCTTGACTGAAAGCGAAATAAGCGACACGCCAGACCCCCCGAAATATGCCGTAACCCTGCCCACATCAAGCCCCATGTCTCGCGCTCCCAAAAAGAAAGGGCCACCCATGAGGGCAGCCCTTTTTGTTATGTCGAATCAAATCACTATACCTATGCAGGACGGCGGGGGAGGGTGGGATTCTGACCCGTAGCCGCTCGCCTCACACCGTTCCCACAATGCCGAAACAGTAACACGAATCGGCAAACTTTACAACGATTCGTGTAATCAAAGGTCAGCGGCGAAACGCGGAGGCCCAGCGCTCCAGAACTTCACGGGCTGACGCTGCCAGCGCAACCAGCAGGCCGCGATCCTCCCAGGTAACACCGGACAGGTGGCCGGCCTGGGACAAGTGAACGGTCTTAACCTTGCCATCGACCACGGCAGGCAAGGCGGCTAGGCAGGTTTGGCGGGTTGCCTTGGCGCTACACACAAACACCTGACCGGTCTTGATTTTCGATAGACGGACCCGCTGGACGTAACCACAGCCACCCGCGCACGGGATTTCGATTACCGGGTTTCTGGCCATGAGGTGCATCGACTTCCAGTAATGGCGCAGATTGTCGATCCTCGTGGAGTGCCTAGTCAGTTCGCCACGGCCAAGGTAAACGAGGGGGCGAATTAAGGAGATCGGGTTACTCATTTTTCATCTCTCTTTGCAAGCAGGGCGTCTAGCTCAGCCTCGGTCATAAATGGGGGCTCTGTTAGCATCAGCTGGCGGGCCTCCCTGGTATGGGCACAATCATGCTCCCCTTTGTGAATACCTCCACACCCACCCGGCAAGGGGTTCCCGCACTTCCCGCAGGGGGCCTTGCTCAGTTGCTCAATGTGGAGGGCTAAACGGTCGGCGTCCTGGGTGATAAGCAATTCCACATATTCTGGCAGCTCATAGGGACCAGTCACCCCGCCACGAATTGCGGCGGACTGTTCCAAGCGCTCCATAGCGGCAGCACTCAGCCTGATCTCGATTCGCTTAATACCTAGATCCTTATCCCTTTTCCTTTGCGCCTTCTTGCGGTCAGTGGCACCCGTGGCCGTTTTCATCATTTACCCAGTGACTCCCCCAGGCGCTCCAGGATACGAAGGGAATAATCAGGGGACAGGAAAGCAACAATCATCGACAGCGACACCAAGCAGAGCGCCAGGACGGCAAGGACAAGGGCGCCGATAGTGTCATTTATGCGGGAAATCAAAGTTGCGCCTCCTGCTCCAGGGCCTCAAGGATACGATCAGCATCATCAGTGCTCATTGCGTTGCAAGTCTGGCTCTCAAGATGGGCCGCGAAATCCTGATAACGCTCCTCAAGGTATAGCTGAATCAGTTCCTTGTCATAGCTGGTTAGCTTATTCATTACATGCATGATTAACACTCCATCAGTCGATTAAGGGTGGCAAGTTCGGTTGTTAGCCGGTCGATAGCCTCGACCTTGGCGCAATCACTAAGCACAGCAGCGACACTAGACGCCGCAAGTGTGATCACCAGCACTAGACCCATGGCGTTTTGTTTGATGAAATTGATCATTTTTTTTATCCCGTGACCGGTCACATTTGACCGCGAGTGACATTACACGCGGAGTGGAAAACTATCAAGCGGTTTCGACCAATCAATCATCAGCTGAACGCACATTGAACCGAGGCCAAAATTCCCAGGCCAGGAGGCGGGAGACTGCCGAACAGGAAAGGGGGGTTGGTCGAATCCATTCATGCTGCGATTCGAGCGCGGCGACCAAGATCAGCGGCAGCTTGCCGGAGAATTTCGGCAGTCACGCCACCGGCCCGAGAGGCGCGCCAAACCTGAAAAGGGACCCGGTAGGGATGCATCAAAAACGCCCCCTTACAGGTTTTGCTGCCGAACCTAAGAAATCACAAAAAATTGTCGAGCCCCGGGGCCTCGCCGCCCGTGGTCCCCACCAGATTCTCCAGGGTCCCCCGCCTTCCTGGCCGGCCTCGATGCCAGGGCCCAGCATTCCCCTTTAGTTTCATCAACTTAGCCACCACTCCTTGCACAATGACCGGGGCCGGCGCCGTGCTCGATGGGCTGGCCGGCGCGCTCACTCTCTACTCCTCTAGTGTGAATGGAGTTGCTGGCCTGGGGCTGGCGGCTTTGCTGGCGTCTCCTGGAAATCGGTGGGTATGTGGATCTCGTTACTGTCTCGGATTCTCAGCGGAAGAAATCCAGGGCCTCAAGGTGGCGGTGATAGTCGGCGATAGCTTGCCGTTTCGACGCCTCGATTTGGCTGTGAATGTATACGGCATCAAGGCCCTTTAGCTTGTGGTTTATGAGCCGTTCGGCGGTCATCCATTCCACCCCCAGATCAGCAAGGATTGAGCGCATCAGCTTGCGTATGTCGTGGGCCGACCAGCTGCCGCCCGATATGGCCTTTATCTCCTTATGAGCAAGTGAGGGGTCGAGGGTTGAGCCGCCCTTGCCACGGCCAGGGAACAGCAGGGCGGAACGCTTCAAGGCTTGCCCCTTCCAGGTATTGAACAGGGCGAGGGCTTGATCAGACAGCGGCAGGGTTAGGGCTTCCCTGGTCTTTGTGTATCGGGCTGGAATGGTCAGGGTCTTGGTGCCCGCATCAATCCAGGACCAGCGTAACGAAAGGGTTTCATGTAGGCGGGTCCCAAACATCATCATGATCCTGATCATCATCTGGCCGCGACCAGTAGGCGGCAGGCTTTGAATGAGTGCAGCGGTCGAGGAGGTGGGGACGGCGGCTTTCTTGCCCTGGTAATTGGTATGGCCAAAGTCCTTGAACAGCCAGGAGGCGGTGGGATTTACCAGGAGGAGGCCCAGCGCCTCGGCGGCCTTGAATGCTTGCTTTAGGGTGGTAAACATGACCCGAACATAAGAGCCGGCATAGGCCACCTTTAGAGGCTGGATCAGGAGCTCATCTAACTGGATTCGGTCAAATGTCTCTATCTGTAAATGACCGAGGCGGGGGACCACATGGCCGGTCATTACCGATGAAATGACGGCGCGCCGGCTGGCACCAACAGACGGATTTTTTGATGCCCGGTCAACGAACCAGGCGGCCAAATCAGCAACGGTCGCAAAGCGGGAGATAGCGGCGGAAGTGGTGGGGTTTGCGTACAAATTTGTTTTCATGGTGTGGAACATGGCCTTGGCTTGCTTAGGGGTAACATCTGGGTATCTGGCGATCAGCTCCCACCTTTCCCGGCCTTCCTGGTAGTGCCGGAGGTGAAAGGATCCCCTGGTGCGGTCTTTCAATGAGTACCTGAATAGAAAGGCGCCCTCACTCAGCTGGCGGGCGCCTCCTGTTCTGTGCTTCTTGATAGCCGTCTCAGTGATAGGGGTCTGCTCAGTTGCGGGAGACAAAGACGGCAATTGGCAATCCCTCCTCACCGATGCCACGGAATAGCAGGGTTTCACCGGGGCGAGGCTGGGGATCCCACGACTCATGGAATGAGCGGGAGGCGTCGCCGTAGAACTCCAGTTCCCCCCACAAATCCAAGCGCTCTACACGAATCGTGGAATCTCCGACCAACAAAAGACCCGCGAGGGTGGTCAGGGCGCTTTCTCTGATCATGCCGTGATTGCCTCAAGAATGAAGGCTTGACCGACCCGGAGCCTGTTCCTATAGGTTCTCTCGGACACGCCAAGGACGGCGGCGCGGGTAGCCTGGGTGCTCTCGACGTAGCAAAAACGATGGGGGACCAGCTGGCGGCGCTTTAATACATTCATCCAGCCGGCGCCGTACTCCAGGCGAACCACATCAGCGGAAGCCAGATCCTGGATGGCCAGCTTCATCATGGCGCTCTCCACCCTTTCCTCCAGGGAGTTGATGGGGCCATGACGGCGACCAGTGGCAAGGCTGAAATGGCCGCGAGTCTCCATCAAGCGGGCCATTACCCCTTTGGTCTGGGGCTGCGCATTCCCAGAATGACACCACCGGGCGTGGGCCTCCATTGCCTCAGTCAGGGCCTTTAGGGTGCGAGGTGAAATGATCATGCAAGGGGTCTCCCTTTGTTCCATGCGTTGAAAGATTGAATCAGCGACTCCCAGCGGCGCCCCATCTCGGAGCCTGGGACGAGCTCAGCCCTGGACACGAAGCCAACGATGGCCTTTAGTGCCGCCAGAGCCTCAGTTTCATTCCTCACCCGCCGCTGGGCGGATACAGCAAGGAAGCGCTGGAATCGGACCTTGCGGCACATGATGGTGCTGGCGCCTGCAAAACTACTCATGCCGCCCTCCCCAGAATCTTGATTAGGGTATTTACCGGGTTGGTGTACCGGCCCCGCTCCTCGGCAAGGGTCATCATCAGGTGATGCCGCTCAATGGGTATATCGTCCGATGGCAGCCCCTGGACGTGTACCACCTCGCCGCCCAGGCTCTCCACAACATCGGCCTCCTCAAGGCAAGCGATGCTGATCAGAATGGGGGTCATCCGGTCGGCGCTAGCCAGAACGGCGGCTAGTCGCTCCTCCCTCCCCCATGGAACCCGGACACTTTTGGGAATGGTCAAATCAACGTGAGCCGGCAGCAGGGAGGCCAGGGCCTCAGTCGCGGCGGCGCGGTCGGCAACCGATGAACCACAAAGGGCAATGATTGGCGCTTTCGTCATTTCGTTATTTCCTCACATCCTTACCTTGTAAGCCTCTTTGCTTCCCGGCTCGCCAGCTCAGCAAATAGGGGCGCATATATGCGGTTAAAGTCCAGGGCGCCCCGGCTAGCCCTTATCAGGCGAACGGCTGCTTGGGGCTTGGGGATCTTCTCGGAGTAATACCAGCTCGCCACGGTTCTAGGTGACTCCTTCATTATCTTGGCGGTCTGGGCAACCCCGCCGCTTTCTTCTATCCACTCAAAGAGGGTCAAAGCACGCTCCCGGTTTCATTTCAACGGAACGAATAATTACACGATTAGGCTTAAAATTCAACGGTTTGTATAACTTTATTCCACTTAGAGTGGATAGATTAAAAATGGTGTTGACAAGATAAACGCTTAGAGTAAATTGCACACGAATTGATCACATCAAGGAGTGACCACAAATGACCACCCAAGCAAGAAAAGAAATCATCGGCAAACGCATTCGTCACTTGCGCCACACCTTGGGCCTGACTCTCAAGGAACTGGCAGAAAACACCGGCCTCAAGCTGGCGCAGATCAGCAACTGGGAGCAGGGGATCAGAACGCCGGATCTAGATGCATTGGAAGCTATGAGCGTATTTTTCAAAGTCCCAGGCACTTGGCTGATGGGATTCAAAGAAGCGGGGGATGAAGTTGTGACCGTTGCCAAGATTGGGGCCGGCGAACCTGCAGTTGAACGCCATATGAAACGCCAATAAAAAAAGGGGCCCACGCAGGGCCCCTTTTTTTATTCACGATCACACGATCAGTAGTCGAACCGTGCCGGGGTGTCCCGAGTGTCCACATGGGTAAATGTCTCCCCATACCCCACCCCGAAGCGGCCCGCCAAAAGCTCATCTAAGAAAGCCTGCACCTGAGCAGGCGCCACCCCTTTAACCTTTATGTCTAGTGCGCTTGAGGCGCCATTCAGGGCCCCTTGCGGCTGATGCCTGGATGCCTTAGCCCCTCCCACCTTTGCGTTGTGGCTCGGGCACCGGCAAGCGCTGGTGATCGTCACGGGGGCGGCGAAGTGGATCCGGGCACAAGTGGCAATCCAAACCACGCGCTCGTCAATGTCCCCCGGCTTAGTGCCAAATCCACACCCGCACTTGCAAGCCATTTCAGCAACCTGGAAATACTTGTTGAACCTCATGTTACACGCTCCGTTTAAATGAGCAGCCATGATAACCGAGGAGGGGGAGGGGGGCGTGGATACGAAAAAGGCCCCGAAGGGCCCGATCACTACAGCTCCCGCCCACCACAAGCGGCAAGGGGGCGCTGGGAGGTGCTTATCAGGGGTTGTCCTGGATGTATTGACGGATTGCGGCGGCCAGTATGTCCACCATGGCCTTGTCTTTGGTCGCGGCGTAAGTCTTGAGCTCGCGGCGAAACTCCGAGCTGACCCGGAAGTTAAGGGGGACAAGGGCCCCAGACTCAACATTTCCCAGGGTTGAGGGTTCGGGGCGAGAGGTGGCGCCTGTTTGCGCAGCCACAGCAATTTGTAAGTTTTTCGGTGCCTTCATAGCAGTTCCCCCAGGGCTTCCACAACCGATGTGGCGCGTTGCTTGAGTGATGGATAGGTGACCTCCTGGATCGCAAAGCCAGAATCTTGGGCTGATCTGTACGCCTTGCGCTCGGGGATCGAGGCGGCGATTACGTGAATATCCGGCAGATGTTCACGAATCAAAGCGGCCACTTCTTCGAGCTCTTTATCAGAGTCGCCGACCCTGTTTAACACCATGGCGATGGTGGCCGGCTGAATGCCGTGGTTGTTCTGAAGGTCCAGGGCAAGCGTGATCGCGGGCGTCAGATCGTCAACAGAAATTCCGGTTGGGATAACCACCAGGTTCGCCGACTGTGCCAGGGATACCGTTTGCTGGGTGGCATGGGGGGCACCGTCGTAGACAACAATTTCAGCAGAGGCCGGGATAGCAGCCTCGGCGGTGGCGAGAGTGCGGGCCCAGGAACAAGTGAGATTGTCGATCAGCTCGGGCCTGCCTAGCTCAGCTGCGGCCAAAGAGCGTCGTTCAAACCACTTGGCCGTTGAAGTTTGGCCGGCATCCAGATCCACAAGATGCGTTTTGAAGCCGGCAGATGAATAAGCCACACCCAGGGCGCGGGTGATTGTGGATTTCCCAGGGCCGCCCTTCTGGGCGACGATGGCGAGCTTAGCTGGCATGTGGTTATCCTCTTTGATTTCGACGTTGAAACAATTTAACGCTTTGAGCATTTAACGCAAGCGTTATTCTCCCAGGTAGTGACCACCTGGAATTAAGCCCACACGGCATGGGCAATAAACAAACATATTGTGTAATCGCTAGGCACGGCTAAACGTTGCGGTAAAGCAACACCCCAGCCCTGGCCGCCTTGTTAATGGCTCGCCACTGACGGGCGGTTATACCCCCCTCCAGCTTGCGGCGGGTTTGGTGGTAAGTCATACACAGACCGGCGCTGACTCCATATGATGCATGGCGAGCCACGCACGGCTTGGCCATCCCCAGGGCTGCGGCGATCTCGTCATTGGTCAGCCCCCGATTTCTGAGCTCGATCACCTTCATGGTCCTGGGGTAGTGGCCAGATTCATGAGGGGTGGCCCTAAGCGGTGTCAACGCCTCAAACCTCCACCCAACGTGGCGCTTCACCCGCCCCCGCAATGCGTGGCGAACCTGGGCATAACAGAACCCACCATCGGCAACACAGGCCGCGATAGATGGGTACTCATACACATCGCCGGTTGGAGCAATCGCCCGGACGGCAGTTGGTCGGCCCTTTGATGCTTGGGCCTCCCTGCGCTTCTCCAGGTGCTCGATGTACGGGCATACTTTCACGCCGGCTCCCCCCGCCTGGGTTTCTGTCTTAGCTCGGAACTCGGAAACATGCGGCATGGCTTGACCTCAGCTGATTGACTTGACGGGTCAAATATTAACGCTTTGACGATTTGACGCAAGCGTTAATTTACACTTTGAGTGTAATTTATTGCAGGGAGGCCAGAAACAGAAAAGCCCCAAGGCCGGAGCCTGGGGGCTAGTGCGGAAACATGGGGGGCGAGAAATCAACCCGCTGGGGCCTTCCCTTTACGCCTGGGCGTCTTTACTCAGCACGTTTTCGACGATGTATCGCTTCCGTGGCGATAGCTCCAGGTTTTTCAGAACGAGGCGGAGCGCGCAATCTGTCGCGTGGAGCCTGCCGGCCAGGACGCCATCAGAATAATCCCCATCATCGCGGCGGCCATAGCCATCCAGCTTTATGTCAGCCCGAGCCTCTAAAAGCTCCTGCGCTAGGCAGTCTGCCGGGGATGGCTCCCCCGGCGTTTCTGGGGGCATAGCCTCCCAATAAGCCCGATCAGGATCGAGGCCGTCCCACTCGTCAGAATCGCTAACCATCACTTTCACTCCTCTAGCTGTCGCCCAGGTTGCGGTAAAGGGTCGCACGGCTCACCCCGAGCTGTTTGGCGACGTTTGTTTTGTTGTGTCCAGCAGCGATCAGCGAGCTGGCCATAGCGATCTGTTCATCGCTCATAACCTTTGGCCTCCCACCGACCCGGCCTTGTTCTTTGGCGGCGGCGAGGCCGGCAATGGTGCGCTCCTTCAACAATGAGGCCTCAAACTCAGCCATCATCCCGAAGAACTGGAGGAGGAGGCGGCCATTTGCGGTGGATGTGTTGATCTCCTCGTGCAATGAGCGGAGGTGAACGCCGCGCCGCTGGAGGGTATCCACCAGGGCGAGAAGATTTGTCATAGAGCGCGCCAGCCGGTCCAGGCGCCAAACAACAACGGTATCACCCTCTCGCGCCTTGTCCAGCAGACGATCAAGGCCGGGGCGGTCCGTCTTGGTGCCCGTCATGGTGTCCGTAATAACCTCGTCAACCCCTGCCGCCTTCAAGGCGTCCAATTGCAAGGCGTGGTCTTGCTGACTGGTACTGACTCGCGCATATCCAAAAATCATTTCCTGCTACCTCTAACGCCATTGACGATCCGGGCCTCACCGGCTGGCCGGCTGCCCGCTCTTGTGATCGGGTTTCACATCCTCGGGGGCGCCTTAGTGGCCCAGATCCCGGGCCGGGCCACATGGTCCCACATTCGCCCCCATAACTCACCCCGTGGAGGTCTAGGCGGCTCGCTGGTCGTCGTAGTAATAAACAGGCGCCTCGGCGCTGCCGGTCCATTCCTTGAAGGTGCCGACCCTAAAATCCCGATTCCCCTTTGAGCTGTTCACAGCCATCTGCAGGTGGAGGGAGTGGGCCGTGGGGTGAACCTCTTTAACCTTCTTGATCATCCCCTTCCAACAAGCCGCGCTCGCTGGAAACCCGTATTCGTGAGCCCCTAGAAGGGCCTTGCCGGTAGAGTCCCGAACAAGAAGGACTGCGCCCCTGGACTTCTGAGAAGGTAGCGAACAGTTATCTTTTGCGATCCTGGATGCCTTCTTAAGTAGGGCAGTTTTCAGAGCCAGGATTTCAACCCACTTTGTGGGGACTGCATGAACGGGGGCGAGCACTATTTTCTCCTATCCGTGATAAACAAACACGGTTCGTGTAATTTAACTTGACGATCATCCCGCCTTATGGTTGGCGGGCTTCTTGGTTTTGAATTGTGGTTTTAGAAACAGATACTATTGCAACACAGTTATGAGACAACAACAACGCTTTGAGACTGCTTTTTTGAGACTACAAAAGGGGCGTCTCACAAAGGGAGGTTTTCGGGCGGATTCCCAAAATAAGGGGGCCGGGGCCCCCTTATCGGATCACCAGTTCGAGGCGATGGCCGAGCACCTTAACGGCGGCGGCCAGCTGATCAATCTTGGTTGCATGGTGGAGATCAGTTAGACGCTGTACGTTCTGGCGCGGGATGCCTAGACGCTTACCAAGCTCTGTCTGGCTGACGCTCGATTCACACATGGCATTGAGCAGCAAGACTTTTGCCCACAAGCTGTGGGGCACCGTTACAACGTCCTGGCCATCTTCAGGGGCGGACGGCATGGGGACCGGGCGCAACCCCTCAAAATAGAACTCAAAGCTCGTCACCAGGGCATCCAGGGCCTCGCGCAATGCCTCCTCTCGGGTATCCCCGCAAGTCAGCGCCTCGGGCACATCAGGAAAGCTAACCATCCAGGTTTCGCCGTCACGTTCAATAGTTACCGGATAATTCATAGTCATTTGCGGTTCGCTGCGAGTATCCCGCCCCAGCTGGGGCGGGCGGGTTATTTCATGCCGAGCTGCTTTAGAATTGCTTTCCTCAGCGACTCCCCGATCTCTTTTCCGGGGTGTCTCGGCATCGTTGATTGTCGCCCCTGAAAGTAGAGTTTCAGGTGGTTGGTGCCCTGCCTGACCTCTACCCCTTGAGACTCCAGCCAACGCCGGAACTCGCTTTGCTTCACCGCACCTCCCTTGTTCGTTGCGATAGGCCTAATGTAATCATTTTTGATTACACTGGCAAGCTCTTTTGTAATCATTTTTGATTACAGATAGTAGCCTGTTACTTGCCGCGTCTCGGTGCTTTGGTGCCCGCATCAATTCGGGATCGATATTGCTCTAACCACCTGCCGACCCTGGCCACCATTTCCCGCTCATCCCTCGCCATCAATGCCGATCCAACTTGCAAGTGACCGCCCTCGCACAGCACGACACGGCGACCCCCAAAAATCACCCGATACACATAGCCGTGCTCGCGGACGAACTCGAACCCCCCTTGCCTATACACACTCAACAACAACCCCCTCCCTCAACAACTCCTCCAGGGTCGCCGCCGTCAGCGGCGACCGGTTCCAGGTCATAGAGGTGGAAGATTTGGACAGAACACGGCGGCGCCAATCCAGCTTGTAAAGGAATTGCCCCCTGCGGTACACCTTGCCGGCCTTTAACACTCCAGGCACTCCTTGATCCTGGCCTGAGTCTCCTTGTTGCCCTCAAGCTGAAGCTTCACCACATCTATCCGGGGCTTTGGTGCCACACCATGCCCCCGCTGGTTCGCAACCTTCAGGGCCATTCCCTCACTGCCACATTGCGGGGCTGACAGCACATCGACCGGATGACTGATCAGGGTGCCGCCCTGCACTCGGGCGCGATAGGCAATCGGGGCGCTTTCGTGAGACAAAACCAGCTCGCCCTTGTGAAGGCTGGAGCCATTGGCAATGTACCCCTCCAAAAGGGCGATCCGCGCCTCGATGGCGGGGAGGTGTTCAGCCAGCGCGGAAGCGGCGGCCTTGGCTCTACGCTTGGCCAGCTCCTCCCGATAGATGGCGGTCAGCTTAGTTGGGAGCACGGTCTGAGCCAGGGAGGCGACGGCTTTAGCTTCATCCATAAAATCAACGCCCTCAGCCTTCAGCAGGGACTCCACCTTGTCCAGGGCCGGCGCCGGCTCCTCCTGAACAAAATCAGCCAGGGCGGCAATCACACGCTCCACCATTTCAGCCAGGGCAGCCTTGGAGCTGCGGGCATACAGATTAGTGACCAACTGACCAACGCGGGGCAGATTCTTCCTGGTGGAGCTCTCCACCTCGCGGACGGCGGCGTAAGCCTTTGCCAGCAGCTCGCGGATGGCGGCGTTATTGTCGCTGTGCTTGGCGGTGACATAGGCGCCTGCGCTGGTGAACCCGTAGTGAGCCAGGACGGCCAGCACCTCGGCGGCGGCTTGGGATTCGGCTTGAATGTACTCGGGGGAGAAGGTTTGCATGATTGATACCCTGGTTATGATTCGCTGTTTCTGAGACGGAGAATAAACACTTACACGAAACGTGTAAAGCATTTTTGATACACGATTTATGAAACAATTAAATGACCGGCATAACAGACCGCGTAAGTGACGACGACACCGCCGATAAATCCGCCAGTTGTGACGGCGGCCACCATGGCCGCCCCCCTGAGATAACCGATCATTGGAATAGCTCCATGGCTTCGTGAAGCTCCAGGAGGCGGTGAGATAGCGCCATCTTGAGAGGAATCACCCGGAAGGGGGAGCGGCAATTTACACCAACCGTGTAACTCTCACGCAAGCCGAGGGCAGCGGAATCAGCGGCCTCCCGTGACTCATACCGATCAGCCCCTGCCGGGTCAAAAGTGAACCCCGTGGCGGCGTTTCCGATGAACCCCTTGCCGAACCCAATAACCACCGGGTCGCAGCCGCTCACGACAAGGCCCCTCAGAGCCTCCCTTGTGGTGTTAATGTCGTTGGTTATGGTGGTCACTGGCGAGCCTCCAAGATATCGAGAATGGCGCCCTGTACGCCCTTTCGAGTGCGCGGGTTGGTCATGTAGTCCATAAACAGGCGCTCTTGTGTCTTGCGGTCCGCTTCCATGTAGGCGGCCAGCACCTCCCCGGTAATGTCGGCCGGGGTCAGGCCATCCTCACGCATAGCGCGGGACACGCGGGACAGGGTTTCAGTAACGATCTGCGGGTTCAGTCCGAACGCCTCAACCTCACGCATTGCGGGGGCCTCAGTCATGGCCTTGGCGTCCAGCTTTACCGGGATTTCCTCGACCTCTGGAACTCGACCAAAGCCCTCGATAGTGACCATATCCAAATTGCCCTTTGCGGCCAGGGCCCGAAGGGTATCCATCATGCGGATGCCAAAGCCAAGGGCCAGCAGATCATCGATCAGCTTGTTAGCTACAGCAGGCGCCAGCCAGGCACCCTGGCGGCCAATGATGTGCTTTACCGCCTTCAGGCGGAGCTTGCGAAAGCCCTTAACGCCCGCCTTTTTTGCGATCTCTTTTGCCTTGGTGATTGCATCCGACATGATATTTATCCCGTAAGTGGTTGTGGCTAACTTCTGAGGCACATCCTATCGACTTACACTGACCGTGTAAATTACTTTTTGAGACATTATTTTTGATACACTCAAGGCGAGCCAGGGAGAAGGCCAGGGAGCGAGCGAGGGGAGAGGGGGAGGGCGGGAAAAAACAAAGGGGGCGCAAGCCCCCTTAATAACGAATGCGTTAATTCGTCAATTCTTCTTTTCTTTCGCTCGGGCCTTGAATCGAGCCTCGGCCATTTCGCTCGGCCTGTGCTCAAGATCCAACAGCACGATATAGCTTGTTAGCAGGCTATGGGCATAGGGCCAATACTGATAATGGATGCCGTCGAACCGGCGCGGCTCGGCGTCCATGTCACCCCGAACCCAAACAGATGATCCCGGGATCTCAGGAACCAGGCTCTTGCCCTCCTTGGTCCCCATGGCCACCCCGGACAGATTGGAATACTTGCCGGCCCAAGGGGCGGCGGTAAACGTCCCCTCCTGCGAAAATACAACGTCCGGGTTTCCATGGCCGAAGCTCACAACGGTAACAGGCCCAGCCACCGCGAATGGCGGGAAGTCGTCCAGGTGCTTGATGTGTACGTGCTCGGGGAAAAACAGGTTGGGATCATCCAGAACCCGAGGGGGGATCATGTCAGGGTGCGTCCTGGGGCGCGGTTTCCGGCCATCCTCAACCCCGGACACAATAACCTCCAGGTATTCCGCAACGGCGCGAGGCGGCACTTTGAAAACCCGCATTTGCTCGCTATCACCCTCACGAATGGCCAAGCCATCAACGAACCCACGGGGGCGCAATTTCTCCATTGGGATAAAGTCCATCACATCGCGGGAAACGATGAACGTAACGCCGGCTGATGGCGTGGTGTAAATGAACTCAAGGGCGGCGCCGGCAAACGTAGCTCGGACGCTCGGCTTGTGTGTCCGGTCACAGTTATCTCCCATGACCACGGCAGGGCCGAAACA
This sequence comes from Aeromonas aquatica, assembly GCF_000764655.1. Taxonomy (GTDB): domain Bacteria; phylum Pseudomonadota; class Gammaproteobacteria; order Enterobacterales; family Aeromonadaceae; genus Aeromonas; species Aeromonas aquatica. The sequence goes on from NZ_JRGL01000013.1 coordinate 14,248, forward strand.
AGCCTCAAGCCGGCGCACCCCGTCATGCGGGGCCTTGTCCTTGATGTCCCTCTTTTGTCCTTTCACCATAGATAACCCCCGCCCTCTCCCTTCCAAAATCAGTCAACTTACAGGCCAGCTTTTGCGACCGGTCGCGGTAATGGGTTATCAACCCATTGGCGGCCATTATCTCACATCCGACGCGAAAATTGGAGCGAGCAACGTCGCTATCTCGTTGTTTGTTAATCATTTTCAGCATGTCGGCGCGGGGGATTGGGCCTTGAACCCCCTTTTGCTCGAAGGCATACAGCAGAAACAACACATCGGCCTGGGTCTTGGAAATCCTCATCATGCGGCGCCTCTCATCTTGTCGCTAATCATTACATGCATGATTAGAGCACATGCGAGCGCACAGACCAAGCTAATCATTACATGCATGAATAACAATGGGCCGAACAACCAGGAGGTGGGCGCGCTGGCCAGGGGCCGCAACAAGGCGCGAGCGGCCACAGGGCAGCCACTGGTGCGCCTCTCGCACCACCCGAACCCAGACCCACGGCAGATGGGCCAGAACACTCTAAGCGCGGTGTAGCTCGCCGATTTGCCGGAACGCCTATAACCCATCGTTCGGCCTGCGGCCCCTACAGACAAACCACCTAACCCTCCAGCCTCTCGATCTGCCTTGCCGATGTAAGCCGCTGTAAGGGCGCGGGTTGAGTCGGAGCCCCTGGCCTTGTGTTTGCTTGTCTTTGTGTTTTGGCCGCTCCAGGTGCAGCCCTGGGGCTTGCTAGTGTGCATCACAAGCACAGCGCGCCCCCTTCCTTGCTAAGCCGTCTTTAAATCCACTCCAGGGAGGCGCATCAGCCTTTGCTGAGTGTCGGAGACAAAAGAGCGCCTAGAGCGCCAGTTATGCGGCGGCCTTGCCGGCTTCCCGCCACCGAACCGGCGGCGAGCTTGCGAGCCTGCAAGGGCGGTCATCGTTGGGAGCGATAGCGACCGGGTTTTGGTAGTTGGAGCGAAGCGACCGACCGAACCGGCCCTGAGCGTAGCGAAGGTGCAAGGGCGGGCATTCTCCAGGAGCGTTAGCGACTAACTGAATCTTTAGAACAGAATAAGTAAAGCAGAATAAATTGGTCTTACTTAATTGAGAATCATGGACGCTTAAGGGTGGCAGCCTGGACACTTAGCGGTTGCCGGCGCGCACTTATGCACAGCTCCATTCAACTCTCTTTGTGGATCTTTTGTACGCGGCGGGATGGGGCGCGGGGGATCTGGCCGGCGCCAAGCATGATGAAAGGGCGATCCTGGCCACCTCAGTGGCCATTTGCCGGATCTGGACCACGACAAAGCCCCAGCGCTAGGGCCGGGGGCTTGTATCCGTATGGTGGCGCCTGGGCGCGTCTACTGCGGGGGCGTGAAACTAGGCTCCCACTTCTCCAGGGAGGGGAACGCCTTGAGCTTGGTATGAATGCTGGCGAAGCCCTCCCCAGAGTTCAGCAGGTGGGCTTGGTAGGCTTGGCGGGCTGCGGCGTGGGCTGCGGCCTTCTCCTGGGGAGTTAGCACAATGGGGGCCTCTGGGTTTGCTGCCCGATACGCTGAGGCCTCACGCGCCGCCTTACGGTCTTGGGCCTCTTTGGCCATCCTGGCCTGAAGGTTCGCCCGCTCCACCTCTCGGCGCTCGGCCTCGGTTAGCTCGAACTTTGGCTTTTGGTGAACATAATGGCGGCTGCGGGCCGCTTCCAGGCGCTCACGATCACGCTTAGAGCCGCCCAGCAGGATAGTTAGGAAATCAGCGCTCACATTCTTGATTGCGCTGGTCTGGATAATGCGCCCGCCGTCACCTTTAGCGGCGACCCGGTGCATGGTGATATATCCGGCATCCTGGAAACGGTGAAACGCCCGTTGGAACCGCTTATGTGGGTGGCCCTTGTGATCGACCATGCCCACCTTTCGTGCCAGTTCCCGGCATGTCCGATGGATGTGGCCAGACTTGGTGGGAATGCCAACAATCAACGAGGTTAGATCCATACATAGCAGAATGGAGATCCCGGCCTTCACTTCAGCCTCGCGGCCTTCGCTACGGTTGCGGCGCATCTTGCCATCACGGTTAGTCCTGCCGTTTAGGGTGGCCAGGGCAAGGAGGGATTCGGGATCACGGTAATAGCTGAACAGGTTTTCAGCCATTTCTCGGAGTATGGCGGGGAGGGTGGCCGCATCCAAGGCGGTGCGAGCCATCGAGAAATCAGGGGCGGATGGATCATGGCCGATGCCATTACCTGATCCTGGGACGTGGCTAGGGTTCGCCTTGCCGAGACCGCGTGGGCGGCCGGCATTCTTCTTCGTGACCTGGGTCATTTTGCCTTCCAAGTAACTTGCATTTGTCAAATGGAAGCAAGGCGGCTATCATCGCACTGCTTGGGGGTGCTTTGATGATGATCGGGGCCTCACTTCGTAAGGGCTCATGATTCGCACTCATGGGCCCTTTCCTTTTATGTGTCCTTTCTGGATCGGGGGCGAGTATCTATCAACGGGGAGTGTAAGTCTACCCCTTTTTGCTCGCCTCGTGCTCCTTGGTACTCAGCCGCAGCACTGAAGATGCGGCCCTATCTTTGCCAATTTCGTGATCGACAGTTTCCACAAACCAGACCCCATTTGCCGATTGCCGGTGGCCCACAATCTGGACCTTGGCGGGGGCGATTATCTCGGGTGTCAGGGGCCTTGTAAGGCTCATTTCGGCCCGCCCCCTCTCCTGCTCCCCTAGCCTTGCCTCGGCTCGTGCCTGGGCCGCCTCTTTCGTTTTCTCCTGCCCCTTCAGCACCAGCGTTTGACCCTCGCCCGACTTAACAACGAGGTTCACAACCTGTTGCTTGCCTTCATCGAAGTATGAGCACTGGACGGCCCCATAACTCCCGCGCTCCTGGATGGTCACGCGCCCGGAGCTTTCCGAGGGGTCAGAGATAACGAATAGCGGGATCTGTGTCCCTGCGGCATTCTCCCCGCTACTCTTTGGAGTGGCGACGATCATCCCATTGGCAACCTTCACCATACCACCGCGAGCCCGCACGGATCTAGTTATAAGGTTCAGATCCGATTCAGCCCTTTGATTTTGATGGCCGATTGGGATCCCCATCAACTTGGGATGAACCCGGCAGGTGTAACCGCATTCCTTGCCCACCTTCTCCAGCAGCTGCCCCAGGGTCAATGGCGCCTCCCAGGTTCTGGTTTTAGGGGTCCGAATTGGTCCCGTCATATCCGCCGAATTTCCGCTGATCTCGATCTCCCCTGTGTTTAGATCTTCGCTGATCTCGTCGAGGGTATAGAGCCCCTTATCGGTTAGTGGCTCCCCCTCGTTGCCGATCCAGATCCCCACTTTGACGCCAGTCCTGGGAAACGTGATCAGGTCGTCCCGATTGTCCATCGTAATGGCGAAGCGGTCCGACTGCTCGCCGGAGTTGTCCGAGATAGTCATACCCAAGAATCGATCCGCAATAAGGCGGGTCATATCGACCCCCTTAACCTCTACACGAAAGCGCGCTTTCTTCATTTCGTTATCCCCAGATCGTGATTGTTTGCCGCTGCCTCACTGGCAGGGGCGGCAGGGTGATTTCAAGATCCATCGGCAGCCTCACGGCCAGCTTGGCGAGCCCTGGGTTTGCATTTAGCACCAGGGCCAGGGCCTGGGGATCCCGGTTGTAATGTTCATCCACAATTGCGTCCAGCATATCGCCCTGTTTTGTGGTGTAGACCATCGTTAGAGTGGCGTTACTCAAGCCCTGTCCTCCCCGTAGCTCTTAATGGTCAAGCTCGCTTTGTAAAGCATCGCCGTTCCGTCCCGCATCATTTCGGACTCGGTAATATCCAGGTCGGTGATACACCACAGCCCAAGATCAGAGCCCCCCGAAATGGTGGTCACGCCACCCACGGGACGAGCGGCGCCGGCAACCAGGCGATAAGGCACCCCATCATCCCCCATAGCCTGGACCACCGGCAGAAACTCCAGGTCGTGGCTTGTCTCTGCGATAACGGTGATCGACAGGGTTTTTGTGACCGTGTTAATGCCCTGGAACTGCAAGGCCGAGGTGCGGAGGTATCGCTGCTTTTCGGCCCAGCGCCAGCTCATAGAGGTCCTGATTTCCTCGTATTCCTGCGTTGATATGCCAAACCGGAGGCCGCCTAAATCCATCATTACAGATGGGCCCTGATACGCATTAGAGGAGGCTTTTAGCCCCCTCATAAAGTTGTCGGCAAACTCAGAAATCATTAGTCATACATCCTTCCGCGTTGTTGCTTGGCGAGATTGCGGTTGTACTCCTCGAGGAGGGCGCGCCCGGAGCGGGTGGCGGCTGCCTCAACATCCTGGGCGGTCAGGTTTGAGCCGTGAACCTGGATATTGTTTTGCAGCACCGGGGCATGGGTGATCACCTCTGTTCGCGGCCTGAGCTGCGCGGCCTTTACAGGCTGCGCCGGAGCCGGCGAGGCTGCCGGCGTGGCCGGAGCCTTGGGCGCCTCCTTGATGGCCTCCTGCGTTTCCTGGTCAAGCTGGCCGAAACCGCCAAGGGCCCAGTTGCCCGCCCCCTTCACCTTCTCCCAACCACCGGCCATGGCCTGCTTGAGACGGTCAGGGATTGCCATGATCGATCCGATCATCTCCTCAACCTTCGCCATCATGCTTGTGGCCACGCTATCCCATAGGGAGGCGAAAAATTCAGATACCGGGGCCCATAGAGTTCTCAGGGCATCCATGGGATCCATGGCCAAGAGAGCCTGAATACCGGCCCACCCCTCGGCAAACTTTGCCGTCACGGTGTCCCAGTTGTTCCACAACCACACCCCGGCAGCCACCAGGGCGACCACGGCGGCGATGATGGCCCCAATGGGGTTGGCAGAAAGGGCGACATTCCAAGCCCACTGTGCGGCGGTTATGGTGGCCATGACGGCGGCACCGGAAAGCAGAGCGGAGCGCCACAGCACCATGGCGGCGGTCATGGCCACTGTTCGGGCCAGGGATAGGGTTTGCACCACCACCCAGGCGGCCATTCGGGCAATCATCACCACCACCGAGACGGCGGCCATGGTCAGGGTCTTGATGAACCCCATTAGGGAGGAGGCAAGGCCCTTGCAAGCCCAGGACGCCAGGAACATGACAAGGCGCATCTTTGCGAACATCAGCCACAAGCCCCCCAGGCCGATCAGCAAGGCGCCGGAGGCCGACAGGAGGAGGCCAAACGCGGTCGTTACAAGCCCGATGGCTTTCACCATCTTAGGGTTAGCGGCCATCCACTCATCAAGCGCGGCCAGCCCCTTAGTGGCAAACCGGACGATCCCCCGATACATGGAATCGAAGGATTCGCCGAACTTCAGTTGCACCTCCTCCAGCATCGAGCCGAATTGGTTTATCTCGCCGTCCAGGTTGTTTAGACGCGCTGCCGCTGCCGCTGCCGCCGCACCCTGGGACGCTCTCAGCTTGGCCGTGTATCGGTCAATTTCGCCAGCGCCGGCCTTGTCCAGGAGCTCAGCCAGGGAGGCCGCGGCTTCTTCGCCAAACATGGTCTTGAGGGTGGCCAGCCGATCCCCTGTGCCCATCTTGTCCGTGGCCCTGGCAATGTCGGCCAGCACATCAGGAAGCGCCCGGACGTTGCCCGCCGCGTCCTTGGTTGCAACCCCCAGGGCGGTAAACTCTTTCTGTGCCTCCTTGGTGGGGCCGGAGAGGCGCAGGAGCGCACCACGTAACGCCGTGCCCGCCTGGGAGCCCTGGATACCCACATTCCCCAGAAGGCCAGACATTGCGGCCACTGATTCAATGTCTTGGCCGGCTGCCTTGGCCACCGGGGCAACATACTTCATGGTTTCGCCCAGCATCCGAAGATCCACGTTGGAGCTCGTTGTGGTCTTGGTCAGCAGATCGGCAACACTCAGCATCTTGTCAGCCTGAAGGCCGAAACCAGACAGAATATTGGATCCAATGTCTGCCGTTGCAGCTAGATCTGTATCTGTAGAGGCTGCGAGGTTCAGAACATCGGTGATCGATGCCATGATCTGGTCAGGGGTAAAGCCTGCCATGGCCAGGAAGTTTTGAGCCATTGCGGCATCAGAGGCCCCGAACGATGAAACCTTGGCAGCGTCACGGGCGGCCTTGGCAAGCTGTGCCTTGGTGTCCGAGCTCATCGCGCCAGTCGCCTGGACGGCGGACATTCGCTTGTCAAAATCCCGATATGGCGACCCGGCAGCATAAACGCCACCGGCCACAGCAGCACCGCCGGCAACCATAGCAGTGCCATAAGTCGCCATCTTGGCGGAGGCTGCAACCGCCTTATCATGCCGCGCCTTGGCCCTTGTTAACGCCTCCTGGCGATTCTTGGCCTTGTCCAGCGCCTCGCTGTGCCTGTTTAGCTCTGCCGTGGCCTGGGACGTTTTGGTGCGGTTCTGGGCCATGGCTTCGCTAAGGTTTCGGGTGTCCACCCCTGACCGGCGCAACTTCTCATCGAGCTGGCGCAGCGCGTCTTGCTGCTTCAGGGTGGCTTTCTCGTGGCCCTTGGCGGCCTGCTCGGCTAACTTGAGCTCGGCCCGCTGGGCGGACGATGCCTTTACGCTGTCACGGTATGCCCGTTCGGCCTGCTTCACCTCCTCGCGCATTGCCTTGGTCGGCTTCTCTACTGACTGCATGGCCACCCGCAAGGACGCGGCCTTATCTGACAGTTGTTGGGTCTGCTTGGTCGTTGCCGCCTGGGCGGTCCGAAGGGTGGTTACTCGCTCGGTCAGGATCTCGCCCTGCACCTGGGACGCCTTGAGGCTCTTTTGCATCATGGCCATGCTGCGCAGATCATCGGCCTGCTTGCCCAGGGCTGAAACATCCCGGCGCGCTCCCTGGGCGCTCTTGCCGAGCTCCTGCATGGAGCCCTTTACCTTCTGGGATGGTGCGGTCACCTTGTCCACCATTTCCAGGATGAAGCTAAGGCGCTTATTCTCTTTCAACATCTACCCCCAAAAACAAAGGGCCAAGCCTTGCGGCCTAGCCCCCTTCCTGGCTTGTGTGGCGCTCGATAGCGATCTTGTGCCACTGCATCAACTCAGGGATCCCCATGCTGGCGGTCGTCCCTGCATCCCACCCCTGAAAAATCATGAATAGATCGGCCTCGATCTCCATAACGTTCTCAGGGTATGCCGTCAGTCCACGAAAAAACCGACAACCTCAGTTTGCACGGCCAGGAGATTTTTAGGGCTCAGCTGGTCCATTACGTTGGCGGTCAGCTGGGGGCAGATACGGGGGATCAAGGTGCGGTGGGTGTTGTAATCCATGCGCAGAATCGAGGCCACTTCAAGGCCGCGCAGCTCGCCAGAACGTGGCTCACGAATGGAAAATTCGGCAACGTCAGTCTCGCCGATCTTGATGGGGGTTGGCAGCTCTACGGTTTTCATTGTCACCTCTACAAAAACAAAAGGAGTGGCCTAGCGCCACCCCTCCATATTACACGCCGCGTTTAACCGCTGCACGTTACTGGCCCAGTGCGGCGCGAATGTCCTTGGTCATGTCGCGGCCATTCATGCGCCAGACATTGGTGAGCTTGTCCACATAGATCAGCTCGCGGCCATCAACCTCTAGCTCGAAATGCTCGATGGCGACGTTAGATTTAACCTCAACTTCTTTCTCTGGGTTGATTTCTCCCAGGTCGAGATCCTTCCACAAGCCGGAGAAGCGCACCACCAGGGGGACCACGCCGCCGTCAACATCAAGGGCGCCGCGCACAATGATCAGCTCGTCACGCGAGGCGTTGGAGCCAGGGAGGCCGATAACCGTTGGGTGAAACGCCTCAATCGTCACCTCGGACTCCATCTTTTCCAGGCGACCGAGTGAGCGCTCAACGGCGCCGGCAACACCAGACATGGCCTTTTCAGCCGTTTTAACAATGATCTTGGGGAGAGTCATTTTGTTGATCAACCCGGCGTAGGATTCATCCCGCAGGAATGCATTCATATCAACCAGGACGTGGGGGAGCTTTGCAGCCATCTATTTAGTCTCCAGGTGGTGGGGGCAACCAAGCCCCCTAGATTGGTTAAGCGAAAATCGCCTCGTTGTATGAGCGGTTAACGTGCTGGCGGAAGGTGCAGCGTTCGGCCACATCGTAGAACCCGAGATCGTAATCCCATACCACCTGATTAGTGCCGATCATGGATTGATTGAGCTCCTGATCTACCCAGCATTCACCGCCGCTGATCACCTCACGCAAGACCATGCGGCGAAGCAGGTTGTTTACTCGCCCCTTCACGCCCTCCACGTAGTTAGCCGTAACGTTGCGGTCCACAAGCTCCTGGTGAGACTCCATGATGGAGAGGCCCACGATGTAGCGGATCCGCTGGTGCGGGATCACCATGGATTTAGGACCGGTCAGGCGGTTGCCGTAGAAGTAGAACCCGCCCTTTTGACCCACCACACAACACACGTTGGCAGCGTTCAGCAAGTTGGCGGTCGAGGTGGAAGATCCGAGGGCGTGATCTACTGGCACCCGCATCCCGGACAGGCCCAGGATCTTGCGGGAGCTGGGGGAGTTCCAATAACCCTCCTCGGCATCAACCCGCATGATGTGGCCAACAGCAGTCGGCAGGAACGGACGATAAAGCGGGGCGCCGGTCGCATCCTTGCCAAAGTAGCATTCGCCATACACAACCAAAGTCCCGTCGTGTTTTTCAGCCTCGGCCATAGCTGCAGTTGGCCCCCCCTTGGACATGCCGATAACCGGGATCGCGTGGAGCTTGTTTGCTACTGCCTCAAGGGCTGGCGTGTGGGTTTCAAGATCGCTATCGCCAGCGGAGGCAACCATCAAGATGGTTGGACGAACCCCCGTTGAGGATTCAGCAGCAAGCAGAGCCTGAAGGCCGGAGGCGTTGCCCTCCCCGTCCACCTCGCCCACGATTGGATCTTGAGCGGAGCCTGGGATTGCCTCGCTGGGTGTGCGAACAACAACGCACAAGGCGCCTTTCTGGCGGTAGATGTCACGGAGGGCCGAACCCAAGGGGCCAACACCCGCCTTTGCAACCTGCTTGTCACTATTGATCAGAACGGCCTTGTTAAGGGGGTATATCTCAGCGTCGGCATCTTCAGACGGGCCGACAATGCCGACCACGGAGGCCGCCATGACCTCGATTGGCCGGGTCGAATCCTCAAGCCAAAAGTGTTCCACGCCATGCAAAAAATCACTGGATGCGAGGGCCCGGGAGACGCCCAGTGCTGATTTGGTTTTGCTCATTTTTTATCCTTACTCTGCCAGGGCGTTGGCCAGGTTGTCGGCGGCTTTCTTCAGCTCAGAATCGGCCAGTTGTTTGTTTGCGGTGGCCGCCACACTGACGCCGCGCACCAAGCTTGCCGCCTGGGTCGCCCGGTAGGCTTCCCGCTCGGCGAGGTGGAAGTTTCGGAGGGCTTGGCGCTCCTCTTGTTGGTCGTTTTTCATGTCAGCCGGGACCGCGCAGCCGGTCAGGGATAAGGCCACGGCCAGGACAACAAAACACTTATTCATGTCATTGCCTCAGTTACGAAAAGGGCCCGCCATAGTGGCGAGCCCTCGAATATTACACCAATCGTTGAATCAAGACGCGAAAGCGAAATGCGGGATCCTGCCGTGCTTGGTCCTCATAACCTCCACGCTGTGACGCTCCAGGGCCTCTAGTTCGGTTGCTTCGGCCTCGGTCAGCACATCCAGGCGGTCCAGGCGCTGCAATCGCGCTATGGCCGATTCAGTGCGCCTCAACTCGGTTTCCTTGCGCTCTGCAAATGCCTTCTGCTCCATCTCGATCTGGGTGGGGCCGTCATAGGGGGCAACCTCGCCATACTCGCCGAACTTGGCCCGCACAAAGAGCTCACGGCCATGGAGCTCGACATCATCATGATGGGCGGTAAATGGCAGGTCCTGACCCGGCAAGTGGGAAAAAGTGGCCATCATGTTGATCGCGGTTTGCTCGTGGTTGCCCCAGCGGGGGGAGTGAGCTTTGATTACTTCAATTTTCATTATTTCATTAATTCCTTATTTCGTTATTTCGTTACGAGACGCGAAGCCAAAGCGTAATTCGCGCGTCAAAGTTACCGCCAGAACCCCAAGATAAACCAAGGCATTTCCATGTTCCTGGCAGAGTTGCGCCGTCTTGGTGGCGATCCCCCGCTGACGCTGGCACAAGAGTAGACCCCGCAACTGTTTGGCCAATATTCTTTGTTACCCCTGAAATGTTAGAGGCTAAAGCGTAAGTGCCCACCTGCCCCCAGCCGCCGGCTACAATATCGGCGTTGCCCTGTGCGGCTGTGTGGGTGTGAGTGGCCGGCGCCGCGCCAAGCCAAGCCCGAACGGCGGCGGGATTGTTGCAATAGCGGGTGTAATTATCCGTCGAGCTGTTAATGCGGAATGCAATAGCCCCACTAAAATCAGCCTGATCCTGATATGTTGCCCGGAGCAGCCGCACCTGTAGATCTCCCGCCGCGTCCCTTACAGCGTAAGTGTCACCCACTGGGCCATAGTTCCAGCCCTTGTTAACCACGCTCCCAAGGCCCACATCGGCGGCTGTCGGTCTGTTCAGTGAGTTGTACTCACGCGCCCAGGCAGTCCACGCTCCATCGGCATATTTTGCTCGGGTCCAGATTCTGGAGCTGTTATAAGACCGATATTCCTGGATCACGCCAGCGGCTTGGTAAACCACCAGGGAGCCCGCGACGTTTTCCGGGTAATGCCTCGCCGCCGAGGCGTTGGCATTGGCTGACTGGGCATACACGCCAGGAGTTTGGAGAGTGTCAAGATCCTCAGTGCCCAGCGGCTTGGCATGGCCTATCGCCTTGGATACCAAACGCGAATCGACCTCTGCTCTCGTGTAAGCCCCAATGTCTGCCGGGGTCGGCTTAAAATCAGCGGTGTAGATGTCAACCCAAGGCTTCCATACGGTACCCGTCTTTTGCCTCACTTTCAGCTGACCAGTTCCACCACTAGAGGCAATTTGGGTCACGAAACTTCCGTGATTCATTACCAGAAGGCCGCCGCCAGCGGTGGGGTAAGGCCAGCTCGGAGAGGGGGCCGAAACGTTATAGAAACCGGCCTCTGTGAGCGTTGATACATCAACAGAACCCACCACCCTGCTCACTGCCGCCTCAATGTCGGCCGGAGTTGGCTTGTTTTTGCTGGTATACACCAAGCGCCACGGCGTCCATGCTTTGGTGTTCTGGGAGTAATTGCGGTGATACACGCCGCCCGCATCATCATAGGGATAGGCTGTCTGTAGCAGAGCCTGATTGCTGTAAATGCTCTTTGTCTCGCAATAGAAATACGCCTTGAATGGCGAGTTTGCGACCGTGGAGCCGTTGAACAAGCCATAATCTCCCGCTGGACGGGTGTCCATGTCACCAGTTCCCACGGTGGCAATGGTGCGCTCGGCATTCCCAAGGGAATCAGAACGGGGCTTGTAAGAACCAGTCGGCAGGGCGCCAACATCTGCCGGGGTCGGCAAGAATTTGGTGTTGTAGGCTTTGATCACCAAGCCATCCGTTACCCCGGCTGGCTTGGTCGCCCCTGGTGCGCCAGTGCTCCATCCCACCAGGGTTGCCCCAGCGGTTACAGCCTCGACTAAAACCCCCATATTGGCGTAAGCCGATGTTTCAACCCAGATCGTGTACTCGTCGCCGGTCTCATTCTTCCAGGCAACATTTGTAACCGCCGGGGAGAAGCCGCCGCGTTGATAGGCCACAACGTTGATCCCCTTGGGGTTGTTGTTGCCAGACCGGCAAATAACTTCCGTTACATCGCACTGGTCCCACGAGCCAACGTTGAAACCGGCACCGCCTGTAATGGTGAACTTGATTGTTGATGCATCTTGCGGGATCTTCACGCGGGCCAAGCCCTGCCACCCCTTTCCTGCGCGCAAGGCGGAAACCTTGCTGGAGCCAGCCAATGAACCGACCTCATTAGGCGAAGGGGGGAAACCAGCATGAAAGACCTTTAAATCACGGTATTTTTTATCACCTGTGCCGGCGTCCTGACGGAATAGCAGGTTGCTAGAGTGGTCAATGCCGATGAACTCGTTAGACTTGCCCGCAATGTCATCATTCTTTTTCCACAGCATGGCAAGGCCGCTTTCCGCAGAGATTGCCGCCCTCTGCAAGTGGACGGGGTCTTTCCCAGTCAAGAATGGGCTTGATGCCTGGGCCGCCTCAAATCGACGGGCCTTAACATCGCCTGTGACCTCGCCGCCGATGGATGGAAAAGCCCCAATATCAGCCGGCGTCGGCTTGTGGTTGGTGTGATAGATTTCGCTCCACTGACCCCAAACGCCCACATACTTCCGGCGCCAGAAAATCCGGTCCTGGGTGTAACTGAAAAACATCTGAGAGGCGCCAGAATCGCCGCCCCATTGGGTGTGCATAACCTGGGACCCTGACGGGCCTTTGTCATATGGGCCGTTAATCGTCTCGCCATAGGCGGCATAAAAGCCGCTGGCCGTGATTAGATCCAGGTTATCGCTCGGAGCGCGAACCCCCATACCACCCAAGCCAAAGCCAGCAGGTGCCGCGCCAAGCTCGGCCAGGGTCGGCTTGTTGCCGGTGTCATAGCTCTTTGTCCAGCTATTCCAGGTTGACCCGGACCAGCGGCGGCGATACATGATCCCAGAATGGGCGATGAAAATGAGATTGACGATGGACGATTCACCGGTCTGATACCGGAACAAAAGGCCAGTCCCGGCTTGGTCATCCGGCTTGCTGGTTGTGGTCGAGATAGCCCGAAAATAACCCATCTTGCCGCCGTTCCAGGTCAGCGGGTCGGAGTTGAGATCGGTCACAGTAAAGGCCTGTTGCTCACCCAAGCCACAACCCTTGTAAGGGTTATTTCCATCATGAAGCAGGCCATAATCTGAAGCCCCCACCCGCACAACCGGATTCGCCCCCTCAGCCATCTGGAAACGGAGGAAAGAAAGGGGCTTGCCCGTCCAGCCACCAAGGACCATCTTTTGATCTGCGGCGGCCTGATCCATCTTGCCACCCTGGAAATACAGCAAGCCGTCAGACGCGGAGATCCTGGCGCCATACCCATCTACAGAATGCACCTGCAATTGACCAGAAACCGTCAAAGGGGCCTCAACCTTGCCGCCCTTCTTGCGATCCAGGGCGCCAATGTCATCCGGCGTCAGGGTTATGTCCTTGTCTAGCGCCTTGTTGTTCACCTTGCGGACGAGGGGGACCCCCTTGAGCTCGGCCAGGGTGATCGTAATGTCCTGGCGAAGTTCCTTGCCGTTCACCTTGCGCTCGATGGGAACGAAAGCCCCCAGGGCCAGATCTGCCCCCGTGCTCTCCACGGTCACGGAATCGGCCGGGATGTTGCCCATAACCAGATCCATGGCCACAAGAAGGGTTGTCCCTGCCGTATGGTTCAGCAATGGGGTTTTCTGGTGGTAGACGGCAAACAGGGTCGCATCTTCCAGGTAGAAGCCGATCCCGTAAATGTCCGCGCTGGGGCGGGTGTCATCGATCAGGCCGGATATGTTGATCTGGTGTGCGCTTACCTTCTTGCCGTCTGCAACCTCCATCCGGTACAGCTCACCCGGCAGGGTGGTTTGTGCGCTGGTTGTGGTGCCTGCGATGTTGGATATACCGATATGCGTAACCTTGGCGGGCTTGCCGAGGGTCGCAGCATCAAGGGCCTTTTCCAGGCCCTTATCTGTCACCACAGGGCGCAGGGCCTGGGCTTCAACAACGTTATCGCTCAAATGCTTTTCCTCATGTCTCGAACTTAAGAACCGTGACGGCGGTCATTCTCAGGGCGGCATAAACGCCAAACTCAGCCCTCAGCATCCCTTGCACACTCAGCAGGAAGGGGCGGGAGTACGGGCGGGCGGCATCAACGGCCTCCCGGATATGCCTAGTGATCGCCGAATCTACACCCTTTGTGTAATCAACAGACACAAAAGCAGTGACCAGGAACATACCAGGCTCCAGATCTTCGCCACCGGGCTCAAACCATTCCCGCAGGTCACACTTTACGTCTAACGACTCCAAGGCCTGCTCTACAGATGCCCTGGTGCCCTTTCCTCTGTGCAAGTCCAGCGCGCCCGCAATGACTTGGCGCTTCACCTTCTCAGACCATGAGTGGTCCCAGGTGTCCGTATTCATGGCCCACGCCAGATAGGGCAAGGCAACCTCTGGACAGCGCCAGGGATCCCACAGGGTAGATATGGGGATCTCCACGCTCTCGATGTGGGAAAGGGCCTTATCTAACTCCCATTCCAGCACGGAGCTTGAACGGGGCAGCAGGGGGGGCATTACCCAATTGGGGTCATTACTCGCCATCTGTCCAGCCCCCAAACTCAAGCGCGATACCTGTGCAATATGGGGCCTCAGTGGGGGCGCAAACCACGTCTGACCATTCTATCAGATTCACTTCCTCAACCCCCGCAACCATCAACACGGCGTGTAATGCGGAGGCGGTAATTTTCCCTTTAAACTTGTGCATCATGGCCACATAAGCGGTGGCGTTTTCCTGGGCTCGCTTCATCACCGAGTCAGGATCGGGGTTTCTCCCCTGGAGCAAAACAGCTTTCACGCTGTACTCGATAACCACCGCCGACTCCACCTTAACCTTGTCAGTTAAGGGGCGCCGGTTCCAAAGGTACGCCTCGACAATATCGCACTGTGCCCTTGTGACCGTCCCGTTACCGGCATAACCCAGCATATACATGGTTATGCACACCGGGGCGGGGGAGGTGCATAACGCTTGTTTCATGTTCGGATGCGCGCTCTTGGCGTGGAACTCATAGGCGGGCTTTGGGCCGGCAACAGATAAGCCGCTGGGGGACTCGTGCAGGCGCTGGCGATAAGCCTCGTCACCCTCCCCCTCCAGGCGAGAAACAGGATTCCCGTCGCTCATACGGTAGTAAGTGACACCGATGTGATCTAGGTCGGTCCCGTGGGCGGTGGCCAGCATGACGGCCCTCACCTGATCATCTGCATCCTGGCGTAACATCTGCTCCCGGTACGCGCCGGCAAGCATGGTCCGAAACGCCGGATCCGATGGCGTCATCTGGTCCAGGCTGCCCACCTTGGCCATCTCCTCCTGGATCGCGCCATAGGTCATCTGTTTTACTGCACTCAGCGGCGGCAGCAGCCGCAAATCTACCTTAGCCAATCCTAACCCCCTCAATAGTTGTCGGCTCGCCCGATGGAACCCAGGTTCCCACCACCTGGAGCTCCAGCCAGTTGGGGCCAGCGGAGGTTATGCCCACCTGATCAAGCCTGAAATCGGGTAAGCCGTTCTCTGGTTCGGCCACAGCAGCGGCCACCCGCACAAACACATCCATCGGAAATCCTGGGGTCATGTTCCTATCCAGGATTGAGAGGAGATCGGCCCCATATAGACGGCGACCAACGAGCGTCCCAGTTTGGAAGCTCAGGCAATCCGTGAGCCGCTGGCGTAGCGACTCCATCCCGTTTAACTCCTTTCCAGTATCCCGACACATCACGGCAATGGTCGTCATTTCGTTATTTCCTCATTTCGTTATTTTGCGGCAAACACCTTGCTCGAACAGTCGCCGTGTGGCTTGCCGGTATAGGCGCAGATGTGCGCGCCCGTCACAACCCCGGAGCCACCCCCGCAAAGGGATACCTTGCCGCCATCGCTGCCGATAGTACCACCGCCCCCGCCGTCCATCGTGACACCCGCACCCTTAAGGATTACGGCCTTGGCTGCCACAATTTCACAGGTGGCGGCGGATTCAATTTTGGCGGGGCCCTTGGCCTTCACGCTCACCGATGCCCCGGATTCAACCTTGGCGGCGCCGGTCGCCTTGATATTCACGCTCCCCGTTATGTCTGCATCCACATCGCCGGCAACGACAACGGATAACTTGTGCGTGGCCATGTTGTAAGTGATCACCGTCCCATCTGGCCATTGCATCACGGTTGAATCTGGATCACTGGCAGGGGCCGGCATGGCGTTATGATAGGACCCGATAAACGCCTCGCCCTGGTTCACGTCGCCATTGCTGATCACCGTCACCCCCTCGCCCACCTGGGGAGGCGACCAGATAGTTACCTGACCAGAACGGGACGGCTTCCACTCGATCCAGTCGCTCACCGAATCCGGGCCATAGCGCACCCTCACGCGGTAGTTATGGTGATCCACCTGCTCAACTGTGCCCCTGACCACCATTTGCTCCAAAGCCCGCTCCAGGCGCTCCAGGCGCTCCATTACGCTCACTTAGGGAAATCCTCCAGGCGGTGTGGGTGGTCGTGGCAGCCCTTCAGCCAAAACCCATCCCCAAGCTCATCATCGGGGGCCCACTCCTCGCCCAGGTAAACGGTCTGATCCCAAGTGACCACCCAGCAGGCGAGGCCGTGGGCATCCTCTTTGAAGATCCCAGGCATGGCGGCGATACGGGAGGGCAGGGCTACGGCATCAGACAGGGACCACCGTTGCCCGTGAACCTTGCCGGCCACGGCGGCGGCCATGTTCTTAATCTGGGCCTCGTGATTCTTGGTTCGGGTGGAAAGTACGCAATAGGCCGCAAACGCGCACTCGTGCGCATTCCGGCCACCGCTTAGACGCTTGCCCGGCTCGAAGCTCTCCAGGTCGATAAATACAGCCGGCGTTTGCATGGAGTCGGCCAGTTCATCCGGCATCACATCGACGGTCTTTAGGCGGGGAATTGCCTTCTTGAGTGTGTCGGCCATCAGCCGGTTTAGCTCGGTAAAATCGGTGATCATGTCATCCCTTTGATGTGCTTCAGCTCATGCTCAAAACGAGCCTCAAAAGTGCGGGTGGCGATCTTCTGGTAACGCCTGAAAATGGGGGTTGTGATAGTGGCCAAGTCGTGGGAAATGCGAATAACAGGAAAGCGGCCATCAATATTAACGCCGGAGCCGGGGCCATCCAGGCCGGGGAGCTTAAGGCCAAGCTCTCGGGCCCGCTTCTTGCGGATCCAGCCTTTGCGGCCATGGTGGAAAACGTCTTGGTAAAAACCACCTTTGACCATGCCGCCCTTGTGGCTTAGGCCCGCCTCGGTCTGCTTCACGTTGGGGTCTGCCACATCGACCGGCATCCTGTTAATCCCGACAAACAGAATCCAAACCGGGTCCTCGCCCTTGTATGACTTCAGAGTTATTCGGTTCGTGAGCATCTTGACCGGGATCCCGTGAGCTTTGGCCACCTCCTTAGCAACCCCGGATCTAACACTCCTCATGGTCCGCTCGGCGGCACGATTGGCCGCCTTTGTCACTTCCGACCCGGTAGCCTCCAGGGTAGCGATCAGCCCCTGGAGCGCGGCCCGGTCAAACAGCAGCTCGAAATTACCGCCAGCCATCGGGATCCCCCTCCTCCAGTTCTTGGGAGGTGGCCAGGAAAATCAGGGTTGACCCCTCGCCGTCCGCCTCCCAATCTGCTGGGAAGTAGCGGCCCCCGTTCACCACAATCACCCACTCGTTTGTTATGTCGTGGACCTCCTCGGTTAAGGCCCGCAACCTCTTGGCCGTAGAACGAAAAGAGGGGCCGCCCGAGCCCTTCCCAGACTGACGGACATAGCCCACAGACTCAGGATTGACAAAGACGGCCCCTAGTTTTCGCTCCTCCCCCATTTCAGTAATGGCAAGCACCGACTGGTGCCGGCCTACCCGCCGAATGGTTCGGCGGGTGGCCTTGAGGAACGGATCGACCATTACTTGCTGGCTTTAGACTCGGAGGCCACCATCCCTTTGATCGACAACTGACGCACAGCCAGGGGGCTGGTGCAGATGTTGATCGGGTTGGACTGGCTTTCAGTGTCGAGGCCCTTGTTGAACTTCTTGGGCTCGACCCGGGCGTAATACGGGAGGCCGACAGTGTTAACGGTCTCGTTGTAGTTCGCCGGGGCAAAGCGGGTCAGGAACAAGCCGCGATTATCCTCTGGGAACACCAGGGCGGTGCCCTCGGAAACATAGCGAGTGCCATCTGGCATTTTCTCGTTGTGCTCCTCCCACAAGATGCCGTCCCAGTCGATGCCGCCGCGCACATCCTCGCGCAAGGCTTTGCCATCTTGGAAACGCTCGTAAGCCTTAACAAAGCTCGGATCTTCCATCAGCTTGTCCATGAACTCGGGAGAGGCAAAGCCACGATAACGGCGAGCGGGCACACCGTCCTGGTTCTCCTTGGATTTGCGCAGCACCTCGGCGATCTGGTTACGGACCCCCTTGGGAGCGGAGAAATCGATCTCATGCTGGGCGTCCGCCTCGTTCAGGCCAAACTCCTTGAAGAAGTCAACCAGGGTGCGGCCAGACTTGCCGATCACCTTGCCCTTGAGGGCACCAAAGCGCAGGCTCTCGATAGTAATATCCAGGGACAAGCGCTTATCGGTAAAGTGCTCGTCGATCACCTCCTGGAAACGCTCGCCGCCGTCGTCGTTGGCGTACTCCTGGCCGAACGCTCGGACGCCCTGCAGATCATCAGCCACGATCTCACCAACGAGCGGCAGGTGAACGGCGCGCACGGTAATTACATCGCGGTCGCCGCGCTCGGCCTTGTCGCCCTCCTCGCCCCGCTCTTTGTCGGTCACGATCTGGAGCTTGCCCGCCTTGTGCTCAACGTCCACATGGGTAGTGGTGACGCCTTTCTCTGAAAACACACCCAGCTCAGCCAGCCGACACTTGGGGACCTTGGTTTTGTTGATCGATGCGGTCAGGTTTTTGATACCGAATTTTTCAGACTCCATTGCGGCCTGTACGCTCATTTGTCACTCCTGGAAATGGCCCCGCCGAACGGGGCAGGGCCTGGGTTACTGGTTATCGGTTGGCGTAGATAGTGGACGGGTCCAGGTGGTCGCAGTTGGCCGAATTTTTGCTCTGCTGCTCGCTGTTGATATGAGCCTCACCGGACGCCTGGGCCTGGGCCTCCTGGATTGCCACGGCAACCAGATCGGCGGGCTTGTCAGCAACAGCCATCAAGGCACCGATGGCGCCATCCATCCCAACGGCGGCGAGTTTAACACGGAGCGTGGAAGCGAACGCGATAGCTGATTCGGCGGCGGCAAGGGTTTTCCCTTCCTTCAGCAGGTCCGCCGCAAGGGCCGGGATCCCAGCGGCGGCGGCCTTTTGGACAATATCGGCGGCGTGCGCAATGGCCATTGCCGGCACCGGGGGCGCCATGGATGCCTTGATCGCGTCCATCACATCCGGGCGAGCCTCAGTGATAAAGGACACCACATCAGCGGTGGCCATGGTCGCCTGATCCGGCAGGGCCGCGCCGATCTCCACATTCTCGGCCACCAGGGCGGCGACCACCTCGGGAGCGACTTCAGCCAGGGACGCCACGGCATCAGAAACGGTCATGCCGGCAGACAGGGAAATGGCTTGTTCAATGGTGGCAGCGCTGGCGGCTGGGGTGTTACTCATTGCTTTATTTCGTCCTTTCTTTAAATCGTTAATCACAGACTCCAGGGAGCCAAGTTTGTCTGCCATGCCCGCCTTTACTGCATGCTCACCCATCAAAACCCAGCCCTGGCCAAAGTCATTTACAACCGCGTCACGGGTCACGCCTCGATAGGCGGCAACCCTGGTCACGAACACCTCGGCGAGTTGATCAAGGCTTTCCTGGTAGGCCTCCCGGCCCTCCTTGCCCTTGGGGTCCATTCGCTTCAGCGGGGACTGGCTGGACACCATTTCAATCGTCTCGAATGGCTCATCTTTGGATGCCTTGCGGATCCGCATTGTCTGAACCGTCCCGATTGACCCAGCCGTGGCCGTGGCATCGATCACCACCTCCTCGCAGGCTGACAGGACCCAGTAACCAGCCGAGGCGGCCATTCCGCCCGTATAGCCAACAATTTTCTTTTTGCCCCTTGCGGAGTAAATCAGCTCGGCCAGCTCGTGGATCCCGTTGGCCTCGCCGCCCGGACTATCTACAACCAAGACGATTCCACGAATGGTGTAATCATCGAGCGCGGCTTGAATCTGACAAGCCAGTGTCTGGGTCGATGTTCCCCCGCAAATGGCCTCGAACATCCCGGCGTATCGAGAGATAACCCCAATGGCGGAAATGACGGCCACACCGTCCCGCACCTCATACCCCGCTTGGGCCTTCTGCCCTGGGCGAGTCGCCAGGGCTGAAGGCGCAGGAAAGCCAAGAGCTGACATGTCCAGGTTATCCAGGTCACGGGCTGAAATCTCCCCCATGGCCTGAAGGTGGGCGCCGTCGAGGGCCCAGGCTTTGGTTGTCAGGTATCGCAGGGCGAGCCCTTGTTTCATTCTTCGGTCTCCTTGTCGCCGGTAGAACCCCCGAACATTGGCAGATTGTCAGGGTTCAAATCATTCTCGGCGCAGATGTTACGCCATTTCTTGATGGTCCTCGCGGTAGCCGCCATGTTCTCATCAAGGTCCGCGCCGCAATCCGCCGCCTCGCGCTCTGGGTTGCTGTATAGGCTCTTGATCGCCATGTCGCGGGATCTAATGTCCTGCTCTGGGTGCAGGTGGCGCCATGCATCCGGGCGAATGTCGAGGGCGTAGTAAGCCCAAGGGTTGTCGGCAAAATCCGGGGCAGAGATATGACCCATCAATACACACGAATCGACGAACCAGCGCCACACACCAAGGCACACCTGGAAGCCCAACAGGTTGAGCTGATCGCTGGCCACCCCTCGGCGGTACTCGTTCAAGATTGCCCGGATCGTGCGGTCACTCAGGCCCGACCAATCCCCAGTCAAAACCGGATAGGGTATATCCAGGGCGGCGGCCAGTTGCTGCATTTGGGACTTGATGAAATCCGCATAGCCGGCGCCGGTACTGTCCCCCTCGAACAGCTGGAGTTTTTCACCCGCCATCCCGCGTAAGATGGTCCCAACGGCCACCTCTTGGCTTTGCTCTGGCGCGGCAACGTCTTCATAAAGAGGCTTCCCCGTTTGGGGGTCGAACTCCATATCGTCCTCTGCGAAGTTCTCCCGGTACAGGAAACCAGTAAAGGCGCTGCGGGTTTTCTTCCTCACCAATTCGGCGTCGCTGTACTCGGTAAACTCCCGATCCTTCAACAGGGCCGCGCTTGTCCCTGGCTCACCCCTGATCTGACCGGGGCGCGTAGCTTGGTAATGGTGGATAACGTCGCGGGCCGGAACCCTCACCAGATCGTTGATCGTCACCGTGCCCCAATCCAAATCGGTTGGGTGTTGCTTGTGGAACCAAAAGGCAACCTTTTTCCGGCCCAGGAGCTCCACCCCTTGAACGATACGGCGGTTCCCTGCCAGGCGCTTATTGAGCTCCATCGGGCAAAACTCAGCCTCCAGGATCTCCAACTCGAACGGGACGCGGGGGCCGGCCTTGATGGTGGTCGGAATGCGACGAATGAACACCTCGCCGCCAGTCTTACGGGCCCTCGACAGTTGCTGAAGGATGGCGCCGAAAGTCATATCCCCCCAGGGATCTAAGCAGTGTTGGTGCTGCTTCCACAGGGCATCTAGTGCCTCTTTTACGTCCGGGTCCTTGCAGGTGGAGATCAGGACAACCCCTTTCCCCACCTCAGCGGTAACACCCTTCTCGATGGCGGAGCGCAAATAGGGGCTGTTCCTGTGCGCCTGCCGTGAGCGATTGCGCAGAACCGGGCCGGCAGCCGCTAGGGCGCGATTTGGTCCTATGGCTGGGGCCTGCCACCCATGCCCCCTCGGGGTCCTCGTGGCGCCCTCGTAGGGCTGCCCACCAACGGCAAGGGATTTGCCATCAAGACCCAGGATCACGCTTTGCCGCGTCATCGGATCCCCCTGTCCAGCTGGACACGATAACCGGCGAACGGCGAGGAGCCCTTTCTAAGGCAATGGATAATATGGCGCTTTGCCTCCATCAGCTCCTTGATGGAGCGATAGGTGATCTCGCGGCCATCGACAACAACCGACAGCTCGCCGGTTGCAATGGCCTCGTTTAGGTTCTGTATATCTTCTTGCGTGAATGCCACTAACTCCCCCCTTTAACTAGACCGTCTGCGCCGTCTGGCTGGCTTGGCCAACACCTCACAATCTGCGGATCCGTCCAGAATTTCCGGGTTGCTGTCTATGGCTTCAGCCCACAGCGGCGGATTGTCCCAGTCGGTGATCTTGTCGGCCTTCAGCCAATAGATGGCGCTCCACGCATAGTGTAACAGGTCGAAAGATTCATTACGCGCAGCCACCTTTTCCCAGTGCCCCGCCGCGTCTCGCTCCTCGGCGTTGAGCTCGTCAAAAAAGCGCTCTGGCAACCAATCCGGGAAATGGATATAGCGGGGGCCGGGTTCATCCCTCAACAAGGAGGCGCTGGCAATATCCTTCAGGCGGTCGGAGTTGAGGAACATCACCGGCACATCGCCCCAGACCTTGGCCTTGCGATCACTGCGGCCTGTGTTATCTGGGAAACGCTCCTCTATCACTGGGGCGCCCTTCCTGCCGGAGCCCTTCACAAGCCGAAATCGGCGGTGTAAGCCTTCTTGCTTAAGGCGGCGGAAATACGCATAGGCTTTGTCTGTCACGCCGTCCTCGCCCGCGCTATCGCATACCGTGCGCAAGATGGGCATCAGGCGGCCCGAGCCATCATCAATTTGGTATGCCTTTTTCACCACCTTCTCGGTGATCAGATCCCAATCCTCGTCGTAAACGCCGGGTTTCACCCTCACGAATTTCTCGGGGTTCTCTGGGTCTTGGCGCCGGCTTTTCTCGATCTTGAAGCGATCAATAATCACTGACTCAAGACCAGGGCCAAAACCTTGCACTTGCACCTCAAAACGGCGCTCTTTTCCGGCCTGCACATCTATGGTGGCGATCAGGAAACGCACCCAAGACGGAACCACCTTGACCCCCAGATCCGCACGGCGGGAGGCCCAGCCTTCAGCGCTCCTTTCCGTGGCTCGGGGTGGGGTGAATGCATTGCCCTGGTCAACGTTGATCGTTGCCTTCAGGTCCTTGAAATCACCGGTTGAGTCGTACACCTTCAGGGCGGCAACGTATTTATAAACAAGCTGATTCCAGGTCTGAAAAGCGGCGGTTGGCCCCTTCTGCCAAAAACTGGCCGTGCGGGTCAGCCTGGGCTCCCCGTGCATCCTGCCGGCCCGGTCCAGGGTGCAACCCTCGGGCAGCCATAAGCCCCCAGCGTTGGCCTGGAGCTTGAACGGCTTGCCGTTCACTCGCTGGCCCTCCTCATATACCGATCCACAATGTGGGCAGGCGATCACAACATGCTTGGATGCCCTGGCCGGGTCCGTTTCCTCCTTGTCATACTGAAGAAGTTCAAACCCAGGCTCGAACCACTCGCGGCAGTCCGGGCACTGCCACATGAACAGGCGCCGATCCCCCAGGTTGTAGAGGCTCAGGATGCCAAGGGTTGGCGGTGCCTCATGTCTGGTTGCCGGTCGATAGCCGGGATCCGTGATCTCAAAACCTGGGGAGCTCTCGGCAAGCACCATCCCGGAGCTCATGAAAGTCTGGGTTCGCTTGCCGGCAAGGATAAACCCCGACCCCTCGCCGCCAATGTCTGGGGGCATCCGGTCATAATCGGTCAAGGCCACCCGGCGCCAGTCGGAGGAGGCAAACACGGTCTTTGAAGGCCACCCCACCTTGAGGAAGTTTCCCGCCCTGGTCTTTATGTCGTGTACGTTGTTATCGTGGCCATATGGCGAAAGGGCGGCCCGCACCTGGGGGCTTGCGGCAAAGCAGCGCTGTAATCGCTTTTTGCTGTACTCGCGGGCCTTGTCCTCGGAGATCTGGACGATCAGCATGTCGGCCCGGTCCCTGGCAACCGTATCCATCACCCAGCCATCCACCAGGGAGACCGTTTTTGCCGTTCGGGCTGGCCCTACGAATATCACCGAGTCATAGCGGCGACTTTTCAGGGTGTCCATGGGCTCGATCATGTAGGGGGTCAGGGCGGCATCCCAGGGCACCATGGCCCCGGACTGCTCCACATAAAGGAGCTCTTTTGCTGACTCAGACAAGGGGGTGCGGGATGGAGCCCTAACAAGCTCAATCACATCTCGGCGCACCCTTGAGGCTTTGGCGTACATCAGTCGGCAAGCTCCTTCAGCTCAAAATAAAGTTGGTTGCGCATCGAGTCGCTAACGGCCTCCAGCTGCTCCAGCTGCTCAGGGGTAAACATGCGGGTCCGTTCCATCTTGTCCGGTAGGGAGTCGAAGAAGGAGCAAACCACCTTGAGGGTTTCGGCCAGCCCCTCCCTGTGCTCCTCCTCGGGGATAACCCGCCTCACTTCCTTCTCGAACTTCAGGCGCTCGTTTTCGGATTGGAACCATTCCTTTCGATCCTTTGGGCCCAGCCTTTCCGGCTTGACCACTTCTGAAACCTGGACGGACTGACTGGCGAAGATGGCGGGGGAGGCGTCAGCGAGGTGATAAATAGGAGCGTTTCCCTTCTTGCCGCACGGCTTCACGCCAGCATCAATCAGGCGTCGTCGTATCGTGTCGCGGTGCAAGCCAAAGGCGTCCGCCATCTTGGATATGTTCCACCGGTAGGCATCGACCAGGGCCGTTACTTCCCCCATGCATCACCATTTCGTTAATTCGTTAAATGACGAAAGGCCCCATTTCTGGAGCCTTTCTTTTGACTTTCTTGTGACCGGTCACGCCGCTTTCAGCTTGAGCTTGTGCCCCTCTGCTATCAGGTGCGACAAACCAGGAGGCAGATTTACCCGCCCGCCTCGGTCCCAGATATACCAGCAGTATTCGCAAGAA
>NZ_JRGL01000130.1 GCF_000764655.1 Aeromonas aquatica
AGCTGCGATCGCTGGCCGAGCTGGACGATACCATGCTGGATCGCTGGATAACCTGAGTCGCCGGGAGAACAAGGCGCTGACCGTTCCCATGCGCCCTGCCCCCGTCTCGCCATCGCCGGGTATCAGCTCAGTTCCCTGGCCGAGCTGGATGGCGTCCATGCTGGACAGCTGGATAGCCTGAGCCGCCTGAAAATGCAGATCCCGGTTATCAGCCCCGCCCATGCGGGGCTGTTTATTTTCCTCGTCACTCAATGAGCCGGGATTGCGGCACCCTGCTGGCGCAGGGATTCGACGCAACCAGAGCCGGGCTCGTCTGTACAACGGGGGGATAGACCCCAGCCCCCCCCATCGCAGCCCCTGCCCTAAACGTGCGCTCGCTCGCGGTTGCCGCGCCCCTTGCCGACTAGAATCAGGGGAAAGAGGCGGCCAGTCGGCCCCAGGAGGTCACCATGATCGAGTACACCAGCAAGCGCATCGTCTGCCCCCACTGCGGCCACCACACCCGGATCGAGCTCGATGCGAGCCAGGGGGATCAGGAGTTCTACGAGGACTGCATGGCCTGTTGCAACCCCATCCACCTGCGGCTGCACCGGGACGAGGTACGCGACTGCCTGCAGCTGTTTGTGGATGCGGATGACGAGCAGCTGTTCTAACGGCGCCGGGCACCCTTGTTGTCCCGCGCCAGGCAGTTTTTTGAACTGCCTATCTTTAATTTAACGAGATGAACAGACTGTAGAATGCAAAAAAGGCCAGCAATCTGCTGGCCTCTTGTCATCGATAAAGAGATGTCGGCTTAAGCCCGCGCCGCCAGCACCCGCTCTACGGTGTCGACAATGGCCTGGGTCTGGGGATCGATCTCGATGTTGGTCCTCCAGCCGGCCTTGACCCAGCCGAGGTTGGTGCGGGCCAGGGTCTCGGGGATGAGGTTGACGCAGAACTCGTTGCCGCGCACCTCGCCGACGGTCAGGCTGATGCCGTCGATGCCGATATAGCCCTTGGTCAGCACGTACTTCATGAGCGCGGGGGCGAGGCGATACCAGACCTGACGGTTGTCGGGGGTGTCGATGACGACGCTGACTTCCGCCATGCCCATGATGTGGCCTGACATGGCGTGACCGCCTATCTCGTCGCCAAAGCGGGCCGCCCGCTCCAGGTTCACCTTGTCACCCACCTTCAGCTGGCCGAGGTTGGTGAGGCGCAGGGTCTCCTGCATCAGATCGAAGCTGACCAGCTCCCCCTCAATCCGGGTAACCGTCAGGCAGCAGCCGTTGTGAGCCACGGAGGCGCCGATCGCCAGCCCCTCACCCCAGGCCGGATCGGGCATGCGGATCACATGGGTGCGAAAGTGGGGGCGCTCGGTGAAGGCCACCAGTTCGGCGGTCCCCTGTACTATGCCGGTGAACATGTCTCGTCTCCTGCTGTGTCAAAAATCCCCGGCAGGTTAACCTCCGGCTCCGGCCAAGACAAGCACGCCGGCTGACAAGCGCGGGCCCGATCGCTATAGTGGCGACCAGTGCACTTTGCCGACTGAGGATGAAATAATGCAGGTATATCAGTGTTGTGAGGCCATTCGTATCGCTTATAGCCAGATTGGCTCAGGGGAGCAGGGCTATGTGCCGCAGGCGATTGCCGCCACCATCAGGGCGCTCAACGCCGTGGCCAGCGACGAGCGAGTGCCAAGCGAGCTGCGCGAGCAGGCCGCCTATGCCGCCGCCAATCTGCTGATCAGCGATCACGAAGACGCCTGATCCCGCGCCAAAATGCGCCACCACACCTTTCGTATTGGCCATTTTTCAGGCTAGAATGACACCCCCGCATTTTGTCTCCTCCGGGACGAGGAGACAAAAGCCCCTCTCAATCATCCGTTCTTTCTCTTTTATCTGATCCATTCGGAGGTGTCAGTGCAACGTTATTGGTCCGAGGCGAAGCAACTCGTTCGCCTAGCCAGCCCCATTCTGGTGGCCCAGGTCGCCCAGGTCGCCATGAGCTTCGTCGATACCGTGATGGCGGGCCAGGTCAGTGCCGTGGATCTCGCGGCGGTGTCGGTGGCCTCCAGCTTCTGGCTGCCGATCATCTTGCTGACCCAGGGCATCATCATGGCGCTCACCCCCATCGTCTCCCAGCTCAACGGGGCCCGCAAGCGGGACGAGGTGCGCCCCGCCGTGCACCAGGGCTTCTGGCTGGCGCTGATCGTGATCCCCTTCGCCATGCTGGCGCTCTATTTCAGCCCGCTGGCGCTGCATCTGATGGACGTGGATCCGGTCATGGCCGCCAAGACCACCGGCTTCCTGCACGCCATCATGTGGGGTCTGCCCGCCTTCGTGCTGTTCCAGGTGCTGCGCAACTTCAGTGAGGGACTCTCCCACACCATGCCCACCATGGTGATCGGCTTCGTGGGTCTGGCGGTCAATATTCCCGCGAACTACGTCTTCATCCACGGTCACTTCGGCATGCCCAAGCTCGGCGGGGTCGGCTGCGGCGTGGCCACCGCCCTGGTGCTCTGGGCCATGCTGCTGGCGATGATCGTCTACGTGAAGCTCTCCCCTCACTTCAAGGCCATCAACCTGTTCGCCCAGCTCGCTCGTCCCGACTTCAGCCGGATTTCACGCCTGTTCCGGCTCGGCTTCCCCATCGCCATGGCCATCTTCTGCGAGGTGACCCTGTTTACCGTGGTGGCGCTGATGCTGGCCCCCTTTGGCGCGGAGACGGTGGCGAGCCACCAGATAGCGCTGAACTTCTCCAGCCTGGTGTTTATGCTACCCCTCTCCATCGGCGTGGGCGTCACCATCCGGGTCGGCCACAGCATAGGGGAAGGTCAACCGGCGAGCGCCCGCGTCGCCGCCCGCACCGGCCTGATGCTGGGCATGGCGGTCGCCGCCGGCACCGCCGCCCTCACCGTGCTGCTGCGCGAGCATATTGCGGGGATCTACACCGAGGACATGCAGGTGATCACGCTGGCGGCCACCTTGCTGTTCTTCGCCGCCATCTACCAGATCTCCGATTCGGTACAGGTGGTCGCGGCCGCGGCACTGCGTGGCTACAAGGACACCAAGGCGATCTTCTACGTCACCATCGTCGCTTATTGGGGGCTGGGGCTGCCCACCGGCATGATCCTGGGGCTGACCGACTGGCTGGTGCCACGCATGGGCCCGCAGGGCTTCTGGGTGGGCTTCATCGTCGGCCTGACCGGCGCCGCCCTGATGCTGGGCGCCCGACTGCGCCTCATCTATGGCCGCTTCTCGAGTCCGGAGGCCTGCACCAGCCTCTCCCGGGCCCAATAAAAGGGCGCTTGCCGAGCCGCTCATGAGGGCGGCTCGCCTGCAAAATCAACAGGCTGCGCAAGAACTGGGCAAACAATCTCCTTTGTGCATGTCCCTTGTTGACAGCCTTGGGGGGCATGGGTAGTATGCCGACCACGCCAGCGACGTCGTGTTCGCTTGCGTGATGAAAAGTGGGTTTATAGCTCAGTTGGTTAGAGCACTACCTTGACATGGTAGGGGTCGTTGGTTCGAATCCAATTAAACCCACCACTTTTCGTGATGCGTCCTTAGCTCAGCTGGTTAGAGCACCACCTTGACATGGTGGGGGTCGGTGGTTCGAATCCACTAGGACGCACCATCACGAAAAACACTGTTATGCGTCCTTAGCTCAGCTGGTTAGAGCATCACCTTGACATGGTGGGGGTCGGTGGTTCGAATCCACTAGGACGCACCATAACAGTTTGAATAGATTGCAGATGTGGGTTTATAGCTCAGTTGGTTAGAGCACTACCTTGACATGGTAGGGGTCGTTGGTTCGAATCCAATTAAACCCACCACTCCCCTGCAAACACAAAGTCGCCTTGCGCACCCTGCGTCCTTAGCTCAGCTGGTTAGAGCATCACCTTGACATGGTGGGGGTCGGTGGTTCGAATCCACTAGGACGCACCAGATTAAAGAAGCCCGCTCATTGAGCGGGCTTTTTACATTTCAGCACCTTGCCAATCGGGAGCAGAGGCCAGGCCTGCCCCCGTCTGAGCTCGCCCTCCCGCTTCTTTTCCCTCCACGCCTTGCACGCCTTCGGACTAGAAGAGATCCAGCTGCTGGCCGCAGATCCGGTCGAACGACTCACCGATGAAGGGCAGGATGGCGTCGGCGATGGGCCGCAGCTGCTTGTCGATGTAGTGCTCGTAGTCGATGGCGCTGCGCCTGTATTCGAGCGGCTCGGGCCCCACTACCGTCATCAGGTAGGCGATGGTGCCCCTGTGCTGGTAGCGCTGGGGCCGGCCCCGGCGCAGGTTCTCCTCGTCCGCCAGACGCGCGGCCCGCACGTGGGGCGGCACATTCTTCTGATACTCCTCAAGCTTTTGCCGCAGCCGCTTGCGGTAGACCAGCAGTTCGTCGTGCTGACCGGCCCGGGTCTCATCCACCATGGTGCGCACATAGCCGCTGGGATCGGCGTCGTGAAACACCAGTTCATAGAGCCGGGTCTGGAACTGCTTGGCGAGGGTTGTCCAGTCGGTGCGCACCGTCTCCAGCCCCTTGAATACCAGGTGCTCCCCCTCGCCCTCTCCCACCAGACCGGCGTAGCGCTTCTTGCTGCCTTTCTCGAGGCCGCGGATGGTGGGCATCAGGAAGCGGCGGTAGTGGGTCTCGTATTCGATCTCGAGGTAACAGGGCAGGTCGAACTCGCGCCTGATCAGGTTTATCCAGTTCTCGTTGATCATGGCAGCCAGCTTGCGGCCGATCTCGTCCGCCTCTTGCGGGCTGACCGCCCGGTTGAGGTGGACGAAGGTGGAGTCGGTGTCGCCGTAGATCACCTGATAGCCCTGCCCTTCGATCCACTCCCGGGTCTGCTGCATGATGCCGTGACCGCGCAATGTGATGGAGGAGGCAAGGCGCGGATCGTAGAAGCGGCAGCCGCCGGAGCCCAGCACCCCGTAGAAGGAGTTCATGATGATCTTGATGGCCTGGGAGAGCGCCTTGTTGCTGGCCGCCTTGGCCCTGTCTCGCGCCGCCCACAGGGTGGCGATGAGATCAGGCAAAAAGTGCCTGGTACGGGAGAACATGGCACCGCGAAAGCCAGGAATAGCCGTATTGGGCTGTTGCAAGCCTTCCACCAGCCCCATGGGGTCGATGCAGAAGGTGCGGATGATGCTGGGGTACAGGCTCTTGAAATCCAGCACCAGCACGTGATGATAAAGCCCAGGTTTGGAGTCCATGACATAGCCGCCCGGGCTCGCCAGGCCGCCATCGGCGGGCAGATTGGGGGCCACATAGCCGCCGCGATGCAGCCGTGGCAGATAGAGGTTGGTGAAGGCCGCCACCGAGCCACCGATCCGGTCCAGCTCCAGGCCGGTGAGGGAGGCACGCTCGATGGCAAAGGCGATGAGGTGGCAATGATCGAAGATCTCCCACACCAGCTTGCAGTCCTCCAGGTTGTAGCGGGCCAGCGCCTCCTTGTCGGAGTGGAACAGCTCGGTGATCTTCTCCCCCCGGTTCGCCACGTCCTCGATATCCTTGCCGCGGCCGAGCAGCTCGCTCGCCACCGAATCCAGGCTGTAGCTGGCAAACTGCCAGGTGGCACTCTTGAGGGTATCGATGCCGTCCAGCACCATGCGCCCCGGGATGATGACGTTGCCGGTCTGGGGATCGTTGCGAGACGAGCGCCAGAAGCAGAGCTCGCGCCCCCGTCCCAACCGCAGCCGCCGCTTGTTGAGCTCGGCCCGGCGCAGCAGCAGGCGAAAATCGAAGTTGACCACGTTCCAGCCGATCACGAGATCGGGATCGTGGCGGCCAAACCAGGCCTCCAGCGCACCGAGCAGGGCGCTCTCGTCCGCCACCCATTCGATGGTCGTCTCCCACGCCTCGGCGCCCGCTTCGGGGGCACCTATCATGATGACCCGCGCATCCGGCTCGCTGTAGAGCCCCACCGAGAACAGGGCCCCGTCCATGGCGCACTCCACGTCCAGCGACACCCAGGAGAGGCTCGGCGTCACCGCCTGGGGGGCACAGCGCGCCTCGTTCACCTCCCAATGGCCCTGTTTGCCGCCCTTGTGGGACGCCTTGCCGCCAAAGCGCACCCCGGCGGTGATGAAACGCTCCATCAGGTAGCGCTCCGGCAGCCGGATGTCCGCCTCGAAGTGCTCGAGGCCGCGGATCAACAGCAGCTCGATGGCGCGGTGAAAGGCGCTCAGGGTGGCGAAATAACAGCCCACCACGGCGCGCCCATCGAAGGTGTGCATGGGCAGGCGCCGAAACCGCCCGCTCACCCCGGCCCCCTTGAACAGCTCGGCCGCCTCCTCCATGTGGCTCTGTGGCAGGAAGAACACCGGCTCCTGCCCCGGCACTACCAGCCGCACCGGCCCCTGTTCGCTCCAGAGCCACATCACGATTTCGGTGCGACCGCGCACATCCCGCCCATGGCGGGTCAGGATGAAGCCATCTACGGGTGGGCTGAGGGGGGATAGGGTCTGAGTCGCAGTCATGCAGGCTAGGGATTGGTTCTGGAATGGCACTATTGTACGTTCATACAGTGCCAGGCCGCAATTATCGCGAGGTGGCGGAGGTGGGAAGCGGCCGTTTTATCCGGCAAAGGCCTGCCATCGGGGCCGGGATTAGTGCATATTTACTTTATCATCAGTTCATTGCGTCATTTCAAGGTTGCGGAGTCCCCATGCGTATCGCCCTCTTTGTCCCCCTGCTGGCCCTCGGCCTCGCAGGCTGCAGCAACACCTCCTCCTCCTCAGGCGGCAGCGTGGGGGTCGGCTCTGGTGGCTATTACGGCAGTCACTATGGCGCCTCTTACTGGTGGTATGACGACTATTACGGCTATTGGGATGACTACTACCCCTGGTGCTGTGATAACGAGGGGGATTTCGACGAGCTGATCAAGAAGTGGTGGAGCGGGCTCGATCCTGAGCGCCAACAGGAGATCAAGGACAAGTATCAGGATTGGCAGGAGAACAATGGCCAGCCTGATGTGGCCGCCCTGCGGGGCGAGCTGGCGGGCCGCTGGAATGCCATGACGCCGGAGCAGCAACAGGCGCTGCGTGACAACCGGCAAAACAGACCCAGCGTCAGCAACCCGGACAAGGGCCCGCGCTCACCACTGGACTACAAGGGCGGCACTCTCCCCAGGGCCGATAACGGCATGCTGGCGCCAACGCCGCGGCCCAAGGTCGACAACGGCTTGCTGACACCCGGAGCACAGCCCAAGATCGATAACGGCCTGCTGGCACCCGGAGCACAGCCAAGGGTCGATAACGGCTTGCTGACACCCGGGGCACAGCCCAGGGTCGACGGCGGTCTGCTGGTACCCTCCACCCTGCCCAGCAACAATACCGGCGCACTGACCCCCTCTACTCTGCCCAAGACAAATAACGGCATCTTGACCCCCGGGACCCAGCCCAGGGTGGATGCCAGACCGCACCTCCCCCGCTCCATGGTCACCCCGGTGCGCACACCCACCGTCAGACCGACGATAAGGCCGAGTTTCACCCCCATGCGCAGCTTCGGAGGCGGAGGCCGCCGCCGCTAGCCCTGACCCATCCCTCTCGGCAAGCGCGAGGGATACACTATCCTGATGCAGCAGGATCACCGCCCAGCAAGGAGCACAAGATGGAACAACAGTGGCAACGCATTGCCTCCCGCCTCACCGACGTGGGCGGCATCCCTGTGGCCCGCGCCATTCCGGTCAAGGAGCGGCGCACCATAGGCCCCTGGTGTTTTCTCGATCACATAGGGCCGACCCGCTTTGCGCCCGGCGCGGCAGGCCTGGACGTGGGGCCTCATCCCCACATCGGCCTGCAGACCTTCACCTGGATGCTGGCAGGGGAGATATTGCACCGCGACAGCCTGGGACATGAGCAGGTGATCCGCCCCGGCCAGGTCAATCTGATGACCGCCGGGCGCGGCATAGCCCACACCGAGGAGTCGCTGGCAGGCCACCCCGACTTGCACGCCGCCCAGCTCTGGATAGCGCTGCCAGAGGGCGAGCAGGAGACCCAACCCCGCTTCGATCACTATCCCGCACTGCCCCGCTGGCAGGAGGCGGAGGCCACCTTCACGCTGCTGATCGGTGACTATCAGGGCCGCAGCGCGCCGACCCTGCGCTTCTCCCCCATCCTGGGGCTGGATCTGCACGCCGGTAAGGCGCAGCGGGTACGGCTGTCCCTCGACCCGGCCTTCGAGCACGGGCTCTTCGCCCTGCAGGGTCAAGTGAGCATCGCCGGGGAGCCTCTGGCCCCCGAGCAGCTCCTCTATCTGCCGCCGGGAGAGCAGAGCCTGGAGGTCGAGCTGGCCGCAGGCGCCCGCGTGCTGCTGATCGGTGGTGAGCCCTTGTCACAGCCGCTGCAGATCTGGTGGAACTTCGTGAGCTTTGACAGGGAGGCCATTCGTACCGCCGCCCTGGATTGGGAGAGCGGTCATCCGCGATTCGGTGAGGTGACGGGGTACCCCGGCCCCCGTCTCATCGCCCCGCCCCTGGCCGGGCTCTGATCCCGGCGAGGCAGGCATGTCGTAACGGCATATATCTACAAAAAGCTGCCCGCAGACCCGCTTACCCGCATTGGCACAGGCCGTTTACACAAAGCAGGTGGCGGGCTCTCTCGGTGAGTACCAAGGATTGTTTATGGATTTATCTCCCTTCTATCACGCCAGCGCAGCGGTCTCGATACAGGCTCTGATCGGATATCGTTTGGGGCATTGGGGATATGGCGGCCTCATTGGGTGCATATGGTTTGTGGCACGGGAGCAGACACAGGCGGAATACAGGTGGATAGCGCTGTTCGGCCAGGGGCGGAGGGCCAACATGCCCTGGTGGGGCGGATTCGATCCCAGAGTCTGGGAACTGGGGAGTGTTCTGGATTTTCTGGTGCCGATCGTCTTGTGTACGCTGGTGTTTGTGGTTGCGCGCCGCGCCAATCGGCTGGCTTGCTGACCCGACTTGTTCAGTGGGCTCAGGCTCCCGGCTGGGTCCGCCGTTTAAACGAAGAGGGGCACATTGCCCCTCATCATTATTGCGGTACCCTTCCACAACCAGCTTGCTAAAGACCGGCACCCCAACACAGAGGGTGTAGGCAGAGGGAGCACCTCAAGTTCGCATCAGAACTCTTCTTCCTGCTCGGCCTTCATGCGGGCCCGACGCTCCATCGCCTCCTCTTCCGCGCTCTCGATCTCGTGCAGCACGGCATCGATGTCGATGGCCTCGGTGCTCTCCTCGAACAGGCCGGTCAGCTCGGATTCCGGGGTGAGCTTGCCGTCTTCGAACAGCGCCCACATCTCCTTGGCATAGCGAGTCTTGAGCAGCTCGGGGGCATACATGCCGTAGTAGTTGCGCATGTTGTTGACGTCCCGCTCCAGCATCGCCTTGGCCTGATTGTTGGCGGCGGCATCCACCACCTGGGGCAGGTCGATGATGACGGGGCCTTGGTTGTCCACCAGCACGTTGAACTCGGAGAGATCCCCGTGGATGAGGCCGGCGCAGAGCATGCGCACCACGTAACGGATCACCTTGGCGTGATCGGCCAGGGCCTGCTCGGGGCTGAGCGCCACGTCGTTGAGGCGCGGCGCCACGTTGCCCTCCTCGTCGGTGATAAGCTCCATCAACAACACGCCATCGAGGCAGACATAGGGTTGCGGCACCCGCACACCGGCGGCGGCCAGCTTGAACAGGGCGTCCACCTCGGTGTTCTGCCACACCTCTTCGTGTTGCTTGCGGCCGTACTTGGAGCCTTTCTCCATGGCGCGGGCGCTGCGGCTGTTGCGCACCTTGCGCCCTTCCTGATAGACCACGGCCTGTTTGAAGCTGCGTTTGGCCGCCTCTTTATAGACTTTGGCGCAGCGGATCTCGTCGCCGCAGCGCACCACATAGACGTCGGCTTCTTTGCCGCTCATCAGCCGGCTGATGACATCGTCGACCAGGCCGTCATCAACCAGAGGTTGGATTCGATTTGGAATTTTCATGACCGCCCTTTTACCTTATTTGCACCTTATTTGCACCTTGTTTGCACCTTGTTTGCACCTTGTTTGCGTAGGACGAGAGCGTCCGCCACCGGCCTGTTTTACACTCTTTGCGCCCTGCCGCGCCAGGATCCCCTGCCAGCCCTTGCCCAACTCGGCAGGACGGCGCAAAAACAGGGGACAAACGAACCTTTCTCATGCCCGTCGCCATCAGGGCCAGACGGACCGCCGGTTCATGGCTCGGGTGGCAAGCCCTGACGGATGCGCCTTATCCCTTCCTCATAAAGGCCGTCCTCCCCTTGCTGATGTTCCTGGGTCTCGAAGATCTTGAGAAACCACATGTACTGCTCCGGGAAGCGGCCGAGTTGGCGCTCCACCATGCGGTTCATAGCATTGACGTCCGCCACCAGATCCGCCGTGGGATAAGGGTCGAAGGGCGGCTCCACCTCCAGCCGGTAGCAGTGTTCATCCTCGTCATAGCAGGCCAGGATGGGCACGGCTCTGGCGCCGGTCAGCTTCACCAGCTTGGGCAGGGCCGGCAGGGTCGCCTTGGGATGGCCGAAGAAGGGCACGAAGATGCTCGCCTCCCGGCCATGATCCTGATCCGGCAGGTAGAAGAAGCTGTCACCGCCGCGCAGGGCCTTGATGGCCGGCTTGATGCCCACGCTGCGCTCGTACACCCGCCCACCCTTGCTGCGTTCCCGGTTGATGTACCAGTCGAACACCGGATCCTTGGGGCTCTTCATCATGGTGCACAGGGGCACCCCCTCATCGGTCAGATAGCGGCCAATGGTGTCCACCGCCCAGGTGTGGGGCACCACCAAGATCATCGGGCGCCCGGCCGCCAGCTCGGCGGCGATATGCTCCCAGCCGCGCACCTTGATGCGCCCCTTGAGGAACGCCTTGCTGCGCCAGGTCAGCTCGCCAAAGCCCATGAAGGTCTTGAGGCCGGTGCGGATGGACTTGAGCAGCAAAGCCTCGCGCCCGGCCGCATCCAGGGCGGGGAAGCAGATCTTGAGGTTGGTCTCGGCGATGTAGGCCTGCTTCCTGGAGAAACGCAACAACAGCGGTGCCAACCCATCGGCCAGTCGGTCGCGATACCTGGCCGGGATCCAGGCCAGCAGGGAGAGCAGTGCGAGGGCCAGCCAGCTACCCCACCAGCGTGGGTTGAGCAGACCGGGATGAAATGAGGTGTCGAACACCGGATCTTGTGCGGACATGGTCGCCATCGAATCGTCAAAACAAACCGTTATTTTAGTGATCCTGACATTTTTTTCTACCCTGAGGCTCCCGAGGGGCCGCGCCAAGTCACTGATCAGACTAGTTAGAAATAAAGAATGGCCCACTTGGGGCCATTTGCAACTGAGTGATTCAGCAGGGGTTCAGGGATGGGGCGAGAGCCCCTTGCGGATGCGGCGGATCCCCTCTTCGTAGAGGCCGTCTTCCCCCTCCTGATCCTCGCGGGTATCGAAGATCTTGAGGAACCACATGTACTGACCCGGGTGGCGCGTCAGTTGCTGCTGCACGCAATCGTTCATGCGGCAGGTGTCTGCCAGCAGATCCTCGCTCGGGTAGTCGGCGAAGGGCGCCTCTATCTCCAGCCGGTAGCAGTGCGCCGCCTCGTCATAGCAGGCCAGCACGGGCACCGCCTTGGCGCGGGTCAGCTTCACCAGCCGGGGCAAGGCCGGCAGGGTCGCCTTGGGATGATTGAAGAAGGGGGCAAAGATGCTCGCCTCGCGGCCATGATCCTGATCCGGCAGGTAGAAGAAACTCAAGCCCGACTTGACCGCCTTGATCACCGGCTTGATGCCGGCACTGCGCTCGTAGACGCGGCAGCCATTCTTGGCCCGTTCACGGTTGATGTGCCAGTCGAACACGGGGTTGCGGGCGCTCTTCATCATGGTGCACATGGGCACCCCCTGCTGGGAGAAGTAGTAACCGGCCGCATCGATGGGCCAGCTGTGGGGCACCACCAGGATCACCGGCCGGCCGGCGGCCTGCTCGGCTTCGATGTGTTCCCACCCGCTGACCGCAATACGCTTCATCAGGTAGTCGGGGCTGCGCCAGGTAAACTCGCCAAAGCCGAGCAGACTCTTGAGCCCGACCCGGATGGAGGTCATCAGGATGGCGTCGCGCTCGGCCTCGCTCTGCTCCTTGAAACAGATGGCGAGGTTGGTGCGGGCGATATAGACCTGCTTCTTGGAGATCTTCAGCACCAGGGGCGCCAGCAGATCGGCCAGCTTGTCACGCCAGCGCGGCGGCACGAAGGCGAGCACACCGAGGGCGCCAAGAGCGAACCAGCTCAACCAGTAGCGCGGGTGCAACAAACGGGGCTGAAAAGAGGAGTCAAACACGGGATCTTGAGAGGACATGAATACGATTGAACGGTGGCAGTGGGCAATTACGGCCATCCTGACAGGTAATACCAGTGAAAACCACCTTAATATCGCCTTAATGAGCGAGTATTTGAGCCGACTCTCACCTTGACAGGGGCACCGTCGGTCAGCGCTTGTCATGAGGGGATATTTTCCCGCCAGGTCCCGGTTTACGGGGCTTTCATGCAAGACACCCCGCCAGGCGGGGTGTCTTGTTCAGGGCTTGCAAGCGGGTCAGCGATGCAGCGGTTGGCTCAGCACGTCCCGCTGGCTCAGCGGCAGGAAGAACATCAGGTAACGCAGCGCCACATAGCCCACGATCAGGGTGGCCGCACCGAGCTCGAGGTGAGCCAGCAGATTGATCTGCTGTGCATAGTGAGCCGCCTCTGGCCACTGCCCCAGCAGATGGCCGACCTTGAACAGGGCGGTGGCGCCGATCACCAGCGGGAAGGTGAAGGCGGCAAAGCCCGGGGAGAACGGCAGACGCAGCAGCTTGATGAAGGCCAGGTAGATGATGCCTGTCATCAGGATGGCGATCCCGAGCAGGGTGGCCACCAGCAGCAAGGAGGGCTCCTCGCTCACCGTCAGGTAGCCGGCGAGGGACAGGCTGGCGGGTGCCGCCAGGATGGCGATGGTCGGCTTGGCCGCGTCCGGCACCTCGTGGCTGAAGATGAGGCGATAGAGCATCAGCGGCAGCATCAGGCCGTAGCAGATCATGCCGAACCAGAGCAGACCCTCGGCCAGCCCGGCGAAGGGGCCACCCGGGTAGGCTACATCGGCCACGATGATCCCGACCGGCGGCACGAACCAGCTCGGCACCATGTGATGGAGCTCGAACTCTTTCGCCCTGTGCCAGATGAAGGTGGCGAGGAACACCAGATGCAGTACCACGGCGAACAACCAGAGCCCCTGGCCGAGTGCCGGCACCAGCATGCCGACGGCCTTGGAGACCACCATGGTGGCCATGGCATAGGTGGGCACCACGCTGCCCACCACGGGATGAGCGAGATCCTGCCACAGCAGGCGCGGGTGCAACAGGAACTTGCCGGTGAGGATCAGGAGCAGCGCGGCGGCGATGGCGGCGCCCAGCAGTTGCAGACGACCATCGAACTGACCGGCGTTTTCCCAACACCAGCCGAGGCTGGCGATCCCGAGAGCCAGCCCGGCCATGGGGGTCGGGGCTGAGGCCAGGGAGCGGCGGGTGCGTGCGATCATGTCTGATACCCTCTTCTTGATGACGATGGGCATAGGATAAGGGGGGACTATCGTTTACGATATCTAAATGAATTGAATTAAGCGTTAAGGAAAACTAAACACATGAAGCTGACCCTGCAGCAACTCAAGGTGTTCGCCACCATCGCCCGCCACGGTAATTTAGGCGGTGCGGCCAACGAACTCTTCCTGAGCAAGGGGGCCGTCTCCCAGTCGTTGCAGGAACTGGAGCGCCAGCTCGCCACCCCGCTGTTCGACCGAGTGCACCCCAGGTTGCAGCTCAACAACGAGGGGCGCCTGCTGCAACCGGCCGCCGAGGAGCTGCTGACCCGGATGCAAGAGATAGAGCAGCTGTTCAGCCCGGATGCCGAGCCGAGCGGCCAGCTGCGGCTCGGCGCCAGCCAGACCATAGGCAACTATCTGTTGCCCAGCCTGCTGGCCGACAGCGCTCATGAGCTCGGGTTGCCGCCTCGGGTGACCATCGCCAACACCCACCTGCTGTGCCACGCCCTCGCCCACTTCGAGCTGGATCTGGCGCTGATCGAGGGGGAGAACCACCACCCGGATCTGCTGAGCGAACCCTGGCTCGAGGACGAGATGCTGATCATAGCGCCGCCCCATCACCCCCTGGCCGATCGGCTCGAGCTGCCCCTGAGCCAGCTGGCCGACGAGACCTGGGTGCTGCGCGAGCCCCAATCCGGCAGTCGCGAGCAGTTCGAACAGCAACTCCAGCCCAAATTGCCGCGCTGGCGGGCGGGGCTCGAGTTCAATACCCTGGAGGCGGCGATGCTGGCGGTGGAGCACGGCCTCGGCCTCTCCTTCGTTTCCCGCCTCGCGGTCTCGGACAGGCTCGCGAGCGGTCGGCTGGTCGCCCTCACCCTCAACCGCCGCTTCCCCCGTCAGCTCTCCCTCGTCTGGCACAAGCAGAAGTACCACTCCGCCGCCTTGCGCCATTTCCTGGCCTTCTGCCGCAAGCAGAGCCTGCCTGACGCCTGAGCGCATCGCTCATCCTGGCGCAGTTGCCGGATAACACAGAGGGCGCCTTAGCGCCCTCTGTTGATCAAGCCGATACCTACCGAGGTGATCACGCCTCTCTATCGTGCGCCGACGCCAGCCCAGCTTCGACCCAGCCCAGCACCCGGCGTGTCAGGGCCTGGGGCACCCAGGGGGAGTCCAGCAGCCCTTCGGCAACGCAGCGGGCGAAGTGATCCGCCTCGTGCTGCATGCCGCCCCCCTCCACCGGCAGCACTATGTCGCCTGGCCAGGCGGCAAGGGGTTCCCCCGCGAGCCAGCGTACCGTTTGCGGATTCCACCACTTGCCCTCGATGACCAGCTCCCAGCGCTCATTCCCCTCACCGCCACTCAGGTAGGCGGCCTTGTCGAGATCCTCGATGATGGAGGCGCCGAGCTCGGCACAAAGCGGCCCGCCAAAGGCAAAGTCAGCCACCAGATCCACCTCGCCGGGGGCCCGCTGCAGGCTGACCCCGGGCTCCCCGGCTGCCAGCCCCAACCGCTCACAGAAGGCGGCGTAGAGCCAGAGCGGATAGACCCCCACATCCCAGGCGGCGCCACCGTCCAGGGCCGGATCGAACAGCTTGCCCTCCCGGGGCGGCGCCGAGCCGAAGGCGGCGCGCAGGGAGTGCGGCGCGGGCAGCCCGGGCAAACGTTGCAGCAATTCGCGCATGGCGGGGAAGCACATCACCTTCATGGCTTCTTGCAGCAGCAGACCGCGCTCGCGGGCGAGCGCCACCAGCGCATCCCAATCCGCCAACCTAGTCACCGCCGGTTTTTCCACCAGCACGTGTTTGCCCGCGAGCAGCATCTGCTTGATCAGCTCGGCATGCTCGGGGTGGATCACCGCCACGTAGACGGCGTCCACCTCCGAGCTCTGAGCCAGCGCCTGGTAGCTGCCATAGGCCAGCGGCAGGCCTTGCTCGTCGGCAAAGATCTGCGCCCGCCCCTGATCACGGGCGGCGATCGCCAGCACCCGTCCCGCGCCGGCGTGCAGGTTCACATCCTGGCAGAAACGGCGCGCTATCGCCCCCGCTCCGGCGATCCCCCAGCGCAGGGTTGCCGGCATCTTTTGTGGTTGCATCTTGTCTCCTGATACCACTTTATTGATGGCCCTGACTCTTATGCCTTGGCCAGGCTGCGCAGCCAGCTTATCTCGTCGCCCCAGATGGACTCGTCTATGGTCTCGAGGATCAGCGGGATGCCGTCGAAGCGCGCGTCGTTCATGATGTGGTGGAACACCGCCTCCCCCAGGTTGCCCTCGCGCAGGCTGTGGTGGCGATCGACCCGGCTACCGAAGCTGCACTTGGCGCCGTTGATATGCATCCCCTTGAGGTACTCGAAACCCACGATCCGATCGAACTCGGCAAACACGGCGGCGCAGCTCTCGGGGGTGCGCAGATCGTAGCCGGCGGCGAAGGCGTGGCAGGTGTCGAAGCAGATGCCGACCCGGCCCTTGTCCTCCACCCCCTCGATGAGGGTCGCCAGGTGCTCGAACGACCAGCCGAGGTTGGTGCCCTGACCGGCGGTGTTCTCTATGATGGCACTGACCCCTTCACTGCGCTCCAGCGCCCAGTTGATGGACTCGCTCACGAGCTTGAGGCTGGCGGCCTCCGGGATCTGTTTGAGGTGGCTGCCGGGGTGGAAGTTCAGGTAGCAGAGACCGAGCTGCTCGCAGCGCTTGATCTCGTCCAGGAACGCATCCCGGGACTTGGCCAGGG
Source organism: Aeromonas aquatica (assembly GCF_000764655.1). Lineage (GTDB taxonomy): Bacteria > Pseudomonadota > Gammaproteobacteria > Enterobacterales > Aeromonadaceae > Aeromonas > Aeromonas aquatica. The sequence goes on from NZ_JRGL01000130.1 coordinate 16,261, forward strand.
CATCCGGGTCGGGATGACCCAGGTTGATGAGGTAGCTGTCGTGGGGCAGGATCTGCTCGGGGCGAAAGCCTGCCTTGTCGCAGGCCAGCTTGAAGGCGCGGATGCTGGCGTCCGACAGGGGCGCCGCCTGCCACTGGCGCTGGTTCTTGGTGAACAGGGCGAAGGCGTTGGCCCCGATGGCCTGGGCGCGAGCGATGCAGTTCTCTACCCCGCCGGCCGCACTGACGTGGGCACCGATAAATTTCATAGGATCTCCTCTGTGGGTCGCCATTATGCCCAAGCCTACCTCTCGCGCCAAACCGGTATCCTCGATGGTCCCCATAGAAAAGGCGCCCGCAGGCGCCTTGTTCATCATCTCGTGATCTTGGGAGACTCAATACGCCAACCCGGCGCCATAGGCATAGAGGGGGTTGACCGAGTCGCTCGCCACGTCCGAGGCCTGGTTCAGCACCGCCTGCCAGTTGGAGGGCAGCTCGAAGGGCAGCTTGCCACGGGCCTTGGCCTTGCCGCTGATGACATCGAACAGCGCCTGATCCAGGGCCCCGAAGTTGGCAAGCAGCACCTTGGCGGCCGGGGCCACCTCGGTCAGGATGGCCGGTCTGTCCAGATAGACCGACAGCACCAGGGGCACCCCCGCCTGCTCTATGGCCTGGATGGCCGCCAAGTCGTCGCCGCCATGGTAGATCCCCTCGTGGGCCGTCTCCTGCACCAGCTGATCGCTGCTGGCAAAGCCGAGCTGACCGAAGTGGATGCTGCCGAACGGGAAGCGGGGATCCTGCTCGCCGGGGGCATTGACCCTAGCGATGGCGAGATCGGCCTGGGCCAGATCCGTCACCACCGTATAGCCATTGGCCGTCGCCACCTCGGCATTGACGTTATGGAGATAGACCCGTTTGCCCTCGGCCTTGAGTGGCAGCAAGGCGCCCTCATTCTTGAGCAAGACGTGGGACGCCGCCTGGGCCGCCTGGGCCTCCTGCTGGAACTCGGCCTTGCCCACCAGGGCGACCGCCGCCTGGGTGTCCACATAGGGGTTCTCAAACAGTCCCAGCTCGAACTTCTGCTCGAGGATCCGCTTAGCCGAGGCCGAGATAGCCGCTTCCGTCACCAGGCCGCTCTGCACCGCCGCCAGCAGGGGCCCCGGATCTTCCACCCCGCCAAACTGATCCACCCCGGCCGCGATAGCCTTGGCGTAACGTTCGGCCTTGGTCAGCTTCTCCACTCCCCATGACATGCCAAAGGGCACCGTCCAGGGGCTGACGCCGGCATCCACCTGCGCCTGGCTCAGCCCCTCCTCGCAGCGGGCGTTGCAGTCATTGATGATGCCCCAGTCGCTCAGCACCACGCCGTCGAACTTGAAGTGGCCCCGCAGCAGATCGGTGATGATCTGGCGGTTGAAACCAAAGCCCACCTCCTCGATGGCCTGACCCTCATAAGTCAATCCCTCCGGCAGGGCGTAGTAAGGCATGACGGCCCCCACCTTGGCCTCGAAGGCGCCCTCGAACGGCACCAGATGATAGGCGAACTGACCCCCCGGATAGACCTGCTCCTTGCCCCAGGGGTTGTGGGCATCCAGCCCGTCCTTCTGGGGACCGGCCCCGGCGAAGTGCTTGACGACGGTGACGACGCTCTCCTTGCCTATGCCCTTGTTCCCCTGCTGGAAGCCCTCGATGTAGGCCTTGACCAGGGACTTGGCGAGCTGGTTGTTCTCGCCGAAGGTGCCGTTGATGCGACCCCAGCGCGGCTCGGTCGCGAGATCCGCTTGGGGCGATAGCGCCTCGTGGATGCCAACGGCGCGGTACTCCTGGCGGGCGATGTCGCCGAAGCGCTGCACCAGGGCGGCGTCGCCGATGGCGGCCAGCCCCAGGGTCTCGGGCCATTGGGAGAAGGCGCCAGCACCTATGCTGGTGGCGTTGGGATCATGGGTGAAGTGGTTGCGGGGATCCGTGCTGACGGTCATGGGAATGCCGAGCCCCACCCCTTCCAGCAGCGCCTGCAACCGGTTGTTGTCCTCGGCGATGGCCGCCGGATCCCCCGCCATGCGGGTGATGAAGGTATTGACGCCATCCTCGCGCAGCATCTTGTCCATGGCGGTGAGGTTGACCCGCCCGTCTGCGTCCAGCACCAGGGTACCGTGCATCATCAGGCCCGCCTTCTGGGCCAGGGAGAGCCTGCCTACCAGATCCTGCGCCCGCTCGGTGGCGCCAAGGCGCCAGTCTTCATAGGGGGTCAGGGTACCGCTGCCGTCCAGATCCTTGAACTGCAGGCCGTCCTGCTCGAGCAGGCTGACGGTGCGGTGACCCAGGCTGGGCTGAGTCGGTTTGGGGGCGGAGTCATTGTCATTGCAACCCGCCAGCAGCAGGGCGCCTATGGTCAGGGCGAGAGGGGTCATGGCGAGATGGTGAACTTTCATTATTGTGGCCTTCCTTGTGTGTGTAGGTCAGGCCACTCTATGCAAAATCGACCGCCCCAACTTGTCCGCCGGGTGCAGGAAATTGCCGGTTGGGAGCAGTGTTCAAAACTGTGAAAAGGCTTGCAGGGTTACCCTTGGTTACATAAATGAAACAATTATCCGTGCCTGGCTCACGGCAATTTCTACCGACAGGCAGATGATGGTGGACCCTCGTCGACAAGGATTTCGCCGTGAAAACTGTCTCAAACCGGATAGCCCTGCACTGCATCACCCACTGGCAGCAGCAGGGACGGGATCCAAACCAGCTGCTGCTCGCCGCCGGCATCGCCCGGGAGGAGCTGCAACTGCCTCAGGGGCGGATCGATGCCCAGCGCCACTTCCGGCTGCTGGCCCAGGTCGCCCCCCATGCGGACATGAGCCACAGCTGGTCACCCCCCTCCCTCACCGGCCTGTTTGCGGACTTCCTGCCACTGGCGAGCCTGTGCTGCAACGCCGCCAGCTGGCGCCAGGCGCTGCACTACTTCCTCTCCTTTCGCCCGCTCATCGGCGAGTGCGACCGGATCGCCCTGCAAGAGGAGGATGGCTGGGCCCGGCTCAGCTATTACTCGGAATCCGATCACCCGGATGTGGTCGCCCTGAGCAGCCTGGCCAACCTCTGCCATCTCTATGCCCTGCTCCAGTTCTACCACCCGGGCCAAGGGCTGCTGGTGCTGCCCACCCCGGTGCGCCCCAGGTTGTGGCGCGAGCTGGCCGCCTGGCTGGGAGGGCGGCTGCTACTCGGCGATGGCTATCAGCTGCGCTTCCCCGCCGCCCTGCTCGACCAGGCCTACGAGGGGTACAACGGCCCCCTGCAGCCACTGCTGTTGGGGGAGCTCGACAGTCAGATGAGCCTGCTGCGTCCCCGCCTCCATTACCGGGACAGGGTGATTGGGCTGATCCGGCACCAACTGTGGCAGGGGAGCGCCGATCCGCGCACCCTGCTGGCCGGGATCTGCGACTCCCTCGGGCTGACCCGCTGGACCCTCAATCGCCACCTGCGCGAGGAGGGTTGCCACTTCTCGGCCCTGCTGGAGCAGGTGAGAAGGGAAGAGGCCTGCCGCCTGTTGCAAGACTCCAGCCTGCAGTTGCAGGAGGTGGGCGGTCGGCTCGGTTTCGCCAGCCAGAGCAGCTTCACCCGCTTCTTCAAGGGGGCCTTCGCACTCTCCCCCAGCGAATACCGCTCAAGGCGCAGCCGCGCCTGATTCGGTGGCCAGGGCCGTCTCGAGCAATTCCGCCAACCAGCGGATGAACAGCTGCACCCTGGGGGCCAGCTGGCGACGATGGGCATAGAGGGCGTGAATGGGCAGCGGAGGCGCCTGCCAGCGGGGCAAGATGGCCACCAGCTCGCCGCTGCCCAGCAGCGGCTCCACCCCGACCCGCGGCATCTGGATGATGCCGAGCCCCGCCCGCGCCGCCGCGAGGTAGGATTCGCTGTCGTTGACCGTGAGCGCACCCGCCATGGGCAACAGGGCGCGGCTGCCATCCTCGCTCAGGAACTCGAAACCGGGCTCGCTGCGCCCCAGCCCGGTGCCATAGTGCACCAACCGGTGACGGCCCAGATCCGCCAGGCTTTGGGGCACCCCGTGAGCGGCTAGATAGCCGGCGCTCGCGCAGTTGATCTGGCGATAGTGACCCAGGGGGCGCGCCACCAGGCTGGAGGACTCCAGCGCCCCGACCCGCACCACGCAGTCAAAGCCCTCGCGCACCAGATCCACCCGTCGATCGGTACTGCTCAGCATCAGTTGCAAGGCGGGATGGGCCGCCAGCAGGGTGGGCAGCGCCGGGATCACCAGGTGGCGTGCCATCCGGCTCGGCATGTCTACCCGCAGTTGCCCCGAGATCTGCCCCTCCTGGCGAAACAGGCCGCCGAACTCCTCCATGTCCGCCAGCAGATCCCGGCAGCGGGCGTAACAGAGCTGACCATCCGTGGTCAGCTGCACTCGCCTCGTGGTGCGCTGCAGCAGGCGCGTGCCCATTCGCTCCTCCAGCCGGCGGATGGCGGCGGAGAGGGTCGCCTTGGGGATCCCCAGCTGCTCGGCGCTGCGACTGAAGCTCTCGAGCTCGGCGACCCGCATGAAGAGCCTCATCTCATCCAGTTGATCCATGGGTGATTGTCCTTTCAAACGGAACAGTGCATTCATTATCACCCTCTTTATCCCGCACGAAAGCCCTAATACAGTGATCCCGCCGGTTCAACACGAGCCCTTCATCCCCAGACAGGAGTCACACCATGACCAGATCCATCGCCCTCATCACCGGCGCCAGCCGCGGCCTCGGCAAACACGCGGCGCTGGCCCTCGCCGCCAAGGGGGTCGATCTCATCATCACCTACCGCAGCCAGGCCGACGAGGCCGCCGCCGTGGTGGCCCAGGCGCGAGCCCTCGGGGTGCAGGCCCACGCCCTGGCGCTGGAAGTGGGCGAGAGCGCCGGCTTCCCGGCCTTCGCACAGGAAGTACGCCAGCTGCTCGCCCGGGAGTGGCAACGCACCCAGTTCAACTTCCTGGTCAACAACGCCGGCATCGGCATCCACGCCAGCTTCGAGCAGACCACGGAGGAGCAGTTCGACACCCTGCTCAACATCCACCTCAAGGGGACCTTCTTCCTGACCCAGAAGCTCTTGCCCCTGATCGCCGATGGCGGGCGCATCCTCAACCTCTCCACCGGTCTCACCCGCTTCGCCCTGCCGGGTTATGCCGCCTACGCCGCCATGAAGGGGGGGATCGAGGTGCTGAGCCACTATCTGGCCAAAGAATTGGGCCCCCGCGGCATCGCCGTCAACGTGGTGGCACCGGGGGCCATCGAGACCGACTTTGGCGGCGGCGCCGTGCGTGACAATCCGGCCCTCAACGACTTCGTGGCGAACCAGACGGCGCTCGGCCGGGTCGGCCAGCCCGACGACATCGGCGGCGTCATCGCCGCCCTGCTCTCCCCGGACAGCCGCTGGATCAACGCCCAGCGCATCGAGGCCTCAGGCGGCATGTTTATCTAGGCCTCTTCCGCCACAGTCCCTTGATTCCACCAGCCAAGGGCAAACACAAAAGGCCCCCGAGGGGGCCTTTGACATGCGTCAAGGGGGAGATCTCCCCGCTCGCACGCGCCTTACAGCGTCTTGCCGCCGGAAGCGATGACGCTCTTATACCAGTGGAAGCTCTCCTTCTTGATGCGGCGCAAGGATCCCCCCTGCTCGTCCCGCTCCACATAGACGAAGCCGTAGCGCTTCTGGTAGCCGTTGAGCCAGCTCAGGATGTCGGTGAAGGACCAGGCGCAGTAGCCGAGCAGCTCGACCCCGTCCTGCAGCGCCTCCTGGCAGGCTTTCAGGTGGCTCTGCAGGTAGGCGATACGGTAGTCATCGTGCACCCGGCCATCCGCGGTCAGCTTGTCGAACTCGCCGAGGCCGTTTTCGGTGATCATCAGCGGCAAACCGTAGCGGGACGAGAGACGGCGCAGGGCGATGCGCATCCCGGTGGGATCGATGGCCCAGTCCCAGTTGCTGGTCTCGAGGTGCGGGTTCGGGGTGGTCTTGTAGAGACCCGGCACACCGCTCGACGGCGTGGTGCCCTTCTGGCCTGTGGTGTTGATGCGCTGCATGGTCTGGCCGCCGATCGGGTTGTCGGTGAAGGTCAGGGTGTAGTAGTAATTGACCCCGATGTAATCCGGCGTCCCCTCTCGCAAGAGCGCCAGATCCCCCGGCAGGATCTCGGGGGCCTCGCCGGTCTCCCTCAGGTAGGCGAGCGCCGCCTGGGGATAGCGACCGAAGCAGTAGGCATCCAGCCACCAGAGGTTGGTGAACTCCTCGGCATTCTCATAGGCCAGCATGTCGCTGGGCGAGCAGGATGCCGGATAAGCGGGGGAATAGGCGAAGCTCGGGCCGATGAGCCCCCCGGGTACATGCTGGCGGAACGCCTTGATGACCCGGGCGTTGGCCAGGAATGCGATGTGGTTGGCGGCGAAGAAACGCTTGCGATCCTGCACTGCGGGCGGATGAGTCCCCAGTTGATAGGCGTTGGTCAGGTTATAGTTCTGCTCATTGAGCGACACCCAGTATTTTACCTTGCCGGCGAAGCGCTGATACAGGGTCACGCAGTAGTGCTCGAAGTCGTCGATGATGCGTCTGTCTTCCCAGCCGCCGTACTCCTCTTGCAGCGCCTGGGGCAGGTCCCAGTGGTAGAGGGTCAGCACCGGCTCGATACCGTGGGCCAGCAGGCTGTCGATGAGCCGCTCGTAGAAGGCGAGCCCCGCCTCATTCACCTCACCGCGACCGGTGGGGAAGATGCGCGGCCAGCTCACCGAGAAGCGATAGGCCTTGAGCCCCATCTCGGCCATCAGCGCCACGTCTTCCTCCACGCGATGATAGTGATCCACCGCCACGTCGCCGTTGCTGCCCTGGAAGGTCTTGCCCGGCAGCTTGGTGAAGACGTCCCACACCGAGGGGCCCTTGCCATCGTCCTTCCAGGCCCCTTCCACCTGATAGGCGGCGGAGGCGGCCCCCCACAGGAAGTCCTTGGGGAAGTCATTGATCTTGGGATGATGCATCTGGTGTGTCTCCTTCTGCTTGCGATGGCGCTGGCCACCTCGAATGAACGGGTGCCGATCAGATAGGCACCCCGAATGAATTGGCATAAGCATCGAACAGTTCTAAAATTCCGTCCAATGACAATTTTGGCCATTCAACATTCCCAACAGGAATGATGAAACACAGCGCAGTGGAAAGGAGACGGGATGGAACTCAGAGACTTGAAGGCCTTCGTCACTCTGGGCGAGGTGCTGCACTTCGGTCAGGCGGCGGCGCGCCAGCACATCACCCAGTCGGCCCTGAGCAAGCAGATCAGGCGGCTGGAGGCGGAGTTTGGCGGCGAGCTGTTCGAGCGAAACGCCAGCAGCACCCGGCTCACCCAGCTCGGGCGCGCGCTCTATGCGGACGCCAGCGCCCTGGTGGCCCAGAGCGAGCAGCTCGGGCGCAGCGCCCGGGACGTGCTGGCGGGCAACGGCGGCACCCTGCGCATCGGTTTCGGGGTCGCCACCAAGCTGCTGGTGCCCGCGGCCATCGCCCGCCTGCGGGCGGCGCGCCCCGGGGTGCGCATCGAGCTCAACGATCTCTCCACCCATCACCAGTTGCTGGCGCTCGCCGAGGGCAGGCTGGATCTGGGGTTCTGCCGCCTGCCCGCCCCCAAGGGCTGGCACTGCCTGCCGGTGGTGCGCGCCCATTTCATCGCCGTGCTGCCCGCCAGCTACACCGGTGTGAAGGGACTCGCGGATCTGGTGGACAGGCCGCTGGCCATACTGCGCCGGGACAAGGCCCCCTCCTTTCACGATCAGTTCGTGCACTACCTGGCCCAGAGCGGGCTGCGTTTTCGTGACATTCAGTATGTGAACGACTTCGCCGCCGGCATCGCCACCGCCGCCGCGGACATCGCCTGGACCCTGGTACCCTCCTCCACCACCATAGAGCACCCTGACGTGATCTCCCTGCCCCTCACCGAGGCCGAGGCGAGCTGGACCATCGGCCTCATCCGTCCACCCGGCGATGACAACCCCCTCACCCTGGCCTTCTGGCAGACGGTAGCCGAGCTCAAGGATCCCGCGCTGGGAATGGCATTCTGGCCGGATCCACGGCGCTAATGCGGCGTCTGTGTCAACCACTCAAAGGCTGCCGCTGCGGGAAGGTTGCCGAGCTGGTCTGGCCGGTTCCGGGTCCGATTTGCGGTAGCTTTTAAACCTGTAACCTGAGTAGAATCGGCCCACTGCCCCGGCGCCTCTCGCCGACTGACAAGGATCCCCGTCTCCCATGCAACCTCGTTGGCTGCCGAAGTTTGATTTGCATCGCCTCATCCTGGCCCTGGCCGTCCTCGGTGTACTGGCCACCTTTGGCAACAGCTTCTACACCATCTACCAGACCCAGCGCCAACTGCTGATCTCCAGCACCCTGGAGGCCAACCGGGTCTATGCCGCCAAGCTGGCCACCACCACAGAGACCATGCTGTTGTCGGCCCAGAACCAGCTGGCTTACAGCGCCTCCCTGCTGGCGCCGCTGTTGCAGGCCGGCAATGGGCGGGCCCTGGATGGGGAGGTCAGCCGCCTGCGCCTGCAGACCCACACCTTCAACTCCGTGGTCATCGTCAATACCGATGCCGTCGTCGTCGCCGTCTCCCCCGAGACGCTGCAGGTCAAGGGGGCAAAACTCAGCTCCTCCATCTCCCGGCAGGCCATCGCCGCTCAGAAGCCGCTGATCTCGGATCCCTTCGTCTCGCTCTCCGGCAACTACCTCATCACCGTCTCCTACCCGATCTTCAACAAGGCACAGCACTATCTCGGCTACGTGGCAGGGACCATCTACCTGCAATCCGCCAGCATCCTCTCCACCGTGCTCGGCGAACACTACTACCAGGACGGCTCCTACCTCTATGTGATGGACAGGAACAACACCCTCATCTATCACCCGGACAAGAAGAAGATAGGTCGCCATTTTTATGAGAATCCCGTGGTCAACGAGGTGTTGCAGGGTCGCGAAGGCTCACAGACCGTGACCAATGTCGATGGCATCGAGATGCTTGCCGGGTTTGCCCCGGTGGCCAGCACGGGTTGGGGCATAGTGGCCCAGCGCCCCCTGAACGCGACCCTGACGGGGCTCGATGAGCAGATGCGCGGTGCCCTGATGCGGATGATCCCCATCACCCTGCTGATCCTCTTCATCATCTGGTTCTCTGCCACCGTCATTTCCAGACCGCTGCGGCAACTGGCCAACAAGGCCAGGCTGATGGATCAGCAGGAGGCCGCCTCCAACATCTCCGGCATCCGCGCCTGGTACTTCGAGGCCGCCCAGTTGAAACAGGCCATCCTCAAGGGGCTGGGTCTGCTCAACACCAAGATCGACAAACTGCACAACGACAGCCACACCGACCCCATGACGGGCCTGCTCAACCGGCGGGCGATGCAGCATCTGCTCGATGGATACCTGCTGCGACCAAAGCCCCTTAGCGTCATCGCCCTCGACATCGATCACTTCAAGCAGATCAACGACAACTTCGGCCACGACGTCGGAGATGAGGTGATCGTCTCCCTGGCACAGCTGATGCAACAGGATGTCAGGCCGGATGGCGCCCTGTGTCGCAGTGGTGGCGAAGAGTTCCTGCTGTTGTTGCCCGATGTCACCCTGGAGCAGGCCCGGATCATCGCCGAGCGGTTGCGACTGAAAGTGGCGAGCCATGAGATGGCGACGGCGGGACGGATCACCATCTCCCTCGGTGTTGCCCACTGGCCAGGCCATGAGGAGAGCGGGCTCGCGGCCGTGCTCAAGCGGGCGGATGAGTCGCTCTATGAGGCCAAGCGCCAGGGCCGAAACCGTGTGGTGGTGGCAGACGCGGATTGAAATGCGGCCCCATGAGGGGCCGCGTTATATCAGAAGCTGTAACCCATCTTCAGGTAGATGCCGGAGTTGTTGTCCTTGCCCATGGCGTACTCGAGGTTGGCGACGATGCCCTCCTCGGGCTTGAGCAGGTACTGCACGCCCGCGCCCCAGGCCGGGTAGACGTTGTCGCTGTCACCGCAGTCCAGGGACTCCCCGTTCACCGCATCGCCGTAGAGGCAGGCCACCCCGGCGAAAGCCGTCAGGGTCCAGCGTTCGGCCAGCTTGTAGCGCTCCTCCACTTCCACCGCCGACATGTGCTGTGCCAGGTATTCCCCCGGGGTGTAGCCACGCAGATAGATGGGTGAATAGGAGCCGCTCGGCGCGTCGTTGGAGAACTGGTTGCGGTTGCGCCAAGCCAGCACATGCCCATCGCCGTGGCTCCAGTAGCCGCGATAATCCACCCTATAGATGTCGAAGTCCTGCTCTCCGCCCAGTTCTTCCCGATAGGCCAGATTGTTGACGTTGAGGTACCAGCCCTTGGTCGCGCTGAAGTCGCTGTCACGGGAATCATGTTGCACCACCAGCCCCAGGCCTCCCGAGGTAAAGCCCGCCAGCCCCAGCTCGTCCAGGATAAGCTCGGACTGGGCATCCTGGCCCTTTATTTCGTAGTTGGAGTAGGCCGCCATGCCGCCGACAAACCAGTCCCCCTCCACCCGATAGAGATAGCGGAAGAAGGCCGAGTTGAAGTTGTCATTGGTTTCGAGGGCGTGGCCAGAGCCCAGGTAATTCTCGTAGTCGTTGTTGATGTCGCCCGAGATCACGCCGCCGACGATGCGGTGGTGATCCGCCCCGAAGGAGGTCTTGGCAAACACGCTGGCGATCAGGGATTCCGAGGTGGTGTACTTGGCCGAGACGGTGAACAGCGAGGGCCGCGACTTCTCATCGAACTGGTGCAGATAGCCCACCATCATGCCTGCCGCCGTGTCCAGCTTGGGGCTGGAGCTGAGCAGGGGCACGAACAGCCAGGGCGAGCGTTCGGCCTTCTTCTCCTTCGGATTGCTCTCCTTGCCATCCTGGCTGGTCTCTGTCGTCTCCTCGCCACCAGCGGGGGCGGAGGCATACAGAGGGAATGCGGCCAGTGTCAGTGCCAGGCCGGTCAGGAGGGGTAAGGTTGAGTTGAGCATCTGGCTATGGGGTCCACACAGGATCCTGTGCAACGCACCGACGGCGCAAGGCCGCCCGGCGCTGCAGGCGCGATCCATTTCAGGTTATCGGCCAGGGGCCGGAAAAGGGCGCCAAGGATATCGGCATACGCCGACCCCTTCTACCTAAAGCTGGTTAGCCATACAGCCACCCTACAGCTTCGCTGGCAGATTGGCTCAGATGAGGATTTCCCAAAGAAAAACCCCTGCCGAGGCAGGGGTCTGGAGGGACGGAAGGCTTACAGCTTACAGATTGACGGCGAGGCTGGTCACCGGCGCCCGGGTCGGCGTCACCAGCACGGGCACCGACTTGGAGGTCGGGGTGAAGGATCCCTCCCCTATGCTGTCGATGGCGACCAGGGGGTTGGTCTCCGGGTAGTAGGCGGCGATGTTGCCCCGCGGGATCTCGTAGAAGATGACGCTAAAGCCGCGCACCACCCGCTCGCGCCCGTCGTTGCAGATGGCGGTCATGTCCACCTGCTGCTCCTCGGCCAGCCCCAGGCGACGGGCATCCTCCTCGTTCATGAAGACCACGTTGCGCCGCCCCTTGATGCCGCGGTAGCGATCGTCCATGCCATAGATGGTGGTGTTGTACTGATCGTGGGAGCGCAGGCTCTGGAGCAGCAGCACGGGCTCGCCCACCATCTGCTCCGCGTGGCTGGTGCACTCGGGCAGGATGGAGTCCGGCAAGCGGCTCGCCCGAAATTCGGCGCGCCCGCTCGCGGTATTCCAGCGCAGCAGGGCGGCGCCGTTCTCCAGGTGGAAGCCGCTGGGCTGCTCGATGCGGCGGTTGAAGTCGTCAAAGCCGGCTATGGTCTCGGCGATGAGGTTGCGCAGCAGGGCGTAGTCGTCCCGCAGGGCCAGCCAGTCCACCCGCTCGCTGCCGAGCGTCGCCTCGGCCATGCGCGCGACTATGTCGATCTCCGAGAGACACAGCGGCGAGACCGGCTCGTTCATGCCGGTGGAGGCGTGCACCATGCTGAAGGTATCTTCCACGGTGATCTTCTGGATGCCGCTGCGCTGCAGATCGAGCTCGGTGCGGCCGAGGCAGGGCAGGATCAGGGCATCCTTGGAGACCATGAGGTGGCTGCGGTTGAGCTTGGTGCTGATCTGCACGTTGAGCTCGCTCTTGCGCATCGCCTCATAGGTGAAGTCGGTGTCCGGCGCGGCGGCCGCCAGGTTGCCCCCAAGGCAGACGAGCACCTTGCTCTTGCCGCCGTGCAGGGCCTTGAGCGCCTCGTAGACGTTGTGCCCCGGCGTGCGCTTGAGGCCCACCGGGAAGCGGCGCTCCAGGCGGTCGATAAAGGCGGCGTTGGGTTTCTCGTTGATCCCCATGGTGCGGTTGCCCTGCACGTTGCTGTGGCCGCGCACCGGGCAGAGCCCCGCCCCCGGCTTGCCAATCTGGCCGCACATCAGGTGCAGGTTGACGATTTCGCGAATGGTGTCGACCGAGTGCTTGTGCTGGGTGATCCCCATGGCCCAGCAGCTGATCACGCTCTCGCTCTGGGCGAAGATCTGCGCCGCCTGAGTGATCGCCTCCCGGCTGAGCCCGGATTGCGCCTCGATCTGCGCCCACTCCGTGGCCTTCACCTGCGCCAGGTAGTCGTCAAAGTGCGCGGTGTGCTGCTCGATGAAGGCGAGATCGATGCGGCCCCCCTCCTCTTCCAGGATGTATTTTGCCATGCCGCGAATCGCCGCCATGTCGCCGCCAAGCTTTGGCGTGAGGTACTGGTGGCTGATGCGGGTGGCCGCCGGGGTCAGCAGCTCCGCCGGGCTCTGGGGGCTGGCGAAGCGCTCGAGGGCCACCTCTTTCAAGTTGTTGAAGGTGACTATCTGGCAGCCCTGGCGCGCCGCCTTGCGCAGGGCGTTCATCATGCGCGGGTGGTTGGTGCCCGGGTTCTGGCCGAAGACGAAGATGGCCTTGGCGGCGTCGAAGTCATCGAGCACCACAGTGCCCTTGCCCACCCCGACGGACTGGATGAGCCCCACCCCGCTCGCCTCGTGGCACATGTTGGAGCAGTCCGGGAAGTTGTTGGTGCCATAGAGGCGGCCGAACAGCTGATAGAGGTAGGAGGCCTCGTTGCTGGCGCGGCCCGAGGTGTAGAACTCCACCTCGTCGGGGCTCGCCAGGCTCTTGAGCTTGTCGGCGATGAGGGCAAAGGCCTGCTCCCAGCTTACCGGCTCGTAATGATCCGTGGCCGGGTTGTAGCGCAGGGGTTCGGTCAGACGGCCCTGGTATTCGAGCCAGTAGTCGCTCTGGGCCTGCAGGCGGCGCACCGAATGCTCGGCGAAGAAGGCCGCCCCCACCGTCTTGCCGGTGGACTCCCAGGCCACCGCCTTGGCGCCGTTCTCGCAGAACTGGAAGGCCCCCTGCTTGTTGTCACCCCAGGCGCAGCCCGGGCAGTCGAAGCCGTCGGTCTGGTTGACCCGCAGCAGGTTCTTGATGTTCTGCCGGGTCTTCTGGCTGCGCAGCACCTGCTTGAAAGTGGATTGCAGGGAGGAAAAGCCGCCGGCCTTTGCCGGTTTCTCAATATGACTGGACATGGGAGTCTCCGAACTGATCCTGGGCCCCTGGGCTGGCATAGCAGACCGGGGCATCGGATCTGGGCACATGAATGAGGGTCAGGTTGTATTTCAGGGCCAGTCGCACCGCGAGCTGGCTGGGAGAAGCAAGGCTGATGAGGTGGGCGGCGCCAAATTGCACCGCCTTGTGAATGAGTTCGCTGCCGCAGCGGCTGGTGATGACCAGGGTGTGGGCCTGCGCGGGCTGGCGCAGTTGCATGCCGATGAGCTTGTCCAGCGCGTTGTGGCGGCCTATGTCTTCCCGGCAGGCCAGGATCTCGCCGCGATCATCCAGCGCCAGGGCGGCATGGAGGGCGCCGCTCTGGCGAGCCTTGCTCTGCCAAAGGGCGATGCGATCCCGCAGATCCCGCAGACACTCGGTATCCAAGGGGGCGCCCGGGGTCAGCGGGGTCAACTCGGGAAGCGCATGCTCTATGGCCTCCACCCCGCAGATGCCGCAGCCGCTCGCCCCGGCCAGGCGACGCTTGCGCTGGCCAAGCGCTGCCAGGCAGCGGTTGGCTATGGTGATGTCAAGCACGACGCCGTGCTCCGAGGGGGTGATCTGGATGTCGTGCACATCGTGATTGCCCCCTATGATGCCCTCGCCAAACAGGAAGCCGATGGCGAAGTCGTCGAGATCATCCGGGGTGGCCATCATGACGGCGTGGTTGATGCCATTGATGTTGACGGACACGGCCACCTCTTCCACCAGCTCATCCAGCCTGGGCAACCGTGAATTGAATGGGATCATGCGAGACGCTTATAACGTGTATTCGGGCCTCAAGTTTAGATAAGTCAGTCCCCCAAAACCAATGAAACAAATCTATTCACCGATAGAAAACCTCTATTGCCATGGCGATGTCGATTGATTAACTTTGTCAGCCATCCTCCACGCCAGGCGCTTCCTCTTCGATGAACATCAAGCAGTTGCACTATTTCTACGAGCTGGCCCAGCACCGCCACTTCGCCAAGGCGGCCAAGGCCTGCTTCATCACCCAGCCGACCCTGTCCGCCAGCATCACGGCGCTGGAAAAATCCCTCGGCACCGAGCTGGTGGTGCGCAACAGCCAGTTCGTGGCGCTGACCCAGGCGGGGGAAGTGGTGCTGCGCCACGCCGAGCGCATGCTGCTGGAGCAGGACGCCATGCGCCAGGAGTTGAGCCTGTTTGGCGGCGCGCTCTCGGGGGTCCTGCGCATCGGCATGGTGCCCCAGTCGAGCATCGACATCATGCCGCTGCTCAAGCGCTTCAACGACGCCTTCCCCAAGGTCAGCCTGCGCCTGTCGGTGATGACCCACGGCACCCTGCTCGAGCAGCTGGATCTGCACCAGACCGACATCGGCCTCGGCTTTGACGAGCTGCTCACCGAGCATCAGCGCCGCGCCCTCGACGTCCAGTTGCGCCACCCCAATCCCATGGCGCTGCTGGGGCCCCTGCCCCCGCACCTCTCCCCGAGCCAGCCCCTGAGGCTGGCGGACTTGCAGGATCTCCCCCTGATACTGCCGAGCGCCACCATGCAGTTTCGTCGCTATTTCGACGAGGCCGCCGCCCGCCAGCAGCTCAGCCTGCGGGTGGTGCTGGAGACAGACTCCCTGTTCCATCTGGCCAACGGGGTGAGCCACGGGCTCGGCTGCGCCGTGGTCAGTGCCGGCATCGCCGCCACCGCCCATCAACTCTTCAAGCTGCCCTGCCACCCCTTGAGCGATGCGAGCGCCGGCACCATCGCCTTCATCACCCGCAAGCACAGCGTCACCCCCGCCATGAAGGCCTTTCTCGGCCTGCTGCAGGAGTGAGTCACCCCGCAGGGCTACGAGGCTCAACGCGAGTTAAGCCCGCCTTCTGCGGCCGACAAGCCTGTGCTGGCCAATAAAAAAACGCCCCTGAGGGCGTTTTTTCTTTATTAGGGAATAGGACAGCTGGCCGGCGATCCCTGGTCGCGAGACCAGAGGGTGCTGCCATCTGCCTCAGAGAGGGGCAGGAATGTCAGCCCCTCGCTCATGTTGGCGGGCGGGAGATCGTCCTCCAGCACGTACATCCCCATGGGCAGGACGCCCGAGGGCTGGTTCGCCTCCACCTGAGCGGCGGCAAGCGTCGAGTAGCGCAGACCCAGCAGATCGAAGTGGCTGCGCCAGTCCAGGCCGGTGAGCCTGCCGAGGGCAACCAGCATGAAGTCGTTGCCAGGTATGTCTCGCACCTGCTTGCCGCCATAGACCCCATGCCCCTGGAAGGGGAAGAGGCCAAAGCCGAGCCTGTCCCTGTTGGCATTCCAGTCGCTCTCGTTGTCGGCAACGGCGCCGAAGATCCGTGAATGCTGGTAGAGCAGGGTGAAGATATTGAAGCCGTTGCTCAGACGGGTGCCGTCCGCCAGCCTCATGCCGTGGGCGCGCAGCGCCATCTGGATATAAAATGCCATGCGATAGCCGTTGTGGACCGCATAGGCATTGCTCTGCCAGGGCGCCTCGTAGCGACTCTCCCCCGCATCCAGCACCTTGCAGTTGGCCCCCAGCACCACCCGGTTGCCGCTCTTATCCTTCAGCCCGGCCGCGTCGGACATGAAGGCGTAGAACAGATCCTTGTGATTCATGTGACCATCTTTGATGGGCGCCGTATTGCCGTCGCGCAGATAGTGGGCCTGCCACTTCACCACATAGGGGAAGATGTTGTTGGAGTTCTCCCCGGCCCGGCTGCCATAGCCGCGCCAGTTGTCGGCATCGCTGGCGGCGGCATAATGCACATTCAGGCGCTGGGTTTGCAGGTTGTGCCCCAGCTCGTGATTGTCCAGCCAACCGGTCGGGCTGATGCTGCCGGAAGAGTCCCAGGGGTTGCCGCTGCAGCCGACCCCGCAATGGGCATTCTGGTCGTAGTTGGCGTGCTGGATAATAGTGCGGGTATGCAGTGATTCGTCGATACACTGATCCCCCAGCAGCACGACACAGGCGCGCCGGACCTCGTCAGGCAGCGACTCCTCCAGGCGCTTGCCCTGGATCTTGAAGCCCGCCAGGGTATAGACGCTGTTGATGTGATCCCGGGAGATGCTCTCCAGCAGGGCATCGGTGTCGGCAATGGTCCCCCCGATGGCCCCGGTGAAGCGATCCCGCCGCAGATGCTGCTCGGCGCCATCGGCCCTGAGATCGACATGGGGCAGCTCGGTCTGATCCAGCCGCTCGTTGAAGTCCCGGACCTGCTGCTCATCACTGAAGTCCAGGATGGCTGGATGGCGGGTCACGCCGGTGGCGGTCACCTCCACTTGCAGCGCCCCGTCTCCCCCCTCCAGATAGAGATAGACAGGGCCCCCATAGGGCGAGGTGAAGCTGACGCTGCCGCCCTTGTTCAGAGGAAGCCGCCCGCTGGCCAACTCCAGCGGCGCCCGATAGACCTTCTGCTCATAGGCCCTGTTGGTATTGGGTCTGTGGTAATTGAGCCGAATGGTAGCGGAAACATCCGCAGTATCCGTGCGACTCAGGGTGATACGCTGCCCCGGCAGGGCATACCAGCCCGTCGAGGTCCACTGCCCGGAATAGGGCACCGAGATGCGGCGGCTGTCGCTGATGACGGCGGGATAGGCGTAATGGGCCTGATCTCCCTTGAACACCTGGCTGCGATCGACGACGTACTCCCCCAGATCGGGCTGGGCCGGGTTGCGAGCACGGGCATAGCTCACCAGCCAGTCGGCAAACATCGCCCGCTGCCAGGCCTGATGCTCGTCCCAGGCGATGGGGTAATCGATGGCGACGCGGTATTTGTCGGCCAGCAGCAGGCTGGCCGGCAACAGTGCCAAGCCGTCGCGGGCGAAGGGGCTGATCCCCGCCTTGTCCAGGGTGATGGCGGCATTCCTGAGCCAGTCGGCGCCATTCTTGAACTGCAGATTGAACTCATCGACACCGCCGCAATTGAGGAAGTTGCCGCTGCAGGCATCCAGCCATTGGGTGCTGAATTCCCCCTCCTTAAGGTTGCTCAGCAGCGTATCGACCGCCATCAGCTGGGGATCTGGCGCCATGATGGTGCTCGCCGCCAGATTGCTGACCTTGAGCTTCGACCAGTAGTTGCCCCAGGTCACCAGCCCCATCTCCAGATAGAGGGGCGCCAGCAGGGGGCTCGCCTCTCGCCGGTAGTTGGAGAGCAGCAGCGGGATCCCGGCGGCCTTCGCCTTGGCGATGGCCTGGGCTATGCCCTGGTATCCCAGCCCCTGGCGATCGAGGTCGCTTATCACGATGAGATCCGGCGCCATGCGGTCGATGCAGGCGCCGAGGGCCTGATAATCGCACTCATCGGCCTGGTTGATGCTGTGCGCGTCCGGATACATGGCCTTGAGCCAGTCCCGGATCCCCTCGTTATGGGGGAAATACCAGCTGTCGGCGCGACTCGGCACCTGGGCGGTCAGGATGCGAAGACCATCGTCATCACTATCCCTCCCCCGGGTCAGCCAGCCGATCAGCCCCTTGAGCAGTGCCTCGCTCTGGGGCGTGCGATCCACCGCAAACAGATTCGCCCCCATGGCTGCCCGGCGATAGTCATCTTGCTCGGAGACCATCACCAGGCCGCGGATCTCGCTCTCCCCCTTGCCATTGATGTTGGAGGGGAGCAGGGTCACTGTGTTTTCGGGCTGGAAGCTGGAGAAGGTGATGGAGTCGTGGCTCGGGTTCCAGCTGATGGCCCCCAGACCCTGATAGAGGGTGCGGACCAGCTCGGTGCGACGCGCCTCGCTGTCGGCGATGGCGCCACGGGCATGGGCGATCAGCTCCACGTCGCTGGCGAGGGCGTGATCCTCACGGGCAATGGCATGGGTGGCATGCTTGATGAAGCGAGCCGACACCTGACAATCGGCGCCCATGGGGCCTGTGATGTAGTCGTGCCCCTGCAGGGTGCCGTCACAGCCCTCTATGCGCTCCAGCACGAAGCCGGCGTCGGGCGCTAGGGTGAAACGCCCCCGCTCACCGGCGCTCAGGCGCAGGCTGGCCGGGGTCAGCCGCCCACCCTGGCTGCTCTGGGTGGTGGCCTCGAAATAGACGGGGGCCGTCTCCTGAGTGAAGCTCGCCGAGACCTGGCAATCGCCGCGCATGGGGCCCGTGGTATAGGTGAGGCCATCCAGCGTCCCCTCACAGCCCGCAATCTGCGCCAACACATAGCCCGCGTCGGGCGCTACGGTGAAACTGCCCCGCTCGCCCGCGCTCAGGCGCAGGCTGGCCGGGCTCAACTGCCCACCCTGGGTGCTCCGGGTGGATGCCTCGAAATGGTCTGTTGTCGTGGGGGGAATGGCATCGTCTTTCCCGCCCTCTCCACCACCACATCCGTTCATGACAAGGGCCAGCAAGGGTGTGAGAATCACTCTTCTCATCTTCTATCCTCCTCTACTACCAGGCTGTTTGGGGCGGGCAGTGTAGGGGGCGTGCGGCGTAATTTCAACTCTGAACGAATCCCATTTTAGGCCCCGACCAACCGGGATCGCCTTCTCTCGCCTGGCGGCACCTCATTCCCCCGGGGCGGTCGACGCCGCAGGGGTATGGCAGTCCCTTCCATGGCGGTCCGGGCTGCGCAAATAGCGTTCAGTTCGCCTCGGCGCGCTTATCCAGGGCCGAGACGAAGACGCTCGCCAGTGCGGGGGCGGAGAAGGGGTTTTGGCCGGTGATCAACTCACGGACGATGACGACCTTAGATGTCCATTCGGCGGCGAAGCGCATCTGACCACCGGCTTGAGCCATCGCCTTGACCGGGTAATAGCGGAGTTTCCCCCCTTGAGCGAGCCTTCAAACGCGGCTTCCTCCGCAGCGGAGAAGATGGTCATCTGGTAGCCGGCGTCGATCCAGTGACTGGCGCTGGCCGGTTGACCCACCATCAGGCACTGCCCCCATGGGGCGCCAGCAAGTCCAGATGTTCCACTATCAGGGGCGTGGTCAACGCTATATTCTGCTACGTGGCCAGACGGTTGATCTGCTCGAGCGGCTCGGCCCCGCAGTGCATGGCCAGGTCGGAGGTGCCGTTGTGGACACCCTCACCTCATTGTCGACCAGCATGTGATCGTCGTTAAAGGGGTGTAAGCGCCTCGTCCATCTTGATCTCCACCTGAGGCAGGGGGCTGCCCACGGGATCAAAGATGGCATCCAGATGGCCACGCAATTCTTCAATAGCGCCTGCAACATCCGGCTGCTTCATCACATCGAAGCACGAGAAGGAGGGCAACACCTCTACGCCACAGAACCTGTAGTTGGCCGTGTTGCTGACGAAGACGTCATCCACCGTTTTGCCCTCGAACAACATCTGCCCAGCATCGCCAAATGCCGCCCTCGGTGCATTCCAGGTCAGCGACAGCATGTACTGCTTGCCATGCATCTTGCCGCCCGAGCCATATTGCTTGCGCGGATCCTCGCGCGTCCTGCCATCACCCGACAGAAAACGCTGCTGGAACATGCCCGCGGTAAATACCTCATCGACATACTTCTTGTAGATCCACGGCATGCCGAACCAGAAGACCGGCGATTGCAGGATGATGATGTCTGCCCACAGATGCTTGTCGACCTCGCCCTGAACGTCGTAGCCCTGCTCTATGTATGTCTCCTTCACCGCATAGCCGCGCGCTGCCATCTCTTGCTTGATGACGCCTGCCAGGGTGCTGTTCAGCTTGCCGCCGGAGATGCCTTCAAAAAACTGATGTGCGTTGATGATCAATACGTTTTTCATCGTCTTCTTTTCCTCAATAATCAATGGTCTGATGAGCCTTCTCACTTGCCTGTTGGTTTCGGCATCGCGCGTCTCATCACCCTGACAAGGGCGTCACGACACCTGAGGGAAAGAGGCACAAGGGCATGGCAATCTTGCGGATTGGTTTTCATGGGTGCCTCCTTCACGGTGAAGGCAACTATAGGCGCCGCATTAGCGCAGAAAAATAGCTTAATCCTGCACACCATATGAAGTTATGCTTCAAGATATGAAACTCAATCAACTCGACGGCCTGATGGCCTTTTGGAAAGTCGCGGAGCATCGCGGCTTCACTGCCGCGTCTGCCGAACTGGAGGTATCGCCTTCGGCGTTGAGCCAGGCGATCAGGCAGCTGGAAGCGCGTCTCGGCGTACGCCTGCTCAATCGCACGACACGCAGCGTGAGCCTGACGGAGGCTGGGGAGGACTATCTTGCCCGCATCGGTCCGGCACTCGGTCAGGTCATTGTGGCGGGTGAAGAGCTGAACGTCCTGCAAGGTGGGCCCACCGGCACATTACGCATCAATGCCGCACGCATTTCGACCTCAATGGTGTTGCAACCGCTGTTGGCAGGTTTCCTTCGTGAGCATCCGAACGTGAAACTTGAACTGACCAATGACGAAGGCTTCGTCGACATCGTCGAGCGGGGTTTCGATGCGGGCATTCGCATGGGAGAAGATCTGCACAAGGACATGGTCGCCCTTCCCCTTGGCGGCCCCATCACAGTCGCCATCGTCGCCTCTCCTGATTATCTCGCGCGCTTCCCCGCGCCCAGCCATCCGGACGACCTCGTGCAGCACAACTGCATCCGCTTCCGCTTCGCCGGAACAGGCGCGATCCACAAATGGGAGTTCAAGGTGAATGAGGAAATCGTCGAGTACGAGGTCAAGGGCAACCTGACCATTACGGACACCCTGTTCAGTACGGAGGCGGCACTGGAAGGCGTCGGGATCGCCTACACCTTTGAGCAGTTGGCCCTGCCACACATCAAGGCAAAGCGCCTGACGCGAGTCCTTGCACCGTTCTCGCCGACCTTTCCAGGCTTCTCTCTGTACTACCCCAGCCGGCATGATCAACCGTCCAAGTTGAAGGCATTCATCGAGTACGCGCGGCGGGCTGTCATCTGAGCAAGCCTGCTTTCTGCTGTTGCTGAACTGACCACTGGTGCTCAAAAACGCTCGTTCGCCCTTGTTACTCCTGCATAGTCGCTTGGGCTGGGATACACATGTCACCGAACCGGCAGATACCAGAGAGGATCGGCCGATTGCTCACAGCAATCAGTACGCTCACATCATAGATAGGGTACGGAGACTGGAACCATGGCAGAGATGACGGCTGGGTTGTACGCGAGAACAAGCGCAGACAAGCAACAGGGCGAGCTTGCTATGGACTGCCAGCCTATCCCGCATGCTGAGCAATTTATGGATGTCCGTCGGCAACGACAGCAGGCGTGCCGATCTTCCGAAGGTAGCAAATGTCTTAGGGACTGATGTATCGGGAACTGAGCCAGAAACGCATTGCAGATGCGATCAGTCATCCACACAAAGTGAATTACCAAGAGGTCTGAAGGGGATTAGAGGTTGTAACTTATTGATCTGCAGAAACAAGTGGTGGCCCTACCAGCCACATCCCGGCACTCGAGTCCCCCACCTTGGCTGCTACCTTCCGGTCCTGACCAGGTCGACGGGTTATCAATGCGAGAGGACCAATAGGACCACCGGCGAGGAGAATAGGCAAACTGGCCGGTCAATGCAACGGCTTTCTGCCCCGAGCCGAACCGTTCGCCTGCTTTTTCGGCAATCTGCCAATAAATCAGCTAAATAACATGAATTTTGCCCCCACAACCAGCATCAGCAGGGCGAAGGCCTGCTTGAGCCGCTGGGGAGAGAGGCGGTGTGCCAGCCGCGCGCCGATGCGGGCAAACTGGGTGCTGGTGAGGATGATGCCGAGCAGCGCCGGCAGATAGATGAAGCCAACGCTCCACTCGGGCAAGTCGGTGCGGCCCCAGCCGGCGTAGAGGTAGCTCAGGCTGCCCGCCACCGCGATGGGGATGCTGCAGGCGGCAGAGGCCGCCACGGCGTTGCGCATCGGCACCGAGTTCCAGCTCAGGTATGGCACCGTCATGGAGCCGCCCCCTATGCCAAACAGCGCCGAGAGCCAGCCGATGAAGGTGCCCGCGATGCCGGTGCCGATGGGGCCTGGCAGACGGCGCTCCGCCTTGGGTTTGAGGCTCAGCCCCATCTGCACCGCCATGGTCCAGGCGAAGCAACCGATGATGATGTTGAGGGTGCTGGCGCTGAGCTGGCTGGCGGTCATGCCGCCGAGCCAGGCGCCGATCAGCATGCCCACCCCCAGCCGGCGGATCATCACCCAGTCGACCGCGCCGGCCTCCTGGTGTGCCCGCAGCGAACTGAAGCCGGTGAAGATCATGGTGGGCAGCGAGGTGCCGAGGGCGAGGTGGGTGATGATCTCGGGGGAGACTCCCTGAGCGTGGAAGCTCAAGACCAGCACCGGCACTATGATGAGCCCTCCCCCTATGCCGAACAGCCCGGCCAACAGACCCGCGAAGGCCCCCAACACCAGATACCCCAAAAACAGCATAAAAATTCCTTCCCTAGCAATGTGGTGGTCATATTGACCAGATCCGCGCATAAAAAAAGAGATGGCACCAGGCCATCTCTTTATTGTGCCGATTAATGCAGGGGAATGGTACCGTCCATCACCTTGTAGAACGCCAGCACGGCGCAACCGAGCAGGGCCGCCGTCATCCCCTGCTCCAGCCGGTTGAGGCTGCGCAGGCCGTGGTGCTGACGCGCCTTCCAGTAGATGAAGATGCCCGGGCTGTAGAGCAGCGCCACCAGCAGCAGGTATTCCACCCCGGCGGCATAGACCAGCCAGCAGCCATAGACGGTGGCCACCAGTGCCAGCAGCAGGTCACGCTTGCGCTGGTGGGGTTGGTTCTCGTAGGTCGTTCCCTGCATCGCCAGCTTGAGGCCATAGGCGCCGGAGAAGACATAGGGCACCAGGGCCGCCGAGGTGGCGATGTTGACCAGCGCTAGGTAGGTACTGTTCTGGAAGTAGATGATGATGAGGAAGACCTGCACCAGACAGGTGGAGCACCAGAGCGACACCTTGGGCGAGCCGTTCTTGTTCTCCTTGGCAAACCAGGCCGGGAAGACCCCGGTCTTGCCAGCGATGTAGGGCACTTCCGCCGCCAGCACAGTCCAGCTTAGCAGGGCGCCGATCACCGAGATCACCAGGCCGATGTTGATGAGCCAGGCGCCCCAGGGGCCGACCACGGCCTCCAGGATCATGGCGGTGGACGGATTCTTGAGGGCCGCCAGTTGCGGCTGGCTCATCACGCCAAGGGAGAACAGGGTCACCATCACATAGAGCGCCAGGGCGCCGAGCAGCGCCAGCACGGTGGCACGGCCCACGTCCTTGCGATGACGGGCACGGGCGGAGACCACCACGGCCCCCTCGATGCCGATGAAGACCCAGAGGGTCACCTTCATGGTGGACTTGACCTGATCCATCACGGATCCCAGCTCCATGTTGCCCTGTCCCCAGATATCCAGGGTGAAGGTGTCCATATTGAAGGCGAGCAGGACGGCGACGCAGAACACGATGAGCGGCACCATTTTGGCGATGGTGGTGACTATGTTCACCAGGGCGGCGACCTGGATCCCGCGCAGCACCAGGGCATGCACCGACCAGATGAGCACAGAGGCGAGCGTGATGGCGACCGGGGTGTTGCCATCGCCGAAGATGACGTTGTCCGGCGTGTCGAAGAAGTAGCTCAGGGCGCTGAACACGACGATGGCGTAGGAGACGTTGGCCAGCAGCTGGCAAAGCCAGTAGCCCCAGGCCGCGTTGAAGCCGACGAAATCACCGAAACCGGCCTTGGCGTAACTGAAGATACCGCCATCGAGATCCGGGCGGCGCATGGAGAGGTTCTGGTACACCAGGGCGAGGCAGATCATGCCGATCCCGGTGATGGCCCATCCCAGCGCGACGGCCCCGGCGCTGGCATGAGCCGCGATGTTCTGTGGCAGACTGAAGACCCCGGCACCGACCATGGAGCCGATCACCAGCGAAATGAGGGCGCCTAGCCCTAGTTTCTTGTCCATCTCAATCCTGTTTTATTAGGCGGCTACAGAGCATCCGTATTCATGCTGCGCGCGACATGGGAGGGGCGAAAAATCCGTGCCCCGTGAAAAAGGCGGCAACTATATTGCATGACTATTCCGACCGCAATCCCTCATAGCGCCGATCATGCACCGTCTTGACCGCGCGCAATTCTACAGCACTGACTCTGATGGCCTGTGAGCTGGTTCAAATTAAGAGAGACCCGTTGATATTTCACATTTTTCAATGACCTGGCGCCCCTTTTTAAACAAGACCTGCATGGGTATTCATCTTGGCAACACCCCACCCGTTTCGGCCTGCCAGCCCGCCCACCAATAAAAACGCCCCTGGTGGCAAGGGGCGTCGTGGCATCGCAGGCGGGGTCAGAGCCGCAACCCGCCATCGAGATCGATGATCCGCCCGGACAGGTAGTCGTTGGCGAGGATGAACTGCACCGTCTGGGCCAGTTGCGCCCCCTGCCCCAGGGTGCCGACCGGGATGGCCTGCTGCATGCGCGCCATGGCCTCGGGCTTCATCGCCGCCGTCATGTCGGTGGCAAAGACCCCGGGCGCTATGCCCATCACCCGAATCTTATGGCGCGCCAGCTCCCGTGCCCAGGTCACCACCAGGGAGGCCACCCCCGCCTTGCTGGCGGCGTAGTTGCTCTGACCTATGTTGCCGGCGCGGGCAATCGACGAAATATTAATGATGACACCGCCCTGCCCTTCCTTTGCCATCAGCGCCGCCCCCTCGCGACCGCACAGGAAGGTGCCGGTGAGGTTGACGTCGATGACGGCCTGCCACTGGGCCAGGCTCATCTTCTCCACCAGCTCCCCCTCCTTCACCTTGATCAGCATGCCGTCCCGCAGGATCCCGGCGCAGTTGATCAGGCCGTGCAAAGCGCCACATTGCTCCTTGATGGCGGCGAAGGTCGCCTCCACCTCGGCCTCGTCGGCCACGTTGCAGACGAACAGGGTGCAGCGCCCGTCACGGCTGCGCAGCTCCGCCTCGGTCACCTCCAGATCGGCGCGATTGACGTCGATAAGGGCCAGCACGGCCCCCTGACTGGCCAGACTGAGGGCGATGGCGCGGCCAAGCCCCCGTCCCGCCCCTGTGATGGCAATGACTCTGTTATGAATGTCCATGAATGCTCCTGGTTATTGGGCTGGCCGCTGGCCTCAGTACGGTCAAGACGTTCGATAAATGGGATGATGGGCGGCTCGCCACCACCTAACCCGGCTGTGATTTGTCCAGATAGAGCTCGAGAATGCTGGAGAAATCCTTGGATCCCTGCCCCTGGCTCGCATGCAGGTTAAACAGGTTACGGGCAAGCGCTCCGAGCGGTACGGCGCTGTGGGCGTGCTCGGCCAGCGCCATGGCCAACCCCAAGTCTTTCACCATCAACCGGGTCATGAAGCCCCCCTGATAGCCGCGCGAGGCGGGCACGTTCTCCATCACCCCGGGCCAGGGGTTGTAACGCTCCAGGCTCCAGTTGTTGCCCGAGCTCTTGCCCATGATGGTGGAGAGGACGCTCGGATCCAGCCCCTCCTTCACCCCGAGCGCCAGCGCCTCGGCGGTGCCCGCCATGTGAATGGCGAGCAGCATGTTGTTGCACATCTTGGCGATCTGGCCCGCCCCCAGGGCCCCGGCGTGGAACAGGTTCTGCCCCATCAGGGCCAAGATGGGTCTGGCCGCCTCAAAATCCGCTTGCTCGCCGCCGACGATAAAGGTCAGCGTCCCCGCCGCCGCGCCCGCCACTCCTCCCGAGACGGGAGCGTCGAGGAAGCGGATACCTCGGGCTCGCGCCGCCTCCCCCACCTGGCGGGCCGAGGCCACGTCTATGGTGGAGCTGTCGATGACCAGGGCCCCCGCCGGCAAGGCTCCCAGCAGATCCTGCCCGCCTCTCTCTCCCGCACTCTCGCCAAGCCAGAGCCCGCGCACGTGCTCGCCTGCCGGCAGCATGCTGATGACCAGCTCACAGCCGCTCACAGCCTCGCGGGCATCGCCGGCGGCGACGCAACCGGCCGCGATCGCCCGGGTCAGGCTGTCGGGCACCAGATCAAACACCTGTACCGCATGTCCCGCCTTGGCCAGGTTGGCGGCCATGGGGCCCCCCATGTTGCCGAGCCCGATGAATCCAATCCTTGTCATTGTTTGCTCCTTGCTCTCTTGTTCGCTGTGCTTGCGTTGCGCTACCGGGTGCCAGCCTGCAGGGGGTTGATCCCTTGGGGCCACACATAATACTCATCCAGCCAGTCAGTGCCGGGCTGCGGCGCCAGCCAGCGGGGCGACTTGTCCTTGTCGATGAGCAGCGCCCTCACCCCCTCCACGAAGTCCCCCCTGAGCACGCAGTTGACCGACAGCGCCAACTCGTCGGCGAACACTTCCGCCAGGGACTGGCGGCGGGCCTGCCAATACTGGCGCCAGAGGATGGCGCGGCTGATGGGGCTGCCGCTGAGGCAAGTCTCCCGGGCCTGGGCCAGGCGCTCCTCGGTATCGTCGAAGCCGGCCTCAAACAGCCGGTCGAGCACCCCTTGCAGGGTACGGCCGGCCATCAGCCCATCGATCCTGACCTGATGAGGCAAGAGTATGGGTGCCGGGAAATCAGCAATAACCTCTGTCTTCAGGCCCCTGAGCAGTCGATCCAGCTGCTCGCGAGGCTCGTTTCCCGACCAGTCGAGGGCGGCCAGGCGGGGCAGCAGCTCGGCGCGCTCCGAACTGGCCATGGCGTGATCCGCAAGGCCGAGGCCGATGGCATCGGCACCGTTGAAGCGCGCCCCGGTGAGACCGAGCCAGAGCCCGAGCCGACCCGGCATCCGGCTCAGGAACCAGCTGGCCCCCACGTCCGGATAGAGGCCTATGGTCACCTCCGGCATGGCGAACAGGCTCTTCTCGGTCACTATCCTGAAATCGGCACCGGCGAAGAGGCCGATACCCCCCCCCATGCAGATACCGTCCGCCACGCAGATGAGCGGCTTGGCATAGCGGTGGATATGGTGATCGAGCCTGTATTCCTGCTCGAAGAAGTCGCGGGCAAAGACGAACTGCTCATGCTCGCTGGCCTCCTTCTGGTAATAGAAGGAGCGGATGTCGCCGCCGGCGCAGAACGCCTTCTCACCGGCCCCTTGCAGCAAGACGCAGACCACGACGGGATCCCGCTCCCAGGCCGTGAGCACCTCCTGCAGGCGCTGGATCATCTCAAGGCTCAGGGCGTTGAGGGAGGCGGGACTGTCGAGGGTCAGCACGCCGATCCGATGGCCATCCCCCGTGGGATAGAGGGCCATCCGTACAGCTTCACTCATGATCTGCACCACCTTGTATTCCGATGTTCATCATCGTGGGATAGTGAAGATGCCCGTAGCCTTTCACTCATGGGCCCCTCCATCTTGCTTGGGCGACGCGCCGTAGTGCCAGCGCGGCGGCCGCTTCTCCAGGAAGGCGGCAACCCCCTCGCGCTGGTTGGCGTCCGCAAACAGGCCGAGAAAGAGGCTGCGCTCCTGCGGCAGGGCGTCATCTCGATGGCCGCTGCGGCCCTGGTTAATCAACTGCTTGCAGGCACGCAAGGCGCTCGGGCTCTGGCGCTCCACCAGCTGCGCCATCTGCTGCGCCGCCGCCCAGGCGTGGCCTTCGGTGACCACCTCCTCCACCAGCCCCATCTCGTAGGCCAGGGTGGCACTCACCTTCTCGCCGCACAGGATCATGCGCTTGGCCCAACCCGGCCCCACCAGCTCGGTGAGGCGCTGGGTACCACCGGCGCAGGGCAACAAGCCCACCGACGCTTCAGGCAGCCCCAGCTTGGCCTGCTGCTCGGCGATGCGGATGTCGCAGGCCAGCGCCACCTCCAGCCCGCCCCCCATGGCATAGCCATTGATGGCGGCGATGCTGACGCCGTGGAAGCGCGCAAGCGCCTCGAAGGCGCAGCCGAAAGCCTCGGCCACCGCGCGGGCGTGATCCAAATCGCCATCGGCAAACATCTTGAGATCGGCGCCGGCGCAGAAGAACTTGTCCCCCGCCCCGCGGATCACCAGGGCCACCACGTCCGGGCGGCCATCGAGCTCCACCATCATCTGCAAGAAGGCTTGCAGGCTGGCGAGGGTCCAGGTGTTGGCTGGCGGGTGGTCGAGGGTGATGTAGGCCACGTGGCCGTGGTATTCGAGCCTGATCCTTGTCATTGCATCGTCCTTGTGAATAAACCTGCCCCATGATGACAGGGTTGAATGGAGCCGACTTTCGGCTGGCTCACAAAGCCTGATCCGGGTTCGAGTTACTCCAACGAAAGGCCGGGCTCCGCCAGCAGGCGGCGGGCGATGATCAGCCGCATCACTTCGTTGGTGCCTTCCAGGATGCGGTGTACCCGAGTGTCGCGCAGGTAGCGCTCGAGCGGGTACTCGCGGATATAACCATAGCCACCAAAGAGTTGCAGGGCCTCATCGCAGACGCGATACCCCACGTCGGTGGCGAGCCGCTTGGCCATGGCGCACCAGGCGCTCTTGTCCGGGCTGCCCCTGTCCAGCTTGTCAGCGGCCTGGCGCACCAGCAGCCGGGCGGCGGCAAGCTCGGTAGCCATATCCGCCAGCTTGAACTGCACGCTCTGGAATTCGCTGATCGGGCGACCAAATTGCTGGCGCTGCTGCACGTGAGCCAGGGCATCGTTCAGCGCCTGCTGAGCCGTGCCCACCGAGCAGCTGGCGATGTTGATGCGCCCGCCATCCAGGGCCTGCATGGCAAATTTGAAGCCCTCTCCCTCCTCCCCCAGCCGGTAGCGGGCGGGGATGCGCACCCCGCTGAAGTTCACCTCCCGGGTCGGCTGACTGTTCCAGCCCATCTTCTCCTCGGCCTTGCCATAACTCACTCCCGGCGTCTCGGCGGGCACCATGAAGGCAGATATCCCCTTGGCTCCCTCGCCGCCGGTGCGGGCCATCACCACCAGCACCTGGGTGCTGCCCGCCCCCGAGATAAACACCTTGCTACCGTCGATGAGGTAAGTCTCACCCTCCCGTACGGCACGGGTCTTGAGGGCCGCCGCGTCCGACCCGGCCCCCGGCTCGGTGAGGCAATAAGAGCCCAGCAGCTCGCCGCTGGCGAGCCGTGGCACCCACTCCTCGGCCACGTTGCTGGGCAACCAGGCGCCCAGCATCCAGCTCACCATGTTGTGGATAGTCAGATAAGCCGTAGTGGAGGTGCAGCCCATGGACAGGCGCTCGAAGATCAGGCTGGCATCGAGCCTCGGCAGGGCCAGACCACCGTACTGCTCAGGGGTATAGAGACCGCAGAAGCCGAGCGCCGCCGCCTGCTTGATGGTGGGGATGGGGAACTCGTGCTCCCTGTCCCAGCGGGCGGCATGGGGTTTGAGTGCCTCGTCGGCGAAGGCGCTGGCGGCCTCGACATAGGCCAGTTGATCCAAGGTCAAAGTAAAATCCATCTTGTTCGCTTCCTCGTTATCTCGATTGCTTATCGCTGCTGATGATCATGGTTAACGCCAGAGGGAATGACCCAGGCCCCTCAGTCAACGCAGGTGTATGGTCATATTGGGGCCGGTCGGGATGTCCTCGTCGAACCAGCGTTCGGTCACCGTCTTGGTCTCGGTGTAGAAGCGCACCGCCTGCTTGCCGTAGGCGTGCAAGTCCCCGTAGAAGGAGCCGCGCCAGCCGGTGAAGGAGAAGAACGGCAGCGGTACCGGGATGGGCACATTGATCCCCACCTGGCCCACCGCCACCTCGTGGCGGAACTTGCGGGCCGCGGCGCCACAGCCGGTAAAGATGGAGGTGCCGTTGCCATAGGGGTTGTTGTTGATGAGGGTCAGCGCCTCATCCAGGTTCTCCACCTCGAGACAGGCGAGCACAGGGCCGAAGATTTCCTCCCGATAGATGCGCATCTCGGGCGTCACGCCGCGAAACAGGGTGGGCCCCACCCAGTTGCCCACCGGGTAGCCGGGGACGTCGCAGAAGCGGCCGTCCAGCAGACACTCGGCCCCTTCTTTTATGCCCGCCTCGATCAGCCCCTCGACTCGTACCTTGGCTTCCGGGCTGATGAGGGGGCCATAGGCGGCTTGCGGATCGTGCCAGACACCCGGTGTCACCCTGGCAAACTCGGTGGCGAGCGCCGGGATCCAGTCGCGGGCGCTGCCCACAAATACCGCCACGCTGATGGCCATGCAGCGCTGACCGGCGGCGCCGACGCCGGCCCCCACCAGGTTGCTCAGCACCTGGCTCTTGTTGGCGTCCGGCATGATCACCATGTGGTTCTTGGCGCCGACGAAACACTGGGCCCGCTTGAGGTGATCGGTGGCGGTGCGATAGACGTGGGCACCGACCCGGGCCGAGCCCACGAAGCTGACCGCTTTGACCTCAGGATGGGTGAGCAGCGTATCCACCTGCTCGGCGCCGCCGTGCACCACCGAGAGGATGCCCTTGGGCGCCCCCGCCTCGGTGAACAGCTCCGCCAGCCGCATGGGGGTGAGGGGATCCTGCTCTGAAGGCTTGAGCACGAAGCCGTTGCCGCAGGCCACCGCCAGCGGGAACATCCAGAGCGGGATCATGGCCGGGAAGTTGAACGGCGTGATGCCGACGCAGACTCCCAGCGGCTGCACCCAGGAGTGGCCATCGACCCGGCGCGCCACGTTGCCCATGGTCTCCCCCAGGGTCTGGCTCGCGATGGCGCAGGCCTGCTCCACCACCTCGATGCCGCGCCACACATCCCCCTTGGCATCCGCCAGGTTCTTGCCGGTCTCCTGGGCCAGCAGGGTCGCCAGCTCGTCGTGATGCACCTTCAGCAGGTGCTGGTAGTTGAACATCACCCTGGCCCGCTCCGGGGCCGGCACCTCCCGCCACAGCAGATAGGCATCGTGGGCCGTGCGTACTGCGAGTTCGATCTCGGTCTGGGTAGCCTTTGGCACCCGCGCCAGCAGGCTCTGATCCGCCGGGTTGGTCACCTCGATCCACTGCTCGCTCGCAGACGGATACGCCTCGCCGCCGATATGGAGCGGCAGATCCCCGTACTGGGTGTGGTGCTGACTCATGCTGTTCTCCCCTTTGCTCTTGTCTCTGTGCCCATCCCGGTAACGTCGGCGTCGTCCCTGAGCCCTGGCTGCGGGCCGCCATAGCGGTTGCCGTTGCTGATCATCTTGCCCGCGCCCTGAGTTCGACCACGCCGAGATGCCCCTTGCAGTCACCCCTCAACGCATTTACCTTAGACTAACAATTCATTTACGTTTACGCTAACGTAAACTTGATTCGTGAGTGGACTGACCCCTTCTCCCTTGCGCGGGACAGTCGGCCCTCTGAGCACAACCCTATAAAAGGAGAGCAAGGATGCATACCCTGATGGACGAAACCCTCCAGGCCCTGACCGAACAGGTCGAAGCCTTCTGCCGACAAGTGATAGCGCCGCGCGCCGAGGAGATAGACAGGAGCAACGCCTTCCCCCGCGACCTCTGGCCCTTGATGGGTGAGCTCGGCTTGCACGGCATCACGGTGGCGGAGGAGTATGACGGGGTCGGCCTCGGTTACCTCGCCCATGTGCTGGTGATGGAGCAGGTGAGCCGCGCCAGCGCCTCGGTCGGCCTCTCCTACGGCGCCCACTCCAACCTCTGCATCAATCAGATCCACCGCCACGGCACCCCTGATCAGAAAGCGTGCTATCTGCCTGATCTCGTCAGCGGCAAGCACGTGGGGGCGCTGGCCATGAGCGAGCCAGGGGCCGGCTCCGACGTGGTCGCCATGCGGCTGACGGCGGAAGACAGAGGCGATCACTTCCTGCTCAATGGCAACAAGATGTGGATCACCAACGGCCCGGATGCGGACACCTTCGTCATCTATGCCAAGACCGATGCCAAGGCGGGAGCAAAGGGCATCTCCGCCTTTGTCGTCGAGGCGGGCACCCCGGGGTTCACCACGGCTCAGAAGCTGGACAAGCTCGGCATGCGAGGCTCCAGCACCTGCGAGCTGGTGTTCGACGATTGCAAGGTGCCCAAAGAGAACCTCCTCGGCCCCCTGCACGGCGGGGTCAAGGTGTTGATGAGCGGGCTGGACTACGAGCGAGTGGTGCTGGCGGCGGGGCCGCTCGGCATCATGCAGGCCTGCATGGACGTGGTGCTGCCCTATGTGCGCGAGCGCAAGCAGTTCGGCCAGGCCATCGGCGAGTTTCAGCTGGTGCAGGGCAAGCTCGCGGACATGTACACCCGCCTCGCCAGCAGTCGCGCCCTGGTCTATTCGGTGGCGAGCGCCTGTGACAAGGGCCACACCAGCCGCAAGGATTGCGCCGCCGCCATCCTGTTTGCCGCCGAGAACGCCACCCAGATGGCGCTGGATGCCATCCAGCTGCTGGGGGGAAATGGCTATATCAACGACTACCCCACCGGCCGTCTGTTGCGGGACGCCAAGCTCTACGAGATAGGGGCTGGCACCTCGGAGATCCGCCGCTGGCTCATCGGTCGCGAGTTGATGGGGGAAGATGCATGAGCCGCCTCCCGAGATCCCCTGATGTCGACAACAAGGAACCGGCGAGGGTTAGCGTATGAGTCAAATACACGCTCGTATTCAATCTCACCTCGACACCGCCAGCCCGGAGTTTGTGGCCAACAAGGCCGCCATGCAGGCATTGGTCAGCGATCTCAATGCCCGCCTCGACGAGATTGCCCAGGGTGGCGGCGCGGCCAACAACGCCCGCCATCAGGCCCGTGGCAAGCTGTTGCCCCGCGAGCGCATCGACAGGTTGCTGGACCCAGGCTCCCCCTTCCTCGAACTCTCGACCCTGGCGGCCTGGCAGGTCTATGACGACCCGGTACCCGCGGCCGGCATCATCACCGGGCTGGGCCAGATCGCAGGCCGCCTCTGCCTGCTGGTGGTGAACGATGCCACCGTCAAGGGGGGCACCTATTACCCCCTCACGGTGAAGAAGCACCTGCGGGCCCAGGCCATCGCCGAGCGGCTGCGGCTGCCCTGCCTCTATCTGGTGGATTCCGGCGGCGCCTTCCTGCCCATGCAGGACGAGGTGTTTCCCGACCGCGAGCACTTCGGCCGCATCTTCTACAACCAGGCGCGCATGTCCGCCCAAAACATCCCCCAGCTCGCCGTGGTGATGGGGCTCTGCACCGCCGGCGGCGCCTATGTGCCCGCCATGGCCGACGAATCCATCATGGTCAAGAGCCAAGCCACCATCTTCCTGGCGGGCCCGCCCCTGGTCAAAGCCGCTACCGGGGAGACCATCAGTGCCGAGGCCCTCGGTGGCGCCGAGGTGCACTGCGCCCACTCCGGGGTGGCGGATCATATGGCGCTGGACGATGCCCATGCACTGGCCATCGCCCGCACCCTGGTCAGCAACTTAGGGGACAGCCATCTGGGTGAAAAAAATATTCCGGCGTTGGGTTCCTCTCCCCTCTCCCAAACCTATGACGAGCCACTCTACCCCATAACGGAGCTGTATGGCCTGGTGGGCACCAGCCTCAAGCGCCCCTATGACGCCAGGGAGCTCATCGCCCGCCTGGTGGATGGCTCCGAGTTTGACGAATTCAAGGTGCTGTTCGGTACCACGCTGGTCACCGGCTTTGCCCGGATCGCGGGCATGCCCGTGGGGATCCTCGCCAACAACGGGGTACTGCACAGCGACAGCGCCCAGAAGGGAGCCCACTTCATCCAACTCTGTAACAAGCGTGCCATTCCCCTGCTGTTCCTGCAGAACATCACCGGCTTCATGGTGGGCAGTGCGGCAGAGAAAGAGGGCATCGCCAAGCACGGCGCCAAGCTGGTCACCGCCGTCGCCTGCAGTAGGGTGCCCAAGATCACGTTGCTCGTCGGTGGCAGCTTCGGCGCCGGCAACTACGGCATGTGCGGTCGCGCCTATGAGCCCGACTTCCTGTTCAGCTGGCCCAACAGCCGCATCTCGGTGATGGGAGGCGAACAGGCGGCCGGGGTGCTGGTGCAGGTGCGCCGGGACAAGCTGGCGGCCGAGGGCAAAAGCGTGAGCGAGCAGGAGGCCGAGGCCATCCGCGCACCGGTGATCGCCCAGTATGAACAGCAGGGTCACCCCTACTACGCCAGTGCCAGGCTGTGGGACGACGGCGTCATCGATCCCGCCCAGAGCCGTACCGTGCTGGCCCTGGCGCTGGCGGCCTGCCGGGGCGCCGAACTTGGCCCAGAACAATACGGCATCTTCCGGATGTAAGGAGTTCAGCATGTCCGATCCCCTCTTTGACAACGCGCCCCAGGCCGGTTTTCGGCTGGAGCGCCACGGCCCCCTGGCGGAACTCATCCTGGCGCGCCCGGAGCGCCACAACGCGCTGGATGCCGACCTCATGCAGGGGCTGCTCGATGGCCTGGATGAGCTGGTTCAGGGCCAGACAGGCGCCGGTCGTCCCCATGCCCTGCTGCTGCGGGCGGAGGGCAAGCACTTTTGCGCCGGCGCCGATCTCAACTGGATGCGCAGCCAGGCCCACGCGGATTTTGATCCCAGCTCTTTTGAGAAAAACCGGGAAGACGCCCGGGTGCTGGCCAAGCTGATGCAGACCCTGGATGAGCTGCCCTTCCCCACCCTGGCACTGGTGCAGGGGGCCGCCTACGGCGGGGCGCTCGGCCTAATCTGCGCCTGCGACATAGTGCTCGCCGCCGACAACGCCCGTTTCTGCCTCTCCGAGGTGAGCCTGGGGTTGGTGCCCGCGGTGATCAGCCCCTATGTGCTGCGCACCATGGGCATGCGCCAGGCGCGCCGCTACATGCTGAGCGCCGAGCCCTTCGATGCCATCACCGCCTGTCGGCTCAATGTGGCACACCAGCTGATGCCGGCGGCCCAGCTGCTGACCGAGGGGCGCCTGCTGGCCCTGCGCCTGTGTCGCAACGGCCCCGCCGCGATGAAAGAGACCAAAAGGTTGCTGGCCGCCATCGAGGGCCAGCCCGTCCACCAATGTGAAGAGAAAACCGTCGAGACCATAGCCCGGGTGCGGGTCGGCCTCGAGGCCCAGGAGGGCATGCAGGCCTTCTTCGACAAACGCCCCCCCGGCTGGCGCCCCCGTTTCAAGGATGAAGCATGACTATTCACACGCCCATCAAACGCTTGCTGATCGCCAACCGTGGCGAGTATGACCAGAGTCCGGATCAATGCGCTCCGCTCTCGTGTACCTGTATCAATGAGGAGCAAAAATGACGCATCAGGCTCCCATCAAGCGTCTGCTGATTGCCAATAGAGGCGAAATCGCCGTACGGATCATCAAGACGGCGCGCCGCCTCGGCATCCACACCATCGCCCTCTACTCCGATGCCGACGCCTGCGCCATGCATGTGCGCGAAGCCGACGAGGCCTGGCATCTCGGGCCGTCCCCCGCGCGGGAGAGCTACCTCGATGCCGGCAAGGTGCTGCGCATCGCCCAGGAGTCCCGCGCCGATGCCATCCACCCCGGCTACGGCTTCCTGTCGGAGAACGGCGATTTTGCCATCGCCTGCGAGCAGCATGGGGTGCGCTTCATCGGCCCGAGCGGTGCCGCCATTCTCGCCATGGGGGACAAGTCCGGTGCCAAGGCGTTGATGCTGGCGGCCGGGGTGCCCGTGCTGCCCGGCTACCATGGCACGGATCAGCATCATGCCGTGCTCAATGAGCAGGCCAGTCAGGCCGGCTTCCCGCTGCTGATCAAGGCCACCTGCGGTGGCGGTGGCAAGGGCATGCGCCGGGTCGACCGTCTGGAGGATTTCGATGAGGCGCTGGCGGCGGTGAAACGGGAGGCGCTGGCCGCCTTCAACGACGACAGTGTGCTGCTGGAACGCTATCTGACCAGGGCCCGCCACGTGGAGGTGCAGATCTTCGCCGACAGCCTGGGCAACGCCATCTATCTCGGCGACCGCGACTGCTCATTGCAGCGCCGCCACCAGAAGGTGATCGAAGAGGCCCCCGCCCCCGATATCCCAGCCCCCCTGCGCCGCGCCATGGGCGAAGCGGCCGTGGCCGCCGCCAGGGCCGTCGGCTATGTGGGGGCCGGCACCATAGAGTTTCTGCTGTGCGAGGGAGCCTTCTTCTTCATGGAGATGAACACCCGGCTGCAGGTGGAGCACCCGGTCACCGAGTGCGTCACCGGCCAGGATCTGGTGGCCTGGCAGCTCGCCGTCGCGCAAGGCAAGCCCCTGCCCCTGACGCAAGAAGAGGTGGTACAGAGCGGCCACGCGGTGGAGGCGCGCCTCTACGCCGAGGACGTAGGGGCAGGATTCCTGCCCGCCAGCGGCCCCATCGACTGGCTGCACTGGCCTGCGGGGTTGCGTATCGACACCGGCGTCACCGCCGGCGATGACGTCAGTCCCTATTACGACCCCATGATCGCCAAACTCATCGCCCACGGTCAGAGCCGCGCCGAGGCCTTCTCCCGCCTCGCCGATGGGCTGGCTGCGTTGGAGATTGGCCCTCTCGTTCACAACGGCCCGCTGTTGCTGCGCCTGTGTCAGGAGCCCGAGGTGCTGGCCATGGGCCATCACACCCAGTGGCCCATCCCCACCGAGCCGCTGACCACGCCGGCCCTCGCCTGGCCACTGGCGACCCTCTGGCTCGCCAGTCGTGGTACAGGGCCCTCTCCCTGGCAGCAAGCCCCGGGCTTTCGTCTGGGACATACCAGGCGCTGGACGGCGGCGGTGCGCATCGCGGAAGAGTCCCGCACCCTGAGCCTCCTGGAGCACGAGGGCAGGATTGGCTGGCAAGGGGAATTCATTCCCTATGAGCTGGACGCGGATCATATCCGCCTGCTGCAAGAGGGGCGCTGGCAGCGCTATCCCGTACAAAATGGCGGGACCGGCGCTTTCATCCTGCGCGTGGACGACCGGCTCGTGCGCTTCGGCGCAGACGATCAGCCACATCACTCCCCCCATGATCACGACCATAGCGGTGGCGCTATGGCCTCCCTGCAGGGCGCCCTTGCGCCTATGCATGGCATCGTAGTGGCGCTGCTGGTCGAGGTCGGCCAGCGTGTCCGCAAGGGTCAGCCCCTGCTGGTGCTGGAGGCGATGAAGATGGAGCACAGCCTCAAGGCCGAGCGGGACGGCATAGTCGAACGCCTCTGCTGCAAAGTGGGAGAGCAGGTGAGCCAGGGCAGCGTGCTGGTGCACTTCGCCGACCCGACCTCCGGCACCGGCGAGCACAAGGAGGCGAACGCATCATGAGCAGAGAAGCAACGAGGCCCGTCGATCGGGTAAGCCTGGTGGAGATGGGGCCGCGGGACGGCTTGCAAAACGAGACCCGTATTCTGACCCTGGAGCAACGGCTCGCACTGATATCCCGCCTCGCGGACAGCGGCCTGCAGCGGATCGAGGTGGGCGCCTTCGTCTCGCCGAAGCGGGTGCCGCAGATGGCGGACTCCGGCGCCCTGTTTGAGCTGCTGCCTCGCAAGGGGCCCACTCGCTACGGCGCCCTGGTGCCCAACAGCCAAGGCTTGCAGGCCGCCATTGCCGCCCGGGTCGACGAGATTGGGCTCTTCACCGCCTGTTCGGACGGCTTCACCCGCGCCAACATCGGCATCAGCGTGGAAGAGTCCCTGGTGCGCTTCGCCCCATTGGTGGCGGAGGCGCGCCGGCTCGGCATCAAGGTCCGCGGCTACCTCTCCACCGTCATCGCCTGCCCCTATGACGGCCCCACCCGGCCGAAAAGGGTCGCCGCCCTGGCCGAGCGACTGCTGGATCTCGGCTGCCACGAGATCTCTCTCGGCGACACCATAGGGGTCGGCACCCCGGGCACCGTCGCCCCCATGCTGGATGCCGTCTTGCACGAGGTGCCGGCAGGGCGGCTCGCGGTGCACTTTCACGATACCTATGGCCAGGGGCTCGCCAACCTGCTGCCGGCGCTGGAGCGCGGCATCCGTACCATCGACTGCTCGGTGGCCGGGCTCGGCGGCTGCCCCTATGCGCCAGGGGCCTCCGGCAACGTCGCCTCCGAGGAGGTGGTCTACCTGCTGCATGGCCTTGGCATGAGCACTGGGGTGGATCTGGACAAGCTGGCCGCCACCGGCCAGTGGGTGAGCGAGCAGCTGGGGCGCGCCAACGGCTCCCGGGTCGGTCAGGCACTGCATGCCAGGGCCCTGCACTTGCGGACAACGACAGCTGAGATAGCACAAGGAGAGAGCCATGGTCCCTGACAGCGTCGCCGGCAAGGCGATCATCGACAGTCATTCGGTGCCGGTCCAGGCCTTTGTCCCCCACAGGAGCACACCATGAAAGCCGCCCCCTTCTGTGGCAAGGAGGTGACCTACAGCATCTCCGAGCTGGCCCAGGAGTTTGACGTCACCCCGCGCACCATTCGCTACTACGAGGATGAGGGGCTGATCACCCCGACCCGGGAGGGGCAGACCCGGATCTACAGCCACAAGGACAAGATCCGCCTGAAGTTGACCCTGCGTGGCAAGCGGCTCGGCTTCAGCCTGGCGGAGATCCGCGAGCTGTTTGACCTCTATGACACCGACAAGACCAGCCGGACCCAGCTGCACTCCATGATCCAGATCATCGAGGCGAGGCGCCACTCCCTGCGCCAGCAGCTGGAAGATATCCAGATGGTGATGGCCGAACTGGAGGTAGCCGAACAGCGCTGCGTCAACTCCCTCAACCTGTTGAAAACCGGCGCGGAGTGACCGACGCTGGCAATAGGGCGCCCCATCAGACAGGACTCTGGTGAGGGTGAGGCGGTATTGATGGCAGGCACTCATGGTGCACGGCGGTCGGCGTCAAGGATCCGGCCTCCCCGCGTCCGAGAGGGCAGTCGCCATGTCGGGCAACTATCGCGTGCGTCTATGTCCATCTTCCGCCGGCTCCCTGACCTATCCCGGTCAGAGTCCGGCGCAATCCCTGCCGTCACCTCATGATTACTCTTCGATTAATTGCTACCATGGGCGCATCAAATGGAGACCGTCATGCCCAAGCCTCTGTCCGTTCGCCTGTTGCGCTACGTCCTGTATCTCTGCGCCGCCCTGCTCGTCTCTCTCACTATCCTGCTGTGGCAAGCCCCCGGCCTCATCCAGCGGCATCTGCCCGGCTGGCTGGCCAAGCACTATGGTCTGCACCTGACCCTGGGGGAGATAGCGGTCAATCTGCGCTCCCCTGCCCTCACCCTCGGCCCCAGCGCCCTGCTCGACGACCAGCAGCAGCCCATGGTGGCGTTCGAGGGGTTGAGGCTCATCCCCAGGGTTAAAGAGAGCTGGCACCAGAGGGCCCTCCTGTTCGAGGAGGCTACCCTGATAAAACCGGTGCTGAACCTGACCCGTCTCGAGGAGAGCAAAGACAAGGCGCACAAGGGCGAGGTGCGTTTCAACCTGACCGAGGCGCTGGCCCCCCTGCTGGCAAGCGTGCCGGCGCCAGATCCCGCGCAGCCCCTGACAGCGCCGCTGCTGGTGCAGATAGACAAGCTGGCGGTGGAGCAGGGCCGACTCCAGTACCTGGACAGCCGTAAGCGGGGCAGCCCGGGCTGGGTTGCGCCCCTCACCCTCGGGGATCTCGCCCTGCAATTGCCGGGCTTTTCCACCGCAAAGGCCCATAGCAGCCCCTATCGGCTGAGTGCCACCCTCAATCAGCAGAGCCCCCTCAAGGCCGAGGGGGAACTCGACGTCATGACCGGAACCGGCAAGGGGCAAGTCAGCCTGGGCAAATTGGCACTCGCCCCCCTGGCCCCACTCTGGGCACCCTATTTGAGGGTCAATCTGACCAGGGGAGAGGCCAGCGCCGAGCTGGCCTATAGGCTTTCGCTGGGCAAACAGGGGCTCGACTGGCAGCTGTCAAAGGGCAAACTGGTCTTGAATAACGGGCAGCTCAAGCGCCTCAAGGGCGCCGAGTTTGCCCGCTTCAACCGGCTCGCCCTGACCGGCATCATGCTTGATGGCAGCAAGCAGTCCCTCAGCGTCGATACCATCGTGCTCAAGGCCCCGGCCATCACGGCCACCCTCGATGACAAACAGCAGCTGGATCTGAGCGATCTGCTGGTCCCGCAGACCTCCGCCGAGCCGGCGGGCAAGCCGCCGAAAAAGGCCAGGCAGACGGCCGCCAAACCCTGGCGCTGGCAGCTCAAGCAGACCCGCATCAGCGGGGGTGAGTTCAAGCTGACCGAGTCCAGCAGCGGCAAGGCGCTGCCACGGACGCTCTCAGGACTGGAGCTCACCCTGGGCGCCTTGAGCAACGCCACCGCTCAGGCCAGCCCGCTGAGCTTGCGTGGCACACTGGACGGCCAGAGCCAGCTCAACTTTGATGGCACCATCATCCCCACCCCCTTCGCCCTGCGCGGCGAGATCAGGCAGCAGGGGCTGCCGCTCGGCTGGGCCCAGCCCTATCTGCAGGATTTGCTGCGGGTCAAGGTGCAGGACGGCCTGCTCAGCAGCCGCACCAAGCTGGCCATCGCCACCGACGCGACCGGGGCGCTGAGCCAGCTGGAGGTGACGGGCAGCTTCGATGTCGACAAGTTGCACGTGCTGGACCGCGCCGACAACCAGCGCCTGCTGCAGATTGAACGGCTGGAGCTGAGTGGGCTGCACTATGACGGCATACGCCAGCAGCTGAAGATCGACGACATCCTGCTGCGCAAACCCTACGCCCGTATCGAGATCAGTGAGGAGGGGATCACCAACGTCCAGCAGTTGCTGCTGCCCCGGCCGGGCAACAAGGCCAGCCACGATCCCGCCCCGCGCATCTTCATCGATCAGGTGCGCACCGAGCAGGGCAACCTGCGCTTCGCCGATCGCAGCCTGAGCCCGGAGTTCGTGGTCGACATCGCCTCCCTCAATGGCCAGAACCGCCACATCAGCAACAACCCCGGCCAGCACTCGGAGCTCAGCTTCAGCGGCAAGGTGGACAGATATGCCCCCGTCACCATCCGGGGCGGCGCCAACCTGCTGATCGACGATCCCGTGCTCGATGTCGCCGTGGCCTTCACCAACCTGGAGCTCACCACCTTCACCCCCTACTCCAGCACCTACGCAGGCTACGCCATCGACAAGGGCCAGCTCTCCATGAAGCTCAACTACAGGTTGCAGGGCAAGCGGCTGGAGGGGGACAACGACATCACCATCAAGAAGCTGCAGCTCGGCGAGAAGATCAAGAGCGAGCAGGCCAGGGATCTGCCCCTCGGCCTCGCCATCGCCCTCCTGAGCGACGCAAGCGGCGTCATCAAGATGAACCTCAAGGTGAAGGGAGATCTGGATCAGCCGAACTTCAGCCTGGGCAATATCTTCTGGGACGTGCTCGGCAATACTCTCAGCAAAGCCATCAGCTCCCCCTTCTCCCTGCTGGCTTCCCTCACCGGCGGTACCAAGGATCTCGATGAACTGCCCTTCCTGCTGGGGGATCCGAGCCTTACCCCGAGCCAGCAGACCAAACTGACTAAGCTCGCTCAGGCATTGAAGGAGCGGCCCAAGCTCAGCATGAATATCCGCGGCAAGGTCAATTTCAATGAGGAGCGCCCCATCTTGCAGCGCCAGAAACTGGAGCGGGTGCTGGCCAAGATCACCGGTGCACCGGCCGATCTCGGCTTGCTGGAGCAGGATCCCGCCCTGCAAGCCGCGCTGGGGGAAGCTTATGAGGCCAAGTTCAAGGAAGATCTCGGCAGCCTGGCCGACCGATTGAAGCTCGCCGAGCAGAGCCCGGCCCTGCGCGCCCAGGCGATGATCCTGCTGCGTGACCAGCAGCTCATCACCGCCAAGTCATTGCGCAACCTCGCCATGCGCCGCGCCCAGAATACCAAGGAGTATCTGGTGGATACCCAGGGACTGGCGCCGGAGCGGTTGTTTGTGCTCGACAGCCAGGTCAAGGAGACGGACAAGGAGGCCAAAGTCGTGCTGACCCTGGATAACTGACGGCGCGGGGCGGCCTTGGCTGCTCCGCTCTGTTTGTCGTTCTGCTTATGCCTTCTTCCTCACCCTCATTATTCCGTCCTCTGCCGTTGTGTCCCCCGCCCTTGCTCCGCCCAGCGCGCGCCTTCCCTGCGACCCCTTGCCAGGACGGGGTGATCGCCCCTTTTCAGCCATATATTCCGCTACCCCCATGAAGGCCTGCAGTGGAATACGCCACCCATGTGCACTCAAGGCAGACAGCTCACCACTACCCCCCCTCAAACAGGGATAAAATAGCTTTGTCTGATGGCATATGAGAATGAATGTTGACCACCACAAGAGATGTCGCCGGTCAGGCACGGATCGAGTGAAGAGATCGGCAGGAGTCGGTCAGCCGTCCCTGCACCATCGACCTGTTATTAATTTTCACATCGCCGTCATTTACACAAAAAATCAACCAAGAAAACGTCATTCATTTACCTGTTTCCTACCTGAATGACACGAATGATGGCCCGGGTAAAATTTCGTGTCGTTTTTTTACCTTTTCTGCCGTTTCCCCCCTTGCGAGGGGCCGAGAGCCTGCCTAAAATCGCGCGTCTTTTATCAACCCCCCTCTATTTTTGGAGAACACCACGTGAGCGAAAAATTGGCCAACCCTGCCCCTCTGGGTCTGATGGGTTTCGGTATGACCACCATTCTGCTGAACATCCATAATGCAGGTTTCTTCCCCATCAGCGCCATGATCCTGGCCATGGGCCTGTGCTACGGTGGCCTGGCCCAGATCATCGCCGGTATCATGGAGTACAAGCGTGGCAACACCTTCGGTGTGACCGCCTTCATCTCCTACGGCACCTTCTGGTGGAGCCTGGTGTTCCTGCTGATGATGCCGGGCATGGGTCTGGCCGAAGCCACTCCCCACGCCTTCATGGGCTGGTATCTGCTGATGTGGGGCATGTTCACCCTGTTCATGCTGGTCGGCACCATCAACTTCCCGCGTGTGAAGCAGTTCGTGTTCGCCTCCCTGACCGTGCTGTTCTTCCTGCTGGCCGCC
The DNA here is from genome assembly GCF_000764655.1 of Aeromonas aquatica. GTDB lineage: Bacteria > Pseudomonadota > Gammaproteobacteria > Enterobacterales > Aeromonadaceae > Aeromonas > Aeromonas aquatica. Next base: position 59,452 of record NZ_JRGL01000130.1, read on the forward strand.
CGTGACTTCACCGGCAGCACCCTGATCGGCACCATCGCCGGTTTCGAAGGCATCATCTGCGGCGCCAGCGCCATCTACCTGGCCATGGCCACCGTGATCAACGAGCAGTTTGGCCGCACCGTGCTGCCCATCGGCGATCACAAGAAAGCCGCCGCCGTGCAGCTCAAAGCCGCCGCTTAATTTGCGATAAGCCCGCGCAAGCGCTGATAAAAAAGGCACCCTCAGGGGTGCTTTTTTGTTTGCCCGCGATACCACAGGTCATGGTTTCAGATGGCGATCCTCAGTCGCCCGCCAGCAGACGGGTCGCTGGGAAACGCGCCGCCGGCTGCTGGCCGTAGAAGCGCTCGAACTGGCCATAGACGGCGGGATAGACCGCGCGCAGGCGCAGGGGATCGGTGAAGAAGCTCTCGCTGCACACCGCGAAGAACTCGGCGGGGTGCTCGGCGGCATAGGGATCGATATCGGTCACCTCATCACGTGCCAGCTGCGCGTTCAGCGCATCGAACGCCTGCTGCATGGCCTGGGTCCATTGACGCGGATCCATCCCGTGCGGCAGCGGCGGCGCGCCATCGGCATCGCCCCCCAGCATGTCGAGCTTGTGGCTCAGCTCGTGGATCACCAGGTTGAAACCGTCCCAGTCCCCATCCTGCTGCAACTCGCTCCAGGCCAGTACCAACGGCCCCTGGGGCCAGGATTCGCCGGCATTTTCCTCCTCCCATTCGCTCACCAGCCCAAACTCGTCCTGTACCTCCTGGCGGCGGGTGACGGGCTCGGGGATGATGATCACCTCGTGAAAACCGCGATACCAGTCCAGCCCCAGATGCAGGATCGGCAGCACCGCCTGCAGGGCCAGCACCGCCTGCTGACGCGCCGTGAGCTCGACCCCGATCTGGGTGAGGGTCTTGCGGGCCAAAAACTGTTGGGCCAACGCCATCAACCGTTGCTCATCCGCCAGGGAAAATCCCTGCAAGATGGGCACGGCGGCCAGGGCCTGTTGCCACTCCAGCGCCTGGGGAACGTTGCTCCTCGCATCCGAAGGACGACCAAATACCGCTCTCAATCTGGACCAGAACACGGGGACTCCTCTTGCCGATCACAACACTTTCACGAACCGTTTGGGGTGCTCGAGATACCCCTGCCCTAGATAGAAACGATGGGCCCCCTCCCGCTTGAGGCTGCTGGATAGCTCCAGCTGGCTGCAACCCTGTGCCAGGGCGCGGACCTCGGCCGTCGCCAGCAAGGAGGTGCCAATCCCGCTCCCCCTTGCGGCCTCATCGATCACCAGCGCCGAGATGAGACCCCAGGCGCAGGCGACATGCAGGGGCTGCAGGCGATGCCACACCAAGACCCCCAGCACCTCGCTCCCGAGCGAGGCCAGCAGCACCTCCGTTGCCGGATCCGGCGCCAGCAGGCGTGCCACCACCTCGTCCGCCCGGGTCTGATAACCCAACTGCCCGAACAGGCCGGCGAGGGCTGCGCCGTCTTCCCCGCCCGCGAGGCGAATGGTGCAGCTATCTGCTTTCATTTTCATGCCTGACCCCACTTTTATCCTCCCTCCAGCGCACCCCATCGACAATATGCAGGCCCACATGATGGGCAAGGACCGGATCTTGTCCAGCGCCCTTGGCCATTTGTTAACGCCAATTCACAAATTAACAATCGAGTAACGTTTTTACTAGGAAGCCACAAAACAAATCGATATGTTAAAACCCGCGGACTTGGTAGTCGAAAGTTCCGCCCCATATTGGGTGACCTCTTTGGTCGCCTGTTTTATCAAGAGAGCAAGGCACAGACCTCGCCAAGAGAGCACGACAAAGGAGTTGTTGTACATGAATGAGATCGTCAATGCCATCAATGGCGTGATTTGGAGCCCCGCGCTCATCTTCTTATGCCTGGGAGTCGGCCTCTACTTCTCCCTGCGCACCCGCTTCCTGCAACTGCGCCACATCAAGGAGATGATCCGCCTGATGTTTGATGGCAAGAGTACCGATGCCGGTGTCTCTTCCTTCCAGGCGCTGGCCATGACCCTGGCCGGTCGGGTCGGCACCGGCAACATCGCCGGGGTGGCCACCGCCATCACCTTCGGTGGCCCTGGCGCCCTGTTCTGGATGTGGATGGTCGCCTTCCTCGGTGCCAGCTCCGCCTTCGTGGAGTCCACCCTGGGTCAGGTCTACAAGGAGAAGATCAACGGTGAGTACCGCGGCGGCCCGGCCTTCTACATCGAGAAGGGACTCGGCATGAAGTGGTACGCCTGGACCTTCGCGATTTCCACCATCTTCGCCTGCGGCGTGCTGCTGCCCGGGGTGCAGGCCAACTCCATCGGCGCCAGCCTGCAGACCGCCTTCGCGATCGATCCGAACGTCACCGCCGCCGGTCTGGCGCTGCTGCTCGGCTTCATCATCTTCGGTGGCGTCAAGCGTATCGCCCACTTCGCCAGCACTGTGGTGCCCTTCATGGCGCTCGGCTACATCATCGTCGCCTGCGTCATCATCGCCCTCAACATCGGTCAGTTGCCCGGTGTGCTGATGCTGATCTGGAAGAGCGCCTTCGGCTTTGACGCCGGCTTTGGCGCCGTGCTGGGCCTGGCCATCATGTGGGGGGTCAAGCGCGGGGTCTACTCCAACGAGGCGGGTCAGGGCACGGGGCCGCACGCCTCCTCCGCCGCCGCGGTGAGCCACCCGGCCAAGCAGGGGCTGGTGCAGGCGTTCTCCGTCTACATCGATACTCTGTTCGTCTGCTCCGCCACCGGCTTTATGCTGCTGATCACTGGCCTGTACAACGTACAGGGGCCGGATGGCGCCGCGATCTACACCGGCATCGCGGGCGTCGCCGCCGGTCCCGGCTATGTGCAGACCGCCATGGAGAGCATGATGCCGGGCTTTGGCAGCATGTTCGTGGCCATCGCCCTGTTCTTCTTCGCGTTCACCACTATCGTCGCCTACTACTACATCGCCGAGACCAACATCGCCTACATCAACCGCAAGGTGAACCGCCCCTGGCTGACCTTCGTGCTGAAACTGACGCTGATGGCCTCCACCGTCTACGGCACCGTCAAGACCGCCGATCTCGCCTGGGGCATGGGGGACATCGGGGTCGGTCTGATGGCCTGGCTCAACATAGGCGCCATCCTGCTACTGCAAAAAACCGCCCTCGTCTGCCTCAAGGACTACGAGGCTCAGCAGGCCCAAGGGCTGGATCCCGTGTTCCACCCGGAGAAGCTCGGCATCAAGAACGCCGACTACTGGGCGGGCCACCGCTCCGAAGACAACCTGGAGCAGGAGCAATCCGGTCACGCCTTCGAGCCGGATCGCAAGGTCTCCTGAGCCCCCAGACAAAACATAAAAATGAAAGACATAAAAAATGGCAGCCTTGGCTGCCATTTTTTTTGGCTCTGTCCCAATTACGTGTTGAAAGGCTAACCTTGAAATAGGTCATCACCCTGAGGGCCACCATCATGGATACCCAAGCCTTTCAACACCTGCTGTCTCTCTTCCCACTGC
>NZ_JRGL01000131.1 GCF_000764655.1 Aeromonas aquatica
GGGCAACGCCTATACCGTGATCAAGGAGGTCAGACCCCTGCCGTTCAGTCGGGACATGTTCTTGCAACTGGTGCTGGCCACCGTGGTCCCCTTCATGCCCCTGCTGCTCACCCTGTTTCCCTTCGAGGTACTGCTCGATCGCCTGATCGGGGTGATCTTCTGATACAGGGAGATCCGTGGTGGCCGTGCGCAGGAAAATCTCCTCGCCAGGCACAGGGACGCAGCCGGCGAAGTCCTGGATGCAAATCAGGGCCAGATCATGAGCAGGGCATCAAGAGGAGCGAGTCGAGCATCATGGGGAAGTGCTGGGGCAACGGGTCGATGAAGGGGCTATTGCACAATTTGAAATCAGAATGGGTCCCCGCGACGGGCTATCACGACTTGGCAGAAGCGAGGCGGGACATCCGCTTTGACCTGATGATCGATGACAGCGAGCAACGGCCCCATCGACACTGTGATGGGCTGCCGCCAACCAGAGTCGAAGAAGGCTTGAGTTTGCGCTGTGAGATGAGTCGATCACGGCATCTGCTCGGCGAGCGGGCCATTGCCCCACCCAAAAAAGAGGGGAACCGTCGTTCCCCTCCCGATCTATGCCGACAGACCTGTCACAGGCTCAAAACTTGTAGAGCCAGGAGACAGAGGTGAAGTAGGCGTTGTAGTCATCATCCAGGTCACCCATGCTGGCCTGTTCGCCGCTGAGCAGGAAGTCCTCCCCCTTGAAAGATTCATAGCGCAGATCCCACCGCAGCGACTGGTTCTCGCTGAGCGGGTAGGTGCTATAAAGCTCCACACGATGCTGCTCGCTGCGGTTGTCTTCATAATTGACCCCGGCGCTCGCGTTGGTCTCCCCCTTGCCGTAGGAGTAGCTGTAATCCAGACCCAGCTCGATATCGGACTCGGTCTTGTGGCTTATCCCGAGGCCGACGGTCGTCACGCTGTCGGCGATATCGGTGTAGTAGGGATTCCAGGTCGGCGCATCCGAGTTGGCATGGTTCTGACTGGAGGCGATCCACTGCTGGTTGAAGAACAGATGACCATCTGTTCGCTCACTCAGGCGATAGTTCAGCCCCAGATCGTAGCCATAGTCTTCCCCTTCGCTGCGACCGATGTCCCCCTCTGTATACTCGTCCTTCGCCCACCACATGTTGGCCGTGGTCTCCAGATCATCGCTGACCTGGTAGCTGACATCGGCCCTCAGCTCGAGCCGGTCGCGATCCGCCAGATAGAACGGGCGCAGGCTAGGGCCTGTGCCGTTGGATCCGTCATCACGACTCCAGTCGGAGCCATCACGCGTGCTGTAGGCCAGCTTGGCGTCGGCCTGCCAGGCGGCGGCCGGACGATAGACGGTCTTCACATAGAGGGTGTTCTCATCCACCTTCTCGCGATCGGCCGAGTCACGGTGCTGCTCAAGATAGTCGTAGCCACCGATAAGCTTCAAGCCACGGGCCAGGCGATAATCCGCCGCGAGCCCGAGCTTGGTGTGGTTGCGATCCGTGCTCTGGGGCTTCTCGCCGTTCAGCACCACGCTGCGATCCGATCGGTCGTCACGATCCCGGTATTCGGCGTTGGCACGCAGGGTCAGATCACGGCTCATCCGCCCCACCCAGCGGCCGTCGGCCTGGAAGGTTTCGATGTCGCCCTCAAACCCATCCCCCGCCGTGGTGGCGGTGAAGGCGTTGAAGCTGCCACTCGAGGTGGCGCGGTTGCTGAGCACACGACCGTTGAAGAAATGATTGCCCATCTGGTATTGGCCGGAGAGCGCCAACTGATGGAAATCATTGTTCGGCTCATAGGCTCGTTCGCTCTGGTTGGCGCCATCCTGGTAATAGAGCGCGGCATACTTCTCATTGCGGAACAGCGAGCCGTCATAGGAGAAGTCCACCAGCCACTGCTCGGCCTTATAGCTGACCCCCGCCTTGACCAGAGTCGTCTCCTGGCCCTCGACCGGCTTGGGCGCGAGCCCTGGTACGCTGCCGACCCCGGGCACACGGCTCATGTAGTTCGCCAACGTGCCCTCTTTTACTTCGTGGCTGAAGCTGGCATGGGGGCGCCAGGGGGATTTTGGCGTATAGGCCAGCCCCGCCGTCACCTTCTTGCGCATCACTTCCTTGTCGAAGCTCTCCAGGCTACCTGCGGTGAGCTGGTTGCCACTGCCGTGATAGACGGTCTTGCCATCGTTGCTCCAGTAGTAGGGCGTCTCGCTGTAACCGACGTTCAACCGCACGCCGTCATAGTTTCCCGTCTCCACGGCAAGCCCGAAGCGCTCGAGACCTACGTCTTTTGCCTTCAACTTGGTGTAGCTGCTGCCCTCCCCCTGCAGCCTGGCATCGGCATTGAAGATGCCGACCATGCCCTGCTCGTCGATGGTGGGGACCCAGTTGTTGAAACGACTGGCGCCATCGTTATCGGCGTAGCCGGCGCTGACCCCCATCTCACCGGTCCAGCCTTCGGCTTGCTCACAGCCGTTGCAAGCCCATTTCTTGGTCTTGGCTGGCTTGGCTTCTTGCAGGGAGTAACCGGAGAAGAACATCTCTTCGGACTGCTCGGTGACCGTTTCGGCGGCCTGGGCCGACATCGCGGCCAGCAGGGAGAGCCATAGCGTTGAATATTTCATGCTGTTCTCCTTACTCTCTCAAGGCGCGGCCATTGGGGTGGTTGCTGCCGTGGATCTGGTTGTGGCAATTCAGGCAACTGCCGCCGCGCGCTTTCAGGTCACCCTCCGGGATCTGCACGTTGGCGTGGGGCACCCGGTGACACTCCTGGCACAGCTGGGGCACGCGCTTGTCAAGCAGGGACTGGTTGATGGAACCATGAGGGTTGTGGCAGAGCGCGCAATCCTCGGTGACCGGCTCGTGTTCCCACAGGAAGGGGCCGCGTTTCTCGGCATGGCACTCGTAGCAGTTCTCGTTGACCGTCGGCTGTTTGAGGCTCGCCTCGTTCTGCGACTGGTGCGGATTGTGGCAACTGGAGCACTGCATGTCCCCGTTCAGGATGGGATGGCTGCTGCGCTTGTGCAGATCCGACTTCTCCTTCGGGTGGCAGCTGACGCAGGTTTCGGCCTGCTTCTTCTCGTCCAGCATGGGATCTTTCTCGACGTGCAGCGCATGGCAGCTGGTACAAGACACATCCTCGACCGCATGGGTGCTGGCGTGCCAGCCCATCTTGTCGGCTTCCTTGCTGTGGCACGAGAGACAGACGCTGTTCTGCTTCTCGACGGGGACCGGTGACTCCTTGCCAAAGGTGATCATGGGCTCCCGTTGCTGACCCTTGCGGGGGTTGCGGGCGTGATTGCCAACCGGACCGTGGCAGGCTTCACACTGCAGATCACTCATCGGGCTGCCAGGCACCCCGTTGTTGCCGTGCACATTGTGGAAAATGCCGGTAGCCGGTTTGTCCGACTCGGCATCATGGCACTTGAGACAGGTATCGGCCCCCTTGGGGGAGTATTTGCCTTCGGCAAACTTCTTGTCGAGCTGGGCTTCTATCTGCGCGCTCGCGTCTGGAGCCTGGTCTGCCGCCTGTGCCGCCAGCGGCAACAGACCAAACGCCAGGACACCCGCCCACAGCCACTGCGGGGTTTTCCATTTCATAATTGTTATTCCTCGACGATAGCGGCCGGGGGTTGCCCCCCGGCCTGGGGCGATCAACGGAAGTCGAACACCTTGTGTACCTTGTCCACACCCTGCTCCTGACCGATGGCATGGCAGGAGTCGCACTGCTCAACGCCGATGGCCGCTTCGGCAGTGTCGGCGCCAAACACGGCTCCGTTCTCCTGCATGTGGGAGGCCCACTCGTCACCGGCAACCGGTGTAGAGAGGTTGACGTTGCCAAGCTCGGACTTCAGGTGACAGGAGCCACAGGCAACCAGCGCCGGGCTGTAGAACTTGTTGGCTCTGGTATCTGCGTTGTCACCGATGCCGCCGACTGCGTTGTCCTTGCCAAAATTGGTGATTTTGCTCACCACGGAGGGACGAACGTTCTTCTGGTTGGGCAAGTTGAACTGCTCCTGGGTATGGCAGGATTCGCAGTTGTTGACCTTGCCCGGGAAGGGAATGAGCGCCTTGGCTTCATCCTCGGTCGCCGCATGAGCCGCCCCGCGGTGGGAACCCATCGCGTGGTAGGAGTGCACGTGGTACTTCAGATCCCCCGCCATGCCGGTATAGAAGGAGGCACGGTTGGCGTTATGGCAGTTGCCACACTGGTTGAAGTCGCGGGCAGCATGGTCATACGCGGTACCACCGAAGTGGATTTCGAAGTTCTTGTGGCAGTTTTCGCACAGCGCCTTCTCGACCCCCACCCCGAACTGGTAGCCATCAACCGGGTTGCCGTTGAGATCAAAGTGCGCCACCGGAATATTCGGCGCCGCGATGTACTCGAAATGATCCTTGGAGATCGTCTTCAAGCCATCCGCCGGGCACGCCTTCAAGCCTGCTGGCAAACCATCCAGCTCGGTCGCCTTCTTCTCGACACAGAGCCCCATGTCGGCGACGGTGATGGTCAGCACCGCATCGCTGGCAGGCACTGCCTCCAGGATAGGATCTGTCACACAGGTAAAGTCACCCGTCCCGCCGGTACAGTTCTTCAAGGTGATCGAGGAGTGGCTGTTGGGCAGCACCTGACCTTCGCCTTCATCCCAGTTGACCAGCAGGCCCGGGCTCATGTAAGCGATGTCTGACAACCGCTGCATCTCGATGGGGGACCCGCTCTCGCTGATAGACAAGCCAATGGTGACCTGCTTGGTAGCAACGTCATAGAGCGCGTGTTTGATATCGATCTTCAGGGTGGCGGCACCGGCCTGCATCCCCTTCAGACGATTCAGGTGAACGTTGGTCACCCCTGCGCTGGCGTGATCTGCATTGCCATCGGCGTGGCACGCACGGCAATCCTCACCGGTATGATGCTCTTTCACAGGTGAGGCGTAATCCGCGTGGCAAGCCTTGCAGGTCTGCTCGGTCGGCACTGTCCAGTCGTTGGCGTTTGGCGTGCTCGGGGTCGCGGGCTTGTGGCAGGTGTCACAGTTGCGCGGATCCTGCGGATAATGCCCACCCTTGGCCAGGGACGCATCCACGTTGTCCTTACCGGTGCTGTGGTACTTGTGTGCCAACACAGCCAGCGACATACGGCCGGTTTGGGTCGGGTTACTGTCGTTATGACAGGCGACACAGACCTTGGGATCGTTGCGGGTGCTGTGATGGATCGGCTGATCCATATGGCAATCACTGCAACTCTCCATCTCCAGAATGTCGCGCGTCAGGGCGGCGGTGCCACCTGACGGAACCCAGTCCAGGGTGTAGTTGATGAGCGGCATGGTGCTGCCCTCTTCGGCGCTGCCGAAGGTGACGGCCAGACGATGCAGCTTGCCGTCATCCCAGGCGATGATGCCGCCGTTATCGGCCGAATCGGTCGGATAGGGATCGAGCACATTCTTGAAGTCGATGGCGAACAGATAGCGATAGTTACCGTTGCCCAGATTCTCCAGGGTGCCCGCCGTGCTCTTCTCGAAGGTGGCCTTGGACTTGGAGTAGATGAATGCCTTCCAGATCGAGGGACCGGCAACGGGGCCCGTCGGGCCATCGACCACACGACCCGGGATCAGTTTGGTGACACTGAAGCTGATCTCGGTCGTCCCCACTTCCACCGGATTGCCCTGCGCATCCTTCAGACTGAAATCGACGGCAAGCTTCTCGGTGCTCTTTGCCGCGGCGCCCTCGGGTGCCGCCACACTGACAAAGACCGGCGCCTTGGCAGAGAAGACGACGGAGCCGGGATCACCCGGGGTCGGAGGAGGAGGATCATTCTTGTCGCTGTCGTCGCCGCCACCACAGGATGACAGGCCGAACAGCAGTGCCGCCGCCATTATTGCTTTCCAATACTTCATCGTTTTTATCCTTTTTATTTATCGCATGCCTTGTTTCATTGAGAGATATGAGCCAAGTCAAAGAAATTAAAAATACACCCCTAAAAAGACTCGATAGAAGACCTGTTTATTCACAAATCATTTCCATCTTGATTATATGGTTTATATATTGTCGATTGTTGATAAAGGTCCCAAAAAGTTATCTGCAAAACCAATACGCAGCCTGAGAATTAATTTTTCCTGTATAGGAGCTGAATGAGAAATTTCATTCAATTCAATAAGTTATATATTACATACAACTTTAGATCTCGCGGTGGCGTGACGTTTTATTTTACTTTTTGGATGTAAATTAATTGATAAAGCAATGTCAAAATTATGTACTTGAGGTACAGCTATGAAAATAAAAATGAAATATGAGCTTTTTGCTGCGTCGCTCTTGTTGGGATCTATGGGAACTGCGCACGCTAATATCGACTCTCTGCTCGAGTCATGTAATGCCTGTCATGGTAGCCAAGGGGTGAGCACCCACGCCGATATTCCCACCATCGCCGGTATTGCCGAAATTAACCTGGGGGATCAGCTGCGTTCCTACCTGGATGGCCGCCCGGCCAAGGTTGTCGACGGCAAAAACATGACCGATATCGTCAAAAAACTCAGCGAGGAACAGATCGATGAGCTGGCGGCCCACTACGCCGGGCTGAGCTATACGCCGATGAAGCAACCGTTTGACGCCGCCCTGGCCCAGACCGGCAAGAAGCTGCACGAGAGCGCTGGCTGTGAGAAGTGCCACACCGAAGGTGGGTCGCTGGTGGATGATGAAGCCTCCATCCTGGCGGGGCAGCCCAAGGGCTACATGCTGAGCACCCTGCAGGAGGTCAAGGCCGGCAAGCGCACCGTGGACGAGAAGATGGACAAGGCCATCTCCACCATGGGCGAAGCAGATCTCAAGGCGCTGAGCGAATTCTACGCAAGCAAGCAGTGAGTTAACGAGCCCTTCTAGTAAGACGCCCCGGCCCTAATTGGCTGGCGGCCCTGCCCGGGTACCGACCGTGAAAGGAGCGGCTTTCTGCTCCTTTTTTGTCAGCAGGCGGTACCGATGGATTGTTGAGACCGGGAATTTCATATGAATAACGTTATCAAGTGGGCGCTACTCACCTGCCTATGCCTGAGCCTGCCGCAGCTGGCGAATGCCGAGACGACCTCGACAGCCACGGCGACGGTCGCCTCGACGGCCGATGCTAATGCCAATGCCGATGCCAAAGCCAAGGCAGAGAAGAAGGTGGCTGCCGAGCGCAAGGCCGTCGCCCGTCTGGCCAACTGCAGCAAGTGTCATGACGGGGCCGAGGGAATGCACGGCAAGCATGCCAGCGTCACCAGCCCCAATACGGGTGAGACTGTCACCTGCACCAACTGTCATGGCAATGTCTCGGCCAAGCACCGCAAACAGCGTGGTGGCATGGTTGACGTGATGCGCTTCGGTGATGAGGCCTTCCCCCTCGATCAGCAGAACGGTGTCTGCATGAGCTGCCATGAGCCCGATGCCCTGCGCAAGTCGCTCTGGGCCCATGACGTCCATGCCAACAAGCTGGCCTGTACCAGTTGTCATGCGCTGCATCCGGCCAAGGAACCCATGGTCGGGATCGCCGAAAAATCCCGCATCAAGCTCTGTGTGGATTGCCATAGCAAGCAACATGCAGCCAAACAGAATGCTGCGGTCAAGGAGGGAGCATGAGCTGCTCTCGCC
>NZ_JRGL01000132.1 GCF_000764655.1 Aeromonas aquatica
ATCCCCCACCAGCGCCGGGTCCGGCACGATCAGCGCCTGCATGGAGGCCGCCTTGGCCGCCAGCAGACCGGTGAAGCTGTCCTCGATGGCGAGGCAATGCACCGGCAGGACCCCGAGCTTCTCGGCGGCGTGGATGTAGACATCGGGATGAGGCTTGCCGAAGCGCTCCACCTCGGCGGAGTGCACCGCGAGGAAGCGATCCTTGATGCCGAGCTTGCCGAGCACGGCCTCCACCATGGCAAAGGGGGAAGAGGTGGCGAGCCCGATCTTGAGACCACGGGCCTCCATCAGCGCCAGCGCGTCCAGCACGCCCTCCTTGGGCTGGCCTTCCTGCAGGATGAGGGCGATCACCTGATCCAGGATGCGCTGTACCACCTCTTCCTGGCTCGGGCCGCTCCAGGGGCGAATGCGGTACCAGTGGGCCACCAGCTGATCGATGCGCACTCCTATGGTGGAGTTGCAGTCTTCTTCCGTGTGGAAGTGGCCAAGCTCGGAGAACACGGCCATCTGGGCGCGCTGCCAAAAGGGTTCGGAATCGATCAGGACACCGTCCATATCGAAGATCACGGCAGTTAACATCATCTACTCCTGACAAGGTTGAACGGGGATTATAAGCCGCACGGGCAAATGCAAAAGGGGCATTTCACTGCCCCTTGCGCCGGATCATGTGGGAGGCGGCGTTCGCTTAAAAGATGACCTCTACCCGTGCGGCCACCGCCTTGGCCTGCGCGACGGCCTCCTCGCAGTCCTGGCCACGGGCCAGCGCTACCCCGAGCCGGCGGCGCCCTGCGATCTCGGGTTTGCCAAACAGCCGCAGCTGGGCGCCTGGCACCAGGCTCAACGCCTCGCCAATGCTCCGATAGCGGATGTCCTGGCTGTGGCCGTCGCGCAGCACCACGGCGGAGGCGCTCGGCCCGTATTGGGTGATGTGGCCTACGGGCAGTCCCAGGATGGCGCGCACGTGCAGGGCGAACTCGGAGAGATCCTGGGAGATCAGGGTCACCATGCCGGTGTCATGGGGGCGAGGGGAGACCTCGCTGAACCAGACGTTTTCCCCCTGCACGAACAGCTCGACCCCGAACAGGCCGTAGCCGCCGAGGGCCTCGACCACCTTGGCGGCTACCTCCTTGGCGCGGGTCAGGGCCAGCTCGCTCATCACCTGGGGCTGCCAGGATTCGCGGTAGTCACCGTCTTCCTGGCGGTGGCCGATGGGATCGCAGAAGTGGATGCCATCCACGGCGCGCACCGTGAGCAGGGTGATCTCGTACTCGAAGGGCACGAAGCCCTCGACGATCACCTTGCCACGGCCGGCGCGGCCCCCCTCCTGGGCATAGGTCCAGGCGTCGTCCAGCTTGGCGAGGTCGCGCAGCAGGCTCTGGCCCTTGCCGGAGGAGCTCATCACGGGCTTGACCACGCAGGGCAGGCCTATGGCCTCGACGGCGGCAACGAACTCCTCCTTGCTCTGGGCGAAGCGATAGGAAGAGGTGGGCAGCCCCAGCGCTTCGGCGGCCAGACGCCGGATCCCCTCCCGGTTCATGGTGAGCTGGGTGGCGCGGGCGTTGGGCACGACCCTGACCCCTTCCTGCTCAAGCTCTGCCAGGGTATCGGTGGCGATGGCCTCGATCTCGGGGATGATGAGGTCGGGCTTGACCTCGGCCACCAGGGCGCGCAGGGCGGCGCCATCGAGCATGTCCAACACCTGGGCGGCGTGGGCCACCTGCATGGCGGGGGCGTTGGGGTAACGGTCGGCGGCGATCACCTCGATACCGAGGCGTTGCAGCTCGATGGCGACTTCCTTGCCGAGCTCTCCCGAGCCGAGCAGCAGGGCACGGGTGGCGCCGGGAAGGGTAGCGGTTCCAAACATCTGATCTCTCCTCACGTCGATGGCCGGGTCAGGGCCAATGAAGGGACAAAAAAAGAGGCACGCATGGCGTACCTCAGGAAACGGATTTATGAGCGCGCTGCTCGAGATGGGTCAGCAACGTGATGGCGCCTATGATGATGGCGGCGCCGAGCCACAATCGGCCGGGGGGCGCCCAACCAAACACCAGCCAACCTGCCAGCACGTTCATCGGCAACTTGGCAAAGTCGAACGGCTGCACGAAGGAGGCCTCGGCCACGCTGTAAGCGCGGGCGATGGACATCTGCGCCAGTGCCGACAGCACGCCGGAGGCCGCCAGCAGCAGCCACTGGGTTTCGCCCGGCCACTGCCATTGGGGCAGTGCCAGCATGGCGTTGAACGGGGTGCTGAAAATGAGCAGGTAGACGACTATGGTGTGGGACGATTCGTTTGCTGCCTGGTAGCGCACCAGCAGGGAGTAACCGGCCCAGAACAGCGCCGCCGCCACCGGCAGCAGGGAGGCCATGCTGAAGTCATCGGTCCAGGGCGCGAGGATCAGCGTGGCACCGACGAAACCGGCAAGGGTGGCCAGGATCCGGGCCCGGCTCACCCGCTCCTTGAGCAGCAGGGCAGACCCCAGGGTCGCGAACAGCGGCGAGGTCATCAAGAGCGCTATACCCTGCCAGATGGGCACGGGCACCGCCAGCGCCCACAGCCAGAATTGGATGCCGATGACGGCGAGCAGGACGCGCAGCAGGTGCAGGCGCAATTGATTGGTCATCAGGGATTGGCGCAAGCCGTGGCGGATCAGCCAGGGCAGCAGGCACACCAGGGCGACCAGGTACTGATGGAAGGCGACCTGGGTGGAAGGGAGGCCGAGGGTGAAGCTGACGTACTGGCTCAGGCTGTTGACGGCGGCGAAACAGAGGCCTGCCACCATCATCCAGACGGCGCCGGCAAAGGGAGAGTGCCTGCGGGAAGGTGCCATGGGATCCGGGTCACTGAAAAAAGTGCGGCGGATCATAACGGCAATCGTTTGTTCTGCCAAGGGTGGGGCGCGAGGTCATCGCCCCCTTGGCGATGAAATGAACAATCGTCAAAAATTTTGAATAACTTGAGCATCTATTTTCGCTATCAGGCTTGTAGCTCAATGTTTATAGTGACCTCCATCGACAGTCGTACTGTCCAACTGACAACCAAATGGAGCTTTACCATGGCCAATATCCTCGTACTCAAGTCCAGCATCCTGGGTCAATATTCTCAGTCCAACGCCCTGATCGACGGCTTCCTTGCCGATCACCAGGATGACAACATCACTGTGCGCGATCTGGCTGCCCTGAACCTGCCGGTGCTGGATGGCGAGCTGGCCTTCGGTCTGCGCGGTGGTGAGAACCTGAGCGAGCGTCAGCTGGCCGTGCTGGCCCAGTCCGACGAGCTGGTTGCCGAGCTGAAGGCGAGCGATCTGGTGGTGATTGCCGCCCCCATGTATAACTTCAACATCCCGACCCAGCTGAAAAACTGGATCGATCTGGTGGCTCGTGCCGGCGTGACCTTCCGTTACACCGAGACCGGTCCGGTCGGCCTGGTGGAAAATACCCGCGCTCTGGTAGTCAGCCCCCGCGGCGGCATGCACGTCGGCGCCGCCACCGATCTGGTGACCCCCTACATGCGCACCGTGCTCGGCTTCATCGGCATCAACGAGGTGGACTTCATCTACGCCGAAGGCATGGGCATGGGCCCGGACGCCCAGGCCAAGGGCATAGAGCAGGCGAAAGAGCAACTGGAAGCCCTGGCTATCTAACTCGCTCACACTCTGCCAGACAGAAACAACAACGCAGCCCTCTGGCTGCGTTGTTGTTTTGGGGTGAGGCGCCGTTCAGGCGCTCACTCCTGCAAGAAGTGACGACAACCACTGCCGACCATCAGGCACACGGCCACCAATGCACCCAGCAACAGGCTGCTGAGCCACTGTTCGGCGCTGTCTGGCAACTGGGGGGAGAAGAGGCTGATCGTGAAGAGGGCGCTGAGAATGATCAGGCTGGTCTGTCGGGTGAGGATCATGGGTGTCGTCCTTGGCTGGTGGTACGCGGATAAGGCTACCCGCTCTGTATGACAGCCTGATGTATCCATACCTCAGGCTACAGGGTCTCTCCACCTTAGCAGTTTTTGCCGCCAGAGCCAGCGTCGTGGGGCAGTCTGTGATCCGGATCCCTATCTGAACTGTTTTTGATCAGCCTGATAATGGAAATCGCCACAGGCGAGTCTGGCGACCAGGGCCCCTTGATCGAGATCCTGGGCCTTGCAGAGATCGTCCAGATCCTCGTAACGATCGCGCAGCTGCATGTTGATGAGACTCAGCAACATGTTGACGTCCATGGTGGCAAAATTTTTCAGGTTCATGGCTGTTGCTCCTGATCCAGCAGGTGCAACTGCTCGATGGCGTCACTGACGCTCTGCAGGTGCAGACGGATGGTTTCCCGCGCCTCGCTCGGCAGGTAGTCGGTGAGGGTGTGTTGCCAGCTGCCGGCCTCGGTTTTGAGCTGCTGGAACAAGATAAGCCCTGCATGGGTGAAGGAGACCAGGCTGATGCGCTTGTCCTGCGGGCTGCTCTCGGTGACCAGGATCCCTTTCTCCACCAGCCGGTGGATCTCGCGGGAAATCCGCACCTTGTCCATCCCGCTCGCCTCCACCAGCTCCTTCTGGCTGATGGGGTAGTTGGGGCCGAGCACCATCATCAGGCGCCATTGGGGCACCGTCAGCTGATAACGCTGCTGATAAAACTGTTCGAAGGTATCGCGCACCATCTCGGCGGCATGGACCAGCTGATACGGAGGATAGTGGGCGAGCAGCTCTATGATCTTTGACATATGGACATCCTGCTGTGGCGGCTGCATCGGGTGCAGTTTCTCTTGATACTTTGAATCTGATGATACGTAACACAAGGGCATTTGTCTGAACAAGCACCAGAAAAATGTGCGTTCGCGCACGTGTTGCGTCATGAATATAGTTTTAAAGGTTTCAATTGAACTAGCTTGCTGCATTTTTTCGTAACGAGATCAAGGTATTGTGGACGCGTCGGCTTTCACGGCTGTGCAAAAAGCAGCGCAAGATCTCATTTCAGCGACTCACTTGTCAGCCGGGGCGCTGTAGCCCCGGATGCCCCAAAACGCCGGGCAGTTCATCTCCTGCTCATGGCATTTTGAGCCCCCAACGAAGCTTGTTGCAGATTTTACGGTGGCGAAGTCTACCCAAAAATGGGGTCATATGCAGCAAGGGGCTGGCCGAATGCTGCTAATATCGCCAGGACGGCGCCAGGCTCATGGGAAAATAGCGCGAGGGCAGGGGCAAGGGACTAGGCCCTGTCACGGCTCTGGGGTAACATGCGCGCCTGCATGAAAAATGACGCTGGCTGTCAGTGCCCACGGCATGACAGGGGCGATGCGCACCTATATTACGGGCACGAAATATGCGCCCATCCGGATATTGAAAGAAGAGATCACCATGTTACAGATTGGCAAGATGAACACCCTCACCGTCGTTGAGCTCGAAGACCGTGGCGCCTGGCTCGCCGCGGGCGAATATGGCGAGCTGCTGCTGCCCAAGCGCCAGTTGCCCGAAGGCGTCACAGTGGAGAGTGAGGTATCCGTCTTCCTCTATCTGGATGCCGACTGCGAGCCGGTGATCACTACCGACAAACCCTTTGCCATGGTGGGCGATATCGTCGGCCTCAAGGTGATCAACGCCAACAAGATAGGCGCCTTCCTCGACTGGGGCATGAAGAAGGATCTGTTCGTGCCGAGTCGCGAGCAGAACAAGCCGATGCAGGTGGGCCACGTCTATCTGGTGCACCTGATGCTGGACAACGAGGGCCGCATGGTGGGCACCAGCCGCCTCGAGCGCTTCCTCAGCACCGATCTGCCTCCTTTCAAGGCCGGCGACGAGGTGACGGCGCTGCCTGGCGAGCACACTCCCCTTGGCATCAAGGCGGTGGTCAACGGTCAGTATTCTGGCATGCTGTTCAAGAACGAGGTGTTCGGCCGGGTGATGACGGGTCGACCGCTGACCGCCTGGGTCAAGCAGGTGCGTGACGACGGCAAGCTGGACTTGACCCTGCAAAAACCCGGCATGGCGAGGATGGATGATGCCGGTGGCCGGATCCTCACCCGTCTGCAGAAACAGGGCGGCAGCCTGGCGGTGGGGGACAAGAGCGAACCCGAGCTCATCTACAAGATGTTCAACATGAGCAAGGGCACCTTCAAGAAGGCCATCGGCGGCCTCTACAAGCAGGGCAAGATTGTCATCGACGACAACAGCATCAGCCTGGTGGATGCTCCCAAAGCTGAGCGCCAAGAAGAGGCTGGCGAATAAGTGCCGAGCCCCTGCATCGGTGACTGCCGCGCCAGGGACGGTCTCTGCCTCGGTTGTGGCCGCACCCTGACCGAGATTGGACAGTGGTCTGCTATGGATAGCGAGGCTCAGCTGGCGCGCATTGCCGAACTGGGCGGCACGCGCAGCACCCATGTCTGCCCGGGCTGCGGTGAACCGGCGTTTTGCGCCGTCTCGGCCGGTGAAAGCATCTCGGTCTGCTGGTGCAGCCAATTACCCCTGATGCCGATGAGCGAGGGGAGCGCCTGCTGGTGCCGCCGCTGCCTGGCCAAGGCCATCGCGCTGCAACCCTGAACGGGGATGTCAAACATCAGAAACGTAAAAGGCGCCCTGGGGCGCCTTTCTTATGCTTGTTGCTGACGGTGCCAGCGCACATGGACCTCGTGTTCGCTCTGACTGCGGGGCAGCAGGTAGGTGGCATAGATCACCTCAAACTCTTCCTGATGATCCAGCAAGCCGACCCACACCTCGGCCCAGCGCTCCATGTCGACCGGCACGCCGAGCTCGGTTGACCAGTCGGCGTTGGGCAGGGTTGCCTCGACGGCGCCACGCTGCTCGAACTCGAGGGTGATGTCGACAATTTGTTCGGGGGCCAGCATGTCGGCGGCCTGCTCAAGAAACTGATCATAGGCCCACTCGACCAGCTGATCCGGGCTGCGTTGTTCCATGAAATCACTCCAGATACATCCAGGTTCGCCACTGTAGCAATTATTGAAGAGGGCGGCCAGATCGGGGCGCAGACAAGCCCCTCTATCCAATGGCCGGATCAGGGGATAAGGTTAACAGAGTCGCCGCCATCCGGTGGTATGAGAGGGCATCTGGGCAGCATGATGAAACGACGACAGCAGAAGCGACAGCTCAAGCGGCGGCGGGAGACCTGGTGGTGGCACTATCTGCCGCTGCATCGGGAGACCATAGGCGGCCATCTGGGACCGGCGGCCGAGCCCGCCGAAGGCGCTAGTTGGCCTCGTGTACCCGGTTCAGGGTGACCTGGCCGAGCTGCCCCATCTGGCGGCGGATCCAGGCTGATCGCTGCTGTACATAGGGGGAGGGCGGCTTGACCCGGTAGCGCCAGGGATTGGGCAAGGCGGCGGCGAGCAGAGAAGCCTCATAGCGGGTCAGGCGAGCGGCCGGTTTGCCAAAGTAGTGCCGGGCGGCGGCCTCGGCGCCATAGATGCCGGGCCCGAACTCCACGATATTCAGGTACACCTCGAGGATGCGGGACTTGTCCCAGCCCAGCTCCATCAGCAGGGTGAACCAGGCTTCAATGCCCTTGCGCAGGAAGCTGCGATCGCTCCACATGAACAGATTCTTCGCCGTCTGCTGGCTCAGGGTGCTGGCGCCGCGCACCCGCTCGCTGTGCTGGTTGTGTCTAAGCGCCGAGTTGATGGCATCCATGTCGAAGCCATTGTGCTCGGCGAAGCGCTGATCCTCGGCGGCGATCACCGCCAGTTGCAGCTCGCCGGAGATTTTTTCGAGCGGCACCCAGTCATGTTTGACCTCGGTTATCTTGGCGGGCGGGAACAGGGCCCGCTCGATGCGCCAGGTCCACATGGGGGGATCGATAAAGCGCAGCAAGGCCACCGAGACGATGGTACTGAGCAGGGCTCCGAGCAGCAGCTTGCCGAGCCATCCCAGCAGGCGCCGCCTCAGCGCCGGTCGCACGGGGCCAGGCTCGGACTCCCAGGCATACTGGCCAGGATCATCGGGATCCGGAATTATTGGGGTAGCCATTCGATGTGGCAGAACTTCTCGTCGACCCGGCGGGAGAGCAGCAGGCGGGCGAACAGGTGCTCGTACTCCTGCTCTGCGTTGCCAAGGCCTATCCAGATCTCGGCGTATTCCTCATCGCTCACGGCGAAGCCCACGTCCGCTTCCCAGTCATCGGCCGGATCGCTCTCGGCCAACAGGCCGCGGTTGTTGAACTCCTGGTTGAACAGGGCGATCTCCTGCTCCGGCAGGTTGTCCGAGGCCAGCTCCATAAAGAGTTCGAGGGCGGTATCGAGCAGTTCCTCGACGCTGTGCATTTCGTCGTTCAAAGACATAAGTCATCTGTTCCAGATAATAAAAATAAGAAGCCCCGTCGTGAGCGAACGGTGGCGCGCGGTATTCTAGCTGGCCCCCGCGCCCTTGGCGAGATGCAGCGTCATGCTGGCGGGGGTCAGGGCAATAAAAAACCGGATCCTGCTACAGGATCCGGTCTTCATTGAGGGAAGGGGTCACGCATGGGGCGTCAGCTCATCCCTTCTTGTCATCGGCGAAGGTGATGTTGAGCTCCAGTACCGACAGCTCGTCACTCTTCTTATCGAGCTGGACGGTGATCTTGTCCGGATCGATCTGCACATACTTGCGGATTACGTCGAGGAGGTCCTGCTTGAGCTGGGGCAGGTAATCCGGCCCCCCTCTGGATGAACGCTCGTGCGCGACTATGATCTGCAACCGCTCTTTGGCCAGTTGTGCGGTGTTTTGTTTCTTGTTGGAACGAAAATAATCCAATAATGACATGTTTAACTCCCGAACAGTCGGCTAAAGAAGCCCTTCTTTTCTTCTTCCAGAAAACGAAAATCCTTGGTGTCACCCAGCAGGCGGGCAACCGCATCCTCATAGGCCTGACCGGCATCGGACTCTTTGTCCAGAATGACCGGCTCCCCCGAGTTGGAGGCGCGCAGCACCGCCTGGGACTCCGGGATCACCCCGAGCAGCTTGATGGCCAGGATCTCCTGCACATCCTGCACGCTCAGCATGTCGCCGCGGTTGACGCGGGTCGGGCAGTAGCGGGTCAGCAGCAGGTGCTCCTTGATGGGGTCTTCACCGCGCTCGGCGCGGCGGGACTTGGAGGCCAGGATGCCGAGGATCCGATCCGAGTCACGCACGGACGAGACTTCCGGGTTAGTGGTGACGATGGCCTCGTCGGCGAAATAGAGCGCCATCAGGGCCCCCGCCTCGATGCCGGCCGGGGAGTCGCAGACGATGTAATCGAACTTCATCTCCGCCAGCTGATCCAGGATCTTCTCGACCCCTTCGCGGGTCAGCGCGTCCTTGTCCCGGGTCTGGGAGGCAGGCAGGATGAACAGATTCTCGGAACGCTTGTCCTTGATGAGGGCCTGGTTGAGGTTGGCCTCACCATTGATCACATTGACGAAGTCGTACACCACGCGCCGCTCGCAGCCCATGATGAGATCCAGATTTCTCAGGCCAATGTCAAAATCGATGACCACTGTCTTGTGGCCTCGCTGAGCTAAACCGGTGCTCAGGGCCGCGCTGGTGGTGGTCTTGCCAACGCCGCCTTTGCCCGATGTAACGACTATGATTCGCGCCATTCTCGCTTCCTTGTAACTCTATTTGATACGGTCGATACGGAGTTGTTCGTTGTCCAGCCGGATATGGACTGGCTCTTGGATCAGGCCTGCCGGCAGTGCATCGCTCAGCTGAAAAGTGCCGGCGATGGAGAGCAGCTCGGCCTGCAATTGCTGACAATAAATGCGGGCCCGGGTGTTGCCCTTGGCCCCCGCAATGGCTCTGCCACGCAGGGCGCCATAAATATGGATGCTGTCGTCGGCGATGACTTCCGCGCCCGGACTGACCGAGCCCAGCACCACCAGCGAGGTACCGGCGGCATACAGCTGCTGGCCGGAGCGCACCGGTCCTATGTGTACCTTGCTCGGCACCAGGGGCGCCGGGGCAGGCACGGCCTGAACCGTTTCGGTGGGCTGGGGGACTGGCAGCGGGGCGGGTTCGGGCTCCACCTTGCGGCTCTTGCCCGACACCATCACCGCGAGGCCCGCCACCCTGGCCGCCGTCTTCATCGCCTCATCCTTCGCCCCCGTGATGCCGACCAGCACGAAGTCTTCCGACTCGACCAACTCCCTGAGTTGATCGAAGTCCGGGATCGCAGCCAGTCGCTCCACATTGATGACGAGGGGGCACAATTAAAAAACTGGGGGGCTTGCGCGACCTTGGCCGCCAGCAACTGACGGATCCGGGTCGGATTGCCATCGCTGAGATGCAACACAGAAATAGTGAAGGTAGTCCCTTTCAATTCGTTATCGCGTTCAACCATGAATCTTCCCCGAACCGAGACGGTAATACGTTATTGTTATTCAATTCCTGATGTTATAGTTTGCCACCACCAGAGGCAATAAACCCGTCGGATTATATCAATTTCCATGTTGTGTGCAGTCTATAAAAGTCGCAAAAAAGCCGAGACCTATCTCTTTATTGAAAGAAGAGAGGATTTCTCCCGTGTGCCAGAGGCACTGATGAGTACCTTCGGTCGTCCCGAGCTGGTCTTGATGACCAAGCTTGATCCCGCCAAGCCCTTGGGGATCGCCTCGACCGAACGGGTGATGGAGGCGCTCAAGCAACAGGGCTTCTATCTGCAAGTCCCTCCGCCGCCGGAGAATCTGCTGGAACAGCACAAGGCGCAATTAAAGGCTTCATCCTGATGAAAGGGCGGCTGGCGCTGTTATTGCTCGGCGGCATATTAAGCACGCCGCTGCAGGCCAGTCCCGACTTCAATGACTACGTTGTTGGCCTCAAACGGGAGGCGGTGGCGGCGGGGATCCCGAGTGTCACGGTCGAGGCCGCCTTTGCCGATATCCGGATAATCGAGGCGGCCATCAAGCACGACAAAAACCAGCCGGAATTCAAACTGACGCTGGATAGTTATATTCCCCGCGCCGTCCCGCAATGGAAAGTCAATCAGGCCAAAGCCTTATATCGCCAGCATCTGCCGCTGCTCACGAAAATAGGCCAGGAATATGGAGTGCAACCCCGTTTTATAGTCGCGCTATGGGGAATAGAAACCAATTTCGGTAAATTGACCGGTAATTTTCCCCTGATATCGTCCCTGGCCACCCTGGCCTGGGAGGGGCGCCGAGAGGCCTTCTTCAAGGCCCAGTTGTTCGATGCGCTGCGCATCATAGAGCAGGGACACGTGACCCCCACCGCCTTTAAAGGCTCCTGGGCCGGCGCCATGGGGCAGGTGCAGTTCATGCCCTCATCCTTCCTGACATACGCGGTCGATCAGGATGGGGACGGCAGGAAGGATCTGTGGGGCAACCTCGCGGATGTGTTTGGTTCTGCGGCCAATTATCTGCATCAGAACGGCTGGCGGGACGATGAAACCTGGGGCCGGCGGGTGAGGGTGCCAGCGGGTCTGGACCCTGCCTTGCTCGGACTGGAGCAGCGCAAGTCGCTCGCACAGTGGCAGGCACTGGGGGTGCGTCAGCAGGATGGTTCCCCCCTGCCAAGAGCCAAGATGCAGGCCTCGCTTATTCGGCCGGACGACGTCCAGGGGCGCAGCTATCTGGCCTACGACAATTACCGGGTACTGCGCCACTGGAATCGCTCCCCCTATTTCGTGGTGGCGGTCGGGACCCTGGCCGATCGGATTGTGGAGTAGTGTCGCCAGACAGGCGCCGCCTCATCTGAAATAGCTGAGGCTCGTCTCGCAATATCGGTTGTGGCGATTTGAGTTGTGCCATCGAAATAACGAGTAATAAAAAAGGCGGGATATCCCGCCTTTTTTACATTTCATTTGCGTGCCTTATTCGCAGGCAACCTGCATCACCTTGATGGCCAGGCCACCGCGGGAGGTCTCACGGTACTTGGAGTCCATGTCCTTGCCGGTGATGTACATGGTCTCGATCACCTTGTCCAGTGACACGCGCGGCTTGGAGGTGCGACGCAGCGCCATGCGGGAGGAGTTGACCGCCTTCATGGCGGCGATGGCGTTGCGCTCGATGCAGGGCACCTGCACCTGGCCCGCGACCGGATCACAGGTCAGACCCAGGTTGTGCTCCATGCCGATCTCGGCGGCTTCACACACCTGCTCCGGGCTGCCGCCCATGAGTTCGGTCAGGCCGGCGGCGGCCATGGAGCAGGAGACACCCACCTCACCCTGGCAGCCGACTTCGGCACCGGAGATGGAGGCGTTCATCTTGTAGAGCATGCCGACGGCAGCGGAGGCCAGATAGAAGCGGGTGTATTCGTCGCGGCCGACCGGCTGGATGAACTTGTCGTAGTAGGCCAGCACGGCCGGGATGATGCCGGCGGCGCCGTTGGTCGGCGCGGTGACCACGCGGCCACCGGCGGCATTCTCTTCACTCACCGCCAGGGCAAACATGTTGACCCAGTCGACGATGCTCATGGGATCGTTGGAGAGATGCTCGTTGGTGGTCAGCTGACGGTAGAGCGGGGCGGCACGACGGGGCACGCGCAGCGGGCCGGCCAGGATCCCTTCGGTACGGCAGCCGCGCTCGATCCCTTCCCGCATGGTGGTCCAGATCTTGCCCAGCTTCTTGTAGATCTCTTCCGGGGTGTTGAAGCACTTCTCGTTTTCCAGCATCAGGGCGGAGATGGAGAGACCGGTCTGGCTGCAGTGGGCGAGCAGCTCGGCCGCGCTCTTGAACGGGTAGCTCACCGACATGTCGCCGCTGTCGGCCTTGCCGAAGTTTTCTTCGTCGACGATGAAACCGCCACCGATGGAGTAATAGGTCTTGCTGTAGACGGCCTCATCTTCGATGAAGGCGGTCAGCTTCATGCCGTTTTCGTGCAGCGGCAGGGCCTCGTCATGGAACACCATGGCACCCTGCGGGAAGCTGACGGTGTGGCAATGCAAGCCGATCGGCAGGCGGCCGGTCTGCTCGACACGGGAGATGAATTCGGGGATGCCGTCGATGTCGACATTTTCCGGCAGGTTGCCGGCCAGACCCATGATGATGGCGGTATCGGTATGGTGACCTTTACCGGTCCAGGAGAGGGAGCCATAGACGTCGACCTGGATCCGGGTGATGTCACGGATCTTGCCGCCAGCACGCAGATCATCCACGAACTGCTTGGCTGCTTTCATCGGGCCGACAGTGTGGGAAGAGGAGGGGCCAACACCGATTTTGAAGATATCAAAAACGCTGATCATGTAACAATTACCTCAGGGTAGAAGGGGGCGCCATGCCCGCTCGCAGAAAGGGGGTGATCCATGGGACGAGTCTGTCGTCGCAAAGGCCGATGAACCAGCTAACCGCAGTGTAACGACTCATGGCTTAAAAAAAGTTGAAACAGATCTATTTTTGTTGAAATAACGGCGCGAGTATAAAATTTATTTTGATGGTTATCCAATTTGTTAAGCACCTGGCAAACGTTTCGCGAAAAAATACCCGGACGAGCCGGGTATCTTAGTGCCAAATGCTGCCGTGTTACCTCGGGTTAACATTCCGTGATGTTGACGGCAAGGCCGCCGCGGGCGGTTTCCTTGTATTTGGTCTTCATGTCGTTGCCGGTTTCCCACATGGTCTTGATCACCTTGTCCAGCGACACCTTGTGTTCGCCGGTGCCGCGCAGGGCCAGGCGGGCGGCGTTGATCGCCTTGACCGCCCCCATGGCGTTGCGCTCTATGCAGGGCACCTGCACCAGGCCGCCGATGGGATCGCAGGTCAGCCCTAAGTTGTGCTCCATGCCGATCTCGGCGGCGTTCTCGACCACCCCCGGGCTGCCGCCGAGCAGCTCGGCCAGGGCCCCGGCCGCCATGGAGCAGGCGACACCCACTTCACCCTGGCAACCCACCTCGGCCCCCGAC
This sequence comes from Aeromonas aquatica, assembly GCF_000764655.1. Classification (GTDB taxonomy): domain Bacteria; phylum Pseudomonadota; class Gammaproteobacteria; order Enterobacterales; family Aeromonadaceae; genus Aeromonas; species Aeromonas aquatica. Next base: position 13,803 of record NZ_JRGL01000132.1, read on the forward strand.
AGGGAGGCGTTCTTCTTATATAGGATGCCGATGGCGGCGGCGGTGAGGAAGTAGTGCAGCAGCAGCTCGTCATCCACCTTGCGCACGAAGCGATCGTAGTAGTGCAGCACCGCCGGGATGATGCCGGCGGCGCCGTTGGTGGGCGCCGTCACCACCCGGCCACCGGCGGCGTTCTCTTCGTTGACGGCCAGCGCAAACAGATCCACCCACTCCATCACCATCAGGGGATCCTTGTTGAAGTTGGTCTCGCCGTTGAGCTGGCGATAGAGGCCAGGGGCGCGGCGCTTCACCTTGAGCCCGCCCGGCAATATCCCCTCGCTGCGACAGCCGCGTTCGACACAGCCCTGCATCGCCTGCCAGATCTTGCGCAGGCCCGCCTTTATCTCCTGCTCGCTGCGAAACACCTTCTCGTTGGCCAGCATCAGGCCGGAGATGGAGAGGCCGCTCTCCTGGCAGTGGGCCAGCAGCTGGGCACCGCTCTCGAACGGGTAGGGGACGGGGTGGGCGGCGTCGAACCTGGCCGCCTCCTCCTTGGCGTTGGCGAAGTGGCTCTCCTCGATGATGAAGCCGCCACCGATGGAGTAGTAGGTCTGCTCGAACAGCAGCTCATCGGCTGCGAAGGCGCGCAGTGTCATGCCGTTGGAGTGGGCGGGCAGGGTCTTGCGCCGGTTGAAGATGATGGCACCGACCCGGGGAAAATGGCTCGGCTGCTCCCCTGCCAGGCGCAGCGTTTGGCTGTGCTCTACCTGGCCCAGAAAGGTGGGGATGGCCTCGATATCCACCAATTCCGGCTCAAACCCGGCCAGCCCCAGGATGATGGCCTTGCCGGTGCCATGACCCTTGCCGGTCTGGCCGAGGGAGCCATAGCACTCGACCACGACCCGCTCGGTGCGGGAGAGGTGCCCTGCCTGCTTGAGTGCATTGACGAAGGCACAGGAGGCCCGCATCGGTCCCACTGTGTGGGAGGAGGAGGGGCCGATCCCGATGGAAAACAGGTCGAAGACACTGATCATGACGTACTCCGATTATGGATTTCGTCTAAACATTGTAAATTTTTTGTAGTCGATGGAAAGGGGGGAAGCGACGGCTTGTGATGGCGGTGTGGAAATGGGGCACTACAGGCTGGGCTAAAGGAGCCACGGGGGGCGGGTCGGCGCCTCGTGGCTCGCGCTCAGTCTCTATCAGTCGAGAAACTCGCACAGATAGGCGGTCGGTGTCTTGACGGCCAGCTTGAAGGAGGAGTGACCGGCGACCTCGAAGGATTGACCCTGACCGTAGGTGTGCCACTCGTCTTCATCGGCCAGCTGGATGGTGAGAACACCCTTGATCACCGTCATCCGCTCGGGGGCGGCGGTATTGAACAGGTAGTCGCCTGCATCCATCACGCCGACCGTGGCTTTCTCGCTCTTCTGCTCGAAACCGATGGATTTAACATTTCCGTCGAAATACTCGTTAACTTTCAGCATCTTTTCTTCCCTGTATGCACGTTTGCCGAGCCAACGTAGCACACTTTTTTGGCCGTTGTCATGGTGAAACAGGGAAAAACAGGGTTGTTGCTTATGAGTCTTGATTTTACTGGGAAAATACTAAATTCATCGCGTTCAGGAATCATAATGTTAAACGGCGAGTAAATATGAGATAAAGCGCGCCGCCAGCGTAATGAGGAGGCTTTGTTGCGCTGGCCAGTCAATTGCACTAGGAAAGTGTCAGTCGTTGCTCATTAAAGGAACATTTCGTGTTAACAAAAGGATTAATCAAAAACATTGGCTTCCAGGTCGTGGTTGCCATGGTGCTGGGTGCCCTGGTCGGGGCGCTGATGGGTGAAAATGCCACCGTCTTCGCGCCGCTCGGTACCCTCTTCATCCAGCTGATCAAGATGCTGGTGATCCCGCTGGTGGCGGTGGCCATACTGTCGGGGGCCGCCAATCTGGGGGCCAGTCCGGCCGCGGGCAAGATCGGCATCACCACGCTCGCCTTCTTCCTCGGTACCTCGGCGCTGGCGGTGCTGCTGGCCCTGGTGATGGGCCAGGTCTTCCAACCCGGGGTCGGGGTCGACTTTAGCGCCATGGGGGCCATGTTCTCCGGCGACTACGCCGACAAGGGCGCCCTGCCGGACGCCGTGGCCACCCTGCTCGGCATGATCCCGACCAATGTGTTCCAGTCCCTGAACGAGGCGAACATACTGCAGATCCTGGTGTTCTGCATGTTCCTCGGCATCGCCCTGGCCAAACAGCCCCGTGAGCGTGCCAAGCCGCTGGTGGACGGGCTCAATACCCTGGTGGATGCCTTCGTCTGGATGATCAACAAGGTGATGCTGATAGCGCCGCTCGGGGTGTTCGGCCTGATGGCCGATGCCATCGGCACCTACGGCTTCGATGTGCTGACCCTGGTGCTCAAGCTGTTCCTGGTCTACGTGGGTGCCATCCTGATCTTCGGCTTCGTGGTCTACCCGCTGCTGATCGCGCTCTTCTCCAACACGCCGGTGCGCAAGTATTTCTCGGCGATGAAGAAGCCGCAGATCGTTGCGTTCTCTACCGCCTCATCCATGGCGACCCTGCCGGTCAACATGGAGACCTGCGAGCAGGAGCTGAAGGTCACCAACGCCACCGCCTCTTTCGTGCTGCCGCTCGGCGCCACCATCAACATGAGTGGCAACGCCATCTATTACGGTCTGGTGGCCATCTTCTTCGCCCAGGTCTATCAGATCGATCTGACCATGGGCGCCTGGGTGGCCATCATACTGACCTCGACCCTGGGGGCCATCGGCCAGGCCGGCGTGCCGGGGCCGAGCTTCCTGGTGGTGGCCGTGTTGCTGGCGGCCGGGATCCCCATCGAGGGGCTGCCGCTGCTGTTTGCGCTGGATCGCCTGTTCGACATGATCCGCACCGCACTCAACATCACCGGGGATGCGGCCTGCGCCATCATCGTCGATCGCTACAGCCCGGATTACGATCCGGATCGCTGGAGCAAGGAAGCCCGATAACAGCGCCATTTGCGCCGGGGTGAAAATAAAAGAGGGAAGCGATTGCTTCCCTCTTTTCGTTGGTGCTCGACGCGCGCCTCGCATCCTCTGCCTGCGGCAGATAGCCGGGTGCCTGTCAGGGGATCAGCTGGGCCAGGGCTTGCTGGCAACGCTGCTCGGCGGCCTCGAGCTCCAGCAACACCATCTTGATGTCCTCCAGCTGCTGCTCCAGCATCACCCGCTTGTCGGCCACCAGACCCAGCATGGTCTGCAGCTGGGTACGGCTGCTCTTGTCCGCGTCATAGAGATCGAACAGCTCGCGAATGTCCGCCAGGCTGAAGCCGAGCCGCTTGCCGCGCAGGGTCAGCTTGAGGCGCACCTTGTCCTGTCGGCTGTAGATCCGGGTCTGGCCCTGGCGGGTCGGATTCAGCAGACCCTGATCCTCATAGAAGCGGATACTGCGGGTGGTCACATCAAATTCACGGGCCAGCTCGCTGATGCTGTAGGTCCGGGCGTCATCCTTGGATCTGGTCATAGGGTTATCTTGGCCGTCATCTCGATTGTCAAGGCAGGCTGGCACCTTACCCAAACGTCAACTTCCCTGCAAGTCTTGTTCCCGTTCCCGTGGAGGCATATGTTATCCCTATGTAACAAGGAGACAGTGACCGATGGATATTGTGATAGTGGCGGCCAAGCGGACCCCCATGGGCGCCTTTCAGGGCGCCTTGAGCAACCAGAGTGCACCGGAGCTGGGGGCCTGCGCCATCGCTGCGGCCCTGGCGGCGGCCGGGCTCGGAGGAGGGCAGGTAGATGAGGTCTACATGGGCAATGTGCTCAGTGCCGGGCTCGGGCAGGCGCCTGCCCGCCAGGCGGCGCTCAAGGCCGGGCTGCCGGACAGCGTGCCCTGTACCACCATCAACAAGGTGTGTGGCTCCGGCATGAAGGCGGTGATGCTGGCGGCCGACAGCCTGCGGCTCGGCGAGGCCGAGGTGGTGGTGGCTGGCGGCATGGAGAGCATGACGCGGGCGCCCTACCTGCTCGACAAGGCCCGCGGCGGTTTCCGCATGGGCCATCAGAGCGTGCTGGATCACATGTTCCTCGACGGGCTGCAGGACGCCTACGAGGGGCACCTGATGGGGCATTATGCGCAGGCGAGTGCCGATCGGGCCGGACTGACCCGGGCCGACATGGATGCCTTCGCCATCGCCTCCCTGGAGCGGGCCCTGGCGGCGCAACGCAGCGGTGCGTTCGAGGCCGAGCTGACCCCGGTGATGGCGCATGATCAACTGCTGCTGGCCGAGGACGAGCAGCCTGCCAAGGCCAGACCCGACAAGATACCCACCTTGAAACCCGCCTTCGGCAAGCAAGGCTCTGTCGCGGGCACTATTACCGCAGCCAATGCCAGCTCCATCTCGGACGGTGCGGCGGTGCTGGTGTTGATGCGGGCCGAGACCGCCGCCCGGCTGGGGCTGCCGGTGTTGGCCAGGATAGTGGGCTATCAGAGCCATGCCGCCCTGCCAGCCGAGTTCACCAGCGCTCCCGTCGGGGCCATCGACAAGCTGCTGGCACGCGTCGGCTGGCGGGTGGAGGAGGTGGATCTGTTCGAGGTGAACGAGGCCTTCGCCATGGTCAGCATGCTGGCCATGGCGGGCTGCAACATCCCCCACCACAAGCTGAACGTGAACGGGGGGGCCTGCGCCCTTGGCCATCCCCTCGGCGCCAGCGGTGCCCGCATCCTGGTGACCCTGATCCACGCCCTGCGCGCCCGCGGCCTGCGGCGCGGGGTGGCGAGCCTGTGCATCGGGGGCGGGGAGGCGACCGCCCTGGCCATCGAGCTGGACTGAGTTCTTGTTCAATGTCGGCCTGATGTCGCGCCGGCGTTGAGCCAGGGCACGGGCCGACAAGGGCGCCCAATCCCCCTTCTTTATCTTCCCTCTCTGTCGAGTCGACCCTGAGGCCGCACGGGCGGCCTCAGGGTCATTCTCTCTTATCCTGGCGTCGGTTGCCTGCCAAGGCGGCCCGACACGTGCTTCGCCATATCCGAAAGTTGCGCCGAAAAGTCCGTTTCTGAACGGGAAAACAGGCTTATTTGCGTTCATTCAGTCGGCATTAAGGTTGGCAGCCAATTTTGAGACTGGTCTGATTTGTAGCAGCGAAGAGGCTCCCTACTATGCGCCATCTATTCTGCTGCTCTTGTGTTGACACCGATGACTCAGGGCACTGTTGCATCGCGTAGCCCAGATCGCCGTGATGATCATCGCCCGCCATGGGCGCGTAAACGAGAACCTTTGATGACCACCCCATTCAAGCTCAGCATCCTTGCCAGCGCGCTGGCACTGCTCGCCACCAACGCCTCCGCCTCTGGTTTCCAGATCAACGAACACTCCGCCTCCGGCCTCGGCCGCGCCTTCGCGGGTGAGGGAGCCATTGCCGACAACGCGTCGGTGCTGGGCCGCAACCCGGCCGCCATGATGATGTTCGACAGGACCACCGTCTCCATGGCCGCCACCATGGTGGATCCGGATTACAGCGTGGACGGGGCTTTTGTCACCGATCTGCCGGGCAACCGATTCGATTCCAGCACCACGGCCAGCCATGGCAACGCCGGCCCCAATGCCGTGGTGCCTGCCGCCTATATGATCCAGCCCATCAACGAGCAGTGGGCAGTCGGTTTTGCCATGATGACCAACTATGGTCTGGGCACCCGCTTTGACGACAGCTTCGGTGCTGGCAGCAACCCAGCCGCCGGTTTGCTGGCGGGGGAGACCTCGCTGATGAGTGTCAACCTGAACCCCAATGTGGCCTATCGCATCAACGAGCAGTGGAGCCTGGGTGCCGGCGTCAACTACACCATCGCCACCGGTTATGTGGACAGGGTCAATCCCAATGCAAACCCCAATGGTTCCCACAATACCCTGGCCAACTTCGATGGCTCTGGCAACGGCTGGGGCTGGAACGTCGGCGGCCTGTTCGAGATCAACCAGGATAACCGCCTGGCGCTGACCTACCGCTCTCAGATCGACGTGGAGCTGGAGGGAGATTACACCGGGGCTGTTGGCGCTCCCGGTTACAAAGCCGATGCCACGGTCGATGTGCCCATGCCCGCCATCGCCGAGTTCTCCGGCTATCACCGCCTGAACCAGCAATTTGCGCTGCATTACTCGGTGATGTGGACCGACTGGAGTGCCTTTGAAAAGCTGGAGGCAGTCAGCGAGCAGTGCAACCTGCCGGGCGGCGTCTGCCTGAGTAAGAACGAGCAGTTGCAGGATGCGATGCGCTACGCGGTCGGCGCGACCTGGTATGTGAACCCGCAGTGGGAGGCGCGTGTCGGCGTCGCCTATGACGAGTCGGCCGTACAGCGCGAGCACGCTACCATCAGTCTGCCCGATGCCGACAAGTGGTGGTACAGCGCGGGGGCGACCTACCATCTGGATGAGACCAAGAGCATCGACTTCGGCATGACCTATATCAATGGGGAGGCGAGTGAGGTGAAGGAAGGGGTTCACAACAACGAACCGGGTCAGCCGTTCTATTTCGAAGGCAACAACGAAGGCAATGCCTTCCTGGCCTCGGTTCAGTTCAACATGCTGTTCTAAGCCGCTCACGCCTGGCATAAAAAAACGCCCCTCGAGAGGGGCGTTTTCTATGGTGTTTGCCGTGCCGTGTGCGGGGGGAAGGCCTCTGAATGGGCGAACATACGGCCATCATTTGTGAAGGACCTTTTCAATCAAATGCTTGAGTGAGGGCTCATGGTGCATTACCAGCAACTGATCCGGGTGGCTGGTGGTCTGCTGCACCAGCTGTGGCCGGCTGAAGAAGAAGCCTTGAAACAGCGCGACCCCCAGCGCCTTCATCCGCTCAAATTCCACCTTGTTTTCCACCTTCTCGGCGAGATAGGTGAGCGGCAGGTGCCGGTGGCTCTCGATGAAGGCCTCGATACTGGCGAGGGGGGTGGCCCTCAGGTCGAACTTGATGATGTGGACATAGGGCAGGAAGCGATCCCAGGCAACGGAAAGAGTGAAATCATCCAGTGCCATGCGATAACCCAGTTGATTCAACTGTATCACCTTGGCCAGCAGCGCATCGTCCGGCTCGGCATCTTCCAGTATCTCGATGATCACCTTGTCCTGGGGCAGGCATTCGGCCAGTCCGTCGAGCAGCAGGGAGTGAGGGAAGTTGATGAAGCAAGGGTACCCGCCAAGCAGTTGATCGATGTTCTGCTGCAAAAACTGTTCGGCCACCAGCCGGGCGGTGGCCTGTTGCGCCGAGATCAGGGGGAACACATTATCCAGGCTGTCGCGAAAAAGCAGCTCATAGGCATGAGTCTTCAACTCCCGATCCAGGATGGGCTGCCTTGCTACGTAGGAATACATTCATCTCTCCAGCATGAGTGCTGGCTTGATTCTATGGTGAAGCGGATCACTATGCCAGTGCTGACCGGCGCCTAAGGGTCAACAACTGGCATAGCATCTGGCGGGGAACCCGGTGATTTAGAACAGGTAATTGAGCTGCAGGCCGGCCAGCCAGGCGTCCCCTTCCGAGGTGCCCTGGAAGCTGGAGCTGGTCTGCGGCACGCCGGGTTTGAGCTGCATGGTTTCGGTCACATCCACCTTCTTGCCATCGAGCAGGGTGAGCCCGAAGTCCAGCGACAGGTTGCGATCCAACTGGTAGCCGATGCCGGCGCTGTACCAGATCCGGTCCGAATCCGGGATGGAGATGGTGCGGCGCTCGGCGGGGACCGGGCTGCGATCATAGGCAATCCCGGAGCGAAGCTGCCACTGGGGCGCCAGTTGGTAAGTCAGGCCGAGGGCGTAGCGCCAGCTGTCTTCCCAGTGCTCGTCCTTGATGTGCATGGTGCCATAGTGATCGAGCTCGGACTCGAGCTGGACGAATTTGCTCCAGTTGGTCCAGTTGATGCTCGAATGCAGCGCCAGGGCCGGCGTCAGCTGATGGAAGACGGCGAGCTCAGCGGTGGCGGGCAGCGGCAGATCCAGACTGCCGGTGTCGGTGAAGGTGCGTCCCTGCAGATCGGTGCCGATGGCATCCCCGGACAGGGTCAGGGTCACGTCGTGGCGATAGGAGAGGCCGATGCGCGTCGCCTGTGATAGCTCAAGCAAGGTACCCAGATTCCATCCCAGTGCCCAGCCATCCCCCTGGAGGTGCTTGGCAATCTTGTTGTTGGAGGGGAAGGTGCCGCCCACTTCTCCCTCGCCCTGAATGGCGGACAGGCCGACCCCGACACTCCACATCTCGTTGATGCGATAGGCCAGAGAGACGCCGAGATCCATGGTCTTGATGTCGGAGACATTGCCGAAGTGACCGGCGTTGTAGTTGTCAGGCATCTGGACGCCGAGACCATAGTAGGAGGTCGCCGCCAGCCCCAGCCACCATTGATCGCTCAGCGGCACGATGAGATAGGCATTGGGCACCCAGGCATCCCCCGCGATGTCGTGGGCGCTCGCATCCAGGCTCACCGGGCCCATGGCGGTCGGTACCCGGGTCACGCCCTCGATGTTGACGTCAGGATGGATGTGGATGACACCGCCGGAGAAGGCCGTGCGTTCGAATCGGGTCATGGCCGCGACGTTGCGCGACAGCACGCTGGCGTTGTCGGCGATGGCCGCTTCCCCGGCGAAGGCGCGCCCCATGCCGGTCGCCGATTGCTCCGCCAGCTGAAAACCGGCCGCTTGGGTCTGGCTCGACAACAGCAGCAGGGCGATGAGGGAGGGCTTCATGTTCGAATGCATTGCTTTTCCTTGGGATGAACTTGGTGTTCATTCTGTTATTTGGTTGGAGGCGGGATTTTATATGGTATGACCAGCAAGGCAACGGGGGCGGGGCGGCTTGAGCCAAAACGGGATTAAATGCTGGAGGAACTGGTGCTAATAGGCTGATAAAAAACGAAAAGCGTACAGTTGTTTGCTACAGCTGTGCGCTGAAATGCCGATCTGGTATAAAAAAAGAGCGCCCTCGGGCGCTCTTTTTGGTAACGGCTAAATCAGAATTTCATGTTGAACTGGGCAGAGGCCAGGAAGGCGTTGCCGTGGGAGGTACCCTTCCAGCGGACCGGATCGGTGTGACTGGTCAGGCCTTCGTTCACGTCCACTTCCTTGCCATCCAGGTAGGCCATGCCGAAGTCGACGCTCATGTCCTGATCGATGTGGTAGGTAGCGCCGGCGCTGTACCAGACACGGTCGGAATCCGGGATGCTCAGGCTGCGATACTCCGGCTCGACCGGGCTATTGTCATAGGCGAAGCCGATACGGGCTTCCCATGCCGGGTTGATATACCAGGTGCCGCCCAGGGCGTAACGCATGGAGTCCTTGAACTTCTCGTCTTTTTGCAGACAGACACCGCCAGCACAGGAGTTGCTGGTGGCTTTGAGCTCCTGGAAGGCGCTCCAGTCGGTCCAGTTGACGGAGTAGTGCACCGCGAATTGCTGGTTCAGACGGTGGTAACCGGCAAACTCGGCCTGAGCCGGCAGATCCAGTTTCAGGTTGCCATCGACCGTCTTGTAGCCGGAGGTCAGGCCCTTGAAGTCGCCGTCAAAGCTCAAGTCCACCTGGGAGCGATAGGTCAGCGCCAGGCGGTTGCTGTCATTGATCTCGTACAGGGTGCCGACGTTCCAGCCAAAGCCCCAGGTATCGCCCTTCAGGTGCGCGATGGCGGTGTCGCTGTTGTGCACTATGCCGGTCTTGGCGGTCAGACCCGGTGCCAGGGCACCGGCATAGCGGTTCAGCTCGGCCTGGGCATAGACGGCGTTGATACCGGCACCGATGCTGAAGTTGGAGTTGATGCGATAGGCGATGTTGGGGTTGATGTTGAAGGTCAACAGCTCGGTATCACCGGCACCGGCGCCAGCCGGGAAGGTTTTGGAGTATTCGGTGGCCAGACCGTAGTTGGAGAACAGCCCCAGGCCCCAGGCCCACTGATCGTTCAGCGGCTGGATGAAATAGGTCGCCGGTACGAAGGCATCCGGTGCGATGTCGCTCTCGCTGGAGGAGGCCAGCTTGGTGGGACCGGCATAGATATCGCCCGCGACATTGACATCAGGCTTGATATAGGTACCGGAAACAGACAGTGCCATCTTGTCGAAGGTGGTCATGGCGGCCGGGTTGCGGGACAGCACGGACGCGTTGTCCGCGATGGCCGCTTCCCCTGCATAGGCGCGCCCCAGACCGGAGGCCGAGTGCTCGTTCAGCTGGAAGGCGGCAGCAAAGGTCTGGGTACTGGCCAGGGTCACGGCCGCGGCGATCAGGCTTTTCTTGAAAAAGGCAGTTGTCATAGTGTTCTCTCTTGTAAGCAGATTTTCTGTCGATATCACGGCTCTTTGGCCGCTATACACGACAAGATCTGTTGTTATGTAAGCTTCTTCCCATTCACTTCTGGCGTGATTCTATGGATCTGGTAGGAGGTAAGAAATCAGACCAGTGACAGCAGAATACATAAAAGTTTCCATTGTGTTAATCATTTGTTTTAACTTGCCGTTTTAATAACCGAATTCATCCATTATTGGGTGATTAACAGGCAGTGGGTGCCATCTGTATCAGTAAAATAAATTGCGTGCTCTGGCGCGGAAAAGTGGGCAATAAGCGGGGAATGTCGCGCTATTTGAAATGAACAGGCAGACAACGAGCGTGTCTGCCTGTGATGTCGAGGGGGTAAAAACCCAGTCAGCCCGGGTTAAGATCTGTTAAATGGACCAGTGCAGATGGGACTCCAATTGCCGGGCAACAGGGGCAAGTGGCTCCTGCATATCACCGATCAGCACCATGTTGGCGCCCTTGAGTGGCAAGATCTCCCCCTTGAGTTGGCCATCCGCAAAATCAGGCTGGATCCTGAGGGGCACATGCTTGGGCACCAGGAACAGGGAGACGGGCCCCATCTTGCCCTGCAGCACCATGTGCAGGGCCGGTCCCTGATAGAAGGCGCAGTGGTTGACATAGGTCACCTTCATGCCCGGCATATCCATCAGAGTGGCCCCGTATTTCTCCATCTTGGCATTGATGGTCTGCAGGCTGACCCGCTCATCGACCCCCTTGATGAAGGGCTCCTCCCCATAGACATGGGCCATGGCGACCTGGGCCAGGGACGGCTCGTCCGGTGTCGTCACCGGCCAGCTGAGCCAGCGGGTACTGATGCCGAGCAGGAAGGCGACCGAGGCCGCCATGGCGAGGGGACGCCAGTTGGTACGCACGGGGGGGGGTGGCAGCGGCACCACGACCTCATCATCATCGGGTTCCACCGCTTGCCTGAGCAGGATGCGCTCGGCCAGGCCCGCTGGCACCTCGACCTCCAGGGTGCGATGCAACTGACGATCCAGCTGTTTCATCTCGTCCAGATAGCTGCGATTGGCGGGGGATGCCTGCGCCGCCTCGAGGAACGCAGGGTCTGCATCCGTTGGATGGGCGATGGCCCTGCGGCGAAACTCAAGCTCATCCATTTGTGTGTCCTCTTCGTTGTGCCGCTGACTCCATGGCTTCTTTGATCTGGTTGCGGGCCCGAAACAGCCGGGTCATGACGGTGTTCTTGTTCAGCCCCAACTGCTCGGCGATCTCCTCGCCGCTGAATCCTCCTAGCACCTGCAACAGCAGGGGCTCCTGGTACTCGGCGGGCAGCCGGGCGATATGGCGTCTTAGCCATTCATGCTCCATCTCCTGCTCGTTGTGCAGGGCCCCCTGATCGCTCAGGGGATGCTCATCGAGACTGATGAGATCGAACTGCCTGCGCTCGAAGCGGCGGGCATTCTCCCGTCTGAGGATGGTGATGAGCCAGGCCTTGGCGGCCTTGTCGTCCAGCAGGGAGTCGATGGCCTTCCAGGCGCGCAGGAAGGTCTCCTGCACCAGATCTTCGGCCACCTGCGGATCCCGGCACAGCCAGTAGGCGTAGCGGTAGATGTCTGCGTGCAGGGCCTGCACCAGCGCTTCGTATTTGGTCTGTTTGTCTGCCATATCCCCATAGACCGGCGTGGCCCCGGGATCCTTTCCCGTTCCCGAGCCTTTTTTTCTGAAAAAACCTAACGCCATGATTGGGCTTCCTTTTTATTCGGGGTCGCTGGCCGTGGGCTCAATGGCGTAGCCACGCCAGCATGCTGAGACCAGAGGCTACTGCAACAGTATCGAAGGCGCACAGCGCCTTGGCGAGCCGCCGCCAGTCAACCTCTGCATTGGCGGGTGAAGAGGAGTCGAAACAGGCCCTATCCAGATTGTCGAGCAAGGCTCCGATGGCGGGGTCGCCATGGCAGGGCAGGCTGGCGAGGTGCTGATGAGCGCCAGTCCAGCGTAGATCGGCCCAGGCCAGCAAGGCCCATCTGGCCGAGTCAGGCTCCCCGGCCGCCAGGGCCAGTTGCAGGCGATAGAAGGCCAGCCAGCGGGGCCCGCCTCGCCACAGGGTGCGCAGCAGCAAGGCCACCAGTACCCAGTTAAGGCTCTCTCCCACAGGCGCCGGCGCCTGTTCGGATGAGGGGATCGCTGCTTCAAATATCAGCGTCTGCGCCGGCAGGCGGGCATGTTCGATGCGCCCGTTTCGGGTATTGAACCAGGGCAGATCCACGGCGGGCAAGGGATAGCGGCCAGGCGCCTCGGCGCTCAACGCCTGGCGCCACTGACGCTCGAAACGCAGCGCCCCCTTGGCCACGAAACGCTCCTCCTGTTGCTCCCCATCCGGTCTTGCCAGCAGGCCAGCAGGCAACCTGGATTGCGGCAATCTGGGCAGGCGGTTGCCGTCTCCCCCCTCCATGACCAGGGTCAGGGTACGGATCACCGGCTCCCCAACCCTGGCCCCCGTGGCGGGACTGAGCTGCTGGCGCAGGATGAGCCTGCTCGCCACCGGCTCCACCGGTGCCTTGTCCACCTTGATGAACTGGGTGGCGGCCCTGGCGGAGAGCGCCTCGCTCTGACCGCCCTCCTGGGGCAGTCTTCCCTGAAAACGGGGGGATTCTAGCGGATGGAACCCGGGCTCCTTGGCCTGCAGCAGCCATCTGCGGGTCAGTCGTCCCGGCATGCCGGGGCTGGCGGGGGACTCCCACCTGTCGTCGCCGAGGCGGCGGATGGTGAAGCCGTTGCCGGCCGGCTCGCTGAGGTTGGGGGCCTCCAGGTTGGCGGGCAGCCAGAGGCTCAGCTGATAGAGGAAGGGTTGCCCCGGATAGAGCGGCCCCTGATGCAGCACACTGGCCTGCAATTCGATGGGGGAGAGGGGGGCCGCCCCATTGGCCGCTCCAGCGGACGCCTGTGGCTCATTGCGTTCGGGCAGCGGCAGCGACGGTGTCCATTGGGTGCCGAGGGCGAGGGTGGGCACCTGTCTGGCGTCACTGGCCACCCGATGCAGCGGGATCTGCCAGCGGGTCAGGCTGCGCACCTCTGTGGTGACGCGGCTCAATGTCACCCGGCCCACCGCGAACTGGCGCAGCAGGGGGGTGAGACTGAGCTCATCGCCGCGCAGTTGCCCGTCGGCCTCGATGATGAGCAGCCAGTCGCCGTCGCTCGCCCCCGGCAGCAGCTCGGCCCGTGGTGGCGCGGCCAGTGCCTGGCCCGCCAACGAGAGGCAAAGCAGCAGGAGCAGCCAGTGGCCCAGGCCGCCGATGCGCAGACGCAAGGCGGGGATCACCTGGGTTCCTCCGGCTTGATGAATGAGGAATCAGCTGTGTTGGCCAAGGCGCGGCGCTGGGCCTCCTTGCGCAGGCGCTGCTCGAGCAGCAGCACGGGGGGAGCCGGGGGCTGCGGGCGCTCCGGTGCGGCAGAGGGCGGCTCTGTGGCCGAAGGCTTGGGGGCCTCACTGGGCTTGGGCTCCTGCGAGGCGCTTGGCGGCGGCGGTGTGCGCAGCAGGGCCAGATTGAAGAGGGCATCCTGGTTGTCTGGTTCGAGGGCAATGGCGGCGAGATAAGCCTGCTCGGCGGCGCCTGGCTGTCCGAGCCGTACCAGCGCATTGCCCCTGTTGTAGTGGGCGGTGGCACTGTTGACGCGGGCATAGGCCAAGGTAGCTTGGGCGTAGTCGCCGGCCCTGTACCAGGCATTGCCCTGCCAGACGGGGTCCTGGAAGGCGCGGGCGGCCGCGAGATAGTGCCCCTGCCGGTAGTCCTGCCGGGCCTGTTGCTCCTGCAGCAAAGGCTCGGAAAGGGGCGCGCTTGCCTGCAGTGGCGGCGAGTTGAGAATGCCCATTCCTAGGCCGAGCAAGAGCAGCCAGTGCGCCCCGATGCGGGCCAGCAGCGCCAGCGGCAGCAATGGGAGCAGCAGCCAGGGGCCGAGATCCTGAGCTTGATCTGTGGTCAGCGTCTGGCTGGTGGGCAGGGGGGAAAATCGTGGGATCCCGGCCTGCAGCCACTGCAGACTCCCTCCCAGATCGGTCGCGAGTTGCGCCATGGCCGCCCCATCGGGCGCTGGCAGCCTGCGTCCAAGGGCGCTGCCGAGCCCCTGGTTGGCGGCGGGTGAGGGGGGAAGTTCGGTAGCCTTGCCCCCATTGGCCAGCAGGATATCGAGACGAGGCCTGGTCGACCCCTGACAGAACAGCGTGCCCTGGCAAGGCCACAGGTCGGCAATGCGCTCGATTTGAGCCGCTGAGAGTCCGTCGGTGACGAGCAGCAGCCGTGCGCTCTGGCCTGCGGGGATCTGTGCAAGGGCCAGCGCGACGGCGCGCTCGGGGGCGCTGCCTCTGCGGGAGGTCAGCTGCGGCATGATGGCCGGGCGCAAATCTGGCAGCAGCAAGGAGATGGCCTGATGATCCCGGCTGGGGGGCATGGCGAGATAGGCATCGTCGGCGAACAGGATGAGGGCGATGGGGTGTCGCTCCTGGCTCGAGCCCGTGCTTGAGGCGGCGTCGTCCAGCATGTCCTGCAGCAGTAGCCGTACCCGGGTCGCCCGATCCGGAGGCAGATCGCCGGCCCGCATGGAATCGGAGAGATCCAGCAGCCAGATGTCGAGGGCGGGGCTGTCGATGGGCTGGCTCTGCTGGCGCAGGGCCGGGCCGCTCAAGGCCAAGATCAACGGCAGGCAGGCGAGCCAGAGCCAGGGGAGGGGGCGGCCCTGACCCGGCAGCAGATAGGCCTGCATGGCGGGGGCGAGCAGGGCGGGTTGGCGACGACGGCGCCATCCCTGCCACAGCCAGGGCAGCAGGGCCAGCAGCCAGAGCGGGCGCAGCAGCGTCAGCTCCATGATGGGCATTCCCGGCAACTCACCCATGGGGCGGCTCCTCTGGTGGGCTGGCGCGTCGCCATCTGGGCCAACCTGACGCCAGGGCGCTCAGCCGGGGCGGCCAGCTCAGCAGCAGCCAGGCCAGCGCGAGTGGCCAGGGATAGAGCTCCTGATTGGGACGATAGCGGGTCTGCGGGCGGGCAACTGGCTCCAGACTATCGAGGGCCTGGTTGATGGCCATCAGATCGGCCTGGCTGCGGGCGCGAAAATAACGGCCCTGCCCGATCGCTGCCAGCTGTTGCAGCAAGGGTTCATCCAGTTCGGCGCTGGGATCGGCGCCCCCCAGCGGCTGGGCAAAGGTGCCGGGATCGGCGCCGACCCCCAGGGTGTAAATCCGGATCCCCGTGGCGGCGGCCAGTTTGGCCTCGCGCAAGGGATCCGCATTGCCCGCGGTGTTGCGGCCATCGGTGACCAGCAGCAGGGCGGTAGGACGGGTAGGATCGGCATGCTGGCGTGCCAGCAGTATGGCTTCGCCGAGGGCCGTGGTGCGCCCCACCAGATCAAAATCGAGCTCATCGCTCAGGGTCAGCAGCGCCCTGGTCTCCTGGGTCAGGGGGGAGAGCAGGTAGGCGTGATCGGCGAAGACGATCAGGGCGATGCGATCGCCGGGACGTGCGCTTATCAAGGCCTTGAGTTGTTGGCGCACGGCGCCGAGCCGGTCCCGCAGCTCCCCTTCGTCCAGCATGTCCTGAGTGCGCATGCTGTCGGAGAGATCCACCGCCAGGATGAGATCCCGGCTGGTCTGATAATGAATGAGGGGCTCCACCTCCCATTGGGGGCGGCACAGGGCCAACACCAGAGCGCACCAGCACAGGGTCATGCGCCAGAGCGGCTGGCCGGCTTGGGGTAGCAGCAGAGGGAAGCCGTCGTGGACCAGCCGGGTGCGGCCGCGCCGATTGGTAGAGAGAGGAGGCAGACCGAAGCGCACCAGCAGCGGCAGCACCAGGGCGAGGGAAAACCAGGGCCAGGCGAGGATCATGAGGCGCCTCCGCGGCCCTGGCCGGAGGCTCGTCGCCTCTTGCCCAGCGGCAGTATCCGTGGCGAGCTGACACAGCGGCGTCCCCAGCGCAGATAGGCTCGTTTTAAGAGCGCCCGTTGCCCTTCATTGGGGACTTGCTGACCATAGAGCCAGCCGGACCAGTGCTCGGCCAGATCAGCAAAGCGGCTGCCCCCTTTTTCATCGAGCCAGATGAGCCAGGCATCCCCCTGCAGGGGACGCGCCTCGGGCCAACGGGCCAGCGCCGCCTGGCGCAGCGCGGCTTGCAGCCTGGGCACCAAGTCTGCGCCTTGCCAGTCTATCTGGCGTGCCCAGCGACGCTGGCGCCACAGGGTCAGCGCCAGGGTGATGATCAGAAAAAGGATAAGCATCATGATCAGCAGCCAACCCCAGGCCAGCAGGCGAGGATCGGTGGCACTCGCGAGCTCAGGCCCCGGGTGGATGTCGCGCAGCTGGGCCTGGATCTCGTGCAACCGGGTCTGATCCAGCTGCGGCTGATCAGCTGCGAGGGTCGCGGCAGGGGGGGCACTCAGAGCAGACGGCATCCACCCTCCTGCCATTGGTGTTGCAGACTCTGGCCGTTGTCGAGCCGATAGAGGCGCTGGACCAGCGGCAGCAGTTGCTGCTGGCAGTGCTCGGCCTGCTGGTCGGCCGCTTGCCGGTAGCGTTGGCGAAAGGCGGGCAGCCCTGCGTCGAGCCAGCCGCTGTGCTTGCCCGATTGCACCGCCAGTCGCCCTTGTGTTGGCAGGCTCGCCTCCAGGGGATCGCGAATTTGCCAGTAGTGAATGTCGTGGCGGCGACCGAGCAGTTGCAACTGCTGGGCGAGGGCCTCGTCACAAGGATTGTGATCGCCGATGATGGTCAACCTGGCGCCCTGGGGCAGCCTCAGGTGTGCCAGAGTCTGGGCCAGGGATGAGGGCAGTGGCGAGCGTGCCAATCCCGCCTCGTACTGCTGGCAGAGGGTCTGCAGCAAGGGCACCAGGGAGCCGCGCTGGGGCGCTATCTTGGGGGCCATCCCATGGCAGATCAGAGTATTGGCCTGCTTTTCCCCCTGCCAGAGCAGGGCGGCGGCCAGCTCGCAGCCGAGACGGGCCTTGAGCTGAGGCCCGGAGCCAAAATACATGGGGGGGGAGAGATCGAGCAGCAGCCAGTGGGCCTGCTCCTGCTCCTCGCCGTAGAGCCGGGTGTAGGGGCGACCGAGCCGGGCGGTGACCCGCCAGTCGATGTGACGCACCTCATCCCCGGCCTGGTAGGCCCGCAGTTCGCGAAAGCTCAAGCCCGGCATCCGGCCGATCCGTCCCTGCCTTGCCTGATGCACCCGCGCCCTGAGTCCCTGCCTCGCCCAGAGCCGGATGGCCAGCAGCCGGGTCAGCGGCAAGGCGATGTCGGGATGAGCGCGAGGATCCTCGTGTTGCGTCAGAGGCAAGGGAGGGTATCCAGCAGCGTGATAAATGCCTCGTCGGCAGGATTTATCACCCGTGTTTGAGCGCTGGGCCAGAAAGAAGGCGATGGCGCAGGCCGGCAGAGGATCATGGGCATGGGATCATATCCAGCAGCAATGAGATCAGCGCCTCGTTGGCGAGGTTGTCGGCCAGGGCCTGATGGCTGGGCCGAAGAGAAGGCGATGGTGCCAGAGGGCGAGGGCTCAGGGACATGGAATGACATCCAGCAGCAGTGAGATCAGCGCCTCGTTGTCGAGATTGTCGGCCAGAGCCTGATAGCTGGGAATGAGGCGATGGCGCAGCACGGCGGGGGCCAGCTGCTGGATATCCTCCGGCAGCACGAAGTCCCGTCCCGCGAGCCAGGCTCGGGCCCGGGCGGCACGTGCCAGCCCTATGCTGGCGCGGGGACTGGCACCGACCGCGATCAGGGGCTCTAGCTCGGGACAGAGCCCGCTGCCGGGACGGGTGGCGCAGACGAGTTGCACCAGATAGTGCTCGAGACGCGCCTGCATCTGCACTGCCAGCACCTCGTTTCTCGCCACCAGCAGCGCGTCCTGGCTCAGGGTCAGGGGCGGCGGGGTCAGGGCGTCGCCGCGGGCATTGAGCTGCAAGATGGCGAGCTCCATGGCGGGGCTGGGGTAATCCACCATCAGCTTGAGCAGGAAGCGATCGAGCTGGGCCTCCGGCAGGGGGTAGGTGCCTTCCTGTTCTATGGGATTCTGGGTCGCGGCCACCATAAAGAGCGCCGGCAAACGCCAGCTCTTCTTGCCGACGGTGATCTGGTGCTCGGCCATGGCCTCCAGCAGGGCAGATTGCACCTTGGCCGGGGCCCGGTTGATCTCGTCCGCCAGCACCAGGTGGTTGAACAGGGGGCCGGGCTGAAACACGAAGCTGGCATCCTGGGGGTGAAACACCTCGCTGCCGGTGAGATCGGCCGGCAGCAGATCCGGGGTGAACTGGATGCGGGCAAAGCGCCCCTCCACCACGCTGGCCAGCGCCTTGACGGCCCGGGTCTTGGCCAGACCCGGCGCCCCCTCGATCAACACATGTCCTTCACATAGCAAGGCGATCAGCAGCCCCTCGATGAGGGGGCCCTGTCCCAGAATTTGACTGCCAAGATAGTCCCTAAGTGCTCTGAACCCGGCCGCTGCCATGGAATGAACCCGTTGTTTTAATAGAAGTTGCTCTTTTTATACCCCAGATACCCCCTGAGGGCGAGGCGAGGGGCCAAGATGGTGACAATTTAGTTTCAATCAGCCGTATGAAAGTTGTGAGTGGATTGTTAAGATGTGGCGCAATGAGGTCAGACCTCTTCCCCTTCAACCCAAGGAGCCAGGATGAAACAGCCATTGAAACTGACGACGCGCCAGGGCGAACGGATTGCCGTCGTGGCGGGTCTGCGCACCCCCTTTGCCAAGCAGGCCACCGCCTTTCACGGCGTGCCCGCGGTGGATCTCGGCAAGCTGGTGGTGAGCGAACTGCTCGCCCGCACGGATCTCGACCCCAAGCTTATCGATCAGCTGGTGTTCGGCCAGGTGGTGCAGATGCCGGAGGCGCCCAACATCGCCCGCGAGATAGTGCTCGGCACCGGCATGAGCGTCAGCACAGACGCCTATAGCGTGTCCCGCGCCTGCGCCACCAGTTTCCAGGCGGTGGCCAACGTCACCGAGTCCATCATGGCCGGCACGGTCGACATCGCCATCGCCGGCGGCGCCGACTCCTCCTCGGTGCTGCCCATCGGGGTCAGCAAGTCCCTGGCCCGCGCCCTGGTGGATCTCAACAAGGCCCGCAATCTGCAGCAGCGCTTCAACATACTGCGCCGCCTGCGCCTGAAAGACTTGATGCCGGTACCGCCGGCGGTGGCCGAGTACTCCACCGGCCTCTCCATGGGGCAGACCGCCGAGCAGATGGCCAAGAGCCACGGCATCAGCCGGGAGGCGCAGGACGCCCTGGCGCACCGTTCACATAGCCTGGCAGCCCAGGCCTGGGCCGAAGGAAAATTGAATGCCGAGGTCTTCACCGCCCACGTGCCCCCCTACAAGTCGCCGCTGGAGCGAGACAACAACATCCGCGAGAGCTCTGATCTCGCGAGCTACGCCAAGCTCAAGCCCGTGTTCGACCGGCTGCATGGCTCCGTCACCGCCGCCAATGCCACCCCGCTCACCGACGGCGCCGCCGCCGTGCTGCTGATGCGCGAAGGTCGGGCGAAGGAGCTGGGGCTGGAGCCGATCGGCTACATTCGCAGCTTCGCCTTCTCCGCCATCGATGTGTGGCAGGACATGCTGATGGGCCCCTCCTACGCCACGCCGCTGGCGCTGGACCGCGCCGGCATCACGCTGAGCGATCTGACCCTCATCGACATGCACGAGGCCTTCGCCGCCCAGACCCTGGCGAACCTCAAGATGTTCGCAAGCCACGAGTTTGCTCGCGACAAGCTGGGGCGTGACAGCGCCATCGGCGAGGTGGACATGGATAAATTCAACGTGCTCGGCGGCTCCCTGGCCTATGGCCATCCCTTTGCCGCCACCGGTGCCCGCATGATCACCCAGACCCTGCACGAGCTGCGTCGTCGCGGCGGGGGCCTCGGGCTCAACACCGCCTGTGCGGCGGGCGGGCTGGGTGTGGCCATGGTGCTGGAGGTGGAATGATGGAGGCGAGCAAGATGAACACAGCAACTTTTGCACTGGATATTCGCCAGGACGGCATCGGCATCCTGACCATGGACGTGCCCGGCGAGAGCATGAATACCCTCAAGGCCGCCTTCGCGGCCGAGATCCGCACCGTGCTGGCCGAGGTGAAGGCCAACCGGGATCTGATCGGTCTGGTGGTGGTCTCCGGCAAGAAGGACTCCTTCATCGCCGGCGCCGACATCGCCATGCTGGCGGCCTGCACCAGCGCGACAGATGCCCAGACCCTGTCCCGGGAAGGGCAACTGGTGTTCGCCGAGATCGAGTCCCTGAGCATCCCGGTGATCGCCGCCATCCACGGCCCCTGCCTCGGCGGCGGGCTGGAGTTGGCCCTGGCCTGCCATGGCCGGGTGGTGACCGATCACGCCAAAACCGTGTTGGGTCTGCCGGAAGTACAGCTCGGTCTGCTGCCGGGCTCCGGCGGCACCCAGCGCCTGCCGCGTCTCATCGGGGTGGCCAAGGCGCTGGATCTGATGCTGACCGGCAAGCAGGTGCGCGCCAAGCAGGCGAAGAAACTCGGCCTGGTGGATGACGTGGTCCCCCAGTCTATCCTGCTGGAGGCCGCCATCAAACTTGCCAAGAAGGGCAAGCCGCGCCATGCGCTGAAGCGGGATCTGCAGGGCAAGCTGCTGGAGACCAATGCCCTCGGTCGCAAGGTGCTGTTCAGCCAGGCGAGCAAGGGCGTCAAGGCCAAGACCCGGGGCAACTACCCGGCGCCGGAGCGGATCCTCGAGGTGGTGCGCATCGGTGTGGAGGAGGGGATGCAGGCCGGCCTCATCGCCGAGGCACGCCACTTCGGCGAGCTGGTGATGACCCCCGAATCCGCTTCCCTGCGCTCCCTGTTCTTCGCCACCACCGAGATGAAGAAGGAGGTGAGTTACCAGGGCGCCGCCCCGCGCAAGGTGGCTCATGCCGCCGTGCTCGGCGGGGGGCTGATGGGAGGCGGCATCGCCTTCGTCACCGCCACCAAGGCCAAGGTACCGGTGCGCATCAAGGACGTGGCCAGTGTGGGCATCGGCAACGCCATGCGTTACAGCTATGATCTGCTGGCCAAGAAGCTAAAACGTCGTCAGATCTTGCGCAGCGAACTGGAAAAGCAGATGAGCATGCTGTCCGGCACCCTGGACTACTCGGGTTTCCACCGGGTCGACTTGGTGGTGGAGGCGGTGTTCGAGGATCTCGCCTTGAAGCATCAGATGGTGCAGGACGTGGAGCGCGAATGTGGCGAACACACGGTGTTTGCCTCCAACACCTCCTCCCTGCCCATCCACCAGATCGCGGCCAATGCCGCCCATCCTGAGCGAGTTGTGGGGCTGCACTACTTCAGCCCGGTGGACAAGATGCCGCTGGCCGAGATCATCCCCCACGCCGGCACCAGTGCCGAGACGGTGGCCACGACGCTGGCCTTCGCCCGCGCTCAGGGCAAGACCCCGATCGTGGTCAAAGACGAGGCCGGCTTCTATGTGAACCGGATCCTCGCCCCCTACATGAACGAGGCGGCGCGGCTGGTGCTGGAAGGGGAGCCGGTGGAGGTGCTGGACGGCGCCCTGCTGGACTTCGGCTTCCCGGTCGGCCCCATCACCCTGCTCGACGAGGTGGGCATCGACGTGGGCGCCAAGATCTCCCCCATCCTCGAGCGCGAGCTCGGTGGCGAACAGTTCCAGGCGCCCAAGGCGTTTGACAGGCTGTTGCAAGGGGATCGCAAGGGTCGCAAGAACGGCAAGGGCTTCTATCTCTACGGCAAGGCGGCACCGCGCAACCGGCTCACCGGCAAGGAAGGCAAGAAGACGGTGGACGAGAGCGTCTACGCCGTGCTCGGAGTTTCGCCATCGCCCAAGCTGGCCCGCTCGGAGATCGCCGAGCGCTGCGTGCTGCTGATGCTCAACGAAGCGGCCATGGCGCTGGACGGCGGGGTGGTAGCCTCGGCCCGTGACGGCGACATCGGCGCCATCTTCGGCATCGGCTTCCCACCTTTCCTGGGTGGCCCCTTCCGTTACATGGACAGCCTCGGCATCGCCCATCTGGTCGGCCGTCTCGAGCACTATCAGAAGCGCCACGGGGACAGATTCGCCCCCTGCGCGCGGCTCAAGGCGATGGCGGCGGAGCAGCTGCGTTTCTACCCATAACCCTGGGGCATGCCCGCGCGGTATGAACAGGACGATCAAGAGAGGCGACCCGGGTCGCCTCTCTTTTTTTGCTCTCTTTTCCTGGGCTATCGTTGAACGGAGGGCATCAGGAGCGTCTGGGCAAACAGATAGTCGGGTCAATAGGGGGTAAATTATTGATCTAGCGCAAACAAGTGCCCCATTTATT
Source organism: Aeromonas aquatica (assembly GCF_000764655.1). GTDB lineage: Bacteria > Pseudomonadota > Gammaproteobacteria > Enterobacterales > Aeromonadaceae > Aeromonas > Aeromonas aquatica. The sequence continues at coordinate 36,389 of NZ_JRGL01000132.1, forward strand.
ACTTTGGTGGCATAGGCGTTAGGCGCCGGTTGAGTTCAAATAACGGCATCAGGAGCGGGGTATCCCCGCCGCCAACGGAAACACCCATTTCACTGGATGAAGGACACACTATGAGTCTGCTTGAACAAACCATCTGGAACATATTGGGATACGGGGCCATGCCCTTTATCTTCCTGAGCGGGTTCGTGGCCGTGGCAGTGACCTGCTGCTTGCTGCTCAATGCCTTCGGGGTCAAGCCCGCCGAGAAGTGAGTCACTCTCGTTCATAGCGCCAAATGCCAGTCTTACGACTGGCATTTGTTTTTGTGCGCCCCTTCCCATGCCAAGGGTTGCACCAAGGTGGTCGAACCCGGCGCCGATTTTGATTACACTGGCGCGCACTCTCAGGCGCTCCCGCCCATTTCCAGCTATTCAAGGTTTCTATGGCTCTCAAGGCAACCGTATTCAAGGCCCAGCTCAGTCTGTCCGACATGGATCGCCATCTCTATCAGGATGTCTCCCTCACCCTGGCCCGTCACCCCTCCGAAACCGACGAGCGGATGATGATCCGGCTGGCCGCCTTCGCCTGGCACGCCGCCGAGCGGCTGGAGTTCACCAAGGGACTCAGTGCCGACGATGAGCCCGAGCTCTGGTGCAAGAACTACACCGACGAGATCGAGCTCTGGATTGAACTGGGTCAGCCCGATGAGAAGCGGCTGAAAAAAGCCTGCAATCGCTCCCGCCAGGTGGTGCTCTATCTGTACGGCGGGCGCGGCACCAACGTCTGGTGGAAGCAGAACCAGGGCAAGCTCAGCCAGCATGACAACTTGAGCGTCATCGAGCTTTCCGACAGCCAGACCCTGCCGCTGACCGCCATGGTGGAGCGCACCATGCAGCTCACCTGCACCATCTCCGATGGTCAGCTCTGGATCAGCAATGGCACTCAGGAAGTCACCCTGGACCCTGTGGTGCTGATGGGTCGTCCCGCCCGCGAACTCTAAACGGAGCCGCCAGATTTGGCTCCCTGCTCGATATCGCCATTCCCGTGTTTACATGAACAAGGCCCACCTCGACGGTGGGCCTTGTTCATGGCAGGGCGCTCCTAACGGAGGTTCAACCCTGCGCCGTGCTCAGTACCAGCTTGCCGTCCTTGACCGGAATGGTAAGGCCGGGCTCTTTCTCCATACGAATAACGCCCTGCTGGCCGGCGAGGCTGTAGGTGACGTCATAGCCCAGGGTGCGGGTGCTGCTGTCTTGCACCGTCTTGCAGCGCTGCTCCTGGGTGGTGTAGGTGTCTTTGGCCTGTCTGTTGGCCTGTGCCTGATCCCCGGCATAGCCACCGGCCACGGCGCCGGCCACGGTCGCCACCTTCTTGCCGTTGCCACCGCCAAACTGGTTGCCGATGGCGCCACCGATCGCCGCCCCGACCAGTTTGCCGGCGACCCTGCGCTCATCCTGCACCGGTTGCTGGTGGGTGACGGTGACGTTATGGCACTCCTGGCGCGGAGTCTTGATGGTCTCGGTCACCGGCTTGCTGGCCAGCACCTCGGCGAACTGGGGCTCGGGGGAAAACAGGGATCCGCTGGCGACGGCGGACAGCGCCAATGCGGAGGCGATGCCGACGCCGATACCTGCCAACATGGACTTGTTCATCTAGCTCTCTCTGTTATTTGATTTGTCAATTGCGGCCTATTGTTGGTGCTTTGCCGCCGCGGCTCAAGAGAGGGACCCATCAATTGCGACAGTGGCTGACGACAGGGAAAGTCGCTGTGTCAAGGCGCTGTCTGTGATTGGCGACAAGCGAGCCAATGGAGATTATCGAGGCGGGGAAGGGAATGGTGTGAGAGGGGGGCCGAGACGGCGCAGATGAAAAAAGGCCCACCCCTGACAGGGTGGGCCTTTTTCAAGGCTATGTCCCAATTACGT
>NZ_JRGL01000133.1 GCF_000764655.1 Aeromonas aquatica
TATATATACCAACGCGATCAACAAAAAATGCAGGCCGATTTTGATGAGTTCCCGAATAACCACTCACCGCAAATTTCAAGTTCGCATTTCCAATAGCACCATACCAGTCATCAATGGTATCTAATAAACCACCGACACTAATCGTATTCACATGTGCTGTGGCATCTAATACCCTGGCACTATCGCTCATACCTAATGGCACACACATATTTGGAGAATAACCTGCCAATTTTAACCTATTACGTAGTTCAACGATGCCAGCAGGAGAGTTCCAATTATTCATACGCTCCTGCAATTTGTCTTTAATGAATGGTCGAGCCCATTCCATTTTAACGATAGTGTCGTTATACCTATCATTTGGGAGCATTCTCGCATCACTACGCAGCAGTGTTCTTTTTGTGTCTTCTGTAAATTTGTATGCTGGTCTTAAGCTAAACCAGTGACGCATAAGCTGAGGTGCGATCTTCCAACCCATTTTATCCATTGCATCGGGGATCTGATCCAGTTGGAATATGTCGACCTTGACATCTTGACCCTTCGTATTCGCACTGGGCGATAATTTTACATTAGCAACAGTCATTATCGCAGTCCTATCCTTGTCTGAAAAACATAATCAAGAGTCAAGTCTTCTTCGACATTACTTTTTACTTTTGATGTTTTACCACTTGCATCAACAAGACCTTCAAGCGTTCCTTTTGAAGATGTCATACCATAGGCTAGATGCTTGAAGGGGGTACCTGTCCCGCTATCCATGATACAGAAGTGCTCATCAAACATACCTGCGATACTCAATGGGGTAGTAACAGGAGGAGCAATATCCCCCACAATGACGGTACCTGAGCCAATGATCACCCCACCGCAGTCAACTGCGCCTCCAGTAATAGCCAAGGGTTTGCCATTAACCAGCACAGTTGATGAACCTGACGCTATCTTGCGGGGGTGTGGTGGATGGTTTGGTTTATCGTGCGGTGCGAGGGGGTCTCCGACCCTGGCTGCAGGGATAAACGTCGGGAGAACAGGCGATGATGGGAGTGGGATGAAATCCATCGTGGTCGGTTCCTATATTGCCGACCTTGGCTGCATGCTTAGACATAATACGACTCAACTGATGTGACTACGTGGTGGCATGCTGAGCTGTTCAAAGCATACCGAGGTTACCCAAAAACAGTAAAGACCAGGGTCATCATGATCTCTGGTCATTCTGGGCAGAAGCCGTGGGGATTCAACCGTCAATTTATCCAGTTGTTTTTTGATAGTGATTGTGCTTATCGCTCGATAGCACAGGCATCAGCTAATTCACCACAGCGAAAGGAATTTTTTGAACAATTGGTTAGTCGTTTCCAAATAGGCTCCGATTGTAAAGGAGGTGGCTATTTCGTCAACTAGGAAAAAGTTCAATGGGGAACACAAACATTTTGATGAAAATTCACTTCCCCCCCTCTTTCAGCCCTTTATCTCCATAATCTTCGCTCCAAGTATTGCAGGGTAGACTGGTATCGAATCAAATAGGCTGCCTGTGGCTATAAATACCAGATATGTCGGCCATATCAAGGATGGCACTCATCACCGGACTCAATGCCAGACGCACATATTTTCTCATCGAGAATGCCGACAGTGGGCGCAAGCCCTGGATGGGCCACCTCTTGACATGTACAGGCTGATAGCCTCATGGCGAGAGCCTTATTCGACATCTGGATAGTTGACAACGTTCGAGTACAGGAGGATGAGTTGAGATCATTTAGGTGCTGGATCTGATAAAGTGCCCCAGAACACTTGGATAGCCACGTGTCGCAGGTTAATAAGGGAATGATTGGAGAACTCAGTGTTTGAGCTGAACTTGTTTGTGGTCAAAAAATGGCTGGGTCAGCTGCTGATGCCGCTGCCCTTCTCCCTCTCCTTATTGCTGCTGGCGCTGCTGTTGCTCTGGTTCACCCGCTTTCAGAAGAGCGGCAAGCTGCTGGCGACCCTGTCGCTTGTGATCATCGCCCTGATGGGGATGCGGCCGGTAAGCTATGAGTTGGCCCGCTCGTTGGAGCAGACCTATCCGCCCTTCGAAGTGAGCCAGTATCCCCATATCGAGGCCATAGTGGTGCTCGGCAACGGCCATGTGAGCGATCCTGCGGTGCCCGAACGCTCCTGGCAGAACAACATCTCCCAGGCCCGCACCCTGGAGGGGGTGCGGCTTGCCCAGGCCTATCCGCAAGCCGAGTTGGTCTTCTCGGGCGCCGTGGCGGGAGATCCGCTGTCAAACGCCGAGGTCAATGCCCGCATGGCGGCAAGTCTGGGCATAGACAGATCCCGGATGACGTTGTTTGAAAACAACAAAGACACCCACGACGAGGCGGTCAGCATCAGTCGTTATCTCAAGGGAAAGAAGGTGGCGCTGGTGAGCTCGGCCACCCATCTGCCCAGGGCCATGGCGCTCTATCAGGGACAAGGACTCGATGCGGTGCCGGCCCCCACCGATTACACCGCCAAGCAGAGCCAGCAGCCGCAGCCCCTTTATACTTACCTGCCCAAGGGGCGTTATCTGATGTATTCCGAGGCTGCCATTCACGAATGGATTGGGGTATGGTGGGCCCGTCTGCGGGGTCAGGTTAACGAATGAGCGATCGACGATTGCATTCCTGATTTGGATCAGGAAAGCGAAAAAAAATTACGTCATTTGCCGCCGGGTCAGCTATCTTGGGCTCGGTTCAATTCATATAATGTCGCGCAATCAAATGCCTAGGAGATATACAAGATGAGACAGCACCTGGTAATGGGTAACTGGAAACTGAACGGCACCAAGGCTTCTGTAGAAGCTCTGATCAAAGGACTGACCCCGGCTGCTGCCGCTCATCCTTCGGTACAAGTCGCCGTCTGCCCGCCGGTTATCTTTTTGGGTCTGGTTGAGCAACTGACCGCAGGCACCAAGATCGCCTACGGCGCCCAGAATGCCGACCTTCACGAGTCCGGCGCCTTCACCGGTGAAAACGCCCCCTCCATGCTCAAAGCCTTCGGTTGCACCTACTCCCTGGTCGGCCACAGCGAGCGTCGTACCCTGCACGCAGAGACCGACGACGTGGTTGCCGCCAAGTACGAAGTCATCCAGAAAGCAGGCCTGGTCCCGGTACTGTGCATCGGTGAGACCTTGGCGCAGTTCGAAGCCGGCACCACCAACACCGTGGTTGAAACCCAGCTGAAAGCCGTGATCGACCGTTGTGGTATCGCCTCCTTCGAGAACGCCGTCGTCGCCTATGAGCCGGTATGGGCCATCGGTACCGGCAAGACCGCTACCCCGGAAATCGCTCAGTCCGTGCACGCGCACATCCGTCAGTACCTGGCCAGCTTCGATGGCTCAGTGGCTGCCAAGGTACAGATCCTGTACGGTGGCTCCGTGACTGGCGCGACCTCCGCCGACCTGTTCGGTCAACCGGACATCGACGGTGGCCTGGTGGGTGGTGCGTCCCTGAAAGTAGACGACTTCTCCCAGATCATCGCTGGCGCTGCCAAGTAAGGCACGCATGAAGAGGGGCCTGGCCCCTCTTCATCTATCTCCCTTTCCTATGGGACTATGGGATCCCTCTTTTTCATAGGAAAGCCGATATAGTAAAAGTGGCTGACCCTATTTTCAGATATTGATTTTCGACAACTCAGATCCAGAGGCACTCATGACCAAGCAAATCAAACGTATTGGTGTTTTGACCAGTGGTGGTGACGCACCGGGTATGAACGCAGCCATCCGCGCCGTGGTGCGCGCCGGTCTGCATCATGGCCTGGAAGTCTACGGCATCTATGATGGCTACCTCGGTCTGCATCAGGACAGGATCGTCAAGCTCGAGCGCCACAGCGTCTCCGACGTGGTCAACCGTGGTGGTACCTTCCTCGGCTCCGCTCGTTTCCCCGCCTTCAAAGACCCGAAAGTCCGTGCCGAGGCCATCGAGAACCTGAAAAAACACGGCATCGACGCCCTGGTGGTGATCGGCGGTGACGGCTCCTACATGGGCGCCAAGAAGCTGACCGAAGAGGGTTTCCCCTGCATCGGCCTGCCGGGCACCATCGACAACGATATCGCCGGTACCGACTTCACCATCGGCTTCGATACCGCACTGAACGTGGTGGTTGACGCCATCGACCGTCTGCGGGACACCTGCAGCTCCCACCATCGCATCTCCGTGGTGGAGATCATGGGCCGCCACTGCGGCGATCTCGCCATGTCCGCCGCGGTTGCCGGTGGCGCCGAGTACGTGATCGTACCGGAAGTGGCTTTTGACAAAGAGAAGCTGCTGCAACAGATCAAAGAAGGCGAAGCCAAAGGCAAGAAGCACGCCATCATCACCATCTGTGAGCACGTGACCGATGTGAACGCCTTGGCCAAAGACATCGAAGCCATGACCGGCCGCGAGACCCGCGCCACCATCCTGGGCCACATCCAGCGTGGCGGCTCGCCGACCGCCCGCGATCGCATCATGTCCAGCCGCATGGGTGCCTTCGCCGTCGAGCAACTGCTGGCCGGCCAGGGTGGCCGCTGCGTCGGTATTCAAGGCAACGAGATGGTGCATCACGACATCATCGACTGCATCGAGAACCTCAAGCGCCCGTTCGATCAGGAACTGTACGATCTCTCCACCACCCTGTTCTAAGCCCAAACACGCTTTACAGGCTGTTGTGACAAAAACCCTCCGTTGGAGGGTTTTTTCTTTTCCCCCTCCCATTGACCTGCGCCTGCCTTGGGATGGATGCCGGCCACGGCGGCGATACAACTCTGAGTGAGCGCCTTCCCCCGTCGTCGCCTCCACCTTGCGGCTTGCTTCCACTAGCCATCGACGCCGCCTCTGCAACCACCTCGCTTATCCAACCCCACTTAACACCTCAGGCTCTGCATCATTGCCACAAGGCCAGCGTATATCCGTTATTCAGTGTCGCCAGCTGAGCCTGCCCTGGCACAGACCAGGGCATCTCTGCCGCTCGTTAACTGATGTCAGCCTGGGCCGAGGATGCCGATAAGTGGCTGTCCAGACGAGGATTGAAGGACAACTGCTGATGAAAAATGGTTATAGCCGCAGAATGTCGAACCGGAGCATGCCTATGCGCCTCATACGACAGGTTGAGACGCCAAAATGGTTCTGAGAAGTCCATTAAATTTAAAAAAACCAAAAAAGCCTCATATAAAACCCATTAAATTATCAATAAGAAATAACGCAACCAACTGATTTTAAATATATTTAATTTATGCCCTGCGCTCTACTCCGCGATAATCACCTCGAGAGGGTACAAAGCACTCATAAACATATAAAAATGAAGCCTAGCATCTTCACGGAACACTAAATGCCATAAAAATACATTTATCATTGTTTTAACGGGCCATTATGGTATCTTGGTCCCATCAACAGTCAGCCAAGGGAGACACAATAATGAAAGAGTTCGTTGTTACCGCCGTTTTTACCGTATTTTTCACTCTGGTTGCCGTCTCTCTGCCCTCGCTGTCCCAGCTTTGAGTCGGTTAATTCGCCAGAAAATTACTCAACCTGACTCTTATCGACATTCGAGCGCTGGTTAATTGCGCGCACACCCTTGCTTTTGAGTGGTTGGAGTGGCATTCGACGCCAAGCTGAGATTTATAGTGAGTGATGAAGATTTTACCGCCACCCCATCACTATGACCCTCAAGGGGAGCCTATCGCTCCCCTTGTTGCATTTCTGCTACGGGATTTACTCTTGCTCCCCTGCCCGTCACAATATCCGCTGGTTTCGCCATGCAGGAATTACCATGACTCAGGATGCTCTGCGCCACTGGCGCCGTGACCTTCATCGTCTGCCCGAAGCGGCCTGGTGTGAATTTCGCACCAGCTCCCTCATCGCTCACCATCTGTCCGAACTCGGTTTCTCCGTCATGCTGGGCGACAAGCTGCTGGCCAGCAATCTCATCATGGGCCGAGAGATAGATGTGCAAGCCCAGAAGGAGCGCGCCCTTCGTCAGGGGGCGCATCCCGACTGGCTGGCCCGCATCGAAGAGATAACGGGGGTGATGGGCTTGTGGGAGACAGGCCGCCCGGGCCCTACCCTGGCGCTGCGCTTCGACATCGATGCGGTGGAAGTGGATGAGAGCGAGCAGGAGCAGCATGTACCCAGCCAGGAGGGATGGCGTTCAAGCAATCCGGGCTGGATGCACGCCTGTGCCCACGACGGTCACACCGCCATCGGCCTGGTGCTGGCCGAGCGCATTGCTGCTCTCTCCGAGCAGCTAAACGGTCGCATCAAGTTGTTCTTCCAGCCCGCCGAAGAAGGGTGTCGCGGCGGCAAGGCGTTGGCGGCCGGTGGCCAGCTCGACGACGTGGACGCCCTGCTGGCGCTGCACATCGGCATTCATGCCAACAGTGGCGAGCTGGTGGTCAACCCGACCGAGTTTCTCTGCTCCACCAAGTTCGATGTGGAGTTTATGGGACGCGCCGCCCACGCGGGGCTCGAGCCCAACGCGGGCAGCAATGCGCTGGCGGCGGCCTGCATGGCCACCACCGCCATGCTCGGCATCCCCCGCCACCGGGATGGCATGACCCGCATCAACATAGGTCAGCTCAGCGGCGGCAGCGGCCGCAACGTGATCCCGGGCCATGCCCGCCTGCAGGGGGAGACCCGAGGCGCGAGCCCTGAGCTCAACAACTACATGTTTGGCCAGGTGCAGCAGATAGTGGAAGGGGCCGCCCTGATGCAGGGCACGACCTACCTCATCCGCAAGCAGGGGGAAGCCATCGGCATCGAGAACAGCCCGGCCCTGCTCGAGGAGATAGTGCCGCTGGCACAGGCACTCCAACTCGAGACTGTCCACAGCCGCCGCTTCGGCGCCAGCGAGGATGCCGGCTTTCTCATCGAGCGGGTGCAGCGCAGCGGCGGCGAGGCCGCCTATCTGATCCTGGGGGCCGATCTGGCGGCGCCCCACCACCATCCGGAATTCGACTTCGATGAAACCGTGCTGAGCCACGGGGTCGACCTGCTCGAAGCCTGGTTGCTCAGCCGCCTCGCTCGCTGAAGGCTCGATAACATGCAAAAAGGCAGCTCCAGGCTGCCTTTTTCATTGCAGGCGCCATATTGGCGCCTTTTCCTATTGTCCCAGCACTATGGCGCTGAGGTGCGCGAAGTGGTGGATCTCGTGGGTCGACTCGCACGGCGTGTCGTGGCGTTCCGGGTTGTACCAGCAGGTGGCCAGCCCCTGCGCCGCGGCGCCGGCGATGTCGGTCTTGGGATTGTCCCCCACCATCAGCACCCGCGCCGGGCTCGGTTGCCCCATCAGCTCGAGCGCATGCAGGAAGATGGCGGCGGCCGGCTTGGTGACATGCACCTCGTCGGAGATGACCAGCGGCTCGAACCAGTCGCTCCAGCCCAGCTTGTCCAGACGTCCTCGCTGAGGCAGGCTGAAACCGTTGGTGATGATCCCCATCCGCACACCCCTTTGCTGGAACGCCTGCAGCGTCTCTACCACCCCGTCCAGCGGTGTGCTCAGGGCGATGATCTGCTGCAGGAAGGTGTCGTTCATCGCCATGGGCGCCACATCGACCTGCTCGGCAAACAGCGAGAAGCGGGTCTGCTGCAGATGAGTGGCGTCTATCTCGCCGGAGTTGTACTGCTGCCACAGTCGGTGGTTCAGCTCGTGATATTGCGCCATCTTGGGCGCGCTGGGTGTCACCCCGTAGATCTGCAGGGTCTGCTCCAGGGCCTGGGCGACCGGGAAATCGAGCAGGGTTTCGTCCAGATCGAACAGCACCCAGTCATAACTTGGTTGTTTCACGCTTGTCCTCATTCGTTGTCTTGCTTAGGTTGCTTGCTCATGCATCTCGATCGTCGAGGCGCCGCCCCAGCGGGCCGCCGAGCAGATCCAGCGTCAATCTGACCCCGAATCCGGTCACCTCGCTGCTGACCACACCGTTGCCCCCCTTGTTGCGAAAACCGCTCAGGTCGAGGTGCAACCAGGGGGTCTGCTCGGGCACGAAACGACTGAGGAAGCGGGCGGCATCGATGTGATCCGCTGACGCACCCGGCGCACACTGTAGCAGGTCGGCCCATTCGCTATCGAGGTTGTCATCGTAATCCTCGTCCAGCGGGAAGGGCCAGACACGCTCACCGCTGCGCTGGCCCAGGCTTATCAACTCGCCGAGCCACTGGGGTCTGTTGGTAAAGGCACCGCTGTAACGGCTGCCGAGCGCCCGCTTGCAGGCGCCGGTGAGGGTCGCGTAGTCGATCAGCAGGTCCGGCTCGTCCTGCACCGCCATGGCCAGGGTATCCGCCAGCACCATGCGTCCCTCGGCATCGGTGTCGACCACCTCTATGGTGGTGCCGTTGATGGCGGTCACCACCTCCCCGGGTTTGTAGGCCTGCGGGCCTATGTGGTTCTCGGCGATGGCGAGCCAGCAGTGCACCTCGTAGGGCAGCTTGGCCCGGCTGATTGCATAGAGGGTGCCCAGCGCCACGGCGCTGCCCCCCATGTCCAAATGCATGCCATACATGCTGCCGCCGACCTTGAGGTTGTAGCCCCCGGAGTCGTGGCAGATCCCCTTGCCCACCAGCGCCAGCCTGCGCTCCGCCTTGGCCGGGCAATAGCTGAGCTTGACGATGGCGGCCTGGTTGTCTGCCGATCCCCTGGCCACCGCCAGGAAGGCGCCGGCGCCGAGTCTGGCGAGCTCGGCCTCATCGTATTCCTGCCACTGCCAGCCCTCCTGCTGTGCCAGCTGTTGTGCCCAGGCCCGGTAGCTGCGGGGGGTCAGATCGGAGGCCGGCAGCACGGCGAGATGACGGGCCAGGCCATTGCCTTGCGCCTCGGCATGGATCCGGGCCAGATCGAGCTCGCACGCGGGTGACACCATCAGGTGCCGGTAGCTCGGTGTCTCCTCGCTGCGCTGCTTGTGGGTGGGCAGTGGCACATTAGCCGCGAGCAGCGCCGAGAGCACCAGCTCGGCCAGCAGGGCCCGGCTGGCGTCGTCGAATCCCTCAAGATGCAGCGCCAACTGCGCCACCTTGAGGCCGGCCAGGGGTGCGACCCAGGAGCGGACCTGCTTGTAGAGCCGATGATCCTGGCTCGCCTCGGGATCCACGAAGATCACCAATTGCAGGCCCTGGGCGTCCGCCAACCGGTACGGCGCCTTCTGGCCAAGGGCGAGCTGGGCCGCGACCCCGGCGAAGGCGGGTTGCGCCAGCAGGGTACTGCGCTCGGTGTCGGCGACCAGCAGCAGCTTGATCTGCGCCTGGCTTGCCATCACCTCGTCAAGGCTAGTGGTCTGGATGTCAATCTTGGGAGGGAGATAACTGAAGGGTTGCAGCATAGGAAGCGGCCTCATCCATGAACAGAGGTCACGATGATACCGAACAAGAGCTGGCGACGACCAGTAGCTTGAAAATTAATGTTCAAGATCAGGATGATAGAATTGGGGATCAGAGAGGGGAAAAATAGGAGATAACATGAAAAGTTGGTTGCGGGGGCCAGATTTGAACTGACGACCTTCGGGTTATGAGCCCGACGAGCTACCGAGCTGCTCCACCCCGCGTCCGAATTGTTGCCTGTTACCAGGACTTTTCACCACAAGCCTGCCGAGCAGTAGCAGTTTGTGTCTTCGCAGCATCGCAGCG
>NZ_JRGL01000134.1 GCF_000764655.1 Aeromonas aquatica
CTGCTCGACCAGCGCCAGTTTAAAAGTCAGCGAGTAATCGCGCTGTGTCCGTTTCACACCTTGTCCCATCGGGGTCTCCATTTATTGAGGGGAAAGGTGTAAACCATATTCAGGACGGGACACGGCCATAAAAAAAGGCGCCATCAGGCGCCCTTTCTATTGCGCTGTATCAGCCGAGCATTATTCGTCGATGGAGCGCAGCAGGGCGTTGATGCCGACCTTGGCACGGGTCTTGGCATCCACCTTCTTGACGATGACGGCGGCGTACAGGCTGTACTTGCCGCACTTGGAGGGCAGGGAGCCAGAGACGACCACTGAGCCTGCCGGTACGCGGCCGTAGTGGATCTCGCCGGTCTCGCGATCATAGATGCGGGTGGACTGGCCGATGAAGACGCCCATGGAGATGACGGAGCCTTCCTCGACGATCACGCCCTCAACAACCTCTGAACGGGCACCGATGAAGCAGTTGTCTTCGATGATGGTCGGGTTGGCCTGCAGCGGCTCCAGTACGCCACCGATGCCGACGCCGCCGGACAGGTGCACGTTCTTGCCGATCTGGGCGCAGGAGCCGACGGTGGCCCAGGTGTCGACCATGGTGCCTTCATCGACGAAGGCGCCGATGTTGACGTAAGACGGCATCAGCACGGTATTGGGGGCGATGAAGGAACCTTTGCGGGCGGTCGCCGGCGGTACCACGCGCACACCGGCCGCCTTGAACTGCTCGGCGCTGTAGTCGGAGAACTTGAGGGGAACCTTGTCGTAGTACTGAGCATCGTCGCCCTTGATGATGCCGTTGTCATTGATGCGGAAGTAGAGCAGTACCGCCTTCTTCAACCACTGGTGGACGACCCACTCGCCGGCAATCTTCTCGGCGACCCGGGCCTTGCCGGAATCCAGCAGCTCGATGGCCTCCAGGATGGCAGTCTTGGTGGCGGCATCGACGGAGCCGGGAGTGATGGTGTCGCGGCGCTCGAAGGCCGCTTCAATGATCTGTTGCAACTCGGTCATGACAGGTTTCCTTTAAAAAATTCTGTTTGTTGTATCACACTTTTCCCGCCGGTTTTAAGGGGGAGGGCCGATTTCTTCGGGAGAATGGCGACTTATTGTTCGTTGGTTGCTCAAGCGCTTGTTCTGACTGATAAATCAGAATGACAAATGGTGTCCTGTGAAGCCCCCTGCCGCGCGGTCAGCACCCTCTTCCTGCGGATTGAGCTGATTGACCAGTCGCTCCTCCAGCGCCTGCTGCTCGGCCTGGCTCAGGGGTTCACCGCCCAAGGTCGTCAGGCTGAAGAAGTCTTCCACCCGCTCGCCTATGGTGGTGATCTTGGCCGCGTGCAGGGAGAGGCCGCATTGCTGGAAGACGGCGCCGATGCGAGCCAGCAGGCCGGGGGTATCCAGCGCCGTCAGCTCCAGCAGGGTGTGGCGGTTCTCCCCCTTGTGGGGCAAGAACACCACCCGGGTCGGCACGCTGAACTGGCGGTGGCGCCGTGACAGGGGTTTGCTGCGCAGCACCAGCTTGCCGGGCTCTTGCAGCGCCTTCTCCAGCGCCTTCTTGATGGTGGCGGTGCGGTTCGGGCTGATGGGCTCGCCGGTCGGCTCCAGCACTATGAAGGTATCCAGCACGTAGTCGCTGCGGGAGTTCATGATCTGGGCGTCGTGGATATTGAGGTTCTTCTGATCCAGCGCCGAGGCCACGGTGGCAAACAGATTCGGGGTGTCGCGGCAATAGATGAACACCTCGCTGCCCCCACGAATGGGGTGCTTGCCGATCAGCACCAGGGGCGCCGGGTTGTCGCCGTGAGCGATGATCTTGCGGCAGTGCCAGGCAATCTGCTCCGGGCTGTGGCGCAGGAAGTAGTCGGCCTTGAAGTCGTTCCAGAGGGCGTTGACCGCATCGATCGAGACCTCGCGCTGGGCCAGGATCTGTTTGGCCTGACGCTGGTTCTCGCGGATCTTGAGCCGCATGTCCGGCGGGTTCTCCAGCCCCTGGCGCAGTGCTTTCTGGGTGGCGAAGTAGAGCTCCCGTAGCAGGGTACCTTTCCAGTCGTTCCAGAGGGTGTCGTTGGTGGCACAGATATCGGCCACGGTCAGGCAGTAGAGCAGGTCGAGGTGCAATTCGTCTCGTACCTTCTGGGCAAAATCGGCCACGACCTCGGGATCATAGATGTCCCGGCGCTGGGCAGTGACCGACATCAGCAGGTGGTGGCGCACCAGCCAAGCCACCAGTCGGCTCTCGTAGCGGTCCAGCCCGTGCAGCTGGCAGAATTCCAGCGCATCGACGGCGCCGAGCTCGGAGTGATCGCCGCGCCGGCCCTTGGCGATGTCGTGGAACAGGGCGGCGATGCTGAGCAGCTCCGGCTTGCGCAACTGGGTGAACACCTCGTGACAGAGCGGGTGGGTCTGGCGGCTGGCCGGGTTCGCGAAGCGATGGATGTTCTTGAGCAGGCGATGGGTGTGCTCATCCACCGTATAGGCGTGGAACATGTCGAACTGCATCTGGCCGACGATGAGGTTCCACTGGGGCAGATAGGCCGCGAGGATCCCATATTTATGCATAAGAGTGAGCGGCTGGCCTATGCCGTTGGGGTGGCGCAACAGCGCCATGAACAGGCGGCGACACTCGGGCAGGTCCTGCAACCAGCAGTTGAGGGTGCGTCTGGCCTCCCGCAATTGGCGCAAGGTGGCGGAGTGAATGCCGGCTATCTCGGGGTGCTGGGCTATCTGGTAGAACAGCCGCAGGATGGCGGCGGGATCCCGGCCAAACAGCTCGGAGTCCACCGCATCGATGAGGCGACCGCGGAGCTGGAATTCGTCGCTGATGCGGCGCACGTCCATGGCGGTGTTGCCGAGAATAGCCTCGTCAAACAGCTGCAGCAGCATCTCGTTGAGCTCCGCCACCCGCCGCACCGTCTGGTAGAAGCGCTTCATCATCTGCTCGACCGGGCCGTTGCCTTCTCCCTCGAAGCCGAGCATCTGGGCCACGGTGCGCTGGCGGTCGAACAGCAGGCGGTTGTCCCCCTTGTTGATGGCCATGTGCAGGGCGAAACGGACTTTCCACAGGAAGTTCTGGCAGTCCAGCAGCTCGCGGTACTCGGCCCGGTTCAGGAAGCCGTGGCTGGTCATCTCATAGAGGGTGGTGGCGCCGAAATGGCGACGGGCGACCCAGGCCAGGGTCTGGATGTCGCGAAGACCGCCGGGATTGCTCTTGAGATCCGGCTCGAGCTTGTAGGCGGTGCCGAGGAACTGCTGATGGCGCAGGTGTTGCTCCTCACGCTTGGCGCGAAAGAACTCCTCGCTCGGCCAAAAATGCTGGGGCAGGGTGGCGGCCTGCAATTGCTCGAAGCCCGCCTTGCGGCCGGTGATATAGCGCGCCTCGATGAGGTTGGTGGCGACCGTGATGTCGGCGCGGCCCTGCTCGATGCACTCGCTCACGTTGCGCACCGATTGTCCCACCTCCAGCTTGAGGTCCCACAGCAGGGTGATGAACTCGCCGATGCGCAGCCCCAGCACCTCGTCGAGCTCCTCCCCTTCATAGAGAATGAGCAGGTCGATGTCGGAGTGGGGGTGCAATTCGCCGCGGCCATAACCCCCCACCGCGATCAGGGTGAGGCTGGTCTTGTCGAAGCCGAACTTGTGCCACAGCCGGGTCAGCAGTGCATCCATGTATTCGGAGCGGGTGGCCACCAGTTCGATGATGTTGTCACCGGCATCGAAGCGCTCATGTAGCCAGGAGAGGAAACGGCTCAAGTACTCCTTGCAGTTCTCGCGGGTGAGCTGATCGTCGGGTAACAGGTGGGGGGAAAGCAGGCTGGCATCCATGGCATCTCACACTCTTGTCGCACGCATGCACGGCGGATAAAAACAAAACCCCGGCGAAGGGCCGGGGTTTGATGTTAACCGTGTTTGATGACCCGGTCGATAGTGTCATCGGGGCGCAGGGTCAGCACCTCGCAGCCATCCTCGGTCACCAGCAGGGTGTGCTCCCACTGGGCGGAGTCGCCGCCATCCTTGGTGGTCACTGTCCAGCCATCCTTCGGGTTGACGCGGCAGTGATACTTCTTGCTGTTGACCATGGGCTCGATGGTGAAGCACATGCCGGGCTTGAGCTCCTGCTTGCCGCCGTTGCGATAGTGCAGGATCTGCGGCTCTTCGTGGAACTCGCTGCCGATGCCGTGGCCGCAGTAGTCGCGCACCACGGAGAAACCGGCCTGCTCGACGATGGGCTGGATCACGGCGCCAATTTCGGTGATGCACATGCCGGGACGCACCCGCTTGATGGCGGCGTACAGGCTCTCCTGGGCCACCTTGCACAGCTGACGGCGCAGCGGGGTGGTCTGGCCCACGATGAACATGGCGGAAGTGTCACCGTGGTAACCGTCCTTGATGACGGTGATGTCCAGGTTGATGATGTCCCCTTCCCGCAGCTTCTTGTGATTGGGAATGCCGTGGCAGATCACATCATTGACCGAGGTGCAGATGGACTTGGGAAAACCGTGGTAGTTCAGCGGCGCGGGCACGGCCTGCTGCACGTTGACGATATAGTCGTGGCACAGGGTGTTCAGCTCGTCGGTGGTGACACCGGCGTTGACATGGGGGGCGATCATCACCAGCACATCGGCAGCCAGCTGGCCGGCAATGCGCATCTTTTCAATCTCTTCCGGTGTCTTGATTTTGATGGACATGGGATCTCTCTTGGGGCCTGACTTCTCATCCTGGGATGACCTAAAATCAGGTAATGAAAAATAGATGCGTTTGCAATCAGGCCAAAATTTTATCCCCAACCTCCGTTTACTTCCAGTGTGATTGTCATCACAGCGTCAGCCAGCGGTCGTACCCCCGCTCCTGGGGAGCCATTTTTAGCGTGGCTGCTGGTGGTGTCCTGACCAAAGTTATGGTATAAAGCGCGCCGGAATGGGGAACTTGCGTCCGCATTTCATCACCCTTACTCAATAACACACACACATCGACACCTGTACCGGGGTGCCCCTTTGGGGTCGGTTACATGGGATGTGTGGAGGCCTAACCCCAATACAGAGGTATAAAATGGCTAAAGTTTCTATGCGCGACATGCTGCAAGCCGGCGTTCACTTCGGTCACCAGACTCGTTACTGGAACCCGAAAATGAAGTCCTACATCTTCGGCGCCCGCAGCAAGGTTCACATCATCAACTTGGAAAAAACCGTTCCGATGTTTGACGATGCCATGAACTTCATCAGCTCCGTAGCTGCCAAGAAAGGCAAGGTACTGTTCGTAGGTACCAAGCGTGCCGCGTCTGAAGCCGTAAAAGATGCCGCTGATCGTTGTGACCAGTTCTATGTTAACCACCGCTGGCTGGGCGGCATGCTGACCAACTGGAAAACCGTTCGTCAGTCCATCAAGCGCCTGAAAGATCTGGAAACCCAGAGCCAAGACGGTACCTTCGACAAGCTGACCAAGAAAGAGGCGCTGATGCGTACTCGCGAAATGGAAAAGCTGGAGAAGAGCCTGGGTGGTATCAAGAACATGGGCGGCCTGCCTGACGTTCTGTTCGTTGTCGATGCCGACCACGAGCACATTGCTATCAAAGAAGCCAATAACCTGGGTATCCCGGTCGTTTCCATCGTTGATACCAACTCCAACCCGGACGGCGTTGACTATGTCATCCCGGGTAACGACGATGCTATCCGTGCTGTGAACCTGTACCTGAACGCTGCCGCTGACACCGTACTGGAAGCTCGCGCTCAGGACATCGTTGTTCAAGCCGAACAAGATGGTTTCGTTGAAGCTGAGTAATTGATAAGGACTGAAAAGCCCTTATTAACCAAGCTGATGTAATTGGTTAGCAGGGGCCCTTGTGGCCCCTGTTTCTTGTCAAATCAAGACCGAGGATACTGAAAATGGCTAACGTTACTGCCGCCCTGGTAAAAGAACTGCGCGAGCGCACCGCCGCTGGCATGATGGATTGCAAAAAAGCACTGGAAGAAGCTCAGGGTGATATCGAGCTGGCTATCGAGAACATGCGCAAATCCGGTCAGGCCAAGGCCGCCAAGAAAGCCGGCCGTATCGCCGCTGAAGGCGTGATTTTCGCCCGTACCGAAGGCAACGTTGCCGTCATGATCGAGCTGAACAGCGAAACCGACTTCGTCGCCAAAGATGCCAGCTTCATGGGCATGGGCCAGAAGATCGCCGACATCGCCGCTACCCAGAAAATTGCTGACGTTGACGCCCTGAAAGCGGCCGACTTCGGTAACGGTGAGTCCGTTGAGCTGACTATCACCAACCTGATCGCCAAGATCGGTGAGAACATGAACCTGCGTCGCGTGATGCTGGTTGAAGGTGACAACCTGGGTACCTACGTACACGGTTCCCGTATCGGTGTTATCACCAAGCTGATCGGCGGTACTGCCGAGCTGGCCAAAGACCTGGCCATGCACGTTGCTGCCAACAGCCCGCAGTTCGTCAAGCCGGAAGACGTGTCCGCTGAAGTCGTTGCCAAAGAGCGCGAAATTCAGATCGACATCGCCATCAACTCCGGCAAGCCGAAAGACATCGCCGAGAAGATGGTTGAAGGCCGCATGAAGAAGTTCACCGGTGAGGTTTCCCTGACTGGTCAACCCTTCGTGAAGGATCCGTCCATCACCGTCGCCGAACTGCTGAAGAAAGAAGGTGCTGACGTTGTCTCCTTCACCCGTTTCGAAGTGGGCGAAGGCATCGAGAAGCAAGAGACCGATTTCGCTGCTGAAGTTGCAGCCCAGATCGCAGCCGCTCAGAAGGCTTAATCGAACCGGTTTTTCCGTTTCCCCAGACCGCGACTTATGTCGCGGTCTTTATATGACCAGGAATCAGTGACATGAGTACCAATCCCAAGCCTGCATACAGACGTGTTCTTCTGAAGTTGAGTGGTGAAGCCCTGCAAGGATCCGAGGGTTTTGGCATTGATCCGGCGGTGCTGGAACGGATGGCCCAAGAGATCAAAGAGCTGGTTGAGCTGGGTGTTCAGGTCGGTCTGGTCATTGGCGGCGGCAACCTGTTCCGTGGTGCCGGTCTCGCCAAGGCGGGCATGAACCGCGTGGTGGGTGACCACATGGGCATGCTGGCAACCGTGATGAACGGCCTGGCCATGCGTGATGCCCTGCATCGTGCTTATGTGAATGCCCGTCTGATGTCTGCCATCTCCCTGCAGGGCGTGTGCGATTCCTACAGCTGGGCCGAGGCCATCAGCCAGCTGCGCGCCGGCAAGGTGGTGATCTTCTCTGCCGGTACCGGCAACCCCTTCTTCACCACCGACTCCGCAGCCTGCCTGCGCGGCATCGAGATCGAAGCCGACGTGGTACTCAAAGCCACCAAGGTCGATGGTGTATTCAATGAGGATCCGGTTAAGAATCCGGACGCCGTGCTGTATCATGAGCTCAGCTACAACGAAGTGCTTGAAAAAGAGCTCAAGGTAATGGATCTTGCTGCCTTTACCCTGGCCCGTGACCACGATCTGCCGATCCGGGTGTTCAACATGAACAAACCGGGTGCGCTGCGTCGGGTTGTCATGGGTGAGCCGGAAGGTACGCTGATCCATCACATCGCTAAATAAGATAGACACGAGCCGCGTGACGGCTCGTTCGCCAGAAGGAAAACCACTGTGATCAACGAGATTAAAAACGACGCCAAGGACCGCATGGCCAAGAGCGTAGAATCGCTCAAGACCCAGATGTCCAAGATCCGTACCGGCCGCGCTCATCCGAGCCTGCTCGATGGTATCCAGGTGGAATATTACGGCTCTGCCACTCCGCTGAAACAGTTGGCTAACGTAGTGGCAGAAGATGCCCGTACCCTGTCCATCTCCATCTTCGATCGCTCCATGATCCAGGCGGTGGAAAAAGCCATCCTGACCTCCGATCTGGGCCTGAACCCGTCAAGCAACGGTCAGACCCTGCGCGTGCCCTTGCCGCCGCTGACCGAAGAGCGTCGCCGCGATCTGACCAAGATCGTCCGTGCCGAAGCGGAAGGTGCCCGAGTTGCCGTGCGTAACATCCGTCGCGACGCCAACGCCGACTTCAAAGCGCTGCTCAAGGACAAAGAGATCTCCGAAGACGACGACCGTCGTGCCCAGGAAGAGATCCAGAAGCTCACCGACGCCTTCATCAAGCTGGTCGACGACGCCCTGGCTGCGAAGGAAAAGGAGCTAATGGAAATCTAAGCCTCCGACAGGTATATTACGAGCGCCGTGTAGTGCCCCTGCACGGCGTTTTTGTCTTTGTGGGAGAAATGAATGTCGCTTTTGGCAGCGCTAGGCGATAGCGCCAGCTCGTCCTTGCCTCGTCACGTCGCCATCATCATGGATGGCAACGGTCGTTGGGCCCAGAACCGTGGCAAGATGCGGGTCTTCGGCCACAAGGCGGGCGTGAAGTCCGTGCGTGAAGCCGTGACCTTCGCCGCCCGTGCCAGAATGGAGGCACTGACCCTGTTTGCGTTCTCCAGCGAGAACTGGCGGCGCCCGGAAGGGGAGGTCAACGCCCTGATGGAACTGTTTCTGACGGTGCTCGGCCGCGAGGTGAAGAAGTTGCACAGCAACGGTATTCGGCTCAAGGTGATCGGCGACACCGCCCGCTTCAGCGAACGGTTGCAGGCCAAGATAGCCAAAGCCGAGGCGCTGACCGCAGGCAACCAGGGGTTGACGCTCAATATCGCTGCCAACTATGGGGGCCAGTGGGATATCGCTCAGGCGGCTCGCAAGCTGGCTCGCGCCGTGGCGGCCGGTGAACTGGATGCCGAGGCCATCGATGAGGCGGCGTTGGCACAACAGGTTTGCATGGCCGACCTGCCGCCGGTGGATCTGCTGATCCGCACCGGTGGCGATCATCGCATCAGCAATTTTGTGCTATGGCAGCTTGCCTATGCCGAGCTCTATTTTACCCCGGTATTGTGGCCCGATTTTGACGAGGCCGAGTTCAGTGGGGCGGTTGCCTCCTTCGTTGCTCGCGAGCGTCGCTTCGGGTGTACGGGTGAACAGATCCGGGAATTGATCGCCGCACAACAGACCGGCTAAACCCCGCTCCCAAGAGAGAGGTTTCTTTTGCTAAAACAACGAATTATTACCGCATTACTGTTAGTGCCCATGGTATTGGGGGCACTGTTTTTCCTGCCATTGAAATTCTTCGCCCTGCTCGCTGCCCTGGTCTTTCTGCTGGCCAGCCGTGAGTGGAGCGCCTTCGTCTCCGCCCAGCCGCAACAATGGTTGCCGCTGGTGTTCTGCCTGTTGCTCGGCGCCAGCCTGTTCTGGGTGCCGGTGGAGCAACTCTGGATCCCCCAGTTGCATCCTCTGTTGATGGGGGTGCTCTGGACCGCAGTCAGTTGGTGGCTGCTGGGCCTGTTATTGGTCTTGCGTTACCCCCAGAGCGCCAGGCTGTGGAAAAATTCCATCTGGCTGAAATCCCTGTTCGGCCTGGTGACTCTGGTGCCTTTCTTCTGGTCACTGGTGGCCATCCGTGGCTACCACTTCTATCACGATCCCCTGATGGGGGCCTGGGTCCTGCTGTTCGTCATGGGCTTGGTCTGGGCGGCAGATTCTGGCGCGTATTTTTTCGGCAAGGCCTTTGGTAAACACAAACTGGCGCCGGCCGTCAGCCCGGGTAAAACCATCGAGGGCATGTTGGGTGGCCTGTTTACCGCCAGCCTGTTGGCCGTCGGCGTGACCTGGTTCATGGGCTTCGTGCCCGCCAAGATGGCGGTAGTGCTGCTGTGCTCCCTGCTGGCGGTGCTGGCCTCGGTGCTCGGCGATCTCACCGAAAGCATGTTCAAGCGCGAGGCAGGCATCAAGGACTCCGGTACCCTGTTGCCGGGTCACGGCGGTATTCTCGACAGGATCGACAGCCTGACAGCCGCCCTGCCGGTCTTCCTGCTCAGCTACATGCTGCTCAGTCAGGAGTTTTGATGCCTGACTCGCGGGTGATATTGAGGGCCTTCGGCTCCATCTGTCAGTTATTCATTCAGGAGTCTTGATGCACAACTCACTGGTGATCCTGGGCGCCTCCGGCTCCATCGGTCAAAGCACCCTCAAGGTACTGCGGCAGAACCCGGGCCGCTGGCAAGTGCTGGCGCTGACGGCCGCTCGCAGCGTGGATGCCATGCTGCGCGATTGTCTCGAATTTACCCCCCGCTTCGCCGTGATGGTGGATGAGGGCGCGGCAGCCGAACTGGCCGAGCGACTCAAGACCCACGGCGCTTCAACTCGAGTGCTGTCCGGTCAGGCTGCCCTGTGCGAAGTGGCCGCTCACCCGGATGCCCACAGCGTCATGGCCGCCATCGTCGGCGCCGCCGGATTGGCACCCACCATGGCCGCCGTGCGGGCCGGCAAGCGCATCCTGCTGGCCAATAAAGAGGCGCTGGTGATGTCCGGCGCCTTCTTCATGGAGGCAGTGCGCCATCACGGCGCCGAGCTGCTGCCCATCGACAGCGAGCACAACGCCATCTTCCAATGCCTGCCCGAGAGCATTCAGCGCCAGCCGGGTTTCTGCTCCCTGACCGAGGCGGGTATCAGCAAGATCCTGCTGACCGGCTCGGGCGGCCCCTTCCGCTATACCGACATCGGCGATCTGGACAAGGTCACACCGGCCCAGGCGGTCGCGCACCCCAACTGGTCCATGGGGGCCAAGATCTCGGTGGACTCCGCCACCATGATCAACAAGGGGCTGGAGTACATAGAGGCGCGCTGGCTGTTCAATGCGGCTCCTGAGCAGATCCAGGTGGTGATCCATCCCCAGTCGGTCATCCATTCCATGGTGCAGTACAAGGACGGCTCAGTGCTGGCCCAGCTCGGCAACCCCGACATGTGCACCCCCATCGCCCATGCCCTGGCCTATCCGGGCAGGATCGAATCCGGGGTGGAACCTTTGGATTTCTTCAGTGTCGGAGAGTTCAGCTTTATTCGTCCCGACTACGAACGCTACCCCAACCTGGCACTGGCCATGACGGCCTGCCAGCAAGGGCAGGCTGCCACGACCTCGCTCAATGCCGCCAATGAAGAGAGCGTCGCGGCTTTTCTTGCAGAGCGGATCGGATTTATGGATATTGCCAGAGTCAATGAATCCATCATGACGGCATTGGGTGGCTGCGCTGCAGGGTCGCTTGACGATCTGATTGCCCTGGATGGCATGGCCCGTGCCCGTGCCCACGAACTGATTGAGGAGCTTGCTCGATGAACGGACTGTGGTGGCCAGAGGCCGCTCTCTACGCGACGGGTCATGACCTTGAGGTATCTCGCTGATGGGCGGCGTATTGTGGAGTATTGATGCCTTTCTTGTTGCCCTTGGGTATCAGACGGGCCATGACCTTGAGGTGGTTTGCTGATGGGCGGCGTATTGTGGAATCTTGGTGCCTTCGTCGTCGCCCTCGGCCTGTTGGTGGCGGTGCATGAGTTCGGCCACTTCTGGGTGGCCCGTCGCTGTGGCGTCAAGGTGGAACGTTTCTCCATCGGCTTTGGCAAGGCGATCTGGCGCCGCATCGGCAAGGACGGCACCGAATATGTGCTGGCCCTGATACCGCTGGGTGGTTACGTCAAGATGCTGGACGGTCGGGTCGATGAGCTCAAACCCGGTGAGGAGGCGCAGGCCTTCAATCACAAGAGCGTCTGGGCGCGGATGGCCATAGTCGCGGCTGGCCCCATGGCGAACTTCCTGTTCGCCCTGTTCGCCTTCTGGCTGATGTTCATGATCGGCGTCCCCAGCGTCAAGCCGGTGATCGACGAGGTGCGTCCCGCCTCCATCGTGGCCCAGGCTGGTGTCCTGCCTGGCATGGAGATCGTCGGGGTCGGTGATGAAGAGACCGGAGACTGGGAAGCGGTAACCTACGCGCTCATCAGCCATCTGGGGGATGACTCGGTACGGCTCAAGCTGAAGGCGGCGGATACCAGCTATGTGGTCGACAAGACACTCGAGCTGGGCGACTGGAAATTTGATCCGGAGAAAGAGTCTCCCATCGGCAGCCTGGGGATAGTGCCCCTCGGTGGCAAGGTGCTGCCCGTGGTGGAGGCCATTGTACCCAACAGCGCCAGCGAGAAAGCCGGTCTGCAGGTGGGAGATCGCATCAAGCGGGTAGGGGAGCAGGAGATCACCGAGTGGACTCAGTTTGTGCTGCGAGTGCAGCAGTCCCCCGAGCAGCCACTGCAAGTCATGGTGGAGCGCGGGGGCAGCGACCTGACCCTGACGCTGTTGCCGGATGCGAAAAAGGTGCGCGGCCAGCTGGTCGGTTTTGTCGGCCTCTCGCCGCAACTGGTTCCATTACCGGATGAGTATCGAGTTCTGTTACAGTATGGGCCTTTGCAAGCCCTGTGGCATGGGGCCCAGAAGACCTGGAGCCTGACCACGCTGACCTTTGATATGATTGGCAAGCTGATCGGTGGCATCGTCTCGCTGGATAACCTGAGCGGCCCCATCTCCATTGCCAAGGGGGCAGGCAGCAGCGCCGATTACGGGTTGGTCTATTTCCTCGGTTTCCTGGCGCTGATCAGCGTCAACCTGGGGATCATCAACCTGTTCCCCCTGCCGGTGCTGGACGGGGGCCATTTGGTCTACTTCCTCATCGAGGCAGTCACCGGCAAGCCGGTACCAGAAAAAATTCAGGAAGTTGGGTTCAGGATAGGCGCCGCCATTCTGATGTTACTGATGGGCATTGCGCTGTTTAATGATTTCGCTCGCCTCTGAGGCTAGAGCATCAACAAGGACACATAAGAACAAAATGGCTGTTAAAAAAGCATTGGTGTTGAGTTGCCTGCTGGGAGCCAGCCTCCTGGCTCAGGCGGCCCCTGCCTCTTTTGTGGTGCAAGACATTCAGGTCGAGGGTCTGCAGCGGGTGACCCTGGGCGCCGCCCTGTTGAATCTGCCGGTCCGGGTCGGGGACTCCGTCGATTCCGTGACTCTGGCCAACGCCATCAAGCGGCTCTATGCCTCGGGCAACTTCGAGGACGTCAAAGTCTATCGTGACGGTCAGGTGCTGCAGGTCGTGGTGAAGGAGCGCCCGACCATCTCCAGCATCGAGTTCTCCGGCAACAAGGACATCAAGGAAGAGCAGCTGACCCAGAGCCTGGAATCCTCCGGCATCCGGGTCGGTGATCCCTTGGATCGCACCGTGCTGAGCTCCCTCGAGAAGGGCTTGGAAGACTTCTACTATGGCGTGGGTAAATACTCCGCCAGGGTCAAGGCCATCGTCACGCCCTTGCCCCGCAACCGGGTCGACCTCAAGTTCACCTTCGTGGAAGGGGCCGCGGCCAAGATCCAGCAGATCAACATCGTCGGCAACAACGTGTTCCCGGAAGAGAAACTGCTGGCTCAGCTCTCCCTCAAGGACGATGTGCCCTGGTGGAACTTCACCGGCGATCAACGCTACCAGAAGCAGAAGCTGGCCGGTGACATCGAAGTGCTGCGCTCCTACTACATGGACCGCGGCTACATACGTTTCGCTCAGGAGTCCACCCAGGTCTCCATGACCCCTGACAAGAAAGGGGTCTACGTCACCCTGAACATCAAGGAAGGGGATCAGTACAAGGTCTCCGGAGTAGAGATCAAGGGCGATCTCATCGATCGCGGCGCCGAGATGAAGGGATTGGTCCCCATTGAGGCGGGCAGCGTCTACTCCGCCAGCCAGGTGACCCACACCGAAGAGGTGCTCTCCAAGTTCCTCGGCCGTTACGGTTACGCCTACCCCAAAGTGGTCACCTTCCCCCAGGTCAACGACGAGACCAAGGAAGTGGAGCTGATCGTCAACATAGAGCCGGGTCCCCGGGTCTATGTGCGCAACATCAACTTCAGCGGCAACGTCACCACCAAGGACGAAGTGCTGCGTCGCGAGATGCGTCAGATGGAAGGCACCTGGCTCTCCTCCGACAACGTCGAGCAGTCCAAGACCCGTCTCAACCGCCTCGGCTTCTTCGAGACCGCGGAAGTGGACACCAAGCGGGTGGCGGGCAGCGACGATCAAGTCGATCTCGACTTCAAGGTCAAGGAGCAGCCGGCGGGGTCCATCAACGCGGGTATCGGCTACGGCACCGAGTCGGGCCTGAGCCTGCAGGCGGGTCTGCAGCAAGACAACTTCATGGGTACCGGCAAGAAGATCGGTATCAACGCCAGTACCAACGACTACTCGAAGAGCATCGATCTCAGCTACAACGATCCCTACTTCACCGTCGACGGTGTCAGCCTGGGTGGCCGTCTCTACTACAACGAGTTCAGCGCGGCAGATGCCAACATCGTTGACTATGAGAACACCACCATCGGCTTCCGCCTCTCCAGCGGCTTCCCGGTCAACGAGAACAACCGCCTCGACTTCAGCCTCGGCTACGAGAACAACAAGCTGTCCCAGCCCAACCCCTATGTTCAGGTGGATGAGTTCTGGCGGGTGTACAGCGGCAATCTGGACGGTGACAACCGACTGGTGTTCAACACCGTCGACGTCACCGCCGGCTGGACCCGCTCCACCCTCAACAAGGGTCAGTTCCCGACCGCGGGTGATCGTCAGCGGGTGAATGCCAAGGTGACGGTGCCGGGCATGGATCTGCAGTATTACAAGCTGAACGCCGAAGACTCCCATTACTTCCCGTTCGATGCGGATCACCAGTGGGTGATGCTGGCCAAGGCCCGTGCCTCTTACGGCAACGGTTATGGCAGTAACGGCGACTACGATCACGTGCTGCCGTTCTTCGAGAACTACTATGCCGGTGGCTTCGATACCCTGCGTGGCTTCAAGAGCAACACCGTGGGTCCGAAGGCGCTCTATTACTACAACCTGGGCGGTAATGACGTCGTTCAGGGCACCGACAGCTCGGTGGGGGGCAACGCGCTGGCGGTCGCTTCCCTCGAGATGATAGTGCCGACGCCGTTCGCCTCCGAAAGCTATCAGCCTCAGCTCAGAACCAGCTTCTTCCTCGATGCCGGTACGGTCTGGGACACCAACTTCGACTTCAACCAGTACAAGAATCGCTGCTTCAGCGGTTGTAACTACCTGATGGACTACTCCGACCCCAGCAATATCCGGGTGTCCGCCGGTCTGTCACTGCAGTGGCTCTCCCCCATGGGCCCGCTGGTCTTCGTGCTGGCACAGCCGCTCAAGAAGTACGAAGGGGATGATACTGAAGTCTTCTCGTTCAACATCGGCCGTACCTTCTAAGAGGAACGGACGCGCCCCCGCTTCGGCGGGGGCATCAATGATGGGATGCGCAATCTGCGTGCCTCACCAGGCAACAAGACGGTCCTGAGGATCGCTTGCATTATCAGGTAAATCAGGTAGCCCTCAACCGAGGGACCAAGGAGTAAGTGTGAATAAAGCGTTGAAAGTAGCTGGTTTGAGTTTTGCACTGATGGCTGCCGGTATGGGCTCCGCCTGGGCTGAGACCAAGATTGCCGTGGTCGACATGAGCGAAGTCTTCCAAAAGCTGCCCCAGCGTGACGCCGTGGCCAAGAAGCTGAAGAGCGAGTTCGAGCCGCGCATGCGTGAGCTGCAGAAGCTCGAGTCCGACGGTCAGACGCTGGTCGAGAAGTTCAAGAAGGATGAAGCCTTCATGAGCGCCGAGCAGAAGAAGCAGAACCAGGAGAAGCTGGCTAAGCTGCAAATGGAATTCAACCAGAAGCGTCAGGCATTTGAGCAGGACAACGGTCGTCGCCAGGCGGAAGAGCGCAACAAGATCCTGACCAAGGTTCAGGCTGCCATCGACTCCATCGCCAAGAGCAATGGCTACGATCTGGTGCTGGAGCGCAATGCAGCGCCTTATGCGGCCAGCAAGCTGGACATCTCCGGTCAGGTTATCTCTCAGGTAAGCAAGAGCAACTAATTGATGGCATTCACTCTCGCACAGCTGGCCCAGCAACTGGGGGCCCAGGTCCATGGCGATGGGACCCAGGAAATCCGCAAGGTAGCGACACTGGAAAAGGCCGGGGAGGGTGAGATTACCTTCCTGTCCAACAAGAAGTACCGACACTATCTGGAGCAGAGCAAGGCCACGGCCGTGCTCATCACAGAGGCGGATTTGCCATTTTGTCCCACCAATGCCTTGGTGCTCAAAGACCCTTATGTGGGCTTTGCCCGGGTCGCCCAACTGCTGGACACCACCCCGCAACCGGCCACGGATATTCATCCGAGCGCCGTCATCGCGGCAGACGTGCAGCTGGGTGAGAGAGTAGCCATCGGCGCCAACGCCGTCATCGAGTCCGGCGTCGTGCTGGGGGATGACGTGCGTATAGGCCCAGGTTGTTTCGTTGGCCAGCATACCCGACTGGGGGCGCGCTCCCGGTTGTGGGCCAACGTCACCCTCTATCACAACGTGACTCTGGGCACGGACTGTCTGGTGCAAGCCGGCACCGTGATCGGGGCAGATGGCTTCGGTTATGCCAATGAGCGCGGCGAGTGGATCAAGATCCCCCAGCTCGGTGGCGTGACCATCGGCAACCGGGTCGAGATCGGTGCCTGTACCACCATAGACCGGGGTGCGCTGGAAGATACCCGCATCGCGGATAACGTCATCATCGACAACCAGTGCCAGATCGCTCACAACGTCGAGATTGGCTACGGCACCGCCGTGGCGGGCTCCACCGTGATGGCCGGTAGTCTCAAGGTCGGCAAATACTGTATCATTGGCGGCGCCTCCGTCTTCAACGGGCACATGGAGATCTGCGACCAGGCCACCGTCACCGGTATGGCCATGGTGATGCGACCCATTACCGAGCCCGGCGTCTACTCTTCCGGTATCCCTCTGCAGACCAACAAGGAGTGGCGCAAGACCGCCGCTCGGGTGATGCGTATCGAAGAGATGCATAAACGGTTGAGCCGGCTCGAGAAAACGCTGGAACAAGAATAACCACGATTGGTATAGGGTACTGTTTTGACTACTGAAAAGAAGAGCCTGGGCATCCAGGAAATCATGGATCTGCTGCCCCACCGTTATCCTTTCCTGATGGTGGACAAGGTGGAGAGTTACGAGATCAGCGAGGAGCGCAAGACCCTGCGCGCCATCAAGAACGTCTCGTTCAACGAGCCGATCTTTCAAGGCCACTTCCCGGCCAAGCCGGTGTTTCCCGGCGTGCTGATCCTGGAAGCCATGGCGCAAGCCACCGGCATCCTGGCCTTTACCATGGTGGGCAAACCGTCCCCCAACGAACTCTATTACTTTGCCTCCATCGACCACGCGCGCTTCAAGCGCCCGGTCGGCCCTGGGGATCAGCTGGTGCTGGACGTGGAGTTCCTGAAGGAGCGCCGCGGTATCGCCAAGTTCACCGGTGTCGCCACCGTCGATGGTGAAGTGGTCTGTACTGCCGAACTGATGTGTGCCAAACGCGAGGTGTAACCGTGATCGACCAGACTGCCACCATTCACGATACCGCCATCGTCCATGAGTCTGCCGTGATCGGCAAAGGGGTGGAAATCGGCCCCTTTTCCGTCATTGGTGCCGAGGTGGAAATCGGTGACAACACCTGGGTCAGCTCCCACGTGTTGATCAAGGGCCCGACCAAGATAGGTCGTGGCAACAAGATCTTCCAGCACTCCTCCATCGGTGAGGACTGCCAGGACAAGAAGTACGCCGGTGAGCGCACCTTCCTCGAGATCGGCGACAACAACGTCTTTCGCGAGAACTGCACAGTGCACCGCGGCACCACCCAGGATCAGGCCCTGACCAAGGTGGGCAGCGGCAACCTGTTCATGGTCAACGTGCACGTGGCCCACGACTGCATCATCGGTGACAACTGCATCTTCGCCAACAACGCGACTCTGGCGGGCCACGTGGTGATCGGCGACTTCGTCATCTTCGGCGGCCTCTCTGCCATTCACCAGTTTGGTCGGGTCGGCTCCCACGCCTTCGTCGGTGGCTGCGCCGCCCTGAACAAGGACGTGCCGCCCTACGTGATGGCCGCCGGCAACTACGCCAAACCGTTCGGGGTGAACTCCGAGGGGCTGCGTCGTCGTGGCTACAGCCCGGAAGCGATTTCTGCTGTCAAACGCGCCTATAAAGAGATCTTCCGCTCCGGCAAGACCATCGAAGAGGTGTTGCCCGTGCTGACCGAGATGGCCGCCAGCGAACCAGCTGTTCAGCTCTATGTCGATTTCCTCAAAGACAACGAGCGCGGGATCATCCGTGCCTGATCCCATCCGCATCGGCATCGTCGCCGGAGAGACCTCCGGCGACATCCTGGCCGCCGGCCTGGTACGCGAGCTCAAGGCCCGCTACCCGGATGCGCGGTTTGAAGGCATTGCCGGACCGCGGATGCAGGCGCTCGGCGTCAAGGCTCTGTTCGAGATGGAAGAGCTTTCCGTCATGGGCATCAGCGAGGTGCTGGGCCGTCTGCCCCGCATCCTGCAGGTGCGCCGCGAACTGCTGCGCCATTTTATTGCTAATCCACCCGATATCTTCATCGGGGTGGATGCACCTGATTTCAATATCGGGGTGGAGCTCAAGCTGCGCCGCGCCGGTATCAAGACGGTTCACTACGTCAGCCCCTCGGTCTGGGCCTGGCGGCAGAGCCGCATTCACAAGATCAAGGCCGCCACCGACATGGTGCTCGCCTTCCTGCCGTTCGAGAAAGCCTTCTACGACCGTTTCGATGCGCCCTGCCGCTTCGTCGGGCATACCATGGCCGATGCCATCCCGCTCGAGCCGGATCAAGCCGCCGTGCGCCGGGAACTGGGCATAGACCCCTCCCGCCGCTGGCTGGCGATATTGCCGGGTAGCCGCAGCGCCGAGGTTGGCTTCATGTCGCCTGTGTTCCTCGAGGCCTGCAAGCACCTGACGGTGCATTGCCCGGATCTTGGCTTCATCGTCCCCCTGGTGAACCAGCAGCGCCGTGAGCAATTCCTGCAGATCAAGGCTGAGGTAGCGCCGGATCTCGAGATGGTCATGCTCGATGGCCAGGGTCGCGAGGCCATGATCGCCGCCGACGTGGTGATGCTCGCCTCCGGCACGGCCGCCCTGGAAGCCATGCTGGTGAAGAAACCCATGGTGGTGGGCTACAAACTCAAGCCATTCAGCTATTGGCTTGCCCAGTGGCTGGTGAAGACGGACTATGTCTCCCTGCCCAATTTGCTGGCAGACCAGATGCTGGTGCCCGAGCTCATCCAGCACGAGTGCACCCCCTGCAATCTGGTGGAGGAGGTGAGCAAGTTGCTGGATCACGACAACCGTGAACTGATCGCCACCTTCACCAAGCTGCACAAGAGCATTCGCTGCAATGCCGATGTGCAGGCTGCTGAGGCGGTGGCCGAGCTGCTCGGCAGATAGGTGTGATGGCAGGTGCGCCCGAGGCGTTAGGTTGTGCTGACACTGGCCCTGCGGGGCCGGTTTTGATTCAAGGCGTTGATATGCAAATCGATATTCCGCAAGACAAGCTGGTAGCCGGGGTTGACGAGGTGGGCCGTGGCCCCCTGGTGGGGGACGTGGTCACCGCCGCCGTGATCCTGGATCCGGCCAACCCGATCATGGGCCTTGCCGACTCCAAGAAGCTCTCCGAGAAGAAGCGGCTCGCGCTGTTTGACGAGATCAAGGCCAAGGCGCTGGCCTGGTCCATCGGTCGGGCCAGCCCGGATGAGATCGACGAGCTGAACATCTTGCACGCCACCATGCTGGCGATGCAGCGCGCGGTGGCGGGTCTGGCCATCGCGCCTGAGCTGGTGTTTATCGATGGCAACCGCTGCCCGGCCTTAGCCATGGAGGCCCGCGCCGTGGTCAAGGGCGACAGCCTGGTGGCCGCCATCAGCGCCGCCTCCATCCTCGCCAAGGTGACCCGGGATGCCGAGATGACCGAGCTCGATGGCCGTCATCCCGACTACGGCTTTGCCCGCCACAAGGGCTATCCGACCGCGGAGCACCTCGCCATCCTGGCCGAGCGTGGCCCCCTGCCCGAGTATCGCAAAAGCTTCAAACCGGTACGCCGTGCGCTGGGGATCGAATAATGGCCGAGCCTCGCTTCATCCACCTGCGGGTCCACTCCGATTTCTCCATGGTCGATGGCCTGCAAAAAATCGGCCCCATCGTCGGCGCTGCCGCGGCCAACGACATGCCGGCGCTGGCGCTGACCGACCAGATGAACATGTGCGGCCTGGTGCGCTTCTATGGCGGCGCTCATGGCAAGGGGCTCAAGCCCCTGGTCGGGGCGGATGTCTGGGTGCAGAGCCAGGAGCTCGGTGACGAGCAGTTCCGCCTTACCCTGCTGGCCATGGACAACGAGGGCTACCAGAACATCACCCTGCTTATCTCCCGTGGCTACCAGCGCGGTCATGTGCAGGGGCGCCCCGTCCTCGACAAGGAGTGGCTCGCGGATCACGCCAAGGGCGTGATAGTGCTCTCCGGTGGTCGCGAGGGGGATCTGGGCAAGTTCCTGCTCAAGGGCAATCGCCAGATGGTGGAGCAGAGCCTTGCCTTCTACCAGCGCCACTTCCCCGACGCTTACTACCTCGAGCTGCTGCGCACCGGCCGGCCGGACGAAGAGACCTACCTGCACATGGCGGTGGCCATCGCCACCGAGTTTGGACTGCCGGTCGTCGCCACCAACGAGGTGGTGTTCCTCAAGCAAGAGGATTTCGATGCCCACGAGATCCGGGTCGCCATTCACGATGGCTACACCCTGATGGACAAGCGTCGGCCGCGCCGTTACAGCCCGCAGCAGTACCTGCGCAGCCAGGAGGAGATGCTGGATCTGTTCGCCGACATCCCCGAGGCGTTGGAAAACACGGTGGAGATCGCCAAGCGCTGCAACGTGACGGTGCGCCTCGGCGAATACTTCCTGCCGAACTTCCCGACCGGTGACATGAGTACCGAAGACTTCCTGGTGATGAAGTCCAGGGAAGGGCTGGAAGACCGACTGGCCTTCCTGTTCCCGGATCCGGCGGTGCGGGTCGAGCGTCGCCCCGAGTATGACGAGCGCCTCGAGGTCGAGCTCAAGGTGATCAACCAGATGGGCTTCCCGGGTTACTTCCTCATAGTGATGGAGTTTATCCAGTGGTCCAAGGACAACGGCATCCCCGTTGGCCCTGGCCGGGGCTCGGGTGCCGGTTCGCTGGTGGCCTATGCCCTCAAGATCACCGATCTGGATCCCCTCGAATACGATCTGCTGTTCGAACGCTTCCTGAACCCGGAGCGGGTCTCCATGCCCGACTTCGACGTCGACTTCTGCATGGACCGACGGGACGAGGTGATCGATCACGTCTCCGAGATGTACGGCCGGGAGGCGGTCTCCCAGATCATCACCTTCGGCAGCATGGCGGCCAAGGCGGTGGTGCGGGACGTGGGCCGGGTGCTGGGCCATGCCTACGGCTTCGTGGATCGCATCTCCAAGCTGATACCGCCGGATCCGGGCATGACCCTGGCCAAGGCGTTCGAAGCCGAGCCCAAGCTGCCGGAGCTCTATGAGCAGGACGAGGAGGTGAAAGACCTCATCGACATGGCGCGCCGGCTGGAAGGGGTGGTGCGCAACGCCGGCAAACACGCCGGTGGTGTGGTCATCGCCCCCACCAAGATCACCGACTTCGCGCCGCTCTATTGCGATGATTCCGGTAATAACCCGGTCACCCAGTTCGACAAGAACGACGTGGAATACGCGGGCCTGGTGAAGTTCGACTTCCTGGGGCTGCGGACCCTCACCATCATCGACTGGGCGCTCGGCATGATCAACCCGCGCCTGGCCAAAGAGGGCAAGGCGCCGGTCGACATCGCCGCCATCCCGCTGGACGACAAGAAGTCGTTCGCGCTGTTGCAGCGTTTCGAGACCACGGCGGTGTTCCAGCTCGAATCCCGCGGCATGAAGGATCTGATCAAGCGGCTCAAGCCCGACTGCTTCGAAGACATGATCGCCCTGGTGGCCCTGTTCCGACCGGGCCCGCTGCAGTCCGGCATGGTGGACAACTTCATCGAGCGTAAGCACGGTAAGGAAGCCATCTCCTATCCGGACGAGAAGTGGCAGCACGAGAGCCTCAAACCCATACTCGAGCCCACCTACGGCATCATCCTCTATCAGGAGCAGGTGATGCAGATAGCCCAGGTATTGGCGGGCTATACCCTCGGCGGGGCGGACATGCTGCGCCGGGCCATGGGCAAGAAGAACCCGGCGGAGATGGCCAAGCAGCGTTCCGGTTTCGAGGAAGGCGCCGTCAAGAACGGCGTCGACGGCGAGCTGGCGATCAAGATCTTCGATCTGGTGGAGAAGTTTGCGGGCTACGGCTTCAACAAGTCTCACTCCGCCGCCTATGCGCTGGTCTCCTATCAGACGCTCTGGCTCAAGACCCACTTCCCGGCGGAATTCATGGCGGCGGTGATGACCGCCGACATGGACAACACCGACAAGATTGTGACCCTGGTGGACGAGTGCCAGCGCATGGGGCTGACCGTGATACCGCCGGACGTGAACACCGGTCGTTACCGCTTCAGCGTCAACGAAGACGGCCACATCGTCTACGGCATAGGGGCGGTGAAGGGTGTCGGCGAGGGTCCCATCGATGCCATCCTGGCGGCGCGAGACAGTGAGGGTCCCTTCCGCGATCTGTTCGATTTCTGCAACCGGGTAGACATCAAGAAGATCAACAAGCGGGTGATGGAGAAGCTGATCTTCTCCGGCGCCATGGACCGGCTCGGCCCGCACCGGGCGGCGCTGATGGCGACGCTGGAGGAGGCGATGCGCGCCGCCGAGCAGCACGCCAAGGCGCAGGCGGTGGGGCAGGTCGACATGTTCGGGGTGCTCACCGAGGAGATAGACGACGTCAAGAAGGCGTTCGCCAACGTGCCGCACTGGCCCGACAAGGTCTGGCTGGAAGGGGAGCGGGAGACGCTCGGTCTGTATTTGACCGGCCATCCCATCAACCAGTACAGCAGCGAGCTGCGCCGTTACACCTCGGGCCGGTTGTGCGATCTGCACCCCACCTCCCGCGACACCATCACCACGGCGGCGGGGTTGGTGATCGCCGCCCGCAGCATGGTGACCAAGCGCGGCAACAAGATGGGGATCTTCACCCTGGACGACAGATCTGGCCGTCTGGATGTGACCCTGTTCAGTGAAGCGCTGGAAAAATACGAAGAATTGATGCAAAAAGACCGTATTTTGGTGGTTTCTGGACAGGTCAGCTTTGATGACTTCTCCGGTGGCCTTAAAATGTCGGCCCGCGAATTGCTGGATATTAACGATGCGAGGGAGCGTTTCGCCAGGGCGATCCGCATTTCCCTCGATGAACAACGCATTGATGAGCGCTTTTTCCCGCGTTTGTGCGAGATTTTGGAACCCGCCCGTGCCGGAGTCTGTCCGGTTCAGGTAAACTATCGTCGCCCCGGCTCCCGGGTGCGATTGACGCTCGGTACCGAGTGGCGGGTGACGCCCACCGATCAACTGATAGATGACTTGCGAGTCCTGCTTGGACGAGAGCGGGTTGAATTGGTTTTTGATTAGAGGATCTATAGTCCCTATGAGTCTTTTTCTGGATTTTGAACAGCCGATCGCCGAATTGCAGGCTCAGATCGATGAACTTCGCCATGTGAGTGAGCACAACAGTGCCGTGGACCTGAGCGAAGATATCCGTCGGCTGGAGAAGAAAAACGAAGAGCTGACCAAGAAGATCTTCGGCGATCTGGGGGCCTGGCAGGTATCCCAGATGGCACGTCATCCCCAGCGCCCTTACACCCTCGACTACATCGAGCAGATCTTCACCGACTTCGACGAGCTGGCCGGTGATCGCGCCTATGCCGATGACAAGGCCATCGTCGGTGGCATCGCCCGTCTCGACGGCGAGCCGGTGATGGTGATTGGTCAGCAGAAGGGTCGCGAGACCAAGGAGAAGATCCGACGAAACTTCGGCATGCCGCGTCCGGAAGGGTACCGCAAGGCCCTGCGTCTGATGGAGATGGCCGAGCGCTTCAAGATGCCGATCATCACCTTCATCGACACCCCGGGCGCCTACCCCGGCGTGGGTGCCGAGGAGCGTGGCCAGTCCGAGGCCATCGCCCGCAACCTCAAAGTCATGGCCGGTCTGACAGTGCCGGTTGTCTGCACCGTGATCGGTGAAGGCGGCTCCGGCGGCGCGCTGGCCATCGGCGTCGGCGATCGGGTCAACATGCTGCAGTACTCCACCTACTCCGTCATTTCGCCGGAAGGTTGCGCCTCCATCCTGTGGAAGAGCGCCGACAAGGCGCCGGTCGCCGCCGATGCCATGGGCATCACGGCCCAGCGCCTGAAGGAGCTCAAGCTCATCGACAACATCGTCGAAGAGCCCCTCGGCGGTGCCCACCGCAACGTGGAGCTGATGGCCCAGCGCCTGAAGGACCGCATCAAGCAAGATCTCGCGGTCTTGCGCCCGCTCGACAGCGAGCAACTGCTGGAGCTGCGCTACCAGCGCCTGTTGGGTTACGGCTACTGCTGATCCCGTCAGCAGTGCGAGCCAAGAAAAAGTCCCCGCCATGCGGGGACTTTTTTATGGGCAATGTCCCGTCCTGAATATGGTTTACACCTTTCCCCCCAATAAATGGAGAGCCCGATGGGACAAGGTGTGAAACGGACACAGCGCGATTACTCGCTGACTTTTAAATTGGCACTGGTCGAGCAGATTGAAAAAGGCGAGCTCACCTACAAACAGGCTCAGGCCCGTTATGGC
>NZ_JRGL01000135.1 GCF_000764655.1 Aeromonas aquatica
ACCCCCGATGCGGTACATCGGGGGTTCTGAGTCACGTGAAGCTAGACGAAAATGTGTAAACCTATTTCAGGACTAGACAAAGTCCTAAGCCAGCCATCTGGCTTAGAGCGGGAAGGGGGCCGGCGCCTCGAAGCTCATTCGCTCGCCACTACGGGGATGAGTGATGGTCAGCATGGCCGCATGCAGATAAAGATGCGGAGCCGCCGCCAGAGCTTCGGGATGGGCATAGAGGTTATCCCCCAGGATGGGGTGACCCAGCTCCAGCATGTGGACCCGCAACTGGTGCGAGCGCCCTGTGATGGGGGTCAGCTTGATCAGGCTATTGCCGTTCTCCACCTTCAGCTTATCCCACAGGGTCAGGGCATGGCGGCCCTCCTCGAAATCCACCTTCTGTTTCGGCCGGTTGGGCCAGTCCACGCAAAGCGGCAGATCGACCTGACCGGAATCGGCTTCTGGCTCGCCCCACACCCAGGCGAGATAGTGCTTCTCGGTTTCCCGTTCACGAAATTGCCGACTCAGTTCCCGATGAGAGTTCGGGGTGAGGGGGATGACGATAACGCCCGTGGTGGACATGTCGAGGCGGTGAGCCGCCGCCGCCTTGGGGTGCTGCTGCTTGACGCGATACAGGACGCTGTCTTCATTTTCGGGCCCGCGCCCGGGGACGCTGAGCAGGCCGGTGGGCTTGTTGACCACCATGATGTCCTTGTCCTTGAACAGGATATCGAGCCAGGGTTCCTGCGGCGGTGAGTATTCAAATGTAGCGTCTTGCATCTTTAATCCAAGGGGCAGGCCCCATCAGTGACTTAGTTATGATGACCACGGTAAATAAAGTGCATGGCATCCGGCCTGAGCCGGATCGGGTCGCTGTCGATCCGGTTATGCACCTTCTCTACCTTGTCAGTTATGGGTAACCACGATAAAGCGGATGGCATCCAGTTTGAGCTGGGTCTGGTCGATCAGGTGGTGCAATTCTGCCTGCAAGTTGCGCAGATATTCCAGTTCGCTGTCGCGCACGTTCGGATTGACCGCCTTGAGGGCCTCCAGCCGATCGAGATCCTGCTGCAGGGCCTGCGCCATCTGGCCACGGGCCTTGTCCACTATGCCGGCCTTCAGCTCTTCGGCGATGACCTGGCCCTTGCCGATCAGGCCGTGGATCACCGGTTGGGACGCTGTGACCAGCTTGCTGCCAAGGTGGCGATTGACCGGGGTCAGCTGGCGGTTGAAGGCATCGAACGCTACCTTCTCGCCGAGGTTCTGGCCATTCTTGTCCATCAGCAGCCGGATCGGGGTCGGCGGCATGAAGCGATAGAGCTGGGGATGGGCGGCAGATTCGGCGACGAAGATCAGCTCCAGCAAGATGGAACCGATCGGCAGTGCCTTGTTCTTCAGCAGGGCGACCGAGGTCGCGCCAATCTCGGAACCCAGGATCAGATCGATGCCGCCGCGCATGATGGGGTGCTCCCAGGAGAGCAGCGCCATGTCGTCCCGCGCCAGGGCGATGGGGCGATCGAAGGTGACCGTCATGCCATCCTGGGGCAGGCCCGGGAAGCTCGGCACCAGCATGTGATCGCCTGGGGTCAGTACCAACGCATGCTCGCCTCTGTCATCCTGATTGACGCCGATCTCGTCGAACATCTTGAGGGCAAAGGAGATCATGCCGGTGTCGTCATCCTCGGCGGTCAGTTTGTCGACCAGGGCGCGGGCGGCATTGCCCCCGCTGGAGTGAATTTCCAGCAGGCGATCGCGGCCCTGTTCCAGGCGAGACTTGAGCGGCTCGTGCAGTTCACGGGTCTTGGCCAGCAAGGCGTCCAGCACCGCCTGTTCGCCCTCGTTGGCGGCCAGCAGCTCGAACAGCTCCTCGCGCACGGCTTCAAATACCGGGCGGGCGGTGGGGCAGGTCTGCTCGAAGGCATCCAGGCCATCGTGATACCAGTCCAGCAGCGCGCGCTGGGCGGTGCCTTCCAGATAGGGGACGTGGATCTCGACGGTGTTCTGCTGACCGATACGATCGAGACGGCCGATACGCTGTTCCAGTAGATCCGGGTTGAGTGGCAGATCGAACAGCACCAGGTGGCTGGCAAACTGGAAGTTGCGACCCTCTGAGCCGATCTCGGAGCAGATCAGCACCTGGGCGCCGCTCTCTTGTTGGGCAAAATAGGCAGAAGCCTTGTCCCGCTCCAGGATCGACATGCCTTCGTGGAATACGGTGCCGCGGATACCCTCGCGGGTACGCAGCGCCTCTTCCAGCGCGAGGGCAGTCGCGGCCTCGGAGCAGATCACCAGCACCTTCTGCTGACGGGCGCCGAGCAGCAGCTCAAGCAACCAGTCGACCCGAGGATCGAACTGGGTCCAACTGGCGTTGTCTCCCTCGAACTGCTGGAAGATCTTCTCCGGATAGAGGTAGCGCAGGGCGCGGGTCTGCAGATCGCCACCGTTGCCGCCCATCATGCCCATCACCTTGATGGCGGTCTTGTACTGCTCCGGCAGCGGCATGGGGTAGACATTGAGGTGACGCTCCGGGAAGCCCTGGATGTTGGCGCGGCTGTTGCGGAACAACACCCGGCCGGTACCGTGCTGATCGAGCAGTTTATGGACTGCCTGCTGACGGGCAGCGGCATCGCTCAAGTCCAGCCCTTCAAGCTGGCTGGCGAGGATCTGCCTGGCCTCATCGCTCAGAGGCTCGCCTGCCAACAAGGCTTGCGCGGCGCTGGCGACCTGGCCATAGGCCTGCTCCTCGGCGAGGAAGGCGTCATAGTCATAGAAACGTTCGGGATCGAGCAGGCGCAGACGGGCAAAGTGGCTCTGGTGGCCGAGTTGATCCGGGGTGGCGGTCAGCAGCAGGACGCCCGGCACCTGCTCGGCCAGGGCTTCCACCATCTCGTAGGCGCGACTCGGCGCCTCTTCGCTCCACTCCAGGTGGTGGGCCTCATCGACGACCAGCAGATCCCACTCGGCTTCCAGCACCTGCTCGAAGCGGCGGCGCTTCTTGCGCAGGAAGTCGAGGCTGCAGATCACCAGCTGCTCCGTCTCGAACGGATTTTCGGCGTCGGCGAAGGCCTCGATGCAGCGCTCCTCGTCAAACAGGGAGAAGTGCAGGTTGAAGCGGCGCATCATCTCGACCAACCACTGGTGCTGCAGGGTCTCCGGCAGCAGGATGAGCACGCGCTGGGCACGGCCAGAGAGCAGTTGCTGATGGATGATCATGCCCGCCTCTATGGTCTTGCCCAGACCCACCTCGTCGGCCAGCAGCACGCGCGGGGCATAGCGATGACCCACTTCGTGGGCAATATAGAGCTGATGCGGGATCAGGCTGACCTTGCCGCCGGCCAGACCGCGGGTCGGATTGCGGCGACGCTGATGCTGGTTGATCAGGGCTTCATAGCGCAGGGTGAAACGGGACATCCGATCGATCTGACCGGCAAACAGGCGATCCTGCGGCTTGTTGAACTTGATGAAGTTACTGAGGAACACCTCTTTGAGGACGACGGGCTCCTCGTTATCGGTGCGGATACCGACATATATAAGCAGCCCATCCTTCTCCTGCACTTCTTCAACCAGCATGGTCCAGTCTTCATGACTGGCTATCTGGTCGCCCACATTGAAGCTGACCCGGGTAACCGGCGCCTCTTCTTTGGCATACATGCGGTTTTCACCGGTAGCCGGAAACAACAGGGTAACCATGCGTCCTTCAACAGCAACGACAGTTCCCAACCCCAGATCCGTCTCTGTATCACTAATCCAACGCTGGCCAAGTGCAAAAGGCATTAAACTCTCCAAAGCCCAAGAGTGTGAGAATCGCAAAGGGGCGCTATGTTACCCGAAGGCGGGATCTCGATCACCATGCTAATAGCGATCGGGAAACCAATTCGATGCAACCTTGATCTGCCGACAGTGCCACCTTGTAAATCAAGACTACTTCTTCTCACTAGAGTCTCCCGTTGTGGACTTAATCATCATTTCGGGTGATTAATGAACGGTTGAGCCAGGGATTCGAATTTAATGCGAAATCACCCTTGCCAATCTGATTCAGCTCCCTATAATGCGCCCCATCGACAGGGCAAGCGG
>NZ_JRGL01000136.1 GCF_000764655.1 Aeromonas aquatica
GTGAGTTCATGTTGCGCAAGACGACGCTGGCGCAAGGTGAGCAGTGGGAAGAGAGACAGCAGGTGTTGAAAGGCTTGAGTATCCATGATGGTGGCCTTCAGGGTGATGACCTATTTCAAGGTTAGCCTTTCAACACGTAATTGGGACAGCGCCTTTTTTATTGCCTGAAATTGGCTATTTCAACATGATATGTGGCCAATCAATATACTGTTTCCTGCCTTTATCTGCCTTTATCTGCCTTTATCTGCACAGGGTAGTGCCATATTGACCACCCCATCTTCCAGCTGGATATCGATCTGAAAACCCAGCCGCTTGGCCAGATTGATCATGTCGCGATTGCTGGGCATGGTCATGCCGGAGAGCTGGCCTATGGCACGCTCCCTGGCGTAGCGCACTATCTTCTCCATCATCAGCTTGCCCAGCCCCATACCCTTCAGGTCCGAGCGGATCAGAATGGCAAATTCCGCATCGGACAGATCCGGGTTGGAGATGGCGCGCACCACCCCCAGGATCTGCTGGTTGAAGGCGCCATCCTGTCCTACGGCGACGAAGGCCATTTCCCGGTCGTAATCTATCTGGGTCATGCGGGCCAACTCTTCATGACCCAGCTCCCCCACGTCGGCGAAGAAGCGTTTGTACCTGTCCTCATCGGATACCTTGAGCACGAACTGCTTGTGGGCGGGCTCGTCTTCCGGCCGGATCGGGCGCAGCAACACATGGCTCTGATCCTTGAGCCAGGCGCCCTCTTCCAATTCGGTGGGATAGGGGCGGATGGCCAGCGGCAGCATCTGCTGCCCTTCCTCCATCAGAACCAGTCTGGCATCCAGGATCACCATCTCGTCACCACAGGCCTGCAGCGGGTGCAGATCCAGTTCCTGGATCTCCGGGAAGGCGAGCAGCAGCTCCGACAACTGGCACAACACCTGACCGAGCGCATCGATATCGAGCCGCACAGGGGTGGCCTGCTCGCGGATCTTGCCGTTCTTGAGGGCGCCGATGATCTGATAGCGCGCCAATGCCTGATTGAGTGGCGGCAGGGCTGCGACCATCTCGTGGGGTTCGGCACCGGATTCCCCGAGCAGGATGACGGGGCCGAAGACGGGATCCTGCTGCAGGCGGATGCGCAGCTCGAGTCCACCGCTGCGTTTTGCCATGCGCTGCACCAGCAGCCCTTCTATACGAGCCCCCGGATCGTGCTGGCGCACCCTGTCCAGAATGGCATCCGCCGCCTGGGCCACCTCGGCCGAGGTGCGCAGGTTCAGCATGACGCCGTGAACTTCCGATTTATGAGCGATGTCCGGGGAGCGCAGCTTCACCGCCACCGGATAACCTATCTGCTCTGCGGTCAACGCCGCCTCGCTGGCATCCGAGACGATCCAGGTCGGCAGCGTGGAGAGACCGGCGGCCTGCATGATGGGATGGACCAGATGGGTATCGAGCACCCGTTGCTTGCGCTCCTGGGCCTGACGGATCAGCTGCTGACAGCGTTCGACATTGAGTCGCCCCCCTTGCAGGGAGGCCGGAGTTTCCATTAGCTGCTTCTGGTTGCGGCGGTATTCCACCATGTGCATGAAGGCGGTGACCGCGCTCTCAGGAGTTCGGTAAGTCGGGATCCCCGCCTCGTTGAAGAGGTGGCGGCCTTCCTGGGCCGAGTATTCCCCGGCCCAGTTGGTCAGGATGTTGAAACGCCTGGCTCTGGGATGTTGCTTGATGAACTCGATCAGGTTGCTGGCCAGGGTGGCTCCGCGCGCGGTGAGGGAGGGGGCATGGATCAGCAGGATGGCATCGGCCTTGTCCCCTTGCAGCAACTCCTCCAGCGCGCAGCGATACGCCTCGATATCGGCATCACTACCGATGTCTTGCGGTGGCATGGCCAGCTTGCCACCGCGCTCCAGCAGCACGTCGACGGCCATGTTGGCCAGCCCGCGACCGTTGGAGAGGATGGCGAGCCGCTCCCCCTTGAGGGTCAAGGAGTGGCTGAGGGTCTCGACGGTGGCAAACAGCTCGTGGGTGTCCCGCACCCGCAGCATGCCGGCCCGGCGAATGGCCGCGTCATAGACGTTGTCGAGGCCGTTGGCCGGATCGTGGCGACCGCTCTTGAGCACCAGGATCGGCTTGTTGCGCGAGGCGGCGCGCGCCGCCGAGAGGAAGTGGCGGGCATCGTGCAGCTTGTCCATGTAGATCAGGATGGCGCGGGTGGTGCCGTCGCGGGAGAGCTGATCCAGCAGCTGGCCGAAGTCGATGTCGCAGTGATCCCCCAGGGAGACGAAGGCCGAGAAGCCGATCTCCCGCTGCTTGGCCCAGTCGAGGATGGTGGTGCTGACCGCCGCTGACTGGGAGAGGAAGGCCACCTGCCCTGGGGTGGCGGCGATGGGGGAGAAGCTGGCGTTGATGCCCTGCCCCGGCAAGAGCATGCCCATGCTGTTGGGGCCGAGCAGGCGGATGCCATATTGGCGGCACAGCCTCTGCAACTGATGGCGATCCTCGGCGGAGAACTGGGCGGCCAGTATGAT
The DNA here is from genome assembly GCF_000764655.1 of Aeromonas aquatica. GTDB lineage: Bacteria > Pseudomonadota > Gammaproteobacteria > Enterobacterales > Aeromonadaceae > Aeromonas > Aeromonas aquatica. The sequence goes on from NZ_JRGL01000136.1 coordinate 2,514, forward strand.
GGCGGCACCTGTGCCCTTCTTGCCGAGCTCCTCGATGAGTGGCAGTACCCGCTCGCGCCGGGTGCAGACGATGGCAAGATCTGGGGCCAGCGGCAGGCTGGCGATATCGGGATAGGCGAGCACGCCGGCGATGGCCTGGCTGTGGGGGCTGACCGGCAGTATGGGGCCCTTGAACTGACCCGCGAGCAGGTGCCTGATCACCACATGACCCGCCTTCTGCGGGTCGGTCGAGGCGCCGATGACGGCAATCGATTGGGGTTTGAAGAGCCGATCCAGGCCGCTTGGTTTCATGGGCACTCCTCATGGCGACCCCCGGAGGCGAGGGTGACGGATGGTGCCAGTCTAATACGCTTTCAGGGTATGTTCTGTGACCGATTGCGGATCATGACCGGACCAGGGCGTTGGCGCGCAGGTAGAACCGCAGTTCCCCCTGAATGCGCCTGATGGTGGCCAGGTGCCGATCCTGCAGATAGATCTCCTGCTCCCGATCGAGCGGGCAACGGTGGACGCCAAGGCTCTGCAGGTACTCTTCAAACAGGATGGACCCCTTGATCTCGACAAGATGCTGGCTCACGGCGTGCTCCTCTGTGGCTGATGTGCTCGTCGGGCAAGTCTCCGCTCTTAGCGGGCACTTTCCTACTGACACATCTGACACCCACGTAGTTCTCTATCCGTCTACGCTTGGCGGGCCTGAGTCCTCCCTCAGCGCAGGGTGTGGCCGCGAGCCGTGTCCCAGAATGCGCGGATCAGCGGCTCTTCCAGCCGCTTCTTGAGCACGGCGATGCCCACATCGAACGGCTTGAGGGCCGGCTTGGGCTCGACGATGCGCACCTTGTCCCCCATGGGACTGTGATCGATCACGGCGGCAGGCACCAGACCCACCCCGAAGCCGAGCGCCACCATGGCGACTATGCCCTCGTTGCCGGCGACCTCGGCGTAGATGTTGGGGGCTATGCCTTTGTTGCGAAACCACTGGTCACAGCGTTTGCGGGCCAGCCCCTGCTCGGAGAGGATCAGCGGCAGCCGCTCCCAGTCCGGCTCGCCTTGCAGGAACCACTGGTTGGGTTGGGGGGCATTGCGCGGCGCGATAAACACCAGCGGCACCTGCTGCAGGCTGGCAAACTCCAGCTTGGCGGAGAGTGCATCCGGCCTCGCTGCGATGGCGAGATCGGCCTCGTCGGCCAGGATCTTGTCCACCGCCAGCGCCGGGTCGCCGGTCTCGAGCTTGATCTCGAGCTGGGGATAGCGGCGGCGGAAGCGTTCCAGCACCTCGGGCAGCAGAAAATAGCTGGCGGTGACCGAGCAGAACACCCGCAGTCGACCCTGCAGCGGTTCGTCGCTGCGCTTGAGCTCCTGCTTGAGTCGGCGCCACTCATGCAGCAGGCTGCCACCGAACTCCCGCAGCTTCTCGCCGGCGGAGGTGAGCCGCACGCTGCGGTTGTCCCGCTCGAACAGCACGCAGCCGGTTTCCTGCTCCAGTCGCTGGATGGCGCGGCTCAGGGTGGAGGGGCTGACCGCCATGGCATCGGCGCTCTTGCCGAAGTGAAGGGAGTCGGCGAGGTGGAGAAACAGCTCGAGATTGCGAAGATCCATCTTTCATTCCTGCAGCGGCATCGGGTGCCGAATTGTTCAGCTCAGGCAACAACTCCCCCGGCGCTCTTGCCGAACTGGGGGATAAGTCGCCTGAGATTGCGCAGAATCATCTTTCAATTTCTGCAACGTACTGTTCCGAATATATCAGTTCAGGCAATAAGTGTCCCGCGCTATAGTGGTTCAGACAACGCCGCCATCCGGCATGGAATCAATCGAACGGAGCAATCACCATGGCTAATTATTTCAACACCCTGAACCTGCGTCAGCAGTTGGCCCAGCTGGGCAAGTGTCGTTTCATGCAGCGCGAAGAGTTCGCTGACGGTTGTGCGGCGCTCAAGGGCAAGAAGGTGGTGATTGTGGGTTGTGGCGCCCAGGGTCTGAACCAGGGCCTGAACATGCGCGACTCCGGGCTGGACATCTCCTACGCCCTGCGCAAGGCCGCCATCACCGAGAAACGCGCCTCCTGGCAGAAGGCGACCGACAACGGCTTCGTGGTCGGCACCTATGAAGAGCTGATCCCGAGCGCGGATCTGGTGCTGAACCTGACTCCGGACAAGCAGCACGCCGACGTGGTGAAGACTGTGATGCCGCTGATGAAGCAGGGCGCGGCCCTGGGTTACTCCCACGGCTTCAACGTGGTGGAAGAGGGTCAACAGATCCGCGCCGACATCACGGTCGTGATGGTCGCTCCCAAGTGCCCGGGTACCGAGGTGCGTGAAGAGTACAAGCGTGGCTTCGGTGTGCCGACCCTGCTCGCGGTACACCCGGAGAACGATCCCCAGGGTGAGGGCATGGCCATCGCCAAGGCCTGGGCCTCCGCCACCGGTGGCGATCGCGCCGGGGTGCTGGAATCCTCCTTCGTGGCGGAAGTGAAATCCGACCTGATGGGCGAGCAGACCATCTTGTGCGGCATGCTGCAGGCCGGTTCCCTGCTGTGCTACGACAAGCTGGTCGCCGAGGGGACGGATCCGGCCTATGCCGGCAAGCTGATCCAGTTCGGCTGGGAAACCATCACCGAGGCCCTGAAGCAGGGCGGCATCAGCCTGATGATGGACCGCCTCTCCAACCCGGCCAAGCTGCGTGCCTTCGAGCTGTCCGAGCAGCTGCGCACCCTGATGCGTCCGCTGTTCGAGAAGCACATGGATGACATCATCGCCGGTGAGTTCTCCCGCGGCATGATGGCCGACTGGGCCGAGGATGACGCCAAGCTGTTCGGCTGGCGCGAAGAGACTGGCAAGTCCGCCTTCGAGAATGCCCCGGCTTATGCGGGCAAGATCGCCGAGCAGGAGTACTTCGACAACGGCGTGGTCATGGTGGCCATGGTCAAGGCGGGGGTGGAGCTGGCGTTCGAGACCATGGTGGCCTCCGGCATCTATGAAGAGTCCGCCTACTACGAATCCCTGCACGAGCTGCCACTCATCGCCAACACGGTCGCTCGCAAGCGTCTGTATGAGATGAACGTGGTGATCTCGGATACCGCTGAATACGGCAACTACCTGTTCGCCAACGCCGCCGTGCCGCTGCTGCGCGAGCACTTCATGCCGACCCTGAAGGCCGGTGACCTGGGTACCAGCCAGGCCGACAGCCAGGCGGTCGACAACCAGGCCCTGCTGGCCGCCAACGAGGCGACCCGCAACCACCCGATCGAAGCGATTGGCCATACCCTGCGCGGCTACATGAAAGATATGAAGCGTATCGCGGTCGGTGGTTAATTAGACCTGACCCGCATCGCCGCCGGTGGCCAGCCTTAACGGGCATGCATGAGGAGGGGCGGGGATGATGATCCCCGTTGCTAGCCGGCTTGGACACCTGGCCGGATATCCAAACCATGCAAGCCGTCAGATTGGTTACCGGCTGTAATGACCGACAATAAAAAGCCCCGCTCAATGAGCGGGGCTTTTGCATTCAGGGAAGCGTGATGGATCAGGCTTTCCAGGCTTTCCAGGTGTTAATCAGGCCGTTGGTGGAGGCGTCGTGGCTGGTGATAGCCTCGGCGGTGTTGAGCTCCGGCAGGATCTTGTTGGCCAACTGCTTGCCCAGCTCCACGCCCCACTGATCGAAGCTGAAGATGTTCAGGATGGCGCCCTGCACGAAGATTTTGTGCTCGTACATGGCGATCAGGGCACCCAGCGTCTTCGGGGTCAGGCTCTTGAACAGTATGCTGTTGGTCGGGCGGTTGCCTTCGAATACCTTGAACGGCACCAGATCCTTGACCTGCTCCAGCGTCTTGCCGGCGGCCAGGAACTCGGCCTCGACCTGTTCCTTGCTCTTGCCGAAGGCCAGGGCCTCGGTCTGGGCGAAGAAATTCGCCAGCAGCTTGGGATGGTGGTCACCGATGGGGTTGTGGCTGATGGCCGGGGCCAGGAAGTCACAGGGGATCAGCTTGGTGCCCTGGTGGATCAGCTGATAGAAGGCGTGCTGGCCGTTGGTGCCCGGCTCACCCCAGATGATGGGGCCGGTCTGGTAATCGACCTTGTTGCCGTTGCGATCGGTGAACTTGCCGTTGGATTCCATGTTGCCCTGCTGGAAGTAGGCAGGGAAGCGGTGCATGTACTGATCGTACGGCAGGATCGCCTCGGACTCGGCACCGTGGAAGTTGTTGTACCAGAGGCCGATCAGCGCCAGCAGCACCGGCACGTTCTGCTCATAGGCGGCGGTGGCGAAGTGCATGTCCATCTCGAAGGCGCCTTGCAGCAGGGCTTCGAAGTGCTCGAAACCGACGGACAGGGCGATGGGCATGCCGATGGCAGACCAGGAGGAGTAGCGGCCGCCAACCCAGTCCCAGAACTCGAACATGTTGTCGGTGTCGATGCCGAACTCGGCCACGGCCTTGCCGTTGGTGGAGAGCGCGGCGAAGTGCTTGGCGACGTGGGCCTTGTCACCGGCGATCTCGATGAACCAGTCGCGGGCGGTCAGGGCGTTGGTCATGGTCTCCTGGGTGGTGAAGGTCTTGGAGGCCACCAGGAACAGGGTGGTTTCCGGATCGATCTTCTTCAGGGTCTCGGCGATGTGGGTGCCATCAACGTTGGAGACGAAGTGCATCTGCAGGTGGTTTTTATAGGGGCGCAGCGCCTCGGTGATCATCACCGGACCGAGATCCGAGCCGCCGATACCGATGTTGACCACGTGCTGGATCGCCTTGCCGGTGTAACCCTTCCACTCACCGCCGATGATCTTCTCGCAGAAGCCCTTCATCTTGGCCAGCACGGCGTTCACTTCCGGCATCACGTCCTTGCCATCGCACTCGATCGGGCGATCGGATCGGTTGCGCAGGGCCACGTGCAGCACGGCGCGGCCTTCGGTCATATTGATCTTGTCACCGTTGAACATGGCGTCGATGGCGCTGCGCAGATCGGTCTCCTTGGCCAGCTCGATCAGCAGCTTGAGGGTTTCCTCGGTGATCAGGTTCTTGGAGTAGTCGACCAGGATGTCGCCACCGAAGGTGAGGGAGAATTTGTCGAAACGCTGGGGATCCTGTGCGAACAGATCCTTGAGTTGGGTCTCTTGATGAGCCGCGAAGTGAGTTTCCAGAGCCTGCCAGGCCTTGGTCTGGGTTGGATTGATGTTTTTCATAGGATTCCTGAGATTCCAAGTTGTGTTTGAACCTTGCAGGCAAGGCCCCGCCAAACCTTATTATTCGAACATTATACCGAGCCTGATGAACTGCTCGTGTAACAGAGCATTACCAATTGTCTGCCATCGACCGAGTTTACAACCAAAACGCTGGGATTATGAGTCAGCTCTGCCCATGAGATCTTGCGTTGGCGCATGCTTCGCCAGCCTCGTGGGATTGAAAGGGATTTCACGCCAGGCCAGATACAGGGCCACACCGGCCTGATGAAAGGGAAGGATGCCGTGGGTCTGTGTCATGGGGCTGTGGGAGTGGCGCGTGCTCGGCAGGAGCCACATTCGTCGATCGCGTTCGGCCGCCTATGACAGCCCCACAGAAATGACAATGCCAGCCCGAGGGCTGGCATTGTGGTCCTAGGGTCTGGAGTCAGGCCTGGGTCTTTTGCATGTGCATGACCATTTGCGGGAAGGGGATCTCGACGCCTTCGGCATCGAAGGCCAGCTTCACCTTCTCGTGGAAGTCGAACCAGACACCCCAGTAGTCGGCGGTCTTGACCCAGGGGCGCACGACTATGTTGACCGCGGAGTCGGCCAGGGCGGCGACGGCGATGGTGACCTCAGGGTCTTTCAGGATGCGCGGCTCTTCGCTCACCAGTCGCTCCAGGATCTGCTTGGCTCTGCGCAGATCAGAGCCATAGCCGATGCCGAAGGTCATGTCGACCCGGCGGGTATCCATGCGCGAGTAGTTGACTATGGTGCCGTTGAGAATGGCGGAGTTCGGTACCACCACCATCTTGTTGTCACCGGAGGTGAGGGTAGTGGTGAACAGCTGCACGGATTGCACCACGCCTGCGGTCCCCGCGACCTCGATAAATTCACCGGACTTGATGGGGCGGAAGATGATCAGCAGGAAACCGGCTGCGAAGTTGGAGAGCGAACCCTGCAGCGCCAGACCGATGGCCAGGCCGGCGGCACCTATGATGGCGACGAAGGAGGCGGTCTGCACCCCGACCCGACCCAGAGCGGCGATCACCACGAACACCAGAATGGTGTACTTGAGGATGCTGCCGACGAAGTGGGTCACTGTGGTGTCCAGCTTGCGGGTGTGCATCACCTTGACCACGCCACCGCTGAGGAGATTGGCGGCGATGTAACCGACCAGCAGGGTGAGCAGAGCGGCCGCGATGTTGACGGCATATTCGATCAGCAGTCCCTGGTTGTTGACCAGCCAGGTCTGCGCTTCTGTGATGATCTCGGGTTCCATAGGATGTCCTGTTGTTCTAAAGGTTTATGGCGCATGAATCTAACACTGGGACGCGACAGCTTGGGTCGCATCTGGTGCTTATTTTCTACTTATAGAAAGCTGCCATAAAAAACAGGGGAGGCCAAGGCCTCCCACTTTGTACATGCCAGTATGAGTCTGCTTTGCAGCCATTGGCCGCACATGAACGGCTACCTATCCTCAAACCCTACGATGGGGCTGAGCTTGCCTTCAGCAGCCGCAGTGGCCTTCGCGACTCAGCTTTGCAGTAACTGGCTGCGCATGAATTGCCACTGGTCTTCAAACCCAGCGGTGGGCTTGAGCTTGAATTCGGAGCGGACAAACTGGCTGATCCGGCCCTCGGCATAGGCCAGCAACAGGTTGGCCAGCATGGTCTCGTCGAGCTGGAAACCCTGGCCTTCCCGCAACCGCTTCTCCCGCAGCGCCTGTTTGAGCTGGGTCTCCAGCTTGTCGAACAGGGTGCTGATGCGATCCCGCAGCCGGTCGTGTTCCCCCAGCAAGGCATCGCCGTTGAGGATGCGGGTGATGCCGGGATTGCGCTCGGCAAACACCAGCAGCAGCTGCAGTATGTGGTGGCAGCGGGCCATGGTGTCCTTCTCCTCGGCCATGATCAGGTTGACCCGTGACAGCAGGGAATCCTCGATAAAGTCGATCAGCCCCTCGAACATCCGCGCCTTGCTCGGAAAGTGTCGGTAGAGGGCGGCCTCGGAGACGCCCACCTCGGCCGCCAGGCGAGCCGTGGTGATACGCTGGCCAGGACCGATTTCCAGCATATGGGCGAGTGCCTGCAGGATCTGATCGCGCCGACTCTGTTTCTGGTTACTGCTTGCCATGGATTCCCCTAAAAAAACAATGGCTTGATTCTGTTATTAGCCACCGGCCCGAGGGGACGGTGTGGTCTTGTTATTGGCGACCAGAAGAACCAAACCCGCCTTCACCCCGTTCACTCTGATTGAATTCGTCGACCAACTGGAAGCTGGCCTGCACCACCGGCAGGATCACCAGCTGGGCGATGCGCTCGCCGGGCTGCATGGTGAAGCTGTCGTTGCCGCGATTCCAGACCGAGACCATCAGCTGGCCCTGGTAGTCGGAATCGATGAGGCCGACCAGGTTGCCGAGCACTATGCCGTGCTTATGGCCGAGGCCGGAGCGGGGCAGTATGGTGGCGCACAGGCCCGGATCCTGGATGTGGATGGCCAGGCCGGTCGGCACCAGGCTGGTGTCCCCCGGTGCCAGGGTCAGCGGCGCATCCAGCAGGGCGCGCAGATCCATGCCGGCGGAACCCGGGGTGGCGTAGGCAGGCAGCGGGAATTCGGTACCGATGCGGGCATCCAGGACTTTCAGTTCAATTTGTGTGTTCATGAATCGCTTTTCAATGAGATCGCACTGTGGCGATCGAATGGCTCAGTGAATTCTGCTGTGGGAGATGGCACAGGCAGTGCTGTCAGCTCCCGCTGAATCGGTTGTCTGTCGGGATCGCGGTCTCAGGGTCGATAGTGACGCGCAATCAAGGCGATGAGATGACGAGCCAGCGTCAGCTTATCGGCCAGGGGCAGGGGGGCTTGACCCCCGTGCCAGAACACGGTCAGGGCGTTGTCATCGGCGTTGAAGCCCTGACCCGCGCGGGACACGTCGTTGGCGGCGATCATGTCCAGCCGCTTACGCCCCAATTTATCGAGGGCGTATTGTTCCACATCCGTGGTTTCGGCGGCAAATCCGACGGTGAAGGGCTTGTCTGGCAGTGCCCCCACGGCGGCGATGATGTCCGGGTTCTTGACCAGGGTCAGCACCATCTGGTCGTTGCCCCCGGTCTTCTTGATCTTCTGGCTGGCAACCTGGTCGGGTCTATAGTCCGCCACGGCGGCGCAACCGATGAAGAGATCGCAGTCACCGACCCGGCTCATCACCGCCCGATGCATCTGCTCCGCGCTCTCCACATCGATCCGCGTCACTCCTTGCGGTGTGGCCAGGGCCACCGGGCCGCTCACCAGGATCACCTCGGCGCCCGCCTCACGGGCGGCGCGGGCGATGGCGTAGCCCATCTTGCCGGAGCTGTGGTTGCTGATATAGCGCACCGGATCCAGCGCCTCGCGGGTCGGCCCGGCGGTGAGCAGCAGCCTGACCCCGGCCAGCAGGGGTTCGCTGGTGAGCTGCTGGCAGCAGCGCTCCACCAGTTCGAGGGGATCCAGCATGCGGCCGGGTCCCACGTCACCGCAGGCCTGGCTGCCGGAGTCCGGCCCCCATAGCAGGATGCCGCGGCTGGCCAGGGTATCCAGGTTGGCCTGGGTGGCAGCGTTGCGATACATCTGCTGGTTCATGGCCGGTGCCAAGGCGACTTGTGCCGGGGTCGCCAGGCAGAGGGTGGTCAGCAACTCGTCGGCCATGCCGGCGGCCATGCGCGCCATCAGATTGGCGCTGGCGGGGGCGATCAGTACCAGATCGGCCCATTTGGCCAGCTCGATGTGACCCATGCCGGCTTCGGCGGCGGGATCCAGCAGGCTGTCGGCGACCGGGTGGCCGGAGACGGCCTGCAGGGTCAGCGGGGTGATGAACTCCTTGGCGGAGCGGGTCATCACCACCCGCACCTCGGCCCCCTGATCTTTCAGGCGGCGTACCAGCTCGGCACTCTTGTAGGCGGCGATCCCGCCACTGACACCCAACAGGATGCGTTTATCGGCCAATCTCATCTGCTGTCTCTCTTCCGACTCACTCTGACTGGTCGGCTAAGATACCACAGGCTGTGGATGACGACAGAGGCTGACATGGGGGACTTGTGGTCGGGCTCCCGCGATTTTTTGCTATGTTTTCTCTCAACAGGGTAGCGGGAGAGACAAATGAGCATCAAGGAGTGGCCACAAGATGAACGCCCAAGAGAGAAGCTGCTGCGTCATGGCGCCGGGGTACTATCCGATGCCGAATTGCTGGCGATCTTCCTGCGTACCGGGGTCAACGGCCTGAGCGCGGTGGATCTCTCCCGCCAGCTGTTGCTGCAATTTGGCTCGCTGCGGGCCCTGCTCGGTGCCGAGCAACCGGCCTTTTGTGCTGCCCATGGGCTGGGGCCCGCCAAATATGCCCAGCTGCAAGCCGTGCTGGAGATGAGCAAGCGCCATCTGGCGGAACAGTTGCAACGGGGGGATGCGCTGACCTCGCCCCAGCTGACCAGGGACTACCTGCAGGCCCAGCTGCGGGACAGGCCACGAGAGGTGTTCGCCCTGTTGTTGCTGGACAATCAGCATAGAGTCATTCAATTCGTTGAACTTTTCTACGGTACGCTGGATGCGGCGAGCGTCTGGCCCAGGGAAATCGTGCAGATCGCGCTCAAACATAATGCAGCCGCCGTGATTCTGGCGCATAATCACCCGTCCGGCGTGGCCGAGCCCAGTCGGGCCGACCGCCAGATCACGGATCGGATCCTGGCCGCCCTGGCCTTGGTCGATATCAGAGTGCTGGATCACTTGGTGATCGGTGACGGCATCACGGTTTCTTTTGCTGAGCGTGGTTGGCTATAAACTGGGCTCTGGCACTGTATTAGTTGATCTTTGATCACGGATGCTGTATAAAATGCCGCCTTCTGTTTGCCCCGCAATCGAAGGCCAGCGGGGCAGATATTTGCTCGAGCAATGAAGTAAGATTTGGAGAGACTGACATGTCTAGAGTATGCCAAGTAACCGGCAAGCGCCCGGCAGTTGGTAACAACCGTTCGCACGCTAACAACGCTACCAAGCGTCGTTTCCTGCCGAACCTGCACACTCACCGTTTTTGGGTTGAGAGTGAAAAACGCTTCGTGAGCCTGCGCGTATCCGCAAAAGGCATGCGTATCATCGACAAGCGCGGCGTTGAAGTGGTTCTGGCTGAACTGCGTGCCAGCGGCGTTAAGGTATAAGGAATTAGATCATGGCTAAAGGTATTCGCGATAAGATTCGTCTGAACTCCAGCGCCGGTACTGGTCACTTCTATACCACTACCAAGAACAAGCGCACCATGCCCGAAAAAATGGAGATCAAGAAATTTGATCCCGTGATTCGTCAGCATGTGATCTACAAAGAAGGCAAAATCAAGTAACCACTTGAATTTGTCTCAAAAACCCGGCCTGGTGCCGGGTTTTTTTATGGCCGCAATTCAGTACACTGCCGGTTCGAGGGGAGAGTCGTCATGTTCAAATTGAGCCGTAAAGGCTGGAACAACCTGATCATCGTCGCCGTGCTGATCGTGATCACCCTGCTACACCGGCTGGAGCAGGCGCAGCAGGACAACAATGCTCAGCGGCCGCGTTCCCTGTTGCCGGAGTCCGCCGTGGTGCTGACCTGGCAGGGGCCGAGCTGGCAGATCGAGCGCATTGGTCAGGGCTGGCGCAGCGGCCCGGATCTGGGGCTGGATAGCGCCCAGCTGGCCGCGCAGATCGAAGGCTGGCAGGGCTGGTTGTTGCCGCTCGGCGAGGCTCTGCGCGGCACCCCCGTCCCCCTCAAGATATGGGTCGCCGGCCAGAGCGATCCTATTGAGGTGGGGCTCTATCAGGATGACGGCAAGTTTGCGGCCCTGTTGCCGCCCTCGACCTGGCTCAGTTTGAGCCAGCAGCAGTACCGCAGCCTGTTGCGGCCGGCCCCCTGACCCACCCTGTTAGCCTGAGAGTCACTTATGCCTGAATTACCGGAAGTCGAAGTCAGCCGCCAGGGCATCTCGCCCTGGCTCACCGGCATCAAGGTCACCCGCGTGGTGGTGCGCGACGGCCGCCTGCGCTGGCCGGTGCCGGGCGAGATCCAGGAGCTGGTGGATCTCACCATCCACAGGGTCAGCCGCCGGGCCAAGTACCTGCTGCTGGAGACCGATTTTGGCACCGCCATCCTGCATCTCGGCATGTCCGGCAGCCTGCGGGTGCTGGACATCGGCACCCCGGCCGAGAAGCACGATCACGTGGACATCGAGCTCGCCAACGGCAAGCTGTTGCGACTTAACGATCCCCGTCGCTTCGGTGCCCTGTTGTGGACCCGTGAGCCGGCCGAGGCCCATGCGCTGCTGGCCAAGCTTGGCCCCGAGCCACTGACCGATGCCTTCAGCGCCAGCTACCTTCAAGGGCGGGCCAAGGGGCGCAGCACCCCGATCAAGACCTTCCTGATGGACAACCATGTGGTGGTCGGGGTGGGCAATATCTACGCCAACGAGGCGCTCTATGCCGCCGGCATTCATCCCAAGCGGGCGGCGGGCAACATCAGCGCCGAGCGGCTGGCAACCCTGGTGGCCGAGATCAAACGGGTGCTGGCGGCCGCCATCCAACAAGGGGGTACCACCCTCAAGGACTTCACCAGTGCCGATGGCAAGCCGGGGTATTTCGTGCAGCAGTTGCAGGTCTATGGCCGTGGCGGCCAGCCCTGCTTCCACTGCCACACCCTGCTGAGCGAGGTGCGGCTCGGGCAACGCACCACGGTATTTTGCTCCCACTGTCAGCGCTGATGGCCACCATTTGGGGGGAAAGAAGGTGAAGTTGTAAGCGAGTATTGCCAGTCTGTTGAAGCCCCGCACGTCCATTACTACTATCTCGCTCACGCACGCAGCGAGATAATAAAATGACAGCAAAATCAATAGACTGGGATCATTTGTCCCGGCAGGAGCATTATTGCGCCCAAAAAATGGCGCGCTACCTCTACCCCGATGGCAGCAGCCGCAAGATCTTCAACCGCGGCAAATTCGTGCTGCGCAGCCTGCTCTATCGACCGCAGCTGAGTAGGGTGTTCGATCTGTTCCAGGCGGAGCCGCTCAGGGCGCTGCCGGCCCACTATCCCGAGTTGCTCGACAAGCCGATGCGGCCCTATCGCTTCGCCTGCTCCACCGTGAACCAGCGCACCGAGATGGTGGAGGCGCACTACCGCCTGCTGCTGGCCTGCTTCCCGACCCTCATCGAGCCTCTCTATCTGGGGCAGGGCATCGAGCTGGGCCGCTATCCCCAGAGCGATTGCCGCATCCTGCTGCGCCATGACGGTACCTTCCGGCGGGAGGCCGAGCTGGCCCTCTCCATCGTCAACGAGCGGGGAGAGCGGCTCTACAGCTGCGCCTTCTCCCTGGCTGGCTGCGAGCGTGAGCTGGCGCTGGTGATCGGCTCGGTGCAGGGGCCTGAACCCTGTGTCGCGCAGCCCCAGGAGCAGGTGCGGGCGCTGACCAAGGCCGGTCACGGTCTGAGGCCCAAGTCGCTGGTGGTGATGCTGGTGCTGGCGTTGGCCGAGGCGATGGGGGCCAGTCGTGTCTCCGCTGTGCGGATGAGGGCGCATATCTTCCAGGCCAGGCGTTACAGCCGGAAGAAGAGAGCCTGCCTGCAGGCGGATTATGACGAGTTGTGGCAGGAGTTTGGTGCTCTCCCCCATGACGCCAACTTCGTGCGGCTGCAACCGGCGGTGCGCAAGCCGCTGGAGGAGGTCGCCTCCAAGAAGCGCGCCATGTACCGGCGTCGCTACCAGTGGCTGGACGAGCTGACCCTGGCCTGCCAACGGGCGCTGGGGGCGGAGTAACGACCGCCCGGCCGACGGCGGTAGAAAACAACAGAGGGTCGCCTGCGGGCGACCCTTCTCGTTACTTGCCCTGCTTGGCGGCAATGGCCCGGGCGACGATGGGGTCGACAAACTGATGGATGTCGCCGCCGTGCAGGGCGACTTCCTTCACCAGGGTCGAGGAGATAAAGGAGTTCTCCTCCGCCGGGGTGAGGAACACGCTCTCCAGCTCCGGCATCAGCCGGCGGTTCATGTTGGCGAGCTGGAACTCGTACTCGAAGTCGGAGACGGCGCGCAGGCCGCGGATCAACACGTTGGCCCCCTGCTCCCTGGCAAAGCTCACCAGCAGGCCGGAGAAGCCGACCACCTTGACGTTGGGCAGGTGGGCGGTCACTTGCTGGGCAAGCAGGACACGCTCTGCCAGATCGAACAGCGGCTTCTTGCTCGGGCTGTTGGCCACCCCGACCACCACCTCGTCAAACAGCCTGGCGGCCCGGCCAATCAGATCGGTGTGGCCGTTGGTGATGGGGTCGAAGGTGCCTGGGTAAATTACCTTGTTGGTCATGCTGCGGATTCCTGCAACCGGGAAATTTGGTCGCATTATAGGGTCTGTTGATGCGTTGTCGCGATCGCGATGAGGCGGATTTCTGGCGCGAGATGCCCGGTTTGGTCGCCCAAATAAAGTCTCCTCGGCGTCTTCGCTTGAGAATAGCCCTGCATCAGGCAAGAATACCGGCACCGCGCATCAAGCCTTCCTGCATTGGTGACAGGAAGCAAAGGGATTTCTTATGAAACGCATTCTGGTAGTTCGCAATGACAAGATTGGTGACTTCATGCTGGCCTGGCCGAGCTTCGCCATGCTCAAGGGCTCCATGGATTGTCATGTGACTGCCCTGGTGCCTGCCTACACGGCACCCCTGGCCCGTCTCTGCCCCTGGATTGACGACATCATCCTGGATCCGGGCGCCCGGGCCGACAAGGAGCAGCAACGTGCCTTGCAGGCCCGCATCAAGGCCGCCACCTTCGATGCAGCCATCTGTCTGTTCTCCAACTCCCGCAACGCCATGCTGGTGTGGAAGGCACACATCCCCTACCGGTTGGCACCCGCCACCAAGTTGGCCCAGGTGCTCTACAACCAGCGGCTGATCCAGCGCCGCTCCCGCTCCCAGAAGCCGGAGTACGAGTACAACCTGGACCTGATCCGCCGCTTCCTCGCCGATCAGCAACTGAGTGCGGTGGAGCCCCAGACCCCCTACCTCAGCTTCGATCCGCAGAGCCTGCAGCAGGTGCGCGAGCAGCTGGCCACCAAGCTCAAGCTGGATGCCAGCCGGCCCTGGCTGATGGTGCATGCCGGCAGCGGTGGTTCGGCCAACAACCTCTCCATCCCGCAGTACGCCCGCCTCATCATCAAGCTCAACCAGGCCTGCCCCGAGTTGCAGTGCCTGTTGACGGCGGGGCCGGGAGAAGAGAGCAAGGCCGAGCTGCTTGCGGCCGAGCTGCTGGCCCACGGCGGCAACGGCTGGATCTACCGCTCCGACGAGGGGTTGCCGAAGTTCTGTCAGGTGATGGCCAACGCCGCCCTGTTCGTGGCGGGCAGCACGGGGCCGCTGCATATCGCGGCGGCGCTGGATGTGCCCACCGTCGGCTTCTTCCCGGCCCACCGCTCCGCCACCCCGCTGCGCTGGCGTCCGCTCAACAGCGAGGGTCGTCACCTGGCGTTCAGCCCGCCGGAAGACAGCGATCACCCGGAGGACATGAGCCAGCTCGATCCCAAGACCATGGCGGCGGCGATCGCCCGCTGGGCGCCGCCGTTCTGGCAGGCGCAGCGCTGACAAATGCAAACAGGGCCCTCGCGGGCCCTGTTTCATTATCCGGAATCCGGAGCCGCGGGTCGCGGCCGTGCCTGGCGCTGTTATTTGGGCGCCTGGGGCTGCTGACGGATCCAGAGATCCGCGTACTTCACGAAGGTGGAGTGGGCGGAGAGGATGGCGAGCAGCAGCCCCTGCTTGCCATCGAGGAAGCCGGCCTTGAGCAGGTACATCTTCAGGAAGCAGCCCAGCGCGTGCACCAGTCCCTGACCGAGGGAGCCCTTCTTGCCGCGGGCGGTGCGCTGATCGGCCCAGGCTCTGGCATAACCGGCGGACTTCACCAGATAGTGCTCCAGATCCCGGTAGGTGAAGTGGAGCAGGTCGCCGTGCAGGTTGACGATCTTCATGTTGGCGCGCACCTCCACCTTCTCGTGCACCAGCACCTCGTTGTAACTGGTCAGCGCCTTGGGATAGAGCCGCAGCACCCGATCCGGATACCAGCCGCTGTGGCGGATGAAGCGGCCGAACACCCAGGAGAGGCGCGGGATGGAATAGATGGTGTCGGGAGCCGGGCTGGCCATGGTGGCGGCGATGGCCGCCTTCAGCTCGGGGGTGAGCCGCTCGTCCGCATCCAGCCACAGTACCCATTCGGACTGGACGTGGGACTGGGCGAGACGGCGCTGGCGGCCAAAGCCCGGCCACTCCTTGTTGACGAAGAAGCGGGCGCCGAATTCGGCGGCAATGCTTTGGGTCTCATCCTGGCTGCCGGAATCCAGGATGACGATCTCGTCCACCAGGTCGCCGAGGGAGGCGAGGCAGGCGCGCAAGTTGTCGGCTTCATTCTTGACGATCAGGACGGCCGCCAGAGTCGGTTTTTTCACGGGTTCAGGGCTCTTGTTGGCGCCCGGCTGGCGGGCCACGATCAAATTGGCGCCCATTCTAGCCTAAAACGGCGGTCGGGGCAGGGATCCCGGGCAAGATTCAAGAGAGACGATGGGTATGGCAATGGCCGGTGAGCGGGGATCTTCCGTCACTGGTTTCCTGGCGCTGGCGCCGGCACTCCCCTGGCAGGATCCACCGCCGGGCTGCTCCTTCGGGGCCTGCACCGGCCCCAAGGACGGATCTTCTGTTATTTATCCGGCTACTCTTGGGGCATAATCTCGGCCAGTAACGATTAACCGCTGGGCTTGGCCCAAGAGATGCGTGAGATGAAGATATTGGTGATCGGCCCCTCCTGGGTCGGCGACATGGTGATGTCCCAGAGCCTCTACAAGGCGATCAAGGCCAATCAGCCCGACTGCGAGCTGCACGTAATGGCACCGGCCTGGTGTGTGGCGCTGCTGGAGCGGATGCCCGAGGTGGACAAGGCCATCCCCATGCCGCTCGGCCACGGCGACTTCAAGCTGAGGGCCCGCCGCCGGCTCGGCAAGCAGCTGGCCGCGGAGCAATACGATCAGGCCATCATCCAGCCCAACTCCATGAAGTCGGCGCTGATCCCCTGGTTTGCCGGGATCCCGGTGCGCACCGGCTGGAAGGGGGAGCATCGCTTCGGCCTGCTCAACGATCTGCGCAGCAACAAGCAGGCCTTCCCGCTGATGGTGGAAGCCTATCTGGCGCTGGCCTATCCCAAGGCGCAGATGAAGAGCCGGGCCGATATCCCGACCATTCCCCATCCCTCATTGCACGTGGATCTCATCAATCAGGAGCAGGCGCTGGTGCGGCTCGGGCTGGATCGTGCCCGTCCGGTGCTGGTGCTCTGCCCGGGGGCCGAGTTCGGCCCGGCCAAGCGCTGGCCGGAAGGCCACTACGCCGTGGTGGCGCAGAAGCACCTGGACGAAGGCTGGCAGGTGTGGATCTTCGGCTCCGGCAAGGACGTGGAGGTGGCCAACACCATTCGCGATCGCATCAATCCGCTGTCGCGCCCCAACTGCCACGTGCTGGCGGGCAAGACCAGCTTGCACGAGGCGATCGATCTGATGGCGCTGGCGGGGCGGGTCATCGCCAACGACTCCGGCCTGATGCATGTCGCCGCCGCCCTCAACCGGCCGCTGATCGGGGTCTATGGCTCCACCTCACCGCTCTACACGCCGCCGCTGGCGGACAGGGTCGAGATAGTGCACACCGATATCGAGTGCCGGCCCTGTTTCAAGCGCACCTGCAAGTTCGGCCACCTCAAGTGTCTGATCGAGTTGATGCCGGACCAGGTCATTGCGGCGGGAAAGCGGCTGGAGCGTAGCGAGGCAGGGGATCTGACTATCGCCCTGCAGCCGGTGGAAGATTCTTCTACTGATGCCGGTAGTAAATAGCATGATCTATCGGCTGCTCTACAACCTGCTGATCCACCTCGGCCTGCCCCTGGTGCTGTTGGCCCTCTATCGACCGAAGAAGGGCAAGCCGGGTTTCGGGGCGCGCTGGGCCGAGCACCTCGGCCGGCTGCCGCCGAGTGGGCAGGAGGCGCCACTCTGGATCCACGCGGTCAGCGTCGGCGAGACCCTGGCCATCAGCCCCTTCATTCGTGCCCTCAAGGCCGAGCGACCGGATCTCCCCATATTGCTCACCACCACCACCCGCACCGGCGCCGAGCAGGCCGCCAAACTCGGCGAGCTGGTGGTGCATCGCTACGCGCCCCTCGATTATCCCTGGGCGATCGCCGCCTTCCTCAAGCGCTTCCAGCCGCGGGCGCTCTGGGTGATGGAGACCGAGCTGTGGCCAAACTGGCTGGCGGCCTGCGAGGCGTACCACCTGCCGGTGACCATCCTCAACGCCCGTCTCTCCAAGCGATCCTGTCAGCGTTATGCCCGCTTCCAGGGGGCCTTCGATGCCCTCAGCCGCCCGCTGACCCATCTGCTCTGTCAGCACCAGGACGATGCGGATCGCTTCCATCGCCTCGGCATAGGCCGCGAGCGGCTGGCGGTGACCGGCTCCATCAAGTTCGATATCCAGCTGGATGACGATCTGTTGGCCAAGGGCCGGGCCCTGCGCCAGCAGCTGGGAGAGGGAAGACCGGTCTGGATTGCCGCCAGCACCCATCAGGGGGAGGACGAGCAGGTGCTGGCCGCCTTCGATCGAGTGTTGGTGACGCATCCCGAGGCGCTACTGGTGCTGGTGCCGCGCCATCCCGAGCGCTTCGAGCGGGTGGCCGAGCTGTGCGCGCCCTATGGCTGCGTGCGGCGCTCTGGGCGCCACGGCCAGGGCCGCGTGATCGAGGCAACCGACAAGGTTTATCTTGGCGATACCATGGGTGAGCTGCCACTGATGCTGGCGGCGGCGGATCTGGCCTTCGTCGGTGGCAGCCTGGTGCCCATCGGCGGCCACAACCTGCTGGAGCCGGCGGCGCTCGGCAAGCCCTGCCTGACCGGACCCGCCTTCTTCAACTTCAGCGACATCACTCGCCAGCTGGTGGCTCAGGGGGGCGCTCTGGTGGTGGCGGATGTGGCCGCGCTGGGGACCAGGGTGAGCGAGCTGCTGGCCGATGAGCACCAGCGCCGCGAGATGGGCGAGCAGGCCCGCGCCGTGGTGCTGCGCAACCAGGGCGCGTTGGCACGGACCCTGTCCCACTGCCTCGCCAGCCTGGAAAACGACTGACGCCCGGGGCCGGCAGCCTGCCGGCCCGTGTTATCCCGCCATTTTCTCCTGTCGCTCCTGCAAGCCTGCTTTCCCCATGACCCCTTTGCAACCAATTCCTCGGGCCTATGGTCGTGGGGCCGGATGGCGTGCCTTTCTCACGGGCAGACCAGCCGTGTGGCCGTCGCATCTTCGGGCCCGGGAGGGGTCTAATCTATTAATTGGATCCTGAGATCGAACCTGTGGAGGCGAGCCATGAAAGTCCTGAACATCTTGTTGGTGGGTATTCTGTGTCTCAGCAGCGGCCTGGCGCTGGCGGCGGGGGGCGGTGGTAGCAGCAGCGGTGGTGGAGGGAGTAGCGGCGGAGGAGGAGGGAGCAGCAGCAACGGCGGCGGCCGGTCCATGACCCAGCAAAAATTGCAACACGTCGAGCAACTGGTGAAGGCGCAGCAATGGTCGCAGGCGGAGGCTGAGTTGAGGGAACTGCGCCACAGCGCATCCCACTCGGCCGATGTGTGGAACTGGTCCGGTTACGTGGCCCGCAAGTCCGGTCGGCTGTCCGAGGCTTTTCCCTATTACGACAAGGCGCTGGAGATCGACCCGAAACACCGCGGCGCCCACGAGTACTTAGGGGAGGCCTACCTGCAAAACGGCGAGCGGCAGAAGGCCCAGGAGCAACTGCAGATCCTGCAGGGGCTGTGCGGCCAGTGCGAAGAGGCGCAGGATCTGACCACCGCGTTGAAGGTTGCCCCCCAACCTGCAAAAGAGAAGTCCGGCTTCCTGCTCGGTGGCTGAACCCAAATCGCGGGTAACTGATTGTCCATTCAATGCCAACAAAGAAGCCCTCGTTAACGAGGGCTTCTTCAATCGGCTCAGCAACAGCGCGGGATCACTCGATGTTCTGGATCTGAATATTGGATATTTTATGTAATATCAATAAATTCAATGTATTAGTGTATGTTGATGTAGTATTTTCGCTGTTTTTATACCGTTTGTGATACCGCTCGCGTCCGGTCAATAGGTTGAAGAGACGATTCAATAAACTCTACGAACCGGCAGCGTCATCACGATCAGGATGGAACGGAACTATGGTTCCATCGACTAAGACTTCCCTGTACTCATCCTGCTTAAACGCGGGGTCTTCAAAAGGTTTGGAATAAAGCACGCGGTACGAATCTCCCACCTCTGCTTTGAGCAGGCGTGTCAGTTGCAACCCGCGCGTGTGAAAAGCTTCCCAGTCCCAGCGATCGGGATCAAGCGCATGGCTGTTATACATGGTTTGATCAAATTCACGCGCCCACGGAGAAAACAGTGCCCAGAGTTCTTCCGAAATGAGGTCATCTTCGCAATATGTATCGCCAATGCATTCGCAGTAGTTCACGTAGCTTGGTTCATTGGGCGACTCTTTTAGCCACAGGAACGGCGCCCATCCGTAATCCACCATCACCGTAAGGACAGGGATAAATGCTTGGTGAACGGGCATCTTTTGATCTCCTTGGTGCATGTTGTAACAGGTTGGTTCTTGTGCCGTATAAGTCTGTTTGGTGGGGTAAAAGTGAACTGTTAAAAATTTTTAGTGATACTTGATCACTCGATTCAGAAAAAAGCCGCGTGAGTGCCCTTTTTATCCTTCTATTCGCCCTAGCCGCTCGAAATGTTTAGCTACAGGCATGACCTCATCCATTATGGATTCATCGGCCTCTTCTTCGATCACGTAATCCGCTGGCAAACCGGCCAAGTCTACGTCTTCCGGGGGCGCCTCCATGCTTCTTGAGTTCCCTGACTTTTCCTGGCCGCTCGGCGATGT
This sequence comes from Aeromonas aquatica, assembly GCF_000764655.1. Lineage (GTDB taxonomy): Bacteria > Pseudomonadota > Gammaproteobacteria > Enterobacterales > Aeromonadaceae > Aeromonas > Aeromonas aquatica. The sequence goes on from NZ_JRGL01000136.1 coordinate 22,614, forward strand.
ACCATTCTGCCTTCACGTCGGCCAACTCTTCGCGTTTCTCAGCTCCCCGGTAGCCGGCATCGGCCAACACCAGCTGCTCCTTGCCATGCAGCAAGTTTCCCACCTGGTTCAGGTCATGCTCGTTGGCGGGTGTGGTCACTAGGTTGTGGGTCAAGCCACTCGTGGCATCGACTCCGATATGAGCTGATTGCCCTTCTTGGTCTGGTGCATCTCGGGGTCACGTTGCTCACGCGTGTTTTTGGTCGAGCTTGGCGCCTCGATAATGGTGGCATCGACCAGTGTACCCTGGGTCATCATGATACCGGCCTCGGATAGCCACAGGTTGATGGTCTCGAATAGCTGACGGGTCAACTGGTGCCGCTCCAGCAGATGGCGAACATTCATGATGAGGGATAGCCAGGTCCAGCGAGAGTTTGGCAAACAGACGCATCGAGGCAATCTCATAGAGCACATCTTCCATGGAGCTGTCGCTGGGGTTATACCATTGCTGCATGCAGTGAATGCGCAACATGGTATCGAGAGGGTAGGGACGATGCCCGTTCCCTGCCTTGGGGTAGACGGGGTCGATGACCCCCAGCATCATCGACCATGGTAGCAACGCGTCCATGCGAGCCAGGAATATCTCTTTGCGGGTTTTGCTGCGTTTTTCATTGAACTCGCAATCCGCGAAGGTGAGCTGGTGATTCATGCTGAACCTCATCCTTGATGCCAAGTGGGGCTCATGAACTCATATTGGGGACTTGTTCGCACCTTCCCTAGACGTGGTGTAACTGAACCAGCTTCACAGCACCAAGCCACCGGGGCGGCCAACCGCGAACCGGCCAACGATGAGATTGCCTACCGGAGACTACGGGAAAGCTAGAGAAGGTCTGCAAACAACCCTGCGCACAAGCGACTCCAACCTGCCGCGGTGTACGGCAGCGCAGATTTTGCTGTGACGCGTTAGGCGGTTAGAAGAACCTCCTGAACTTCCGATACGTCGAGCGACGGCAGGCTGCCGACATTGATGCTGTACCTAATGCCTGTTACACCGAGTGGCGGGACGTAGTCATCTGGGAGTCTGGGAAAGTTACCGGCAACTTCGAAGACGTGGACATCGCGGAATGTGAACCGGAGGAGTGCGCCTGTCTGTCGTAGGTCCTCGTGCCAGCCGAGTTGTGCCAAGCGTGAATCGAAAACATCTAGCGCACGCCCATCGGATGCCAGCTTCTCCCGAATTTCATCGACGCGGTCTGCCAGCGTTTCGTCGCCGCCAAGACTGCGCTCCAGCATGACGCTGACAAACAGTAGGCGCTTGCTGGCGGGTGCTTTCAGCTGATCGAAACGGGATATTTCGTGCTTCGGTTCCGATCGCGTGGTGGTCTTCACTTCTACGTGGACGCCCTGCCCGACGAAATCATGACGCTCCCTTTCAGGGCCGCTCCAAAGGTGGCTGACGCGCGGGCCGATGGTCGGGAGTAACACGTTGGACAGCACCCAAAGCTCGCCGAAAAGACCGATCTGCTCTGCCACACTCAGTTCAGGTGCGAGCGGGCGCAATGCCGCACGCATATCGTCGATGATGCGCTCAACCGAGACAGCAGGATCGCGGCCTTCAATGTGGATGGCGTGGAGGACCTTGTTGGCTACCAGCGTAAGTAGTTCTTCGTGGTGGCTGCGTGCGGAAACGTCCAGCCAAGTCCGTCCGCCTTCCAGGATGCGGACCTGAAGGCTCTGCAGGTCCGGCGGTAGGTTTTGCGGGGCGACATCTATGGCCAGCAGCAGGTGCAGGCGTCCGTCGTCTGATACTCCGATCAACGCTGTTTCGAGGTCTTCGGCCGCCTGTTCGTAGATGTCCTCGTGCGGAGGTCGCTGCTCGCGCAGACTTGCCCAACGGTCTTGCGTGATCTCAACCATTGCGTACCCCACGGTTCACGACAAGCCGTTGTTCGCCGTCCGCAGTGCGGGGCAGCGAAAGCGCGAGGCCTAGCACTGCTTGTGTTGGCGCACGGAGCGGTTCGGGATCTAGGGGGTAGAGCAGGAGCAGGCCCTGCTGCGCGGGTCGGTCCTCGCGCATTGCCCGTGCATTGAAGCCTGAGCCAGCGCGGTAGTTCTCCGGTCCGCCATGCAGGTCGACGCCTTCATGGCGTGGATCGATCAAGATGCCGATCGACTCGTTGGCCTGCAACGAACGTCGAACAAGGCCGAAAGGCCTTCCACCTAGGAGTACCTGTCGTTCCCGCTGCGGGTTGGCTACGAACACGGCCCAGTTCGTTAGCTCTCCCGCTTCGGCTCGCCACAGGATCCAATCGGCAATCTCCGCGCCCTGAAATGCTATGCTGTTCGGGTGCCCTTTATAACGCCTCAGGAACAGTGCGACGTCCTCGGCCGGTACATCGTGTGCTATGGCGCCACCGTATGCATCCTGTGTCGGGGGGTACTGTCGCAGTAGGGCGGACGCCAAGTCCAAGTTCCGTTCAAGCAACTCCCGGTCCTGCATGGGAAACAGAATCGTCTGCGGGTTTTCGCCAGACCATGACCGTGCATCATCCGTCTGCATCCTGCTCTTGCTCTTGCTGGTGAGCAGGAGCTTTGAATGGGCGCGCATCCGAATGGCCATCTGGTCAGGCCTGCGGCCGGCCTTGTTCAGTGCCGTTATGGAGTCACGCAGGGATTCTTCGACTAGCGCCAGCTCCACAAACCACTGAGCGATGCCTTCGGTCGTCCAGATGCGGATCAGGTCTTCATAGCCAGCCCTGAAACCATACCAGCGGGCCATCTGCAGCAGAGCGTCCGCCAGCGTTGTGGTGCGCAGGAAGTAGGCGATCGTCAGTCCCTCAAGCGTCAATCCGCGCGACAGCCGATTGCCGCCCACTGCAACGAGCTGCCGTCCAGGCTTAGCGTCGTATTCCAGTTCATCGCCCGTCGTGCTGTTGAGAACAACGACGACCAGACGAGCCAAGTTCGTGACAGCCTCTTCCAATAGAACCTCGTCGCTGCAAGGCAGATCTACCGGTCCCAGCCCTGCGAGCGTTGACCGAAACATCTGTTTGAGCACGCCGGGTTCGGCGCTCTCATGATGGAACCAGTTGCGGATCTGTTCCTCAATCGCCCCTCCAATGCGCAACTGATCCTTCTGGAGATGGGATACGTGCACCAGCATCGTGTTCGGCTTACCCATCTGGCCGCGCTGCAGTCTGATGGCGCCGACAAGTGCAAATGTTAGGAGGGCATCGGCGAGCGACTGGGGAAGATCCAGCGGTCCCCGGGCAACAATCGCCTCACCCTTTCTGCGCAGCTTCGGCTTCAGAGCCTTCACATCTGCCGCGTCTACATGGCGTAGTACATCGCGGCCCTGCGAGCTGACGCCGAAAAGCTCTTCCGTACCGGTGTAGCCGTCCGGCCGCGGAAGCTGCACGACGAAGTCCTTGGGGAACAGGTCTTCGCCGACCTGACTGTCACTGGCGTCTGGGTCGATGAGGATGTTGGCGAATGGCGTAGCCGTGTAGGCGATGTATGTGGCCCTCGGAATCTTTCGGAGAATGTCGCGAATCAGGGCGTTGGTCAGTGACGGGGCCGTGTCGTCATCCGGTTCGATGTCGGTGTCGATACTGGGGTCGCGCCGATTTCCGCGTGTATTGATCGAGGCCTGATCGGCTTCGTCATCGATGAGAAGAACGGGTACATCAGCGAGCCGGCCTTCGAGTTTGCCGAACCACTCGTTGAGCCGTTTCAGGATCGGCGTGATCTTCTTCGCGACGATCAGAACGGTACCGGTAGATGCGAATCCGTCGGCCACCTCTGGCTCACGAAAGTCTGAAGCTTCATCGGTCAGCGTGATCCAGTCGACGCCGGTCCCGGCCAGCTCCAGAGCTAGGCGCTTCTGTGTCTGGTTTCGCAGTGAATCGTGAATGCCTGAAAGAACGATGATCAGGCGGTAGCCGACATCGGCTGCGCGTGCTGCCACAGCCGTGAAGTTGGCGGTCTTGCCGGACTGAACGTAGCCGACGACCAGACCCCGGCACTGGAATTCCGGGCGACTTACCGGTGTGGTCTTCGAGATGATCCGCAGTGACTCTTCCGCGACCGACGCAATCTGGTGCGGCTTCCATTTGGGCTGGGCCCGCAGATAGGCTTCATGCCGGGACCAGTTGGTCCAGGCGGTTGCATCGGTCCACAGGGCCAGCCTGGGCTTCAGTGTAAGGGGAAGCGGAAGCCGGACCTTCATCAGACCTTGTCCGTCAGCTGGTCCGGAACTCCGGCCGACTCCAATGCGCGAAGGAATTCAGACAGAGCCGTCTTGACCTCGGCATCCTTGTCGATGAGCTGTACGAGCGTCACCAGCGTCGGCATCAGCGGGGTGACCTCGACTTCCTCCCCCTTGAACCCGGTCTTGCGTTGCCATGGCTTGTCGCCGCTGCTGACAAGGCGGATTGAAGTTCTGTCCTTCTTTGCAGCCGGGGCCGGAGCAGGTGCCGCCACGGGAGAACCTCCCGCTGCTGTCGTCGGAGGCAAGAAGCCGCCTGGCGCTGGTGTGCCGGCCGGCGACACAGTCTTGCCGCCTCCTTTCGGAGTCGGCGCAGCTTTTTCCTTTTTGTTGTACCGGGAGCGGGCTGCTGCGCGAGGGCTCTTCAGCAGGTCTCCGAGGGGCTTGGTGATCGCAAAGGGCAGGCGAATGAGCTGCTTGCTGATATCTACCTGCAACTGCTCATCAGCCAGCCTGTCGAAGTCGACTGCGACACGAATCAGCTTGGTGTGCTCATCCTTGGCGAAGAGATCTTCCCAGCCGCCCCATTTGATAAGACGGTCAAGTCGATAGAAGTACAGGCCCTGAGCATCGTTTGCGCGGCCATTCAGGGAGTGGCGGTCGCGTTCGACGCGTTGTTCCAGCGGCGGCAGATCCTTGATGTATTCGTCGAACTCTTCCTCATTTGGCGTGACGTACGCACGAACATAGAGGGTAGGCGTCTTGTCCGGAGAAGCGCCGGGAAGCTCGATGCGATGCTGGTCGTACTCTTTCGTCAGCGGGTGTCCCATAGGGTTGTTGGCACGCAGAACGTCATCGTTCAGCCGGATGACTACCTTCTCGCGCCCGCGCGCCTTGCCTTCAAGATACCGGTGGAAGACCAGTTCGAGGTGTGACTTGATGGCAGCGAGTTCCTGCGCGTAGGGAGAATCTGCCCTGCCTCTCGCAGGCTCCATCGAGGGGCGCATCTGCGTGAGCAGCACGGCCGAGCCCGAGTCGCCGATGTCCACTGCCGAGGCATGCTCGGGAGCTACCGGGTCGCTCAGAAGCTCCCAGCGGCGCGTCTTGGCAAGATGGTCCTTGTCCCAGGTGAGTGTCGTGCTCTCGTTTCCGGCAGCTTTCGATACGACCGTCAGTCGATCGGCCTGGGACCAGGCCGCCCCCTTCAGCCCATAGCCGAACTTGCCCAGATCGCCGTCGTCATATTCTCGCTGGTGCCCGATCTTCATGGCGTCGCGCAGACCCGATGGAGTCATGCCTGTGCCGTCGTCGCGAATGCACATCCACCGGCCGCCCGCATTGGGATTCGGGAAGGTGATGTTGATCTCCCGAGCGCCATGCGACAGGCTGTTGTCCACCAGATCGGCCACGGCGCTGGGCAGGCTGTGCCCGGCACGAGCCAGGATCTTGAAGAGACCGAGCGGGTCCGGTGCGGCGTCATCATCGTTGCGGTTGATGTCGTTTTCTTTTTGTGACGTCACGGACACTGTTTCTGCCTCCTTGAATAGCTGCGGGAAGTGATCCGAGAGCACTGCCTGGCAGTGCTGGCCTTCCTCACCGTACAACGCAATCATTGCGGATTTGCCGAGCTGGGCGCTCTCCCCATGGCTCAGGATCGAAGAGCGGGCTGGGTGGTCTGCCGGGATGACAACCCAGGATGCATTGGCCGGGGTGCTCGAGGCATCAACTACCATCGCGAACAGGACGCCTGGGTCGACGAAACTGTAGAAGGAGCTTTTCGGGCAATCGCCTTCGAATCTCCAATTTTTGTGCTGCCGCTTGAGCCATGAAGCAATCTCAACCACGGTGCCTTCGTCTTCGAGACGCCGGCAGGCGATAGGGATGGTGTCCGGGTTCTCTGCTGAAGGAAAAACTTTGCCGACGACGTCCCAGTCGAAGTTGATGGAACGCTGTTTGGCGCGTTCCTTTCCCTGGCGGCGGTACTCATGAAACATGCCGAGTTCGGAATGAGTCAGCAGTCGGAGAATGGTGAACTTCATTTCCTGCCCTCTATCGTCTTGATTTGTGATGGATCCAAATCGAACAATTCCACACGCATGTCCTGAGTCTCCGGTGCATCCAGGCACTCCCGCATTCCACGAGCGATGGCATAGGCAAAGAGTGGTGGCACGGCGTTGCCAATCTGCTTGAATGCCGGGTTCATCGATCCTTTGAAAACAAAGCCGTCAGGGAATGACTGGAGCCGCGCAGCCTCACGGACGGTTATAGTACGTGCCTGTTTCGAGTCGAAGTGGATGTGGGAATAAGAGTCCTTGCCGAGGTGCGCCATCAGCGTACGTACCGGGGCATCGGCGCGGAGCTTCCACCACTTGTTCGGAAACTTTCCCGGGTCATACGGGATGCGCCAGGACATGATGTATGTGCTGACGTCTGCGTTTCTCGGGTCGGTGGGCAAACCGAGTCTTCTGCGGTCGGCAAGCCAGTCCGCAATTTTCTGCTCTACATAGGCATGTACCTGCGGGTACTCCCAGCCAGGCTGCATCTCGGCGAAGATCTTGTAGTCACGTGGCAGATATCGGAAAACGTGACCAGTCGTAGACCTAGTCGCAAATCCGTGCCACTCCCGCATCAGTCGCGAATAGGCAGTCGACGGTTTTTCTGCTGTGTACTCGACAGGTTCTGATGGGTCTTTCGCCCCGCGACGAATGGCACCCGAGCGAAGCATTTCTTCAGCGTACAGGTGCGGCAGATCTGCCAGCGCATCAGAGGCCGATGTGGCCGCGGGAGAGTCGGGAGCTGGATCGGGAATCCAGCGGTGGTGCGCCGAGCCTTCGGCTTTGATAACCCGCCTCGCAGCACTTTTGGAACTGGTGTAGCCGGATGGCAGAATCAAATGGTGCGTTGGCACAGGAAATCTTGGCTTGATGCCGGTCGAACGATGGAAGCCGATCAGAATCATCCGCTCCCGCATCTGCGGAACGCCGTACCAGACGGAATTCAGCAGTGTGTAGGCTACATCGTAGCCTTCTTCGGCAAGGCTTTTGGAAACGAGCTCGGCAACATTGGTGCCGCCATGGTTGAGGATGTCTGGCACGTTCTCCATCAGAAGCGCAACAGGCTTTGTCGCCCGGATGAATGCGACGTAGCGCTCCCACAGGCTGACCCGTCCATCCACCAGGAAGGCTTGGTTTGCGGTCACCTCTTCACGCAAGCGGGCCTGCTCGCGGAGCTTAGCCCGGCCTACACGGGCGAACGCCTGACAGGGTGGCCCGCCGACGAGGACATCGATATGACGGTCCGTGGCACCCTGCAGCCCGAGAGCGCCGAAGACAGTGTCAGCGGTTTCGATTACCGCGTCGCGCGGGGCGTGGTGCGCTTCCTTGTCACCCCCGACCGAGTGCGAGCCGAAGTTGGCTCCGTGCGACTTCGCAGCCCACGGGTCCATTTCGATCGATGCGACCGGCGTAAATCCGGCGGTCAGGAAGCCAAGGGATATGCCGCCACAGCCTGCGAACATGTCCATGTAGCGGATTTCGCCGCCTTCCTGAATACGCCGCAGCTTGCTGCGGATCAGCTCGTCGTCTGGGGTCGAGGCGCGGGAATTTTTGCCAGTCGAGGGGGACAGGTCTGCAGCAGGGGTAATGGGCTTTTCGTAGGTATTGCTGGGCTGCGATTTGCGCAGCTCGGTTTGGATGGACATCCGGTATCTCTCATAGGGAATATGCGCCAAGACCAGCTGCGCGGAGCGCGGAACGACGGCGGTTCAGGCCTATTCATACCACGCGACGCAGCCCGGCTTTACGAATCGTCAACCGGGCGCCAAATGTTACATTATGTCAGAGTGTAATGAAAATACCGCGAGGTGTCGCCTGCGCAGGCTGCGTGAACCTTCATAATTAGCCAGCCTCAACCGGCGATAGAATGCCCTTAGCCTCAAGATTTCACGGGCAACGGGGTCCATCTCAACCTAAACGACGATATCTAGTCGCTTACCATTGCCTGATGAGGCAAAGCCTTCGCCCAGCCCTCCGGGACCTGCGAAGAAATCCACGATTTGAATCGGCTCGCGAAGCGGAAAAGCTTTTTCCAAGGAGGTATCCTGCGACAAAGCTGGCTGGTGGCTGGTGGCTGGTGGCCGGGACGGGAAAGGTGCCTTGCCGCAGGATTTCTGGTCCAGCTATTCAGCTATGGCCAACAGTCGCGGCGGCTGAGTGATCCTTGGAGTCGCTGAGCAGGAGTGTACCTTCACCCCTGTCGGCCTCACCGAGTCGGAAAAGGTCAAGCAGGATCTATTCAATCAGCTCAACGATAGGGACAAGGTCAGCGTCAGCCTTCTCTCCGAGCAACATGTGCAGATTGTGCAACTGGCGGGTAAATCGGTGATTGCCATCCATATTCCATCTGCGTCACGCAGACAGAAGCCGGTCAATCTGAAGAAAATACCGTTCGGGAATACCTATTTGCGTCTGCACGATGAGACCGTCAAACGCATGTTGGCCGAGCAACTCCATGACAGCCGAGATAGTGAGATCCTCTCCGAGCATTACCACTTTTCCGAGGATATTGACCTCGATAGCTTGGGGGTTTATCGCAATCTGCTTTCGGCCCACAACCCCCACCACGCCTATCTGGATCTCGATCTCTTCGAGTTTTTCAGGGTGATCGGCGGTTGGCGTAAGGATCGGGAAAATGGCAAGGAGGGTATCACCCTCGCCGGTGTGCTGATGTTTGGTCATTGGGAGGCCATTACCGCTGCCGCTCGAACTACTTTGTCGATTATCAGGAAAGGCCGGAAGCCAAAACCGAAGCTCGCTGGGTGGATCGACTTGGTCTGGCAATCTGTTTGACTTCTACCGCAAGGCTTACCAGAAGCTGACCACGGATTTGAAGATCCCCTTCCAGTTGGTTGAAGGGCAGCGCAAGAGCGACACTCCGGTACATATCGCCTTATGTGAAGCGTTGGTCAACTACTTGGTCCATGCCGATTACTCGGAACGTGCCTCCGTGCTGGTGGTCAAGCGTCCCGATATGTACGGCTTTCGTAAGGCTCTGTCCCAATTACGTGTTGAAAGGCTAACCTTGAAGTAGGTCATCACCCTGAAGGCCACCATCATGGATACCCAAGCCTTTCAACACCTGCTGTCTCTCTTCCCACTGCTCACCTTGCGCCAGCGTCGTCTCGCACAACATGAACTCACAACTCCCCATCCCATAACCTCGCTGGTCACCCAGTTGCCAGCTTGCCG